>CALUTW010000007.1 GCA_944323805.1 uncultured Bacteroidales bacterium | reverse complement strand
ACCCCATTTGTCAAACTAATGGCATAAGCCACTCTCTTCCTTAATTAAATAATAAAAGAAGAGTGATTCGTTCATTGGAATCACTCTTCTAAATCGTGGACGAAAAAGTTAAAATAAATTTGGTTTTAACTTAGAATTCGCCCTCGTCATGTAGAATGATGCGGGAACGACAGAATCCGGCAAATTGCAGCATCAATCGTCAATAATTACAGATTGCAGTAATCGTCTGACATATACGAGAGAATCCGTACATGCAGCATATCGATAGTTTCGGTTTATAACAAAATTTGAGGTAAAAAAATCAATTTGAAATCACAGCAGATAAAAAACACTGGCACAGGCATTTGTTTTTTAAAATTCCATTGCTTAACTTTATTGTCGGATTCGCAAGCAAGAGAGCCACATACAATGTATTTCCCCATGTCTGAAATGACATTTACATACATTATTAACAATTAACACTACTCAACCATGAAAACAAAAACCTATCTATCAGCATCAGCCACATTGCTGGCTCTTGCAGCTTTTGTTATGGTCGGATGCGAAACGACTACCCCGGACCCGGATCCCGTTCCTCCTCCATCAGTAGAATATGACCACGAACTGACCGCCACGGTATTCACGGGAGAGCTGTATGATGATATGGCCAACAATGGCGAGGCGAATTTCTACACATTCTTGTCAGACAGGCCTTTCGACTCCGATGGGTACGCGGACATTGCGGGCACATATTACCTGTTTGACATTTATGCACCTGCATCAGCTCTGGAGACAGAGGCTCTTCCCGCAGGCACATATAAACTCGGGGAGCCAGATGCTACGGAAGAAATGACATTTGGCATAGACTATTCATGTGTATACCTTCCTGGAGAAGAGGGCAGATACCTTACAGACGGGACACTTGTCGTCACTGTCGAAGGGGACACATACACCTTTGATGCAGTCCTTACAGACGAAACAGGAGCTACCCACCACGTAACATATACTGGTCCGACAGAGTACAGTTATAGCCCTGGCGGCGGTGGAGACGAACCGACGTATAATGCCATCAGCGAGCCTGTAGATATCGAGGCATCTCTTGCTGTAGCGACATATGCCTCCGACGCAAATGACGTCATGACCGTTACATTCCAGTTTACAGACATGGATGTAGATGATGAAGGTTATGTCATACCTCCAGGAGCAATGTTCACGGTGGAAGCATATCTCCCATATAATGAAGACGGCAAGCTTGCACTCGGCACATATGAAGTCAACAACACATATGATGAATACTCCGTATCGCCAGGATATGACTTCTATGGTTACACACTCGGATCATATGCAGTAAAATATACGGATGCCACTACTTATGAAGTAGGTTATGTATCAGCAGGGTCAATGTCAATTACCGGAAGCAGGGAATTCGACCTGTATACCATAAAATGCGATTTCACTACAATAGAAGGTGTTTCCATCAAGTGTAGATTCGAAGGCAACCTGACAGTATCAGGAATGCCATTGCCATATTATTCCACCCTGACAGGAGACTACACTCTGAACATAAGCGGTAACACAGGAACCGGATCCTACTATGGGGACTACTATCATACCGGAGGCGGCAACTGGATGATTGACCTTGCTCCGTCAGGAACAGGAGACGGGCTGCAGATTGACCTTGTGGCAGAAGGTCTGGACTTCTCGGCTGGAATCCCTACAGGGACATATACGGCTGCATCATCTTATGATCCAAACCCGGGAGAATATGCAGCAGGGTATATGGATGAGTACTATCTTACAGGAGTATGGTACTACGGATATGCCGATGACGGAGCTGGAGACGTTTACATATCAAATATGGCACCGGCAACAAGCGGGGACCTCAACATAACAAACAACGGCAACGATTCCTATACAATATCATTTGAATTCCTTGATGACAATGGCAATACCTGGGACGGCACCTGGGAAGGAACACTTGCATTGACAGACGTGACTGCTGGCGGCTACTCTGCATCATCCGTCAGGCCTGCGGCAAAAGCCGTTGCAAAGGACGTACAGAAAGCAGGAATCAAGGCAGCCGATGTCAGCAAGATCCAGGTAAGACCTGCCGACAAGACCACAGCTTCGGTCTCAAAAGTCAAGAAGATCAGGCTTACAAGATAAATCCCACCCGCAGGACGGTCAGATGACTGTTTCTGACAAGACATAGCTTTCAAGGGATGTTCCGGGGCAGGTTTCCGGGACATCCTTTTTCTATTGCGTCATCGGGGGCATTACGGTTGCCCATAGTGCAACGGCATATTCTTGTTTCGGCTTTTTTTCGTACTTTTGCCGTCAGCCTGCAACAGCAGGGAGGACATACGATATCCGGAAAAATCATGGCAATGGAAGAAAAGAAGAGACTTTATCCAATAATATTCGAGGCAGAGACGGAAAGGCATGCATGGGGGACAGAGACGTTCATGGTTGCCGACCTTGGCATCGTGGACTCTGTCGTGAAGAACGGCTGGCTTGCCGGCAACACCTTCAGCGACATAATGGAGACCTATATCGAGCGCATCAGCGGAGAGGATGTATACAATTTCTACGGGAGGCAGTTCCCGGTAGCAGTATCCCTTATCTGCATAGACGGCCGCATGCCCGTACAGTGCCATCCCGATGATGAAGCCGCCGGCCAGAGATACGATGCACTCGGCAAACGCACAATGTGGTACATCCTTGAAGCCTCGGAAGACGCAAAGGTATGTCTCGGCTTCAACCGGGAGATGTCCGCCTCGGAGCTGTACGGGAGATGTCTTGACGGGACTGTCGGGGACACTCTCGCATCATTCACGCCACATGCGGGAGACTGCATGGAAATACGGCCGGGCACCGTCTATTCGGCATCCGGGAAGCTGCGCATCATCTCCGTCTCTGAATCATCGGCAATCACATTTACTCTGTACGACCCCGACGGCAAGCCGGAAGATTCGCACATTGAAGATGCAATCGACCTTATAGACTACCATGCCTCGGACATTATCGGCCATACAGAGCCCGGACAGGCATCCGGTAAAGACTGCGCCGGGAGCGAACAGGCAGGGGATACCCTTGGCGACACCCTCCTGTCGAGTCAGGAATTCTCAGTCAGGAAAATGAAAGTGGCCGGGCCGATGAAAGTGACTTCCGGACATTCATTCACAATCTACATATGCATCAGCGGCAGCTTCTCCATCCAGGCATCGGTCAAGGACAGTTCAGGGATACATACCGCCAGCTGGCCGGTACAATGCGGGGAGACGGTGCTTGTCCCTGCCGACATGGATGAGTTTTTCCTCGTGCCGTCCGACAGGGACACGGAAGTCCTCGAGGTGTTCATCGAGAAACGGGAGGTCATCGATGACTACATCAATCCCGATACGGAGCCTTTCCTTGAGGGGGAAGACTACGAAGGCGCGGAAGATGAAGATGACGCGGCTGATGCCCGGGACGATGACAATGCCCGCAACGGACAGGACTCCGATACGGTATCGAACATAAGGAGATTCTTCAATTAATACAGCCTGAATCATGGCAGCAGAGACCAGAATAGACAAATACCTGTGGGCAATCCGGGTCTTCAAGACGAGGACAGAGGCCACGGACGCATGCAAGGGCGGGAAAATCAAGGTAAACGGCTCCGATATCAAGCCATCGAGGATGATAAAGGCAGGCGACACAATCTCGGCCAGAAAAGGAGCAATCACGTATACATACAAGGTAATCGAGCCGATAGAGAAGCGCCAGGGAGCGAAGCTCGTGCCCCAGTATGCGGAAAATCTTACCCCGCAGTCTGAGCTTGACAAGCTGAAAGCTCCTGTCGAGACCTTCTTCCTGAAAAGGGACAGGGGGACAGGCAGACCGACCAAGAAGGAGCGCAGGCAGATGGACTCATTGTGGGACTCGCTCAGCTTCGAGGTCCCGGATGATGTCGCGGACCGCTTTGCAGCCGAATTCGACTTTGAAGACAGCTCCGATGAGGACGGCGAGACGGAGGAGTAAGGACATTTCCGACAACGGGGATTTAACACGGATTTAACGTTTTTCTCCCTTGGATTCTGAAAAGTATTTTATAAATTTGTGGGCTGAATTTCAGATTATAAGCAAAAAGCGTCCCTGAACGATACAGGGAGCCCTTCCCGCTTTTTCATTATAGACACTAATCTTCCGGGGGAGGCGGAAGAACCTAAAATTTTATTTTGATGAAAAAAATCCTAATTGCCGCTGCAGCTCTCATCTTTGCAGCGGGGAGTCTGTCTGCACAGGACTACCAGAAGAACATCTTCGGTGCAAAGGTCGGTCTGAACATTACCGGCATGACGTTGAAAAGCGGAAACGTCAAGATAGACGCCAAAGCCCGCGCAGGCGTATCATTCGCAGGTACTTATCAGAGACTTCTGACAGAGAATCTTCCGCTCTACCTCGAGACCGGACTTGAATTCGCAATGGCAGGCACAAGCTCCGGCGATAAAACCTACAAGACAATCTACAACCTCTGGTACATGGACATCCCGGTAATGGTCAACTACAAATTCTTTGTCGGAGACTTCACAATCTATCCGAGCGTAGGTCTGTACTATGCTCTCGGACTCGGAGGAAACCTCAAAAACAAATGGGAATATGAAGGAGAGAAAGGGTCCGAAAAATACAAGGTATTCGGCAAATACGACCCTGAGACAGGCGAAGGCGGCGTCCTGACACGTTCAGACCTCGGAATAAGGGTAGGTGTCACTGGCCAGTGGCAGAACTTCACAGTCGGACTGGCTTACAGCAACGGCTTCCTTAACATTGCCAACACTTCAGATGATGGACGGTATGACAAGGATACCAAATTACACAACTGGGGATTCAACATATCGGTAGGATACAATTTCTGATTCCCGAACCGGATGAAAATTACAGGGGCAGACTCAGGCATGGGTCCGCCCCTTTTTCATGGCCTGCCGTTTCAAGGGATATCCACTTGGATGTCATGCCTGCTTGCGGTACTGCAGGGGCGTGATGCCGGTATTATGCCGGAAAAACTGCACAAAGACAGAGGGACTGGAAAAATTCAGCTCCTCTGATATCTCCAGAATTGACTTGTCCGTCACTTTCAGCATCAGCTTGCTCTCGCTTATAAGCATGGAATTTATCCAGTCGGATACCGAGCGGCCGCTCAGCCTTTTGATTGCCCCCGAAAGATATTTGGGTGTCCTGTTGAGCATGTCCGCATAGAATGCCACATTGTGCTCTGTCCTGTAATACTTTGTCATGAGCCTCAGGAAATCATCCGTCAGCTTTTCCTGCCGCGGCCGCTGGACAGAGCCATCCTCTCCGGAGACGGACCTGAATATGTCGCAGATCTCGAGCATCAGCGCATAGAACAAGGTCTTGGATATCTCCTCCCGATAGGCATTCCCTGTCTCAAGATACTGCTTCTCCAGGAAGTCATAGTACTCCAGAAGCCGGGCCGGTCTCTGTCCCGGAAGATTGACTGAAGGTGTCCGTACCGCTGCGTTCATGATATTGATGTCTATCGGGCTGGGAAATGCAAGTATCTCATCCAGTGATACGATGATTGACCTGGAATCATAGTCCGGGGATATATGGTACGGCTCTATCAGCTGGTTCGGGGCCAGGACAAGAAGCGTACCGGGACGCACAGGGCAGCTTCTGCCGCTGATTCGCAGACCGGCCTCGCCCGCAAGGCAGAGGGAGATGTAGAAACCGTTAAAAGTGAACGGGACCCCTTCCTTGAACAGATGCTCCTTGAAATCGAGATGGGAAAGATAGAAATTCTTGATTGAATGATATCTGGACACATTGACCATGTCCCCGATATCTATGTTCACAAAATTGCCGCTGCCTTTAGCCTTCATGGAAATCCGACTTTTCCTACATTTTTTATTCTGCAAACATAATAATATATATCCATTATGCTGTTATTTTTGCAGCTCATTTTAACATATGACAGGTATAATGAAACAGTTTTACAGCAGTTCCATTGAGGATGTCTCCAGGGAATTCGGCAGCGATGCCGCACGGGGACTCCGGAAAGACGAGATAGCCTCCCGCATTGAGAAATACGGGAAAAACACTCTTGTACAGAAAAAGAACAGGTCTTTCATTGCAATGTTCATTGCCCAGTTCAAGAGCTTCATGATAATACTCCTGATAATAGCGGCAATCATATCGGGAATAATGGGAGTGAAGACCGGGGAAGGGCTCCTGGACACGTATATAATCATGGGGATACTCCTCCTGAACGCCTTTATAGGGGCATATCAGGAATTCAAGGCCCAGAAATCGCTCGAATCGCTGAAAAAGATGGCTGCCCCTATGGCGAAGGTCGTAAGGGACGGCGAGCCGATGGTCATAAACGTGGAGGATGTCGTACCGGGAGACCTTGTCGAGCTTGAGGTCGGGGATATCGTGCCCGCAGACATAAGGATAACGGAGTCATACAACATGAGCATCCAGGAGTCCTCGATGACAGGGGAATCCGTGCCTGTAGAGAAGAATCCTGAGACTCTTCCGGACGAGGACATCCCGCTCGGAGACCGCAGGAACATGGCATATTCAAGCGGAGTGGTCACATTCGGCCACGGCAGGGGCATCGTCACAGGGACAGGAATGGACACCGAAATCGGAAAGATCGCAGACATGCTCGGCGGAGAATCCGACACCCAGACCCCGATGCAGATACGCCTTGAAAAGCTCGGAAAGGTCATAGGGACGGCTTCCGTGCTTATCTGTGTCGTGATATTCATAATCGGCATCCTGTACGGGAGACCGATAATCAGCATGCTGATGGTCGCAGTTTCGCTTGCGGTCGCGGCCATACCTGAAGGTCTTCCGGCCATCTCGACAATCATACTTTCGATGGGTGTCCGCAGGATGGTAAGGCACAATGCCATAATACGCAAGCTGCCATCTGTCGAGACCCTCGGCTGTACGACCGTGATATGCTCGGACAAGACCGGGACACTGACAAAGAACCAGATGACAGTCGTGGAGGAATATGCCGTGGGCGGCGATACCGGCAGGCTCGTGACAATCTCCGTACTGTGCTGCGATGCCAAGGAAGTGAAGAATAACGAGGGGGAGACTACCCGTGTCGGAGACCCGACAGAGATAGCCCTCATCGACCTCGGGGCGGCAAAGGGTATTGTCAAGGCAGAGCTTGATGCGGCATGCCCGAGAGTCGGGGAAGTAGCCTTCGACTCCTCGCGCAAAAGGATGTCCACCATCAACAGGATGCAGGACGGCAGCCTCCAGATAAATGTCAAGGGAGGGCTCGACGAGATTCTTTCGGTATGTACACGGATTGAGACAGCCGACGGCATCAGGGAGATTACCCCTGCCGACATCCGGGACCTCCAGGAAAGGAACCAGAAGATGGCGGACTCGGCACTCAGGGTACTGGCAATGGCATACAGACCGGCAGAAGAGATATCATCCGAGATGGAGGAGGTCGAAAAGGACCTGATATTCGTCGGCATGACCGGCATGATCGACCCTGAAAGGGAAGAGGTCATAGGGGCAATCAGGGAATGTCATGACGCCGGCATCCGGACAGTGATGATTACGGGCGACCATAAGGCTACGGCCCTTGCCATCGCATCCAAGATAGGCATATTCAAGGACGGGGACATGGCCATTACCGGCACTGAGCTCGACAGACTCGACGAAGAGACATTCGACAGGAATGTAGAGAAGTACTCGGTATATGCCCGCATCGCCCCTGAGCAGAAGGTCAAGATTGTCACTGCATGGCAGAAGAAGGGAGAGATTGTCGCCATGACAGGGGACGGGGTAAACGATGCTCCTGCCCTGAAGCAGGCGGACATAGGGGTATCGATGGGAATAACCGGTACAGAGGTCGCCAAGGATGCATCCGACATGATACTGTCCGACGACAATTTCGTCACTATCGTCTCTGCAGTGTCCGAAGGACGCAGGATATATGACAATATCCTCAAGACCATACTCTTCCTCCTGTCCACCAACCTGGGAGAGGTGCTGCTGCTGTTCGTGACATCAATCCTCAACATGGGAATTCCGCTCCTGCCTATACATATACTTTGGATCAACCTCGTCAGCGAGACATTCCCGGCCCTTGCGCTCAGCCTTGACCCGGCATCGAAGGACATCATGAAAAAGAGCCCGAGAGGGAAAGGCAAGCAGTTCATGGACAAGGGCATGATATGGAGAATCAGCTACCAGGGAGTGATGATGGGCGTGATTACCCTTGCAGCATTTGTAATAGGCAAGAGAATGGGACTGGAAATGTCGGCAGGAGACGCGGCATTCGCGGAATCTCTCGGTCAGACCATGGCATTTGCATCGCTCATTGCAGCCAAGCTCGTCCATGCCGGCAACCTCCATTCCAACACGGAATCCAGGTTCAGGTTCAACCCGCTTGCGAACAAGCCTCTGATATTTGCAATCGGGGCATCACTGCTGTTCTCTCTCGCAGTATTGCTTGTACCTGCATTTGCAGATGCATTCAGCTTCGCCGGCATGGGGACAGCACAGTGGCTTACCGTAGCAGGGCTTGCCCTTGTCCCGCTCGTAGTGGTGGAGATTTTCAAGGCCCTCGGGTGGAACGGCAGATAGTCTGCAATGGCAAGGAAGACAGGACCGGGCATGATAAGGATATTCCGACAATTGTTAAACTGATAGGCCCTGTCTTCCGAATGACATATATTGAAAATTCCGGATGTAAATATAGCCGGATACAAAACAGAAAATCCTGCCGTCGGGCAGGATTTTCTGTTTCATGAACAGGATTTTTCTGTTTTTTGGATATTATTTACAGATTTTTTTCCTGTTTTCTCTTTTTTATACTCCATGTCAGAGACCTATCTGCTTGAAGAAGTCATTTCCCTTGTTGTCGACAAGGATGAATGCAGGGAAATCCTCGACATGAATCTTCCATATAGCCTCCATCCCGAGCTCAGGATATTCGACGCATTCTATGGACTTGATGTTGTTCTGCGCAAGTATTGCCGCAGGACCGCCGATAGAGCCGAGATAGAAGCCGCCGTGCTTCTTGCATGCATCGGTAACCTGCTGGCTCCTGTTGCCTTTGGCAAGCATTATCATGCTTCCGCCATGGCTCTGGAACAGGTCGACGTAAGGGTCCATCCTGCCTGCAGTAGTCGGTCCCATCGACCCGCAGGCCATTCCTGCCGGAGTCTTTGCCGGGCCGGCATAATATACCGGATGGTCCTTGAAGTACTGAGGCATCCCCTCCCCTCTGTCAAGACGCTCCTTGATCCTTGCATGGGCAATGTCACGGGCCACGATAATCGTACCGTTGAGGCTGAGGCGCGTAGACACCGGATACTTGTCAAGTTCCCTGAGGATATCCTGCATCGGCCTGTCAAGGTCGATTCTCACGGCATCCCCTTCCCCTGCCTGGCGGAGCTCCTCCGGAATCAGGCGTCCAGGATTGTCATCCATCTTCTCTATCCAGATACCGTCCCTGTTGATCTTGCACTTGATGTTGCGGTCGGCAGAGCAGCTTACGCCAAGCCCCACAGGGCAGCTTGCCCCGTGACGAGGAAGCCTGATGATACGTACGTCATGTGCATAATACTTGCCTCCGAACTGGGCTCCGAGCCCGATCTTGTGGGCAGCCTCGAGCACCTGCTTCTCAAGCTCCACATCCCTGAATGCCCGGCCTGTCTCATCTCCCGTAGTCGGAAGGGAATCATAATAATGTGTCGATGCGAGCTTTACCGTAAGGAGATTCTTTTCCGCCGAAGTACCGCCGATGACAAAGGCGATGTGGTAAGGCGGGCATGCCGCTGTACCGAGTGTCTTCATCTTGGATACGAGGAACGGCACAAGGGTCTGCGGATTAAGAATGGCCTTTGTCTCCTGGTAGAGATATGTCTTGTTGGCGGAACCGCCACCCTTGGCGACACAAAGGAAACGGTATTCCATACCCTCTGTCGCCTCTATGTCTATCTGTGCCGGGAGGTTGCATTTTGTGTTGACCTCATCATACATTGTAAGAGGGGCATTCTGGGAATACCGGAGATTCTCTTCCGTATAGGTCTTGAACACTCCGAGGGACAATGCCTCCTCATCGCAGTATCCTGTCCACACCTGCTGTCCTTTCTCCCCATGGATGATAGCTGTACCGGTATCCTGGCAAAAAGGCAGCTTGCCCTTGCAGGCGACTTCGGCATTGCGCAGGAAAGTAAGTGCCACATACTTGTCGTTGTCGCTCGCTTCCGGGTCTGAAAGTATCTTGGCGACCTGCTCGTTATGTGCGGGACGCAGCATGAACGAGACATCCCTGAATGCCGCATTTGCCATTGCAGTAAGACCTTCCTTTGCGACCTTCAGTACAGGTTTCCCCTCAAATTCCCCGACCGAGACATGGTCCCTGGTCAGAAGATAGTATTCAGTCTTGTCCTCGCCAAGCTGAAACATAGGTGCATATTTGAATTCCGCCATAAAATTATTGTTAATCATTAATGTTGCCTTATACATGCGGGGCTCTTCCGGGTCTATTTCCCCTGGGTCCCGCCTCCCATCAGATAGACCTTCATGAATTCGTTCAGGTCCCCGTCAAGTACACCCTGGGTATCGGACGTCTCATAGCCGGTACGCAGGTCCTTGACCATCTTGTACGGATGCAGGACATAGCTCCTGATCTGCGAGCCCCACTCTATCTTCTTCTTCTGTCCCTCGAGCTCAGCCTGCTTTGCCTGGCGTTTCTTGAGTTCAAGGTCATACAGACGGGATTTCAGGATGCGCAATGCATTCTGCCTGTTGTCGAGCTGGGAACGCGTCTCGGTATTCTCGACCACAATCCCCGTAGGGATATGCCTTACACGCACTCCGGTCTCGACCTTGTTCACATTCTGGCCCCCTGCCCCGCTGGAGCGGTAGGTATCCCATTCCAGGTCGGCCGGATTAATCTCTATTTCAATGGTATCATCTACAAGAGGGTAGACAAATACCGACGAGAACGTGGTCTGTCTCTTTCCCTGTGCATTGAACGGCGAGATGCGGACAAGCCGGTGCACACCGCTTTCAGCCTTCAGGTATCCGAACGCATAGTCCCCCTCGAACTGCACCGTGGCGGACTTTATGCCGGCATCCTCCCCTTCAAGCACATCAGTGACTGTTACCTTGTAGCCGTTCCTTTCCCCCCAGCGCATGTACATGCGCATGAGCATGGCAGACCAGTCGTTGGCCTCAGTCCCGCCGGCACCTGAATTTATCGTAAGGATTGCACCGAGATTATCCCCCTCCTCCCCGAGCATGTTCCTCAGTTCAAGGGCTTCAATCTCCTTCTCCACGGCTGCATAGGAAGTCTCGAGCTCCTCCGTCTCCGGAGTCGTGCCATCCTCTCCTGCAGACTCGAGGCTGTCCTTCGCAAAGTCGTACAGGACATCCAGGTCAGCCACGCCTGATGCCACCTTGTCATAACCGGTTACCCAGAATTTCTCCCCTGCAATCTCCTTCAGGAATTTCTCGGCCTCCTTGGGATCGTCCCAGAAATCCGGTTCCAGTGTCCTTTTCTGTTTCTCCTCTGTCTCTGCTCTCTTCGCATCGATGTCAAAGACACCTCCCCAGCATGTCAACACGCTGATGCAGAGCCTTTATCTGTTCCAATGTTATCATTTGCTCTCCATATTAAATATTAACGCAGATACACACCCGGCAACTGCACATCCTGCAAATTTAATCAATTTTATTTATTTTTCTTCCTGTACTCCACAGGCGACAGCCCCGTATATTTCCTGAAGAATTTCGAGAAGGCGGCCTGGTCCGAGAAATGCAGTATATCAGACACATCCTGGATAAGCACATCATCGTTCTGGAGCAGCTGAATGGCCAGTGCAACGGACTCTCCGGCAACGATTTCATGCGGAGACTTCCCCGTCCCGGCCTTGACTATGCGGGAGAGATGCTTTGGTGTCACACACAGCTCCTTGGCATAGAAGGATATCGGCTTCCTTTCCGGCAGGTTCTTCAGCACGAGGTCCATGAATCCGGCTATCAGCATGTCCCGCTTCTTCAGGCCGGCCGTATATTCCTCCGCATCGCTCTCATATTTGGATACAAGCATATTGTTCAGCTCCAGCATGAATGCCTTGAAATAGACCTTGACCAGCTCCTCCCGGTACAAATGCCGCATGTCCGCGGATGCAGAGAGCATCAGCCCCGCCTGCCCGGCCAGGGTTGCCGCCTCGGAGGCGTCGAGATGCAGGACCGGCTCGGTCAGTATCTTCAGTATGTAGTTCTGTATGCGGGTGGCGGTATTCTGCATCACATCCATGATCATCTTCCTTGTAGTGGCTATGCATATGGCGGATGTGTACGGAGCCATGTCTCCGAACCGGATGCGCGTCCCTTCAAGCACGTCCATGAAGTCATCGGGCTCCAGCCTTGTATTGTGGCCGTTAATCATGACATCCATCCAGCCCTCCCTCAGAAGGAAGAGAATACGGCACCCGACGATATCAGAGCCTGCCAGACGAGCCATGTCGTCCGCGTCCATAAGCACCAGCTGGTCCCCGGCCTTGCGGGAATCATCGGCAGAATCGGCAATCTGCTGCAATCCTATATGTCTCATGAATAATTTGGCATAATTTCTGTTTGTAAATGTCGCATTTTGACAAATCCACATATATAATATAGAAATTTGTGGCCAAAAGCGAATTCTGGACAAATTTATAAGAAAATCGCACAAGTCAAAAGAAAAAGTATGTCATAATTTTGTGCCGCATTTTAGTCAGGAAAAAATACAGTAAAAGAAATGAAAGGTTTAAATGTTATCTTAATCGGCCTGTGCCTGTTCATGGGCATGACATCATGCAAGCAGCAGACAGCAAAGCAGCCGACAGCCAGCACTTATCCTCTTATAACTCTGGCACCGGAAGACAGGATTCTCACAGTAAGCTATACGGCTGTGATTGAGGGAAGACAGGATGTGGAAATCAGGCCACAGGTTTCAGGATTCGTGACAGACGTCCTTGTGAAGGAGGGCGCGAAGGTCAGAAAAGGAGAGACACTTTTCATCATCGACACAATACCTTATGCTGCTGCATATCAGCAGGCTAAGGCAGCTGTAGCCACAGCCGAGGCCCAGATGGCGACAGCAAGTCTCACTCTTGAAGGCGACGAGGAGCTCTACAAGGAGAAGGTAATCTCAGATTTCCAGCTCCAGACCACCCGCAACAGCTACAACACGGCAGTAGCGGCGCTTGCACAGGCCAGAGCACAGGAAGCGAGCGCAGCCAACAATCTTTCATTCGCCAAGGTAACCAGCCCTGTAAACGGGGTCGCAGGCATGACTTCAGTACGTGTCGGCGCCCTTGTGAGCGCATCGATGACAGAGCCGCTCATCAACGTGACAGACAATTCACAGATGTATGTATATTTCTCCCTTCCGGAGAAGGAAGTCCTTGCACTCACAAGGCAGTACGGCTCGATCGACAAGACCCTTGCCGCCTATCCTGCGGTGTCATTGACACTCAATGACGGCAGCCAGTACGAGCACGCCGGCAAGATAGATGTCATCAGCCGCATAGTGGACAAGGCCACAGGTACTGTAAGTCTCAGGGCAGTATTCAGCAATCCAGACGGAATGATGATGAGCGGCGGTTCCGCAAGGATCAACATCCCGTACTACAGGAACGATGTGATTGTAATCCCGCAGGAAGCCACATTCGAGATCCAGGACAAGATCTTCACTTACAGAGTAGTGGACGGGAAGGCCGTCTCCACACAGATCAAGGTGTTCAAGATCAACGACGGCAAGGAATATATCGTTGAGGAAGGCCTGAAAGAAGGAGACGTAATCGTTGCAAGAGGGGCAGGACTTCTCAGGGAAGGCACTCTTATAGCAGCGGCAGCAGGTGACGGTGCAACCAAAGAAGGAGAATAATCAAGATGAATCTCAAGACATTTATCGACAGACCGATCCTGTCACTCGTAATATCGGTTTTCATAGTAATGGTGGGTATGATCGGACTCGCCGTGCTCCCTATCGAGCAGTATCCGGACATCGCTCCGCCTACAATCAGGGTCAGCACAACTTATAGCGGAGCAAATGCCGCTGCAGTGCAGAACAGTGTGATTGTACCTCTTGAAGAGGCCATCAACGGTGTGGAGAACATGACCTACATGACCTCCGAGGCCAGCAACACCGGTTCGGCATCAATCTCAGTATATTTCAAGCAGGGTGTAGACCCGGATATGGCGGCTGTCAATGTGCAGAACCGTGTATCGAGGGCACAGTCCCTGCTCCCGGCAGAAGTTACCCGTGTGGGTGTCGAGACCATGAAGCGCCAGAGCAGTACGCTGAAAGTATTCGCCCTGGCAAGCCCGGACGGCACCTATGACGAGACATTCCTTACCAACTACCTCAGCATCAACATCAAGCCGGAAATCCAGCGTATCTCCGGAGTCGGCGAGGCAAATGTCATGGGTGGAGACTATGCGATGCGTATCTGGATGAAACCTGATGTGATGGCCCAGTACGGGCTTCAGCCGTCGGACATCATCTCGGCATTGTCGGCACAGAACATAGAGGCTTCCACCGGTTCGCTCGGAGAGAATTCGGAGAATGTCTTCCAGTATACATTGAAATATAAGGGCCGTCTGGCCGAAGAGGCGGAATTCGGGGAGATTGTCCTCCGAGCATACGAGGACGGACGCACCCTGAAGCTGAAAGATGTAGCCGATATCGTGCTCGGTTCCCAGTCATATTCATTTGAAGGCCGTGTCAAAGGAGCCCCTGGAGTGACCATGATGATCAACCAGACGGCAGGAAGTAACGCCAACGAGATCATCGAGGCGGTAGATGCATACCTCGCAGAGGCCGCAAAGGACCTTCCGGCCGGGACGGAGTTCGTGGACATCATGAGTACCAAGGACTTCCTCGATGCATCAATTCACGAGGTCATCAAGACCCTCTTCGAGGCGATACTCCTCGTCATCCTTGTCGTATACGTATTCCTCCAGAACGTGAGGTCCACAATCATCCCGACCATCAGTATCTTCGTCGCCCTTATCGGAACATTCGCATTCCTCGTGGTGGCGGGATTCTCGATAAACCTGCTGACACTGTTCGCACTCGTGCTGGCAATCGGTACGATAGTCGATGATGCGATCATAGTCGTCGAGGCGGTGCAGGTAAAGTTCGATGAAGGCTACCAGTCCCCGTACAGGGCTGCCGTGGACGGCACATCGGAAGTGTCTTCTGCCATCATCACTGCAACCCTCGTGTTCATGGCAGTGTTCATACCGGTTTCATTCATGGGCGGGACATCAGGAGTGTTCTACAAGCAGTTCGGTCTGACAATGGCCGTATCCGTAGGTCTTTCCGCTGTCAACTCCCTGACACTTTCCCCTGCACTTTGCGCCCTGCTCCTCAAGCCTAACGAGATTGTCGCTCCGGGCGAGAAGCCTAAGCAGTTCTCCACAAGGTTCAGGATAGCATTCGAATCCGTATTCGGAAGAATGGTAAAGAAATACAAGTTCGGCGCCGCGTTCTTCATAAGGAACAAATGGGCGACAGGACTCTGCTTCCTTGCCGCAATCGGTCTTCTGATGTATCTGATGAGCACCACCAAGACCAGCCTTGTGCCTAATGAGGATACCGGCTCGCTCTTCATAAGCGTGGATGCCCCGGCAGGAAGTACTCTTGACCAGACCAACCAGATTCTCAGCGAGATGCAGCAGTGCATCCAGGATATACCGGAGATCAGGACATTCAACCAGGTGGCAGGATTCTCATTCGCAGGAAGCGGCGCCTCACACGGTATGATGATGGTCAAGCTCCAGCCGTGGGACATGCGTCCGGACAAGGACCAGAGCAATACGGCCGTAATGAATGAAATATACCGCAGGACCGCAAATATCAAGAATGCGCAGATATTCATCTTCGCTCCGCCTATGATTTCCGGTTACGGTACAGGTAACAGCTTCTCCGTCGACCTCCAGGACAGGTCCGGAAAGGGTATCGAAGCCCTGAACGAGGTTACCAATGAAGTCATTGCGGCCCTCAACCAGAGGCCTGAGATTCAGATGGCATATACTTCATTCAGTACCCAGTTCCCGCAGTACACCATAGATGTGGATGCAGCCAAGTGCCTCAGGGCCGGGACAACGGCCGACCAGGTGCTCTCTGTGATGCAGGGATACCTCGGAAGCTACTATGCATCCAACTTCAACAGGTTTACCAAGCTGTACAGGGTAATCCTCCAGGCATATCCTGAAGACCGTGACCAGATACAGTCGCTCGACAACATCTACGTCAAGACTGCATCGGGCATGGCTCCAGTCAGCCAGTTCGTGACCCTTACAAAGTCATATGGAGCGGAAATCCTCAACAGGTTCAACCTCTTCCCGTCAATCACGGTAATGGGTATGCCTAACGAGGGATACAGTTCCGGAGATGTCATCAACGCCGTGCAGGAAGTGTCGGCAGAGGTGCTGCCTACCGGGTTCGGATATGAGTTCTCTGGTATGACGAGAGAGGAGGCCCAGCTTGCAGAGTCCCATACGACGACTATCATATATATCATATGTATCATCTTCATATACCTGATTCTCTGCGGTCTGTATGAAAGCTTCTTCCTGCCTATGGCGGTCATATGCTCTGTTCCGTTCGGACTTATGGGAAGCTTCCTCTTCTCCAGATGGTGGGGCATAGAGAGTAACATCTACATGCAGGTCGGTATAATCATGCTCATCGGACTTCTCTCCAAGACAGCCATCCTTATCACAGAGTATGCGAGCGACAGGAGAAAGATGGGATTGACACTCAGCCACTCCGCAGTATCTGCTGCAGGAGTCAGACTCAGGCCTATCCTCATGACAGTCCTCACGATGATCTTCGGTATGCTTCCTCTCGTGGTCGCTTCCGGAGTCGGAGCCAACGGATACCGCTCACTCGGTGTAGGCGTAGTCGGAGGTATGATAATAGGTACGATAGCCCTGCTGTTCATAACGCCTACATTCTTCGTGATATTCCAGTATATTGAAGAGAAAGTGATGGGTAAAAGAAAGGAGGACAGAGCATAATGAAAAAGTCGCTATATATGGCTGCAGGCAAGGCAGCACTTGCCGCAGCAATGATCATGATGATGGGCAGCTGCTCCATCTACCGTAAATACCACAGGCCGGAGGATCTGCCTACCGACAGTCTGTACAGGGCTGAGCTCGTACCGGAGGCCATGGAAACCGATGAGCCGGACACCAGTTCTCTCGGGTACATGTCATGGGAAGAGCTGTTTACCGATCCGTGCCTTCAGGACCTTATCCGCAAGGGGCTTGACAACAATGTCGACCTTCAGAGCGCGATACTGCGTGTAGAGCAGGCCAAGGCCAACCTTTCTGCAGCAAGATGGGCGTATGCTCCTTCAATCAATCTTGCCCCGCAGGGCGGGCTCAACAGCATAAATGCCGAGAACGCATCATGGAGCTACAATCTCGGAGGCTCCGTCAGCTGGGATGTTGACCTGTTCGGTTCGCTTCTCAACGCGAAAAGGGGTGCGCAGGCCACCCTGCTCCAGCAGCAGGCATATCAGCAGGCTGTAAGGTCACAGCTGATAGCCACGATAGCCAACACGTATTTCTCTCTGTTGATGCTCGATGAGCAGGTACGTATAAGCGGGGAGAATGTCACTATCTTCGAGGAGCAGGTAAGGGCAATGGAGGCGATGCTGAAGACCGGCAAGACCAATGAGAATGCCGTGACACAGGCAAGGGCAAACCTCTATGGACTCGAAGCATCTTACGCAGACCTGCTCAGACAGCAGAAAGAGACAGAGAACGCCCTCTGCTCGCTGCTCGGACAGCCGTCCATGCCGATAGTCAGAGGGACACTCGAGGAACAGACCGTGCCTTCGGAAATAAGTGTCGGCATCCCTCTCCAGCTGCTTTCCAACAGGCCTGATGTATACCAGGCGGAAATGGCACTGGCAAGTGCATACTACACTACAAACCAGGCAAGGTCGGCTTTCTATCCGAGCCTCAACCTTTCCGGAAGCGCAGGCTGGACCAACAGTCTCGGACAGGCAATCACAAATCCGGCAGGCTGGCTTATGTCGGCTCTCGGACAGCTTGCCATACCGGTATTCAACCAGAATAAGCTCCGCGCCAACCTGAAAGTGAGCAAGGCGGGAGAGGAAATAGCACTGCTTAACTACCGCCAGGCTCTCCTGAATGCAGGGGAACAGGTCAACAACGCATTGTACGCCGTAGAGATTGC
Organism: uncultured Bacteroidales bacterium; assembly: GCA_944323805.1. Lineage (GTDB taxonomy): Bacteria > Bacteroidota > Bacteroidia > Bacteroidales > UBA932 > Cryptobacteroides. Next base: position 100,056 of record CALUTW010000007.1, on the reverse strand, counting down.
CCAGGAGATGTATGACAAGCATATGTCCCAGGTCAAGGACCTCGAAAGGACAGTCCAGACTTCGGAGATGCTGTATGAAAGGTCTACGGGGACATACCTTGAACTCCTTTCAGCAAGGCAGTCGCTGCTGAGCGCACAGCTGAATGCCGTAGCCGACCAGTTTACAAGGCTGCAGTCTGTCGTAAGCCTCTATCAGGCTCTCGGCGGAGGCAAGGAATAAGTCTGAAGACAATCACACAAAAAAACAGCATCAGGATTTCTGGTGCTGTTTTTTTTGTACAGTCAGATGGATTGCATCACTACCGGGAAAAGCCGTGCAATGGCATCAGGTGCACCTGATGAGCAGAGCAGGATATTCCTGTGCGGCATCAGGAAATGCAATGCGACGGAATTTCCGTCATGAAGGCTGTCCGGCATACTGCCCGCGTCCTGCCATGACGGATGTACATCGGAAGTGTCCGTGGACAACAGTCCGTCCGACTCCATCACTTCTATGAGATGATGTGCGACTGCCGGAGCAGGATTGATTATGGAGACTGACGGACCGGCAATCCTTGAGATGACATCCGACAGGAATGGATAGTGGGTACAGCCGAGCACTATGACATCCGCACCTGCATCGAGCAGAGGCTGCAGGCTCGCCCTGACGACCCTTTCAGCTTCGGGTCCGGACATGCATCCGTTCTCGACAAGCTCCACAAAACCTTCCCCGATATGCTCGACAACCCGGACCGAACCGGCATACGCATCGCGGGTCCTGATATATTTCTGGCCGCCCAAGGTGCCGGCAGTAGCGAGGACCCCGACAACTCCGGTCCTGGTAAGTGCGGCAGCAGGCTTTACGGCAGGCTCCATGCCGATAAAATTCACATGGCCGCGCCTGCCGCCGGTAATCTCCATGACATGCCCTGCCGGACCGGAATCCGAAGCAGAGTATTCTGCACGCAGGACATTTATGGCTGCAGCAGTGGCAGTATTGCAAGCCACCACAATGATATCCGCACCCTGGGCAAGCAGGAAATCGGTTATAGTCCTTGCCCGGCCGACAATGAAATCACGGGACTTCTCCCCGTAAGGGCAACAGGCATTGTCGGAAAAATATACATAGTCCTGTCCGGGGAGAAGCCTGTATATCTCCCTGAACACCGACAGGCCTCCGGCCCCCGAATCGAATATGCCTATTGTCGCCATGGACTGCAAATTTAATCCAATATCCTGAAAGTCCCATGAAATCGATAGACGGAATATTGGCGGGAGATTCTAATTTGGGCATGAAACAATTCCCCGGTGCTGCCATATGCAAAATATTTGCTATATATGTACGACATTTGCCAACGCGGATGTCGCACATATTGGATATTACACAGGCAAAGTGAATTTCTGGCCGATGTAACGCACGCAGAATCCAAGGCCTTAAAGATTTGCAAAAAAAGGAGACCGCGTCAAAAATGGTAAATTTTGGCGCAGTCTCTTTAGGTGTGTTAGAATTGATAAAATGCAAGGCATTGAGGGTAAGGGAGACAGGAGTTTACTCCCGTAAACGACTTAGCCCGAATCCCGATAATAACGCAGCAGTTTGCAATTATGACACACCGTCCTGGAAATGAGAGTTAAATCCTATATTAATTACACGATGCTGACTTCAATTAACGGATCCATGCTGTCCAGTCGTTGTTCGCATCAACTGCACCGCATCCGTTTGTCTGGCCAACGAATTTGTCTGTGAAAGAACCGTTGAAATCTGTGCTGTTGCCTGTTGCTGCCGCAAAGTCTTCAGCCCCGTACGTATCAGCGAACTCACTTGTAAAGGCGCCGTCTATCAGTGTATATGTAATCGATGACTTCGGATCTGAACCTGCAAACGAGTCTACTGTATGCTGAGTCTCGAGGGAAATTGCAGTGGTCTTGCCTGTAATGATGGCATGGTCAAGGTTTACATATGTCCCTGCACGGAATTTCACACCGAAAGTCTTCTCCGGATCGGCATTGTCCATCCCGATGAGTGTCGCATAGGAGATTGTAGGATGGGAGTTAGGTTCAATGGCATTGTTGTCTCCGTTATTGTCACACTCCATGAGGCAGTCGCACTTATCGATTGACTGGTATGCAACGATGTATTCTGCCTTGCCGTTCCATCCTTCCGTCCAGTCGTAAGAGTCATCAGTACAATTCTCAACGATGCAATGGCCGATGTTTACCGAGCCTCCGAAGAACTCGATGCCGTCATCGCTGCCGTTCACGACATATACATATGAAATCTCTGTACCGCTGCCTACGCCATAAAGGGAGATGCCGTTTGCTTCATGCTCTGAATCAAGAGCTTTTCCGGAATTTTCAATGATGACATACCTGATGACACCTGAGTTGTCGTCCTCGACATCGCCTCCATATGTAGCATTACCTATTTCCGAGCTTCCTGACCCTGCATTGGTATGGGAGCGTCCACAGATATGAAGACCACCCCAGGCACCGGATTCTTTTGTCTGTGAGGTCATGATGATAGGGCTGTTCTCAGTACCTTCTGCAAAAATCTTTGCTCCCTGCTCGATAAGGATATAGACGATGTTCTGATTTGCAGCGGCAGTAATCGTTGTGCCCGGCTCTATAGTCAGGGATCCAGGTGCTTCAATCTGAAGGCTTGAAGCCAAAGTGTACGATCCGGCCTTAAGTGTAATATTGTCGTTATGACGTCCGCTGAGAGTCGCGCCGCTCTCGTAGACAACATCCTCTACAGGATCGAATGAATCATCTTTCTCGCATGAGACAAGACTTGCTGTCAGCGCTGAGGCAGCCATTGCTGCCATGAAGAATCTGATTGTTTTCATAAGTGATAAATTGGTTTAAATAATTGTTGTCGTTTCTATTTCCTATACCTTTATAAATTTCCATGATACGGCTTCCGCTACATTGACCAGCTGAACCCGATTTCAAATGCAGGTCCCATTCTCCACTGCTCCACTATCACTGAACTGTCGGCATTGGGGATATCCTGTCTGAACCTGATAGCGGAATCGAGAAGATTCTTGAATGAGAAACTCAGTGAAAAATGCTCATCAAAGTCATACGAACCTGCCAGGTCAAGTGTATGTACGGGAAGCTGCTTTACATCTCCTATCCCGAGAAGCCCGACCGAATGGATTCTCGGCCCCTGAAGATTATAGAGGAGACTAAGGTTAAGTCCGTCCCCGTTCCTGAATTTCGGAGTATATGTTATATCGGCATTTGCAAGATACGGGGATGCTCCCTGCAGCGACCTCTGAGGATTGGTATACACACCGCCTTCAGGAAGTATGACATTCGTGTACATGTACGATGCATTTGCATTGATTGCCAGATCCCTGGCTATTTCCTTGCGGAATTCGGCCTCGATTCCTGCCGCAATACCATTGTCAGCATTCTGGAAGGAATGCTCGACTGCTCCGCCGGACATCCTCTGGGTCCGTTCGATCGGACTTTCAAGAAACTTGAAATAAGCCGTCACTGCAAACATATCGGTATTCTTCTCGGCAAAGAACTCATATTTGAGGTCGACATTATAGTTGTAACCATTCTGCAGGTCTTCATTACCGCGGACCTGTGCTCCTCCGAAACTTTCCTGATAGAGGAACGGGGCCATCTCTATGAATGACGGCCTTGTGACTGTCCTGGAAAGGGAAAGCCTGAACATGCTTCTGTGGGTCAGGTCATATTTCAGATTGATTGCAGGGAACAGGTCTATGCCATCGAGATTTCTTGTAAGATCTTCGACATCATCATTATAATCCACACTCTGACGACTCGCTTCAAGCCTGAGTCCGGCATTAAGGAACCATTTTTCCCCGAATCTGAGGTCAGTCTCCACAAAGGCTGCACCTATGAGATTGGATGCATCATATCTGTCTCTCGGAGCCTGGTGTCTGTTTATACTGATGACACCGTCATGGATATTTTCAAAGTTCAGCCACTTATCCATATTGAAGCGGTCCTCGTACGGGAAGATGTCATCCAGGCTGCGGACATTGTAATAGAACCTCGTGGTCTTGAAATGCCTTGCCTTGTCCTTGACAGTAAGCCCGAAACGGAGCCGGTCGTCATCATTGATATTCCATGTAGCCTTGATATCGGCAACAAGTTCGTTCTCGTTAAGTTTTCCGAAGTATCTCTGGGTCTCCTGCTGATTAAGGTCAAAGAATGTCAGCATATCGTCTGCCCTGCGACTGAACATGACCTGACGGCGGTCAGGCTCATCGCTTGCCGTACGGGAATAGGAGACTCCCCAGTCCACGAGCCAGTCACTCATTTCATGATGTCCGGAAAGCTGGTAATTCTGAAGCATGTAGAAATGCGATACCTGGTTGATGCCGGCCAGCTGATACCCTTCGTGAATATCCTCTCCGACTCTGTCGAGGAATGTGCTCTTGGCATTTCTTGCAAAGAATACTGTCAGACCGATATTATCATGGTCCCTGAGTGTATAGTCTATATCGGCAAGTGCAGCAATATCAAGTTTCTGTGAGTAGCTGTCATAGTCGTAGCTGCTCTTCATGTTTCCGGCAGCACTCGCCTCATATGTCCTGTAGAATGCATCCAGCATGGTTTCCTGGCCGGATTTGATGCTGGCGGAAGCCAGGATACTGAGGGTCTGCCCGCCGACATTGAAATTCCTGCCGTAGCCGAGACTCCCGTTCAGATTCGGGAGCACAGGCTGTTTGCCTGACTGGAAAGTCGTCTTGAATATCCTGTTGTTCCTGGAATAGTCTGCAAAACCGGAATATGGTACGTTCTCAGCACCGCTGTCAAGCCTCGGGGTCACAAAAAGGCTCTGCCTGTCCATGCCGTAGAAATCATTTGCGAATGTCCTGAAAAGACCTCCGGTAGAGAACGACAGCCTGAAGAAATCCTCGCTCTGTCCCTCTTTCGTGCTTATGTCCACATGGGCACCGGAATAGTCCGCAAACGAACTCGCCTCGTACACCTTGCTGACAGTGATATTCTGTATCGTCGATGCCGGAAATATGTCCAGCGGTATGAGCTTGTTGTCCGGGTTAGGGGACGCTATCGGCAGACCGTTGAGCGTTGTGGAGCTGTACCGGTCTCCCAGTCCGCGCACTATGAGCTGCCCGGCATTTGCTATGGAGATGCCGGAAAGTTTCGTGACGCTTTCCTGGGCATTGGAAATGCCTTTGATGCTCATTTCCTTAGCCCCCATGTTTTCAATGGCAAAGCCTGAATTGATCCTCTCGTTCTGGAGAGCCTGCAGGGACTCCAGATTCTTACGTGCAGTAACTACTGCATTTTCAAGGACTTTATCATCCGATGCAAGCAACACAGTCACTAACCCGTCCTCATAGCTTACGAACGAACCGTCAATCCCAGCATCCCCGGCCTGGGATGCCCGGATTCCGCTCCTGTCTATGGAAACAAGTACCGTAGCAGGCTTGTATCCGATATAGGATACGGAAATATAATGGTCCCCGTTTGCGAGATCGAGTTCATAGATTCCGTCCAGATCCGTGACTGTACCTGTCGTGGTGTTCCTGATAAGGACTCCTGCACCGATAAGAGGTTCCCCTGTAAGTATGTCAAGTACCTTGCCTCTGACCCTTTCCCTCTCTGCGGCTTCCGCCGGATACGCAAAGGACAAACTGATGAGCGTCAACACAAATACCGCTCCTGACAACCGCTTCCATACGGTCACTCTATTCGCCATATCTTTCTCTTTTCAATACGGCGGCAAAAGTACCGGTACAAAATGAAATATTTTTTAACCTGTTTCTATATTATTGTTACATGATTTTACAGAACAGTTACTGTCTCCTACAAAACCGTTACATCGGGTTACGGAAAGATTACGGTCCGGCCCTGTCAGCACACGGCATGAAAAAATACGGCCCCGGAGGCATCTGTACCTTCCGGGGCCGTAATCTGTGCAAGTTTCTGAATGCCAGGACAGGACGTACTGATGCAATCTCCTCATATTTACCCCTGTAGCCGGCAAGCCAGTTACCGGTACTTACACAGATGACCGATGATTCCGGCATCATATACAGCTCGGATGACGACCAGTACCAGGACTGTCTCTGATACGGGGTAAAGGCCGATATAGGAAGCGCCTTCCGGTTCTATGATAAAAGAAAGATTGCGGGATTCCCCTTTGGCAATGGTTATTTCAGAAGGCTTAACTGCACCCCCCCCAAGGAATTTCCTCATTTCTTGCGCATCCGGCAAGAAATACTGCAGCAAGAGCCGCTGCAACTAAAGAAAACCGTCTCATTGTATATTTAGAATTTCGAGGCAAAAGTATCATTAATTTTCATGAAAACAAACAATACTGCGGCAGGGAATATTGCCGGTTTCCAGCCTTTGAAAGGCGACAGCACTGGTTTTCACTCAATTATACAGATAATACCTCGATGAGATTTTCCTGAAGTCGCTGACATCCCTGTTCCAGAAACCGATGATGTCGGAAACCATATACCTCGCCCCGAAAGTCTTCCGGATATGGTCCGAGCCGCATACCTTGTCAAAGAGCCCGACACCTGTCGCAGTCTCGAACGGCTTCCTGTCCGGATAAAGGGCGGCGACTGCCTGCATCACATAGAACTGGACGAGGGTCACAGGAGCGGCATCGTAGTCGGTAAAGAAATACTGTACCCCCTGGACAAGCCGCCCTGCCGTCCTGCCGGACAACGGCTTGAAATATATGGTACGGAATGAGACTCCCGGTATGCCGTAGCTGTCCAGAAGGGATTTCAGTCTTTCCGCATCGATCCACTCCTCTGCAAAGACCTGGAAAGGAAGAGTATAGCCTATGCCGATATTGAGAAAGCCGTACAGTTCGCCGCATATTCCCGCGGCGCAGTAATACTGCGGGGAGTCAGCTGACGGGATATTCGGGGACGGAAGGACCCATGGCAGGCCTGTGTCCTGATAGAGCATGTCCCTGTGCCATCCTTTCATCGGCACTACGGTCAGGCGGCATCTGGCCGGCTGTTGCCTGCCTGTCTGCCCGCAATTCAGGCCTTCCTCGTTGATAAGCAAGGCAAGCTCGCCGACAGTCAGCCCGTAAATATATGGAATCCGGTACTGGCTGACAAATGAGAAATAGCCCGGCTCGACATAGCTGCCTTCTATCTTGTTCCCGCCGAGAGGATTCGGTCTGTCGAGCACCATCACTTCGATTCCCTGCTCCGCACAGGCTTCCATTACCAGACCGAGCGTGCTGATAAATGTATAGGACCTGGCTCCGGTATCCTGGATATCATATACCATCACATCTATTCCCTCGAGCATCTCCGGCTCTGGCTTCCGTGTCGGTCCATACAGTGAATATACAGGCAGCCCTGTCCTGTCATCCACCGAGTCCGATACTTTCCCCCCGGCATAGACATCCCCTCTGACACCATGCTCAGGCCCGTACAGGGCGACGAGCTCCACGCCCGGGGCATTGTACAGTATATCGATGGTCGAGCGCAGATTCCTGTCGACACCGCTGGGATTGGTCACAAGCCCGACACGTTTTCCGGTCAGACCGGCAAAATTCCTTTCCTGCAGCACTTCAAGCCCGGTAAGCACATGACCTGAGGCATATGCAGTCACAGACACCCACAGCAACATAAATGCAGCGACAGATGCTGCAAGCCGGCATGACCGGAGGCATCCGCCTGTCTTTCCGGAAAGGGCAGTATCCATTATTCCTCCCCTCCAAGATTCATGACCCTGCCGATGAACAGGATGTTATCTGCAGCATTATCGACTATGGCGAAGTAGAACGGCCTGTCAACTGTCATGACCACAGGCATGTCGGCAGGCCTTGCGGATGTAAGGCGTACCCCGATACCCGTAACTGCCGCCGCCTCTGAACCCTGCTCATTGACCTCTATGAAACATTTCTGCCTTACCTGGTCCACTGCTATGGATGCATCTGAAATCCCGCCGAGCTGCGCGGAACCGGAGAAGACGCGTTCCACGCCCATTCTCCTGAGGGCATCATTGAGGACAAGGTCCGTCTCGAACCTGAACTTAGGCAGGGTAAGCGCGACCTTTTTCCTTGTCATCTGACCGGTTGCCTTGTCATACATTTCCTCCGTAAGCATCGGCAGCGCATCCTGCATCGCCACGTCCTCAGCAGGCAAGGCTACCAGCATGGAATAACGGCCGCCTTCATACGGGAGTTCAACTATCTGGTTATTGCCATACGAGGCATATCTGAAATCATTCCGGATATACATCATCGGGACTTCCGCATCACCCGCAGAGCCATGGAACACCTTGTCGGATGTACTTTCCTTGCGGAATTCATGCTCCCACGGAGCCTTGAAATACAGTGCGTTGACAAGGAACATTACCATGTCTGGGCTGATACGGTCAATGATTTCCGTGATTCTTCCTTCCGTATTATCCGAGCACCACCTGTTGATTTCCCCGACAGTTGAACCTGATGAAAAATCCTTTTCGGCTACCATCGCGCCGTAGCTCTCCCGGAGCAGGGCCACATAGCTGTCCTTGACATCGAAGCCAGACCTTATCCATGCCGAATTGGCGGAGCGGACATCGGCCAGGGAATCCGCATGCAGTATATCCCCCGAAAATACGGACCCGCCCAGAGCCCTGAGCAGCTCTGCCCTTGTCTCGTCCTCAGCCCCGTCCGCAAGCATTGACAATGCAACACCCGCACTGTATGGAGATACCATCATATTCTCATCCGCACCGGACAACGCGGCGGCATTCCTGAAGAATGCCAATGCATATCCGGTTCTTGAACCGTCCTGTTCCGGCATATCGCCGCTCTTCTGCTGGCCGCCTCCGCAGGCACACAGCATGGCTGCAACGGCAGCCACAGCAAAGATATTCTTTTTCATGTCAGTATGGAATTTCAGCAGGACATGCAGCACATGCCCTGCCAGCGACAAATATATAAAAAAATCGTCCAGATACGGATGAAAACCGGACCTTTTCCTCCGTCCAGGCTGCCGCTATCATTTCTGTTTCCTGCCGAAAGAGGCATCGACAAGGGAATGTACAGGTACGGCCACTGCTATGGTTGCAAGACAGCATGCTATGACCATCCAGAAAAAGCCTTCATACCCGAGCCATTCCTGAAGGTATCCGGCGACCATCCCGGGAATCATCATGCTCAATGCCATAAATGCCGTACAGATGGAGTAATGGGCGGTCTTGAACTCCCCATCCGAAAAATAGATCATATAGAGCATGTAGGCCGTAAAGCCAAAGCCGTATCCGAACTGTTCGATGCATACGCACAGGTTCACAATGAGAAAATCGTGAGGCTGCGCCATGGCAAGATACACAAATGTGAGACACGGAAGGGTCATGCTCAATGCCATGGGCCAGAGGGACTTCTTCAATCCCGTGCGCGAGGCTGCGATTCCTCCGGCGATTCCTCCGGCTGTAAGGGCGGCCACCCCGACAGTCCCGTATGCAATGCCCACATTCTCTGTCGACAGGCCAAGCCCCCCTGCAGAGACCGGGTCGAGCAGGAACGGATTCATCATCTTGATGAGGAATGCCTCCGGAAGACGGTACAGCAACATGAAGATGATGGCAAGCCAGACATGCCTTTTACGGAAAAACGTCACGAAGGTCATCGCGAATTCCCTTATGATATCGGAAGCCTTGCGTGCGGAAGCCTGGCCGGAGCCGGAGTCCTGCGAGCCGGAGACATCACCTGCCGGACGCGGAAGCACAAAGGAGTGATATATAGTGACTGCAGCAAACAGGACAGCGCATATCAGCATTGTGATGAACCATGACCGGGGGATATCGCCCGTCCTGGATTCAAGCACCCCTGCCAGAACGACCAGCACACCCTGCCCGAAAATGGAGGCAAGCCTGTAGAATGTGCTTCTGATACCCACAAACAGCGACTGCCTGTTGCTGTCAAGGGCTATCATGTAATATCCGTCTGCAGCTATGTCATGTGTAGCCGATGCAAAGGCTGAACTCCAGAATATGACAAGAGTCCCTGCAAAGATCGAGACCGGGGCATGTCCGGACGCGATGACTTCCGCCGACGGCGACGGAAGGGAAAATGCCGCCGCTGCAAATGCCGCAGACATCAGGACCTGCATCGTCACGACCCACCATCTTTTAGTACGGATGATGTCGACAAAGGGGCTCCACAGGGGCTTGACCACCCATGGCAGGTACAGCAGACCGGTATACATGGCGACATCGCCGTTGGACATGCCCATCTTCTTGAACATGATGACCGATATGGTATTTACTATGAAATATGGTATGCCCTCGGCAAAATATAATGTCGGGACCCAGGCCCATGGCCCGTGTTGCCGCACTGTCCTACCTTTCATCGTATGAAGTCTTATCGGATTCAAGACCTGGCACATGCCTGCTTATCACGGCATCGCGGTAATAATGGGACAGTATCTGACGATAGCCGTACCCTTCTTCCGCCATTACGGCCGCACCTATCTGGCACAGTCCTGCACCATGCCCCCAGCCTGCCCCGGAAATGACAATCCGGGAACCGGGTCCGAACCTGACTGTGAAGGCAGAGCTCTTGAGGTGCGACCTTGACAATATCCTCCTTATCTCAAGCTCCTTGCCCACCACAAGAGTCATTCTGGAGCCGGTTATGCGCAGCCGGTCAATACGGCCTGATGCCCCCCTGTGTTCCGGGACTATCTCCCGGATAGTCCCGATATCGTATCCGGAGCGTTCACGGACAATGGAAGAGAGCTCATCGGCAGCATATGTCTCTGTCCACCTGTAGAAATCAGGAGTCTCCATATCGTAGTCGTTAAGTACCTGCGACAGTATCTTCGGGTCCGATGTCGCGCAGAACGCATCCTTGCCGCCTGACATGATATGGTCTGCGGCATCCTTTTCCGAGGAACAGTCCGGCAATGCCTCATGCCCGGTACATCCTGGCCTGTCCTCCACCGGGGAGAGATACGGATAGTCCCTGTCCTCCCAGCATGTGGAGAATCTCTCGGTAATGCCGCCGCAGCATTTGGAGAACCGCGCATCGCAGATGCCGCCTTCATATGTCAGCAGCTCTCCCCATGTGGAATCGATTGCTTTCCTGACCATATCTCCCGCAGCCCTCGTCAGCCCCTGATATCTCTGGCAATGGTCATCAGCGCATACATCGAAAGCCTTGTGCTCCTCATTGTCATACCATCTCACGTATTCGACCCTATCCCGGCCGTCGCAGTCCTGTCCATGTACATTGCCACTGTCGCATGATGAAACCACATGTGTTACCAGGGAAGGCATGTTATTTACCCATTCCGGGACATGCTTCCTGCCCGATGAATGCCCGAGAATCCTTTTCATGACCCATGACCTGGATATCACGGCATGCGCTTTCAGCAGCTCCAGGGATGACGTGGACTTCATCTCGGAAGATATGACGCTGAGAAGATAATCCTCGACGCCTATCACATTGATGGCCCGGAGAGAGTTCTTCCCGACCGTAATCTTCAGCGCCCCGGCGAATTTCTGCACTTCTTTCCTTTCCCAATGGAACCCTTTGCCGATGGAGACATCATGAAGGATGAAGCCTGCCTCAGCAAACATTGTCGACGGGGTCTGTTCCTCAAAATAAAGTTCATCGTAAAGCACCCCGTCATACTCGATCTTGCCTTCCTTATAGACCGCCTTGCGTTTTCCTGCCCCGTCCGCCAGAATCTCGAAACAGATTTCCGGTGCGGACATTATGCCGACCGACACTACAGGCTGGTGTCTCGTAAGACGCCAGAGCAGCAGCTTCTCATCCTGTTCCTGAAGCGCCACCTCCGAGACGAGGTCCGAAAGAAGCTCCGGGGAAAGCTTTTCAAAGTCTTCCTTTTGCGGCGCTATGAAGAATCCGGCCATATCGGCACATCCCGGACTTATCATCAGGTGGTCAGGGCCCCCGGAAAAATAATGATGCGACCTGTGCGAGTCACGGAACATCACTGTAGAGCGGTATTCTGTGCCGGTATGCCATACGACAAGATTGAACATCGGCTCGCTGTCCCCGTCCTTCAGAGGGGCACAGTCAAGCAGCCTGTAGAAAAGCTTTGCCATGGATTTGGCTGTAGATGCCCTCAGGGCGAAAATCCCGTGTGCAAACCTGCGGTAATGATAAAGGTCGGCCTCCTTTACTGAAGAAAGGTACTCAAGCACGCCGTCTTCACTGTCACCGGGACCTCCTGTGGCCCCGGACATGGCATCGAAGAGATTCCCGACATCGCATTGCAGGGGAAGGACACCGGTCTCTACCGCCTGGAAATGATGATGGACCGGAGCGGAGGCCCCGCATTTCGGGCCGTTGTACATGACTGCATATCCCTGGCGTGCCTTTGCAAAGTCAAGCATGTCGACATAGCGTTTCCATATCGACTGGTCGCAATGCCGGTCCATCGCTATCACGAAATGCCGGGGAAATATGGGGTACGGATTGACAAGGATATCGTATTTCTTTCCTTTTCTCCCGTCGAATTTCAGGCTTATCTGACAGTCCGGCCGGTTGTCCCTGCACAGGAAGCATTTCCTCTGCCTCACTGACGCATCGTCGACCTTCGCAGCCGTCGACACCGCTCTTGCAGGATTATGCTGTATCCTGACCTCCAGTCCGTTTACAGACATCGTCCTGACTTCAGCTGCCTTCAGTGCCCTGTAATTGTCCCTGGCAAGCGGCCATAGGGACAGCTGGTCATTGGCAAAATTGTCAAGGGATTTCTTCTTCACCTGTCGCTGACTTTATATCATTAATCCTCCCGGCTACTGTCCGGGACAGTTCTTTTATTCATGGCAATCCGGGCTTCAATCTCCCATGTCCTGAGCCTGTCCTTATACAGGTTATTGGCATTGACGCGGGCAATATCAAGGGCGGCATCCGAATTTCCTTCCCATCTTCTGCAGCAGTACAGGACGTCATATATTCGCCCTATCCTGTATTCCCTGCTGATTCTCAGCCCCATCGCATAATCCTCCCCGTAGCTTGTATCCGGGAAGCGGAAACGTCTCAGGAGAGAGGTCCTGAAAGCCCTCGGAGCTCCCAAGCCATTTATCCTCAGAGCATTATTCCTGCCGTTACCGTCTGTCCACTCCCTATGGTCAATGACCCCTGGAGGAATGGGGTTCATATTGTAATCGGTCATCAGGTAGGAGCCTATGACCATCCCGCATTCCTGCATGTCAAACTCCCTGACTATCCGGTCCAGGGTATCCGGCCCGGAATATACGTCATCGCTGTCAAGCTGGACTGCAAATTCTCCGCACCGGCTGTCATTTACGGCCAGATTCCAGCATCCCCCGATACCGAGCCCCTCATATTCCGGGATTATGTGCACAAGCCTGTCCCCATACCGGGCAGCCATTCTCTCAAGTATCCCCGTGGTCCCGTCAGAGGAATGATTGTCCACGACAATGACATTATAGCTGAAGCCGCATTCCTGCGACATGGCGCTCCTGACGGCATCCTCTATGGTGGACGCCCTGTTGAAGACCGGGATTACGACCGACGCCTTTACCGGGAAGCAGGCCTTCCCGGATGCCGTATCCGCCTGGTCCATACTGCAGTCTGATTCATAGTCCTTGGAGAAGACCGGCTCCAGATATGCCCCTATCCTTTTCAGATGCCGGGTGCATATCTTTTCCATCTCTATCTGGACTTCCCTGTTCTTCGGGTCCACATAATCGAACTGCCGGACTCCCGACCTGCGGAAATCCGTCCTGACATACGTATAGAGAGGCTCATTGATATGCACTATGTTCCTCATCCGGAGCCGGAGGTCATAGAGGGCGCCATAGGAGTAGTCTTCAGTCATCGACTTTACCGCCTTCCTGAACGAGGAAGTCCGGAACACCAGCACCGGACCGAAATCGAAATCGTCGCGTAAAGCCCCTTTCTGACAGTCAATCAGAGGATGCCTTGTCAGGATCTCATTGCCCGTACCGTCCACTGAGCTGTCATAATAGTCGGAATAAAGCATGTCCGCCCCTGTATCTGCAGCGACCGACAGGAACCGGTCCAGGGCATATGCCCCCATTTCAAACGGGGCGTTACCCGAGAATATCAGCACATAATCCGCTGCAGCAGCCTTTGCAAGGCTCCTGAGCACCGATGTGCTCCTGATGAATCTCCCGGAAATCACGGTCACTCCGGCAAAGGAATCACTCCTGTCGAATGACCCGACTGCGGACGAAATCACATCTCCGGGCATCTCCGGAATAAAGCATTCAATATTTGCCATCCTACATGTTTTTCTGTCACAGAAGCGCGAGAAGACTGTCCCGTATCCTGACGAACTCTCCTTCAAAGTTAGGAGTAAAGACCGACTTTCCCAAATTTCCTGATATCGCATCCATTGTCCACCCCCGGATTTCCTCCACCTCGTCATGGTCGGGGGTCATCATATAGCTGCCGACGGCGGCAAATACATTTATCTGCTCCCTTTCAATCCCGGACTCGAACTCATATGAGCACAGCCACACAGGATTGAACTCGACAAGTCCGAGCTCCTCCGAAGATTCCCTGTACAAGGCCTCGAGAATGCTTTCGCCATAATCGACATGGCCTCCCACGGCCGTATCCCATCTGCCCGGCTGGATGTCCTTGTTCATGGAACGTTTCTGAAGATACAGATGTCCCATACGGTCAATCACATGCAGATGCACGACCGGATGGAGGACCTTTGACCCGGAATGGCAATATGCCCTCGTGGCTCTCGCTATCACAACGCCATTGCTGCCTATTACCGGGAAATACTCTGTGCGGGAAGCCGGACCAGCCGCGTTCCCCGCATCATGGAATGCCCTCTGACCGGCAGAGGAGACATCCGGTGCCGGAAGCTCCGGCACATCCGTATCAGGATAGATCAGCTCAAACATATTCAACGACCATACATGTACCGATAAGGACAGCGACTGCCAGGACAAGAGCCTTTACCGCAGTGCGGGACGGCTTGTATTCCGTCCTGTCCTCCTCGACCATCATGCTGAAGAACACGTAGATGGCAGGAAGACATGCCGCTGCAAGAAGAATATCCTCTGGGATATCAAAGAATACAATCTTTGATATCGCTATGACGGACCAGTGGACAATAAAGATGAATACAAACAGATTTATCCTCCGGCTGAACACCAGAAGCATCCCGAGCATGTAGAGGGCTACCGCACTCGGCAGCATCGGGGTAGTAATCATCGGGAATTCCAGTCCTCGTGCAAGCGATATCACAGGATACAGCAGTGGCAGGAACAGGAAGGAGATTCTCCAGGGGGAGCATCTGTCAGGCTTCTGGAATGACGCGAAATGCGTCAGGAGGTCATATATCCACGCAGCCGCAACCATGCACCAGAAAATCGCAATTACTTCCGAATAATCCCTGGCAGCCGCATATTTCATATAATACACGAACGCAATCCACAGCGACACGGCCACCATGTAGACCTTAATTGCAATCTTGGCCCATGTACGCGGTCTGAACCACAGTATGAGAGTCAATACGGCCGCTACGGCGATGAACAGTATCTGCAATGGCCACGTCGCAGTATTGTAGTCGGCTATAGATTTCCAGAATATGTCGTCCATATCATCAGATATATCTTGAACCCCTTGTCATCGAATTAGCCCGTTCCCGCAGGAGGAAGACCGGCAGGGTGGCACCGACGGCAAGCATGAAAATGACACTGAATGAAACGGCCCCGTTGAATATCATAGCCTGCAGGTATTCGCTGCCCTGTGTAGGCGAGGATATCTCCTGGAGGAACATGATGAGGGAAAAGACCGTCTTATATGCATACGTTCCCGGGACCATCGGCAGGAGGGCCGGGATATAGAGGACCGTCATCGGGCAGAAGACCTTCTTCCCGAACCACACGCTGCCCGTGCCGATTATGAATGCGGCAATCAGGGATGCCGTAGCGATATCGACACCGAGGAAAGTCATCAGGCAATATCTGGTGGCATGCCCGACGGCAGCAAGTATCGCAATATACCGGAAAGCCCGCATCGGAGGGTCGGAAATCGAGCCGAATCCCATTGCCGCGACAGCTGCGAACAGGCCGTCTGAAATTATATCCACTGCAATCATAACAAACTGTCCTTGACTAACATTAATGTGGCAGACATGCCTATTGCTATACACACGATCAGCATAAGGGCATTCACGAGCCGGCTGATTCCTATCTGGATATGCCCGTCCGTGATATCGATTACACCGTTGATAAGAGGAACCCCGGGCACAAGATAAAGTACGCTTGTAGCAAGGGCGATCTCGGCCGAATCAAGCCCGAGCGTCAGGGCGGTGGAGGCACAGAGCGATGCCACGAAGGCAGACACGACAAACACGATATAATGGTTGACATGCCGTCTTGTAAGATGCTGACGGGTAAAGAACCCGATCATTGTTGCGGTAAATGTGACAAGCATGGCCCATATGTCGCCGCCGAAGAGGCGGCAGAAGGATGCATTGGCAAGCGAAGCCATCAGCAGGACAAATACAGGATTCATCCTGGGCTTTGCCACAAGGCTGTCGAACCTGGCCTCTATCTCTTCCAGCGGCATTTTCCTGTCATATGCAGCCCAGCTCAACGCGCTCAGGTCCGCATTCCACTCGAAGCTTATCGGGAAAGCCGGGATATCGAGCACCCTCGTATTCATGACAGGCCGGCCCTTTTCAGCGACGGTCAGGGTGGCCGTCTTCTGTGAAGTATGTACGCTCACATCAACACCCAGGGCATCCCCTATCCTCTTGCTGTTACGCACGACCCTCGATGTATGCACACCTGCCCCGAGCATATAAGAAAGATAGCGGGCTATGAAATCCGCTATCCTTGTAACATATTCCTGTGTCATAAATTCCAGAATTTCCGGATGCCTATGCTACGGCAATCAGTATCAGTATCTGGGCTACAAGCACTCTCATGAACATGGCCAGAGGGTATACAGTAGCATAACTTACCGAAGTATAGTCCGTACCATATGCATTCTGTGCAAACGCAAGCACCGGAGGGTTGGTGCAGCTGCCTGAAACCAGTCCGCATATCTGATAGAAATTCAGCTTGAATAAAGCCTTGCCGAGAATTGCGACAAGACCTGTAGGAATCAGGGTTATCAGCGCTCCGTAAAGAATCCACCAGTAACCTCCGTTCACAATCGAGCTGACAAAATTCTCTCCGGCGCCGAGACCGACAGCCGCAAGGAATACCGATATACCTATCTCCCTGAGCATGAGATTGGCGCTCATGGTAGTATATGTGGTAATCTTAAGCTTGGGACCGAAATATCCGAGCAGTATGGCAATGATGAGAGGTCCGCCGGCAAGCCCGAACTTTATGGCCTGCGGGATACCTGGAATCGCAATAGGAATTGAACCGAAAAGCACGCCGAGTGCAATGCCGAAGAAAATCGGGATGAGATTCGGATGGTTCAGACCGGTCCTCGAATTGCCCACGAACTTTGCCACCTGCTGTATATCCTTTTCATGACCTACTACAAGAAGGCTGTCCCCCATCTGGACAATAAGGTCAGGATTTGCTACAAGGTCGATGCCTCCACGGCTGACCCTTGTAATGCTGACTCCATATGTTGTCCTGATTTTCAGGTCTTTCAGTCTTTTGCCGGTCATGGATGTCCTTGTGATGGTAAGTTTCCTGACCTCCATCGAAGCATCGATCCTGTCCCAGGCCTCTTTCGGCATGTCGATCATTTCGCCGAACAGCATGGTAACCGCCTCTACCGAGCTCTGGGCAGTAACCACAAGCACATCGTCGCCCTCATGAAGTACGGTGGAAGCAACAGGGACAGTCACTGCCCCGTTGCGGTATACCCTGGATATGATGAATTTATTCTCGATGGCATGACTTGCTTCCAGTATGGTCTTCCCGAAGACTGCCGGATTCTTGATGCAGAATGCCACACGCTGAGGGGAATCCATTCCTGTCTCGCGGCTGTTCATCTCGTTCTCCTCTTTCTTCAGGTCGACCCGGAAGATTGCCTTGGTAAGCATCAGCACAAGGATTACCCCGAGAACACCTATAGGATACGCAACTGCATAGCCGGATGCAAGGGAGGATGCAATCTCCCCGGAATTTATCTCATGCACAAAAGATCCGGAAGTCGCATCGAGATAGGTCTGCTGAGCTGCACCGAGTCCAGGAGTATTGGTAACGGCACCGGACATGACACCGGTCAGTGTAACAAGGTTCTCACCGGTAACAAGATGTATGACATATGTCGTGATCACTCCAATCAGGACAAGTGCCACAGCCAGCATGTTAAGCTTGAGCCCGCCACTCTTGAACGAGTGGAAGAAACCCGGTCCGACCTGCAGTCCGATGGAGAAAACGAACAGGATAAGTCCGAACTCCTTAAGGAAATGCAGCAGGGAGGAATCGGCCCGGAATCCGAAATGGCTCAGAAGGATACCGACAAACAGAATCCAAGTCGAGCCGAGCGACACGCCCTTGACCTTGATTTTCCCCAGCAGAAGTCCGACGGCAATCACAAATGCCAGAAGCATTATCGAATGCCCGGTCCCCTGTCCAAAAAACAAATCTCTCATAATCCTATATTTTAATTTTCAGTACTCGTCATCACGACCGGACCTGCATCAGAACATCAGTTCCACGCAGAAAGCCTGCCTGTCCCCGACCTTTCCTTCAACCACATATCTTATGCTGTCCCCTTTATCTTCCCTTATCCTGTACAGGGAAACCTCATCCCCTGGCCTTGTCTCATGATTGAAGTTGATTTTCATCTCCTTCAACGGACGGGAAGAAGTCACGTCATAGTCCACAACGTCCATCGCCCATACAAGATACATCGCATTATTCGTATGGCCGTTCAGGTCGATGTCGGAATATGCCACCGTATGAGTTCCGGCAAGTGCCGGCTCTGCACCTCTCGGCATCTGCACCTTGCCGCAAGGCTCCGCTATGGCATTGTCGGTGCATATGCTCCCGTCTCCGTCAATGGAAAGCCCCCTTACAATCCTCCTTGTGTCGACATCAATGACCAGCCATGACGTAGTTGCCTCGACCAGAGGACTCCCGTCCGCCGCTGACATCCTGTAGTCCCTCAGATAGAACATCATGGACGGACCTTTATGCCATGTCACGAAATCTACCTCCTCTCTCCATTTAGGATGACGGATGAATCTTATATGCATCCTTGAAAGCACCCATAGTGTCCTGGTCCTTGACAGGTCGTCATATCCGAATCCCAGTATGTCGGCATGCCTGTTGGCCATCTCCTGTGCACCGTCCATGAAAGCCGCCGGCTTCAGAAGCTGCGCACCATCTGTCTGATAACACGGGATAATCATGTGCCGGGAAAATCTGTTCTCCATCCATTGTACAATTAAGCGCCGGCAAAAGTAACATTTAATACCTAATAAAACAAACTATCTCTGTCCATACCTCAGGACTTCAAGTTCCTCCTGGTCATACAGGATTGAATTGATGAAATCTGGACATACGTATGCCAGGACAAGATATATTATGAGCAGCAACGCAGCCGCAGCCAGCACGGCCGCAATGGCAATCCCCGCCTTGCGCCATCCTGCATGCGCATCCCCGCCTCCGGACACCGGAGCAGCAGAATCCCCGGCCACAGGAACAGCCCCTGTCTCCGGAGAAGCACTGCCTGCGGAGTCTGTAACGGCAGCCGGCTCCTCATCTTCGGCAGAATCGGCCTCCTCAGCTTCGTCTGTCTCATTACCCGACGGAACAGCTTCAACTCCATCGGGCTCATTGCCAGACGCTGTCTCTGCGGCGGTATCATCCGCGACAGCTGTCTCTACAGCTGCATTCCCGGCAGCTGCAGCTACTTCTCCGTCGCTATGGACGTCCTCTGCATGAGCCTCCGCAGTATCGTCCGCGGCAACTTCAATCGCAGCGGCATCCGAAGCATTCCCGGCATCCAGTTCATTCCGCAGACCGGAAAGGACTGCTGCAACTTCCGCCTCTGTCTCCTGATGCGTCTTCAGCGAAACAGGCTCAAGCCCGAACCCTTCAGGATATATGTCCAGGTCCTCATCAGGCACAAAGAAGAAATTATTTTCCTTGGTTGCACGCAGTCTCCCCAACCCGGGAAACGCCACAGCCTTCTTCGTCATGAGGACACCTTTCATCTCTTCCGTAAAATCCCCGATGATGCGCCCCGCCACGTCTGCAGTAACACCATTCGATGAGGCATACAGGTCGGCAAGCAGGGTATCCGGCTCGGCCTTGCTTCTGAAGAAGAGCCTCCTGTACGGAGGATTTACCGTATAGCCCTTATCGGAGAATGAAGATGGTACAATCTCGGCATAGAAAGCCCCTATTCCCGGCAGGAACACCTTGTCATTATCAAGGATGAGCTGCCTGACCATCTTTGACAGAAGATCGATATCCATAACTCTTTGCTTGCGTCATTAAACAGTCACAAAGGTAATACATATCATATAATTTCAGAAAAATGAAAGAAATTTTCAAGGAAAAATTTGCAGGATAAAAAAATTATAGTACCTTTGCAATCCCGTTCGGAACAATACCGGACACGAAAATATTCCTGAATAGCTCAGTTGGTTAGAGCATCTGACTGTTAATCAGAGGGTCCCAGGTTCAAGTCCTGGTTCAGGAGCGGAGTCAAAAAGATTGAAAATCAAGCACTTGCCACCAAACCGCAGGTGCTTTTTTCGTATCTTTGCCGTAGCATTACCGCAATAGATTTGGCATCAACGGATTATCCGGTTATAGATAAAAAGATTATATTTGTGGAAACAAAGGAGGTTGATATGGCAACATATACGATAACAATAGATGAAAGGACGAAATCCGGCAAAAAGGTTGTCGATTATCATTAGTGTCCCGTTAAAATGGGACACTAATGAAGAAATAGTTTAACGATACACCCTCTTGCAGCAATGTGAGAGGGTTTGTTGTATAAGGCATAGACTACTGGATTGCGAAATTCGCAGTTCCTTTTTCTTTTCAGGCACTGACCTCATTTTTCCGGATATCAAGTCCGGAAGGCCTCTGGTAGATTCTGAGTCCGAACTGAGGCATAACCGCTACCATATGCTCAATGACATCTGCCGCCGTCTTTTCATGGGAAATCCAGTCCTTGGCTTTCGTGAAGAAATAGAACTGGAGAGGAAGCCCTTCCGAAGTAGGTTCGAGCTGCCTGACAAGAAGCATCAGGTCCGTATTGGTACCGTCCATGCTGCGGATATAATTCTCCGCCGCAACCCTGAAAAGTTTCAGGTTCACAGTCTCCGGGCCCATTTCAACACCTTCGGCCCACTTCATGGTCGAATACCGGGCCAATTCCTCCGGGGTGCAGAAACGGATTGAATTCATATCGATGTACAGCACCCGCGCAACTCTTCTGCCGGCACTCTCCCTCATGCCGCGCCAATTCTTGAACGAGTCACTGACAAGGGCATACGGAGGGACCGTCACAATCGTATTGTCCCAGTTTCGGACCTTTACCGTATTCAGTGTGACTTCCTCCACTTCCCCGTTCACTCCATGCCTGTCCATCATTATCCAGTCCCCCGGCCTGAGCATGTCATGGGCCGAAAGCTGGATGCCGGCGACAACTCCCAGTATCGTATCCTTGAAGACAAGCATCAGCACGGCTGCCGAAGCGCCGATTCCTGCAAGCAGGGCCGTAAAATCCTTCTCAAGGAGGACTCCAATCGTAAGTATTGCACCTATGAATACCATTATCACTTTCAACATCTGATACACGCCTTTCATGGGCTTGTCCCTGAGCACCTCGGACTCGGAGGACATGGCATACACAGATGATATGAAGGCATTGACAAGTCTGCAGGATATGACAATCGTATATATTGCCAGGGCCTTGACCAGCAGGACGGTCCATTCAGTATGCTCCGGGAAGAGCAGAGGAAGGGCTATCTGGAATGCGACCGGAGGGATGAGATGCGAGATATTATTGAGTACGCTGCCGGACGCCAGGTAATTGTCCCATTTGAACGACGTCTTCTCCGCCACCTTCCGTATAAAGGGTATCAGAAACCTGCAGCACAGGAAATCCGCAAGGTATGCAATGACAACCACTGCCACTGCGGCAGCTATCCTGATTTCCGACTCCATTGTAAGCAATTCCTTGATATTCTGTTCCATCTTTTCCCGATATCAGATAAGCGTCCAAATTTATAAAAAATATTTCTCCGTCATTCCTGTCACAATACAATTAATCCTTGGAAGGAAAGAAAACAAATAATTATCTATCTTTGTAGAAAGCCGGCATGTCCGGCCGGACACAGGAAGACATAAATCCATACAATCATGAAATACTTCATTATAACAATCGCATTGGCGTTCGGGATCATGACATCCTGCACAAATGCACAAAACGGAAGCCAGATGGACACAAATGAAACTCTTGAGAATCTTAAGACCCGCAGGTCAATACGGGCCTATACAGACCAGATGCCCGCAAAGGAGCTGCTTGAGAAAGTACTCGAGGCCGGGACATATGCACCGACAGGGAAAGGAAGCCAGTCCCCGATCATAATAGCAGTGACCGACAAGGAAACGAGAGACCTCCTGTCCAGACTCAATGCAGGCGTAATGGGCGCCGATAACGACCCGTTCTACGGTGCTCCTGCTGTGCTTGTAGTACTTGCCGACAGGAATTGCCCGACATATCTGTACGACGGCTCGCTTGTCATGGGCAATCTTCTGAATGCAGCCCACGCTGTCGGACTCGGGAGCTGCTGGATACACAGGGCAAAAGAAGTGTTCGACAGTCCTGAAGGAAAGGCCCTGCTCAAAGACTGGGGCATTGAGGGCGACTACGAAGGCATCGGAAACTGCATCATCGGATATCCGGCCCAGGAAGCCCCTGCACCTAAGCCTCGCAAGGCTGATTACGTGCACTTCATTGAATAGGCCTGGAAGGCCGGCTTTACCCCTATGTCCGGGGCATGACAGACTCATGCATGCCTCGGACGTATTCTTTTGAGTACCTTATTCAAGGTCTTCTGGATTGTCCCTGTCATTATTATGACCGTGACAGCGACAAGGACAAGCAATATGCCCAGGCCTTCCCTGGCAGTGAAGTCCTCTCCGAATACCAGGACGCCGACACATACCGCCGTCAACGGCTCAAGCGCACCGAGAACGGAAGTCAATGTACCTCCGATATGCCTGACAGCGAGTACGAGAGTTATATTCGAGACCACCGTAGGGAGCACGGCAAGAAGTATCAGATTGCCGAACGAGGACAGGTCCGGAGGTGTCTGCAGTCCGCCCGAGAAGATATCCCAGACTGCAAATATAACTGTCGTGAAGACAAATACATAGAATGCCAGCTTGCGGCTGTTCATTGTCCTTACACGCGACTTGTTTACCCCGACGATATAGCTGCCATATGCCACTGCCGACAGCAGGACAATCACGACGCCTTTGACATCGGCGGACATTCCCGATTCCGGCAAGGAAAGCAAGGCCACACCGCACACCGCAAGCGCCACTGACAGCCATGTGAGCCACGACGCCTTCTCCTTGAACAGGAAAAACATAAGCAGCGTGACAAATACAGGATACGTGAAATGCAGTGCCGTCGCGACGCCCGCCCCCATATAGCCATAGCCGTACAGCAGGAACAGCGATGAAAAAGTATAGAAGAATGCGAGCATCAGGAAGACCGGAAGGTCCTTGAGGTCAATCCTGAATGACTCCCCCTTGATAAGCATTACCATGCCGAGGGCAATCGAGGCAAAACAGAACCTGTAGAAAAGAATCGAATCATAATCCATCCCCTTCCCTATCAGAGGAAGCGTAAACAGCGGAATAAGCCCGAATGTAACAGATGTGGCCATCCCGTAAATTACTCCGGAAAATCTGCTCATGACTGCAATATATCTGGAAACAACCTAAACATAAAATCCGGGCGCAAAAATAGCAGGATTCCGCCGAAATATTCCATATGCGCCGGGGAATTTTATACATTTGCGCCAAAATGACAAACCTCAGATGACATCGGGAAGACAATTCCATATCCGCCGGTCAGGACCAGGAGACCTGGATAGAATAATGGAGATATATGAACATGCAAGGGCATTCATGTCCATGCACGGGAACCCAGGGCAATGGATTGACGGATATCCGTCAAGGGACCTCATCGTCTCTGAAATAGAGGCATTGCACAGCTACGTATGCGAGAATGCAGACGGGGACATTGTCGGGACATTCTGTCTGATCATAGGGGAAGACCCAACATACCGGGTCATTGAACAGGGAAGATGGCTTTCGGACAATCCATACGGGACGATTCACAGGCTCGCATCCGACGGGAGGGCCCATGGAATTGCCGCGACCTGCATTGACTGGTGCTGGCAGCGCATACACAATCTCCGGGCCGACACCCATGCAGACAATACCATAATGCAGCATATTCTTACCGGAGCCGGTTTCATCAGATGCGGTACAATATACACCGACAACGGCTCGCCACGCATTGCCTATCAGAAAGAGGACGTCCCGGCATAAACAGAATCGCTGCATGCTTCCCATTGAGTTACATACAGCGATAAAAGTGCGGAGAGAGAGGGATTCGAACCCCCGGACCCGTGAAGATCAACAGTTTTCAAGACTGCCGCATTCGACCACTCTGCCATCTCTCCAATATGTCAACTCCTTCCGGAATACTGATGATTCCTAAAGGGAGTGCAAAGGTATGAAAAAAATCTTATCCGGCAAAATTTAATTCGAAAAATCTGCACATATGGATATAAACAGGTGGCCGGAGTGCGTAAAAAGCTTTCCAATGTCTGCAATAAATGCTATATTTACATTCAATTCAGCGAGAAAGCTGAAAAGAAGATCAATAAACAATTATCAGTCATGAAAAGATTTTTGACAGTTGCAGCCGCAATGCTGGCTGCGTCCTTTGCCTTGACGGCGCAAGAGAAAGGCGATTTTACGGTTGGCGGATCACTCGGGATTTCCGGAGGCAGCAATTCTGTCTCAAGCAGATACGAAGGGACGACAACAACATCGGACTACAAGTCCCCGACGACATTCAATATCGCTCCTTCCTTCAGCTATTTCGTAATCGACAATCTTGAAGTATCGGCCGGACTGGACTACTCCATGTCGACATCATACGATGAAACAAATAAAGACAACACCTATACAACCAACATAGCTCTGTTCACACTCGGTGCAAACTACTATATCCCGATCGCTGACAAGCTCTACTATACGCCCGGTATTTCATTCGGATTCGGTGGAGGCTCTGAAATAGAAAAGACAGACGGGACCAAATATACCGTCAAGCGGCCGTTTGACTTCGCCTTTTCAATGGATTTCGGGAAATTTGAGTATAAGCCTATGGACTGTCTCGGAATTACGGCGAACATATTCAACCTTGCAGTCTGCTACTCATCGGTATACACAGGGGTTGAAGGACTGAAGACCTCCACTACCGATTTCTCTGTCAGCATTTCCGCCATACGTTTCGGAGTGAAGTATTATTTTTAGCAGAATACATGAATTGTCTCCGGTCAGAAGACGACCGGAGACTGTATATTTCTCAAGACCCTCACGGCTGACCATGCAGCAATCTCTGATGTGGCACTGTATACATCCACTGTTGCATGAACCTGGGAGTTTCTTATTTCGACCCTTTGCGTATCGCCCGAGAAGCCCGGGGTGGAGACAATCGAGACATCCATCCTGTCCGGCCCCACAGATGCCCTTGAAGCGGCCACTGTCACATTGACCTTGGTCGGGAAAAGGCTTATCGCATCTCTGGCAGTACCATGGAAGACTTCCTTTCCGGAAGACTGGAGCGACTCATCGTAAACCGGAGTCCCTTTCAGGGCATCCGGACCTTTCTCATTGAAGAACGTTGCCTCAGCCCCTCCCATAAGCGCGACTGTCTGGAGCACGTCGAATCCTCCCGTAGCACCTGAAGCGATATAGACCCTGGCCCCGGAAACAAGCGCAGTATCTGCCACCTGCCTGTAGAAATCCTCATCGGCAAGGGCGCCGACAGACAATGTCACTATGGAGATACCCCGTGAAAGCAGGGGCAATGCCATCTCCCTCATTGCAGCAGGGGAGGCTGTCTCAACGACATAGTCCGGTCCCGCGCTAATCAACTCATCGATGCTGCGGCACGCCTGACAGCGCATGTCTCCAGCCAGTGCCTCTGCATGGGCATAAGTGCGCGAAAACGCACCGCACAACTCATAGCCTGGCAGGAAACCGTTCTTCCAGGCCTCCGCTACAATCCGCCCGAGACGGCCGCATCCGGCAACTGCAAACCTCTTCATCATTTCTTCCCGTCTTCAGTAAAGAAACGCCACTGGAAAAATATCAGATACAACGCCCCGCAGGTCACACAACTGTCGGCGAAATTGAACACCGGAGCAAAGAAGCGGAAAGGATTCCCGCCAATCAGCGGAAGCCACTCAGGGAATGTCGTGTCTATAATCGGGAAATAGAACATGTCGACCACATGCCCGAACATGAACGGCGCATAATCCCATATGAGCCCGTAGAAGAAGCAGTCGATGATGTTTCCGAGCGCTCCGGCCGTAATCAACGTAAGACCGACGACAACCCCGTAAGGAGTATCCTTCTTCTTCAGGAGACGTGAAATCCAGTATACCAGCAGTCCGAAAAAGACAATCCGGAACAATGACAGCAGGAATTTTCCTACCGCCCCGCCGAACTTCATCCCGAACGCCATTCCTTCATTCTCGATATAGAATATCTGGAACCAGTCCCCGAAAACATGTATGCTCTCCCCTATCGACATGTTGGTCTTGACCAGAATCTTGATGACCTGGTCAACGATGACGAGCAGAGTGCCGAGAATCAGCAGCTGCTTTCCTTTAGATATCTTCATTGGCCTGTAGCTGCAGGATACCGTTATTTGTTCTTGTTCAGCATCTCCTTGGCCTCAACCGTCAATGTGGCATGAGGGACAAGCCGGAGACGCTCCTTAGGGATCAGCTTGCCGGTAACGCGGCAGACGCCATAGGTCTTGTTCTCAATACGGACAAGTGCAGCCTCGAGGTTCTGGATGAACTTGTACTGGCGCTGTGCAAGCGCCCCTGCCTCTTCCTTTGAAAGGGTCGAAGCACCTTCCTCCATTACCTTGAATGTAGGGGATGTATCCTCGATATCATTGCTTGATCCATGAGTAACGACATCCCTCAAGGTCTTGTACTCCTTCTTTGCCTTTTCAAGCATGTCAAGAATTATCGCCTTGAACTCCTGCAGTTCCTCGTCACTGTAACGCAACTTCTCAGGTTCGTTAACTTTATTCTCTTCTGCCATAACTCAGAATTATTTATGTTTTGTTTATTGTTCTATTTCCTTGGCATTGCAATGCAGTGTCATATCTTCTCGACAGCCACCTTTATGGAACCGTCTCCCCATTCCGTATCCTTTGCCGATGCCGGAGCATCATCCAGCCCATGTACAGACACTGACCTTGCAAGAGTCTGGGCGGCGATATAGTCACTGAAATCCTCAAGCGATGCCGCAATATCCTCCAGGTCCGCCCCCGCTGCGAATATCGACACATTTATCTTGTCAGTCACATCGAACCCGCTGTCCTTGCGGAGATTCTGTATCCTGTTTATAAGCTCTCTCGCAGTACCTTCCTTCCTGAGGTCATCGGTAATGGTTATGTCGAGCGCAACCGTAAGCGGTCCGTCCGATGATACGAGCCATCCCGGCATGTCCTCCGAAGAAATCTCATAGTCCCCCTTGGAAAGGGATACATCCCCCGAAGGAAGATGCAGGACGTATGCAGTCCCTGTCATCTCTGCCTCCTGGATCCCGGATATGGTCTTCTGGTCGAGGGATGCAAAGGCAGAGGCAATCTCTTTCATCTGCTTCCCGTATGTCTTTCCGAGAGTCTTGAAATTAGGCTTTATCTTCTTTGTGATCAGTCCTGCGGTGTCGGAGATGAACTCGAGGTCCTTGACGTTTACCTCTCCGAGCAGAAGCTCCTTGACACGCTCCATCTGCTCCTTTACCCTTACATCGATTACAGGTATCACAAGCCTTGACAGCGGCTGGCGCACCTTGATGTTGACTTTCCTCCTGAGGGCAAGCACCATCGAGGATGCCCTCTGAGCAAGCTCCATCCTTTCCTCCAGGTCCTTGTCGACCACAGTCGGGCAGTATTCCGGCATTGATACATAATGGACGGATTCGGCATCAGGGACCAGGTCAAGATAAAGCCTTTCCATGAAGAAAGGAGCAATCGGGGCCGCCAGTCTTGCGATATTCACAAGCACCTCATACAGTGTATGATATGCGGAAATCTTATCCTTGTCCATCTCGCCTCCCCAGAAACGCTTCCTGCCGAGGCGCACGTACCAGTTGCTGAGATGGTCGCACACGAAATCCTGCACAAGACGGCCTGCAGTAGTGATATCATAATCCTCGTATGCCGCAATGACATCCTTTATGAGTGTATTCATGAGGGATATGATCCACCTGTCGAGCTCCGGCCTGTCCAGGACAGGCACCTGTGCCGTCTCCTTCGGGTCAAACCCGTCGACATTGGCGTACAGCGCAAAGAACGAGTATGTATTGTAGAGGGTTCCGAAAAATTTCCTTCTGACCTCGTCTACACCTGACTCATCGAACTTGAGATTATCCCACGGCTGGGAATTGGTCAGCATATACCATCTGAGCGCATCAGCACCATACTTGTCCAGGGCCTTGAACGGGTCGACGGCATTGCCGAGACGCTTGCTCATCTTGTTCCCGTCCTTGTCAAGGACAAGCCCGTTGGATATCACACGCTTGAAAGCGCATTTGTTGCTTACCATCGTATTTATGGCGTGCAATGTATAGAACCATCCTCTCGTCTGGTCAACCCCTTCGGCAATGAAATCGGCTGTCCGGCCGAAACGAGGGGAATGCAGGTTCCTCAGTCCTTCCTGGGCATAAGGCATGGCGCCGGAATCAAACCATACATCAATCAGGTCCGGTTCACGCATCATCTTCTTTCCGGAAGGCGACACAAGGAATATCTCGTCGGCATAAGGACGGTGGAGATCAATCCTGTCATAATTCTCCTTGGACATGTCATCAGGATTGAAACCCTTGTCTTTCAAAGGATTCGAAGCCATCACACCTGCCGAGACAGCCTTTTCTATCTCGCTGTACAGCTCCTTGAGGGAACCGATGCACTTCTCCTCCCTGCCGTCTTCGGTCCTCCATATAGGAAGAGGGGTACCCCAGTAACGGCTGCGGGAAAGATTCCAGTCCTGTATGTTCTCGAGCCATTTGCCGAAGCGGCCAGTACCGGTGGATGCAGGCTTCCACATTATTGTATTGTTCAGCTCAATCATCCTGTCCTTTACTGCCGTGGTCTTTATGAACCAGGAATTGAGCGGATAATAGAGTACAGGCTTGTCCGTTCTCCAGCAATGCGGATATGTATGCACGTGCTTCTCTATCTTGAAAGCCTTGCCCTGCTGCTTGAGCATGACACAGAGGTCTATATCAAGGGTAGGGGCATCTGGGGCGAGAGACGGGTCGTATGCGTTCTTGACATATCTGCCCGAAAACTCGCTGTATTCCGGAGAGACCCTTTCAGCCACATACTCCGGATCCATGTCCTCTATACGGTAGAAGCGGCCCTTCCTGTCGACCTGGGCCTGTCTCTCTCCATTCCTGTCCACAACCATGAGCGGAGGCACTCCTGTAGCCTTTGCGACCTTGTCATCGTCAGCTCCGAATGTAGGGGCGATATGGACAATGCCTGTCGTCCCCTCTTCCGTGGTCACATAGTCTCCCGGGATGACCCTGAATGCCCCGTCGTCAGGACGGAACCATGGTATCAGCTGGATATATGAGATACCGACAAGGTCAGAGCCCTTGAACTCCCCCTCGAGGACCCTGTACGGCACAAGCTTGTCCCCCTGCCTGTATTCTTCAAGGGAAAGCCCCTTGGCCTTGGGGTTGAACACCGAGTCGACCAGAGCCTTTGCAACCACATAGATTGCAGGAGCCCCCGAGTACGGATTGAAAGAGAGCACCCTCACATATGTGATGTCCGGCCCCACACACAGGGCTGTATTCGATGGCAGAGTCCACGGGGTGGTCGTCCAGGCCAGGAAATATACCGGGAATGTCTCGCAGCCATACAGTATCTGCGACTTCTCATTCTTTATGACCTCGAACTGCACAACTGCCGTCGTATCCTTCACGTCCCTGTAGCATCCAGGCTGGTTAAGCTCATGCGAGCTGAGTCCGGTCCCGGCTGCCGGGGAGTATGGCTGTATGGAATACCCCTTATATAGAAGTCCCTTGCTGTAGATGTCTTTCAGGAGATACCACAATGTCTCGATATACCTGTTGTCATACGTGATATAAGGGTCATCCATATCGACCCAGTAGCCTATCCTCTCGGTCAGCGACACCCACTCCCTGGTATATTTCATCACTTCCTTGCGGCAGGCATTGTTATATTCCTCCACGCTTATCCTGGTGCCGATATCCTCTTTGGTTATCCCGAGCATCTTCTCCACACCGAGCTCCACAGGAAGTCCATGGGTATCCCATCCGGCCCTCCGTTCAACCCTGTATCCGCTCTGGGTCTTGTATCTGCATATCGCATCCTTGATTGAGCGCGCCATGACATGATGGATGCCAGGCATCCCGTTTGCCGAAGGCGGTCCCTCGAAGAAGACGAATTCCGGAGATCCGCTGCGCGCCTCCAGAGACTTTTTGAATGCATTGTTCCTTTTCCACCGTTCCAGTATACTGCTGTTGACGGCGACAAGGTCAAGACCCTTATATTCGTTGAACTTCATATTTTTATAATATATCCGATTTTTTATCTATTTTTGTACCTGCTGATGCCGGCATTGAAATTTTCAAACTGCAAATATAGTATTTTTATTGCAAAATGAATGTTCTGGATATTATTCTCTTGATCTGCTTCGTACCCGCTGTAATAGGGGGGCTCAGGAAAGGTTTTATCGCACAGGTAATAGCTATAGTTTCGCTTCTGCTCGGGATATGGCTGTCATTCAGATTCTCTTCAATAGTCACAGGATGGCTGTCCACATGGATCCAGACATCGGAGAACATCCTGAACATAATCTCTTTCGCGGTAATTTTCATCGTTGTGATTCTTGTGCTCGGCATTGTCGGACGGCTGCTTGAGGCCACCGTCAAGATAATCCTGCTCGGATGGCTGAACAAACTGCTCGGACTGGTATTCGCGATATTGAAATATGCCATCGTAATCGGGCTTCTGCTGATGCTGTTCAATACGGTAAATGCCGAGACACACATCGTGAAGGATGAAGTGCTCAACAATTCGGTACTGTACAGGCTGCTTCTGGACGCGGCATCCGCCATATTCCCGTATCTGAAGACATTCTTCTCTACAGGCATCCCGGAGTCCGTCATGGCTGCCTGACATAATCAATCTGACTGGAAATGGAAAGGATAATACTGATAGAGACCGCCACAGCCCTATGCTCCGCCGCACTTGCCGAAGACGGGAAAATCGTCGCATACCGGGAGAGTTCAGAGCCTCGCGCGCATGCATCCCTTACGGCCGTATTCATAAAGGCGATACTCGATGAGAGGAATATCGGTGCAAAAGACTGCGATGCAGTCTGCGTAAGCATGGGACCAGGCTCATATACAGGATTGAGGGTCGGTGTATCCACGGCCAAGGGACTCTGCTTCGGGGCGGGGATCCCGCTGCTTGCAGTCGGCACGCTCGACATTCTTGCAAGACAGGCAATAGAGGAAGGCATGCTTCCGGACGGCTGCAGATACATTGTCCCGATGATAGATGCCCGGAGAATGGAAGTCTATACCGCCGTCTTCTCCGCAGAAGGGAAACAATTGACAGACACCGCACCTGTTGTCGTCAACGGGGACAGCTTCGCTGACATCCTCAAGGACGGGCCGGTGCTGTTCATAGGCGACGGGGCGGAAAAATGCAGAAGTGTCATTACCTCCCCGAACGCCTGCTTCCGGCAGTGCTGCCCGAAAGCCTCCGCGATGCTTGTCCCTGCAACCGGCGAATACAAAGAAAAACGGTTCAAGGACGTAGCGTACTTTGAACCGTTCTATCTGAAAGAGTTTGTTGCCACTGTCAGCAGAAAGAAACTGTTCTAGACAGCGGCATCAGTGAATCCTGCCGGTGATCAGAGAAGTCTGTCAAGGAGTTTCCTCAACGATGCCTCATCCGTTACCTTGAAGTCAACAAGCTCCCCGTCAGCTATAATGAACGATACCGGCAGCTTGCTGACATTGTACACCCTTGCCGCCGGGGAACCATACCCCAGGACATCGCATACATTTATCCAATCCAGCCCCTGGCTTCTTACTGTCCTGGCCCATCCGGCCTTGTCGGCAGTCAGAGCCACCTGGTATATCTCGAAGCCCTTTGAATGATAGTCCTCATACACCGGCTTCAGGACATCAAGATTGAACATCTTCTGCAAGGACTCGCCTGGATTCCAGAAATGGAGCATGACAACCTTTGCATCCACCTCGCTGAGCTTCATCTTCCTTGCGTCGGTATCAGCAAGCTCTATCTCAGGGAAATTCACAGGCTCTGCAGTCCTGAGCCTGACACTGAGCTCGAGAAGGTCTGAACGACGCTTCGCCTCGGACTTCAATGCCTTGACATATTTCGAATCCGGATATACCGTCTCCAATGAATCCGCCGCATTGCGGAAATGTATTGCATCAGTCTCCTGTGCAAACACCGGAAGACCTGCTCCGATAACCTGATAAAATACAGGGACAACGGTCAGCGAATACGGATTCTCCATTACGTACTTCAGTCTGCTCCTGTAATATGCGGTGTAACTGTCGCCCATCTGCCTTTTCAGGGCAGCGGCCTCCCGGGAGTCCGGCTCCACCGCATCCAGCTCGGAGACAAGCCTTGAAAAGTTTGCCGAGAAATCGGCAAGCTCCTTTTCAACCGAAGCCAGCCGTTCGCATTCCTCGGAGCCGGTCACCACATACGACCCTGTCGTATCGGCCTCCACATGCACCCTGTCCCCCCTGTCGAGAAGAAGTGACGACACCTTGGTATCCTTATAGAACAGATATATGAATTCCGGCTGCCCTTTCTCTACAGGAATCCGGCACGAGAAACGTCCATCCTTACCTACCTCCAGGGTATCGAGGACTTCGTATCTGTTAATGTCCAGAAGCTTGACCACAAGCTCCGAAGACGGGGCATCGGCAAGCACGCCATCCACCTTTGCCGAGCCGCAGCAGGCAGACAGCAGGGCCACGGCAGATACCGCCGCGGCAAGCCGTACCATGAAACAAAGATTAAAGCTTCTCATACTCCTCCCGTATTGACGCGGCAATTGCAGCAAACTCGTCCGCAGACAACGCCAGCTTCTCCTTCCTGAAATCAAGGTCCGCCTCGCTGTTCAGAGGTACCAGATGGATATGGGTGTGCGGGACTTCCATCCCGAGGACGGCTACACCGACACGCTTGCACGGGACAGCAGCCTTTATGGCCTGTGCCACCTTCTTTGCAAAGGCGCAAAGCCCGAGGTACACATCATCGTCCAGATGAAATATATAGTCATCCTCAACATGCTTCGGGATGACAAGGGTATGGCCCTTGGCAAGCGGATTGATATCCAGGAACGCATAGTATTCCTCATTTTCCGCCACCTTGTATGACGGTATCTCCCCGTTGGCTATTCTTGTGAAGATTGTAGGCATGGTCTTAGAGTGTTATATCCAGTATTTCGAATCTTATGATGCCGGAAGGGACCTTTGCCTCGACTGTCTCACCTTTTGAATGCCCCATCAGGGCCTTCCCGATAGGGGTTGTCGCAGCCAGTTTACCGGCTGAAAAGTCAGCCTCGCTTTCTCCGACAAGTGTAAACTCAACCACCTGTCCATTGGAGAGATTCTTAACCTTTACCTTATTGAGCATCTGCACCTTGTCCGTTCCTATCTGGGACTCGTCGATTACCCTTGCATTCGCGACAAGGTCCTGAAGCTTAGAGATTTTCAGCTCCAGAAGTCCCTGAGCCTCGCGGGCAGCCTCGTATTCAGCATTTTCCGACAGGTCTCCCTTGTCCCTGGCCTCGGCAATCTGCGCCGAAATCACAGGACGCTGCGCAATTGCTTCGGACAAGTCTTTCTTCAGCTTGTCAAGCCCTTCCTGGGTCATGTAATGTAATGCCATAAAATATCTGTTTTATAAATGATACAATTAATAAAAAGGAGTCCTGTGAATAAACACAGAACCCTGACTCTTCACGCAAATATAGGAAATGTTTCCCGGAATTAAAATAAAACCGGCAAGATTTTGCTTTCTCCGCCGTCAGCGGCAGTCATCGAATTTCGGCTTCATTATCTCCGAATAGATGACGAGCTTCTTCGGGTCTATCTCCAGGCTGTGGCACGGCTCCGGCTTCACTTCAGACTGCGCATATTTCCTTCGTCTCTCCTCTGCAATCTCCTTCACGGACCGGTAACCGCCTTCAAGCAGTTCGGGCGATACGGAAAAGGTGGTATACGGCATCCCGGGGTCATACTTCTCTGTCGTCACAGGAGGTGTCGGCAGGACTTTCCCTGGTCCGGGTTCAGCCTCGGAAGCTTCTTCCTTTTCGGCCTCATCCTTGCTGAGGACAGTATCCAGCACATCCCTGAGCTTTCTGGCCTGGTCGACCTTCCCGGCTTTCTTCAGCCTCTTTTCAATCACAGGCCCGGCTACACCGAGAATCAGAATCAGCAAAGTCAGTATCGTTCCGAAATCCATAAATTCCACTTTTTAGCGCACATCATCAAAGATACGAATTTTTCAGTGACTCGCACAATGCCTTGTCGAGCCCGAGCTGGTTCCTCAATGCATCAATCGATTCAAACCGTACCTCATCACGGATTTTCTTCCTGAAGGTAACCCGGATATCCAGCCCGTATATGTCTTCGTCAAAACCGAATATGTTTGTCTCGATTGTCCTCATGTTGCCCGAGCCCACCGTAGGATGTGTCCCGATATTGCACATGCCGTCCCATTTCCTGCCGAGCGTGTCGACAGAGACATGATATACGCCGTTCCCGGGGACCTGCTTCAGAGGTTCATACAGCTGCATGTTAGCAGTGGGGAAACCCATTGTCCTTCCGATCCTGTTCCCTGCCACTACCACGCCGAACAGGGAATACTCATACCCGAGCATCCCGGACGCCAGCTCCACATCCCCTGCCTCGAGACATGAGCGTATTTTCGTGGAACTTACCGCCATCCCGTTTCTCAGGGACGCCATATCGGCATGCACGACTTCAAGCCCGAGGTTTTCGGCAGCCGCTGCAGAGGACTTCGCATCATCGGAATCCCGCCCGAAACGGTTGTCATACCCAAGTATTATCGTCCTGCCTCCGAACCGGCCAATGACAATATCGCGGAGATATTCCACGGCGGACATGCGGCTGAATTCCCTTGTGAATTCAAGCACCTCTATATGATTGACTCCCAGAGAAGAAAGCATAGCTTTCTTCTCATCCATCGATGACAGGAGCCTCAAGCTGCGTGCGCCCGACTGCAGAACATTACGGGGATGAGGCCAGAAGGTTATCACCATGCTCTCATCCCCTTTTTCTGCAGCTGTCTTTACCAGCTTGTCTATGACAAGACGGTGCCCGATATGGACACCGTCGAAAAATCCGGTCGCTATAACCATCTTACAAGTTCAAAATCCTGTCTGTGAGGCAACAGCGGATTCTTTGCATAGATTCTCGCAGCCACCTGGTACAGACCGGTGCGCTCCGGAAGAATCATTGCCTGATACCTGGCCACTCCGTCGTTGTGCTCCACAGGGGAGAATTCATATTTCTCCTGGATATGGAGGCGGCCCTTCGTATCGGCTGTAGCAAAGAGAAGCTCTACCCCGATTTCCTCAGGCTGGAGATCCCCTATGTTGAGTACGACCTCCGACTTGAAGTCATTGCCGAGGGAGACATCATCATATGAGCTGTCCGGCTTCACGACGGATATGACACCGACATTCTGCCATTCCCTGCGCATATGCTTCTTCCATGCGGCAATCTCGCGGGCAATGCTGTAGTCATCGGCGACAAGTGTTGCCTCCCTTTCCGACTGAGGGACATAATACTGGTTGATATAGTCGGTAAGCATCCTGTTCGTCGTGAAATTGCATGCCACCATGGCGACAGTATTCTTTATGAACTGGATCCACTCCGATGAATATCCGTATGAACCGTCCTTCCTGTAGAAAGTAGGGGCGATATCATTCTCGATGATTGTATAGATTGTTGCGGCATCGAGCTCGTCCTGATAGTTCTGGTCATCGTATGTCCTTTCCATCGGCAGAGCCCAGCCTGCGCCTTTCTTATACCCTTCAACCCACCAGCCGTCGAGTACCGAGAAATGCATGACTCCGTTCATCGCAGCCTTCTCTCCGGATGTTCCCGAAGCTTCGAGAGGCCTTGTCGGATTGTTCATCCACACATCGACACCCTGGACAAGCAGCTTGGCGAGCGTAATGTCATAGTCAGGCACAAACACGATCTTTCCGATGAACCTGTCCTGCTTTGAGATATCCACTATCATCTTTATAAGGTCCTGTCCCGCCTTGTCCGCAGGATGAGCCTTGCCGGCAAAGATGAACTGTACAGGACGGTCAGGATTGTTGACGATATCATTGAGCCTGTCAAGGTCCCTGAACAGGAGGTGTGCCCTCTTGTAGGTTGCGAAACGTCTTGCGAATCCGATTGTAAGCACATCGTCGCGGAGCGTATCCTTTATGGTCACAATCTGACGAGGCGAATAATGGTTGGTTGCAGAAGGATTGGAGAGACGGTCCTTGATAGCAGCTATAAGCTTGGCCCTCAATGTTGTCCTCACATTCCATACCTCTGCGTCGGACACCTTGTATATTCCCTCGAAGCATGACTTGTCATAATGGTGGGTCTTGAACTCTTCCCCGAACACCTTTGCATGGATATCCTTCCATTCCGGAGCCGTCCATGTAGGATAATGTACACCGTTAGTGACATAGCTGACATGTAGTTCCTCAGGAAGATAGCCCGGCCACATCTTCGAGAAGATGTCCTGGCTCACTTTTCCGTGAAGCCATGATACGCCGTTGACCTCCTGGGAGATATTGGCGGCAAGATAACTCATCGAGAATTTCTCTCCAGCATCTGCCGCATTGATCTTGCCGAGCCCCATCATTGTCTGCCAGTCTATCTTGAGACGCTGAGGATAATGCCCTATATACTTCCTGAGCAGCCCCTCATCGAATGCATCGTGACCTGCAGGTACAGGAGTATGCGTCGTGAACAGGGATGAAGACCTTACGACTTCCATTGCCTCAGGGAAATCGAGGTTATCCTTCGAGATGTACTCGTAAAGCCTCTCAAGCCCTATGAATGCGGCATGGCCTTCGTTGCAGTGATATACCTCAGGATTAAGCCCGAGCTTCCTGAGGGCCCTTATTCCACCGATACCGAGGAGCAGTTCCTGTTTCAGACGGTTCTCCCAGTCACCGCCATAAAGATGGTGGGTAATTGACCTGTCCTCCGGCAGATTCTCCTCATAGTCGGTGTCGAGCAGATACAGCTCTGTACGTCCGACATCTACTCTCCACATCCTTGCATGGAGATTCCTGCCAGGGAATGCCAGGCTGACTGTCATCCAGTTGCCGGACGCATCACGTACAGGCGATGCCGGAATCTTCATGAAGTCCTGGGCATCATATTTTGCTACCTGATTCCCCTGAGAGGACAGTATCTGCGTAAAATATCCGTATCTGTAGAGAAGGCCGACAGCCACCATATTGGTGTTCATGTCGCTGGTCTCCTTAAGATAGTCTCCGGCAAGTATTCCGAGTCCTCCTGAATAGATCTTCAGGGAGGTGTCAAGTCCATACTCCATGCAGAAATAAGCTATTGAAGGGCTTTTACGTTCTGCCTTGAGAGCCATGTACTCGTTGAACTCCGTCATTACGGAATCCAGTGAAGTCACAAAATCCTCGTCATTTTCAAGAGCCTTGTAACGCTTGAGGCTTACCATGTCAAGCATTGCGATAGGGTTTTCCCCTGATGCCTTCCAGGCGGCAGGGTCTACGCGGCTGAAAAGATTCTTCGCAGATTCGTTCCAGCACCACCAGAGGTTTCTTGAAAGTATTTCCAGTCCTTTCAGCCTGTCAGGCAGATGGCGTGAGATGAACACGCTTGTCCATGACGGCTGGTTTACATCTATCTTCGTGTATTGCATCGATTTATCATCCCTTGCTTCCGGGAATGCTCCTTTTTCTGATATGACTTTTTCCAAAGCTTTTGAATAAGCTTCCTTGTAATATATTATGTTGTTTTCCCACAGGGCTACTTCGGACACTTCCTTTGCATTGTCCATGTAGACCTTCCTGGTCTCCTTGTTAAGGCGCGCAATCTCCTTTACCCTGCCGACAACGTCTTCGACAACGTTATTGTAATTGGAATCGTTACGTGCCACTACACTTATCCCCGGATGCTCCTTGCCGTAATGTGTACGGACCCAGAGACCGAAGCCTGCAAGCGTGGTGGTAAGGGTAGGCACCTTGAACGCAAGGCTCTCGAGCGGGGTATATCCCCACGGTTCATAATATGAAGGGAACAGCGTCAGGTCAAGCCCGACAAGGAGATCGTAGTATGTCATGTTGAAGACCCCGTCATTGCCGTTGAGGTAGGACGGGATGAAATAGACCTTTACCTTGTCTCCAGGTGCGTTCCTGAAGTT
Source organism: uncultured Bacteroidales bacterium (assembly GCA_944323805.1). Classification (GTDB taxonomy): domain Bacteria; phylum Bacteroidota; class Bacteroidia; order Bacteroidales; family UBA932; genus Cryptobacteroides. The sequence continues at coordinate 61,361 of CALUTW010000007.1, read as the reverse complement.
GAGTTCATTAAGCCTTCTGGTAATGATATCGTACTCCGGGTCCATCAGATAATGGGAAGTACGCGTCACATAGTCCGACCCGTTGCCGGCAAGCTTAGCCACAAGCTCCTTGTCGGCCCCGTTGTTGCCGGAAGGGATCATTATGAATGCCTGTATGCTCTTGCCCTCGAAATCCGACTTGTTGAGTCTGTCCAGGGCATCTATGAACACATCGATACCCTTGTTCTTGTATTCGTACCGGCCACCGATGCCGATGAACACGGAATTCTCCGGCACAGCCTCACCGGACATCGCGGCAGCCACCTCGATGAACCTGTTCCTGGCAGCCTTGCGCTTCTTCTCATACTCCTCATCGTCAGCCGGAGTGAAGCTGTTCTCGAATCCGTTAGGTGTAACGACGTCTATGTCCCTTTCAAGGAACTGCTTGCATTCAGCAGCCGTTATCTCGCTGACCGTAGTGAATATGTCCGATGCCTGTGCCGAATGCTTCTCAAGGGAATGCCTGGCAAGGACATTGAAATCCTTTGCCTTTGCATCGCCGTTGTATACGCCCATGGCATCATACAGCGGAAGGTTATTGCCTGCAAGACATCTCCCGACAACAGTCGCATGGGTCGTGAAGACCGTAGCGATAGGAAGTCCGGCGCCCTTGATATAGAGCAGACCCGCTCCGGTCATCCATTCATGGAACTGGGCGACAACCTTGTCTGAAGGACTCAGATTGAATCTGTAGAAACTCTCTATGACCTTTCCTGCCGCGTAGCCGAAAAGGGCGGATTCAATGTAGTCCCAGTTGCCGGTAAGCGAATCAACGCCGAATTTCTTCCAGAATTCGGTAAGAATCTCATCCTTCTGGGTAATAAACTGCTTGAAATTGACAAGTATGGCCACCGGCTTGCCGGGTATGTTCCACTTGCCGACTCTGATTCTAAGGCCTTCGGCCGCTGCTTTTGACCTCCAGGCGCTGTAAAGATGCGGATCTTCGATAAAGTCCGGATTGCTTTCAGTATCCATCCATACATCCGGACCGATCAGTATATGATGTCTCTTAAGTTCGCTTTTAAGGTAGAGGGACTTGGTCGCAATGACCGTATAGATTCCCCCTACCTTATTGCAGACTTCCCAACTGATCTCAAACAGGTAATCCGGTCTGATCAATTCTTTGCTCATCTACTGTTTTTTGGTTTTTACTGTTCTCTTCTTTGGCGCAGCTGGCTTCTCACCAGCCTTGGCCTTGACTGTCTTGGCAGCCTTTGCCTTGGCGCCCGCTTTCGGAGCTGCAAATTTAGCATCTGAAACGGAAATTGCATCATCAACCCTTACCATAAAGTCGCTGAGGACATTCATGTAATTGATAAATGCCTCATATGGAGTATCATACGGGTTGAAATATTTATGCACTGCACCATCGGAGAAGAACTTGGTGCACATGTAATAGAAATGGTCGCTTTCCTGGAGATGGCCGTAGTCGGACCAGAGGGCGTCGTCATCTACAATGGACAGCTTCTCTTCAAGTCCGTACAGCTTGCCGAACGCATCGTTCTGCAGCTCGTTTCCGAGCCATGCAGTGACATCCCTTTCCTCGTCTGCCCATGAAATAGGGTCCGGAACATCGAGCACGTCTACGGCATTATGCTTCTTGGCCGCCTGTGCAGGGGTCACGAACTCGAATTCCCCGTCCTTGAGCACTACGTCAGGGAAGTATCTCATGAAATCGAATATGCCGCTCTGAGCCTTCTGGTGCTCGCCGAATGTCTCATAATCCATGAAAAGATTGACAATCTCGTCGTTCTGGGCAGAAGCCTTGATCCATGAGAGATATTTCTCCCCTGTAAGAGGCCAGTCAGGCCAGTTCTTGTCCGAGAAACGGAATGCGATATCATCGCTGAGGGAAGAATTCTTGAGGAGGAGCTTCAGCTTTGGAGCCATTGCTCCTGAATAGACGTAGTTAGGGCTCTTCCATCCGAGCACGTGCTTTGCACCTTCCGTAAGCATGGTCTTGAATCCCATGTCATATACCATAGAGCCAATGGCGTCAGAATATATGAGCTCGGTATTCCTGAACGACTTCGGGGATACCCCGAAATAATGCTCTATCGTCTCCTTATGCTTCATTACCTGATGCTTGAACTCGTCCGGAGATGCAAGCGATGCAAGGGAATGATAATATGTCTCCGAAAGGAATTCCACACAGCCGGTCTCGGCAAGTTTCCTGAAGCTTTCGATGACTTCCGGAGCGTACCTGTCAAACTGCTCGATGACAGAACCGGAAATCGAGAATGCCACCTTGAACTCTCCCTTGTAACGGCCTATCATCTCCAGAAGAAGGGCGTTCATCGGAAGATAACACCTCTGTGCAACCCTTCTGAGGATTGTCCTGTTGGCGAAATCGTCATAGTAATGGGAATCTTTCCCTATGTCAAAAAATCTGTACAGTCTCAATCTGTTTGGCTGATGGACCTGGAAATACAGACAAATACTCTTTTTCATAATTATACCTGGGTTTTTATTTTATCACTGACTCGTAAACTTTCTTGACCTTATATGCCGCATTGTTCCATTTCAGGGTGTTGACCTCCTCATATCCGCAACGTGCAGCCATGTCTGCCATCGCAGGATAGTTCAACAGGCCGTATATGGCATCCGCCATGGCATCTATGTCCCAGAAATCCACCTTGATGGCATATTTCAGGACTTCAGCCACACCGGACTGCTTTGAAATGATACTCGGCACATTGGTTCTCATTGCCTCAAGAGGCGATATGCCGAACGGCTCGGATACCGACGGCATGATATACACATCCGACAGTGCAAACATCTTCTGCACATCGGCCCCCCGGAGGAATCCCGTGAAATGGAACCTGTCGGAAATGCCGAGACGTGCGACATGGCGGATACACCTGTTCATCATATCGCCGCTGCCGGCCATCACGAAGCGCACGTGGTTGCAGCGCTTGAGCACCTTTGCAGCAGCCTCTATGAAGTATTCAGGCCCCTTCTGGAAGGTTATTCGCCCGAGGAAGGTCACGACCTTGTCCTTTACACCTCTTTCCACGGCAATATTCTCCCTGCCGCTGAAGTCGACAGCATTGTGGACTGTCACAACCTTGTCAGGGGATATGCCGTACTTGTTGATAACAATGTTTCTTGTCAGGTCGCTGACAGCGATTACCCTGTCGGCCGCCTCCATTCCCTTCTTTTCAAGGTCATAGACGCGTGTATCGATATGGTCGTCGCTGCTGCGGTCAAATGAAGTCGCATGCACATGCACGACAAGAGGCTTGCCTGTAAGTCTCTTGGCGGCAATCCCGGCGAGATATGTAAGCCAGTCGTGCGCATGGATGACGTCTATCTCATCGGCATGCTGGAGAGCTATCGTAGCCCCGACCATCGCATATCTTGCGACTTCCTCCATAAGATTCGCCCCGTATTTCCCGGAGAATCTGTATTTCTGCCCGTACTGTACACGGAAACTCTTGATCTGCTTCTTCCTTTCTTCCTCGACCATCTGGGTAAAATCCTCAGGGTCGACATATGGCACCATATTCGAGCCTATGTGCACGAACTGGACCTTGCCGAGGAACTCGTCGACAGACGTGCTGACCGTATCCACCGGCACATCACTGGCATTGATGATCTTTACCGCGCTCTGGTCTTCATCGCCGGATGCAGACGGCATCACGAAAAGCACATCGACATCATGGGATGCAAGCCCCTTGGTCATTCCATAGCATGCTGTTCCCAGTCCTCCGGCAATATGAGGAGGGAATTCCCATCCGAACATCAGGACCTTCATTTCTTATCCTCCTTATATTTGTATTTGTTCATCAGATAATCTACTCTCAACAGGGCTGCCGTACTGCAGGCAGACGAAATCGCTCCGTGAGCCTCATGAGGAGGGTCTCCGTCATAGAGCTCGGAGAATGCGCCTACGCCATGCTTGCTGATATCGGCATAGAAGCCTTCTGTCAGATATTCGGCCTTCTTGTAGAATGTCTTGCCGATCATCTTGAAGCAGACATCGATATACGGACCGAGGAGTGACGGGAAGGCACATCCCTGATGATATGCAAGGTCCCTGTCTCTCTGTGACCCCTCATATACGCCCCTGTACATAGGATTGCGAGGAGAAAGGGTCCTTATTCCGCGTGATGTCACAAGTTCATTGTTGATGACCGATATCACGGCGGACTTTACCTCGTCCTCTACCGGAGAGTAGTCGAGGCATATCGCGAAGAGCTGGTTCGGACGGACATCGAGATTCTGTCCGGAATTGTTGACATAGTCGGCAAGATAGCCATGCTCCGGATTCCAGAACACAGGCTGGAAATTGGCCTGCACAAGATCCCTCACATGGCTCCAGCGGGCTGCGAAGGCACTTGACTTCGCCCCGTATTTCTTCTCCATGTCAAGGGCGAAGCAGAGCGCATTATACCACATGGCATTGGTATCCACCTGGTATCCGGCCCTTTCCGTGACAGGATAGCCGTCCACATATGCATTCATCCATGAGAGGGCGACACGGTCCATCTGGGCCCACAGGAGACCGTTCGGATGCATCGTGATCTCCTTCCTCTTGCCCGGGGCATAGCTGTCGATTATGTTCTTGAGCAGCTTGCCGTACTTTGTCCAGATACGTTTCTCTTCCCCGGTAAAATGTATATACTGCTGGATGGTATCCGTAAGCCTGAGCGGAGCCTCTACCTGGGTAGTCCGGCGGAGAAGCCTGTCCTGTTCCTCCGAGATGAGGTTGTCGAGGATCTCCTCGAACTCCTTGCCGTTATCCCCCGCATACAGGGTAAGTCCCGGCAATGACTCTATTGTCTCTCTCAGGAGACCGGTCTCAAGCCATGAGAACCCGGCGTTTATCCTCTCGTGTCCGTTGCGGTTGCATTTAAGCAGGTCTGCATCATGGACAAGCAGGTCATGGTTGCTTTCTATTTCCTCATCCTTGCGCACAATGTCGGAGAAACGTCTCTTCATCTGCTTCGGATTCTCCGTCCTGACAGATGCCGAGAAGACTATCGACTCGCCAGGCTTGAGGTCTGTGACGAATGTTCCTGGGACAAAGAGGTCCTCCTTGCATTCGAAGCCTCTTCTCAGCTCATCGGAATACGTGATGCCGTTATACCAGTAAGGCATGTAGCGGAACTGGGACTTGCTGCTGAGCTGGAGATTAAGTTCCGGGAAACCTTTGTAAAGGCAGAAAGATACACCGCCGTCCACCTCCTTGAAGGAAGTGTCCGCCTCGGGATTCTGATGAGTAAGGCTGTGCACATTTCTGAAGGCCAGGAACGGCTTCAGTATGAGCGTAGTCTTCATAGGCGCCTCAAGCAGGTCATACCTGATCATGACCTGGTCGCTGTCGGGAACCATAAGGATTGTCTTGCTGAAAAGGATCCCGCCCACCTTGTAGGTAATCTTCGGCTCCGGATCAGCGTCAAAGTCGACAATATACTTATGACCTCTCGGCTCATACACATCCCCGTAGCAATGGATGCCAAGGTTGAACTGCCTGCCGTTCATGAGGAGACTCTCGTCAAGAGAGGAAAGAAGAACATACTTTCCACCCCCGAGGCTGTCTACCGGCGCGGCAAGAAGTCCGTGATAGCGTCTTGTATTGCATGTCACTATTGAAGTGTTGCAATAGGCTCCTGTCTTGCTCGCGGAAAGGATCTCCCTCTTCAGCGAGTATTCCAGATTGACAAGCTCGGACTTGTTGAATTTTAGAAAAGCCATACTGTTGATTAATATTTAATGTTAATTGTCTCAGTCTATCTTCTTCAGGACCACTGCACACCTGCTCGGAAGATACAGGTACAGGGTGTCATCGTATCTCTGGTCGCCGTTCGGGGATTTCTCATGCACAGTCAGATGCGTCTCACCGCTTTTCAGCCGGGAAAATCCGTCGAATTCCTTCTCATCGGTATCAAGCACCACTTCATATTTCCCTGCCGGTGCTGCAAACCCATAGTCGGAAAATGACTCTGATGCATTGAAATTGAGCGCAAAGATACAACTTATTCTTTTGAATACTAATATTTTTTTCTCTTCATCCTGGACCAGCAGCTCAGGCCTGCCGTCAAAAATCGACTCTGCATGGGCAAGCCGCACCATTGCCTCGTCGAAAAGGAGCAGGTTCCTGTACCTCAGATAGTCAGGCTCGGCCAGCGACCACTGCCTCCTTGCGTACTTGTACGACCATCCGTTGCCCTCCCTCGGGAAGTCTATCCACTCGGGATGCCCGAACTCGTTCCCCATGAAGGTCAGATAGCCGTCCCCCGCCGTCGCCATTGTCACAAGCCTTATCATCTTATGCAGGGCAATTCCCCTGTCGACTATCGGAGATGATGAATTCTTGTCCATATGGAAATACATCTCCTTGTCCATCAGCCGGAATATTATGGTCTTGTCCCCTACCAGAGCCTGGTCGTGGCATTCGGCATAGCTTATCGTCTTCTCGTCGGCCCGCTTGTTGGTAAGCTGCCACCACATCTCGCCCATGCTCCATTTCTCGTCAGGGAGCGTCTTTATCCACTTTATCCAGTTGTCGGCCACACCCATGCTCATGCGGAAGTCGAACCCGACACCGCCTGCCTCGAACGGCGCAGCCAGTCCGGCCATTCCGCTCACATCCTCCGCAATGGTAAATGCATCGGGATTAAGTTCCCTGATAAGCATGTTGGCCAGAGCCAGATACGTCACAGCCGACTCGTCCACTCCCCCGTTGAAATAATTGTCATAGCCGACAAAGTCCTTCCCGAGCCCGTGATCCCAGTACAGCATGCTTGTGACGCCGTCAAACCGGAATCCGTCTATGTGATACTCCTCCATCCAGAACTTGCAGTTCGACAGGAGGAATCCCATTGTCTCGTACTTGCCGTAATTGAAGCACCTCGACCCCCATGCCGGATGCCGGCCCATGTCTCCGGAATAGAAATACAGGTCATCCCTGCCGTCGAACATGCTCAGCCCCTCCAGCTCGTTATCCACCGAATGCGAGTGCACTATATCCATAACGACGGCTATGCCGTCGGCATGGGCTTCATCCACCAGAGCCTTGAAATCCTCCGGTGTCCCGAACCGAGAGCTGAGAGCATAGAAATTCGACACCTGGTATCCGAATGAACCGTAATACGGATGCTCCTGGAGCGCCATGATCTGGAGAGTGTCATACCCGAGCTTCTTCACATACGGAAGCACGTTCTTGCGGAACTCATTGAAGGTAGACACCTTCTCCTCCTCCGAACTCATGCCGATATGGCACTCATATATAAGAGGGTGCTCCCTCCTGCCAGGGCCTTTATGCCTCCACCGGTATGGTTTCTCGGGAGCCCATACCTGGGCACAGAACATCTTCGACTCCGGATCCTGTACGGCCCTTGTCGTATATGCAGGCAGACGTTCGCCTCCTCCTCCCGGCCATTCGATATAAAGCTTGTACAGCTCCCCGTGCGAAAGGAACATCGGGTCGAGCCGGATTTCCCAGTTTCCGCCCCCGAGCGGATGAAGTGCATAGGAATCAGTCCTGTGCCAGTTGTTGAACTCGCCTATGAGATAAATCTTTGTAGCATGCGGGGCCCATTCGCGGAATACCCATGACCCATCATCACAGCGATGCATGCCGTAGTACAGATGGTTGTTGAGGGCATCTGCAAGCGGCCCTTCGCCGGCAATCCTCTTCCTTTCGGCAAGGATTCTGTCATGCCTGGCGTCGATTGCATCCTTGTACGGCATCAGCCACGGATCATTGTCATAAATCATCTTCTTGTCCTTATTCTCCATAACCGGTTATCAGTCTGTTTATATAGTCATTACATATTGTCTTACTCAGCCGGCGGCACGTCTTCTGGCACACCGATACCGTCCGCCTTATCGCGCGCCGTCCTCAGGTATGCCCTGCATCCGGATATCAGCTCCGCGGACCGTCTTATATATCTGTCTATATCATCGATGCCGGTATCCGCCGACTCGACCCTGGCAGCAATAGCCTCCAGTTCGGAGACGGCCGCCGCATAATCAAATTGACTGTTTTTCTTCCTGCCGGCCATATTCACTCTTTTCCTCCATATTCCTTTTCCTCGACTTCACTGACGGTACATCCGAGATTCCCGTCATGATACATGAGCCTGATCCTGTCTCCGGGCTTTCTTCCGGCTACACCTTTTATTACAAGTCCGGCACTGTCGACCGTCAGCACATAGCCGCGCTTGAGTATGTTCCTCGGGTCAGCTCCCGTTATCCTTGCCTCCAGAAGACGTATGCGGCTTTCCATGGCATTTATCTTGCCCAGAAATGCAAGCTTCAGCCTCCCGGCATAGGATGCGATGGCATTGTCCTCTGCGGCATACATGCCGATGAACGCATCCGCGAGAGCTGTCGGGGTCTTGACCGATGTCCATGCCACCATGTCGCATATATGGACATCCTGGTCGTGGCCTATGGCCGTAAACACCGGGACCGGGAACCTTGCGACATGCTCTGCGAGCGGATACTCGTCATAGCATGCGAGATCCAGCCTGGCTCCCCCTCCCCTGAGGATGAGCAGGGCATCGAACGGGATTCCGGATGCAAGCGCCGCATCCATGGCGGCAATTATCGAGGCCGAAGCCCCCGCACCCTGCATAAGGGCCGGAAAGAGCTCGGTCCGGAACACGAATCCGCTGCCGTTTTCATGCAGATGCCTCATGAAATCCCTGTATCCTGCGGCATCCGGAGCCGAAACAACGGCCAGACAATAGGGCAGCCTCGGAAGCTGCAGTTTCTGCTGCATGTCCATCAGCCCCTCCTCCTTGAGGCGGGCCAGGGTACGCTGACGCTCCCTCTCCTTCTCCCCGAGAGAGAAATCAGGGTCTATATCATCGATTATCAGGGACATCCCGTAAAGCTGGCTGTAATTGACCTGCACCCGGACAAGCACCTCCATGCCTTCCGAGAGAGGGGACCCTGTCACAGACTCGAAAAACGGCGCGATGAACCTGTATCTGGAAGCCCAGACTATGGCCTGGGCCTTGGCCAGGAGGCCGTCTTCGCCGCTCTGGGACAATTCCATATAGCAATGACCGCCAGGACGGGCCTTTACCGCACTTATTTCCGCCTTCAGCCACAGCTTCGACGGGAAAATATGTTCCACCCCCTCTTTCAGCCTTGTCTGAAGTTCATGGAGCCCGATAATTTCCTTTCCCATAAAAAATCATCCGTATCGTTACAAATTTACACAAAAAATCATTTATGCGGCATATTTCCTTTCATAAAATATGAATTGAAATAAATATTTCTTACATTGCAGAAGTTGACGGAAGATTTTTTCTTCCGTTAATTCGGGAGATATTGCTATATTTGCCGCCGGATTAAAATCATACAGACTGATGAAGATTTCTGAAGCATCGTTTGCAGGCAGCAGCACAAGGATTTCCGAAAAGCCGAAGCAGAGATTCCCTGAATTCGCCTTTATCGGACGCTCCAATGTCGGAAAATCCTCGCTGATAAACATGCTGTGCAACAAAAGGAAGCTTGCAATGACTTCAGGGACACCGGGAAAGACCAGGCTCGTAAACCATTTCCTCATAAATGGGGAATGGTATCTTGTGGACCTTCCAGGATACGGCTATGCCAAGATGTCGAAGACGGGCAGACAGAAGCTCGAGCAGGTAATAAACAACTACATCAACTTCTCGGAGGAGATGCATCTCCTGTTTGTACTTATCGATTCGAGGCACGACATAGGGAAGATTGACCTTGACTTTCTCATGCAGCTCGGCAACAGGGGAATCCCTTTCTCCATAATATTTACAAAGGCCGACAAGCTGGGAAAGAATGCACTTGCCGCCCAGATAGAGCGGAACAGGCAGGCACTCCTCGAATACTGGGAGGAACTGCCGCCCGTATTCATCAGTTCGGCCGAGACCGGGGAAGGAAAGGAGGAGATACTCGATTACATCGGGTCGCTCCTGGAAGAAATGAAAAAGGAAGAGAAATAGACTAAATCCCATATACGATGCACAACGAACACAAAATGAAATTATTTGCCTGCAGGAGCTCAAGACCCCTCGCAGAGAAGATTGCCCGCTCTCTCAACATCGAGCTCGGCAAGTCAGATGTCCTGACATTCAGCGACGGAGAATTCCAGCCGTCATTCAACGAGAGTGTCAGGGGGGCGACAGTATTCATCGTACAGTCGACATTCCCGCCTGTAGACAATCTTTTCGAACTGCTCCTGATGATTGATGCGGCAAAACGTGCATCGGCACACACTGTGATTGCGGTCATGCCATATTTCGGATGGGCAAGGCAGGACAGGAAGGACAAGCCGAGAGTATCAATCGGCGCAAAGCTCGTGGCGAATATCCTTCATGCTGCCGGATGCGACAGGGTCATGACCTGCGACCTGCATGCCGACCAGATCCAGGGATTCTTCGATTTCCCGGTGGACCATATATATGCAAGCAACATATTCCTTCCATACCTCAGAGGCCTCAATATCGAGAATCTCGCGATTGCGGCTCCTGACATGGGCGGGGCAAAGAGGGCCAATGCATATGCCAGGTATCTCCAGTGCCCGGTAATCGTCTGCCACAAGTCCCGCGAAAGGGCCAATGTCGTAGGCTCCATCACGGCAATCGGGGATGTCGCCGGCAAGAACGTGGTAATTGTCGATGACATGATCGATACCGCCGGGACACTTACCAAGGCTGCGAATGTACTCAAGGAAATGGGCGCACTCAGCGTAAGGGCATGCGCCACACATGCGGTATTCTCAGGCAGCGCATACGAGAGGATAGCCGATTCCGCCCTTGAGGAGGTAATCGTCACGGATACTATTCCGCTCTCTGCCGACCCTGAAAAGGACAAGAGCAAGATTACCGTACTGTCGGTAGCCGACACATTCGCCAATATAATCGACAAGGTATATAATTACGAGCCGATAAGCGACAGCTTCATATTCTGACATTCCATATGGAGATATTCATCGCCGCCCTGCTGCTGGTGGGAATCAGCGTAACCGGACTTTGCTTCAACATCATCTTCCGCAAGAACGGAAGATTCCCCGACACGGAGATAAGCCACAACCCGGCAATGAAGAAACTCGGGATAAGGTGCGCCAAGGAAGAGGAGCTGCGGCTCTGGGGGAAGAAGAACGGGAAGAAATACCCTTCCTGCAGCGACCTCGGATGCGGGGACTGTGCGGGATGCGGGCTAACAGATAAAACTGCGGAGGAAAACAAATGAGTCTTGTAGCAATAGTAGGAAGGCCTAACGTAGGCAAGTCGACCCTTTTCAACCGTCTCGTGGGAATGAGGCAGGCCATTGTGGATGAAACTGCCGGAGTGACCAGGGACAGGCATTACGGCAAATGCGAATGGTGCGGGACCGAGTTTTCCGTCGTCGATACGGGAGGCTACACATCCAACTCAGATGATATCTTCGAGGAAGAGATCCGCAAGCAGGTCGTGCTGGCGATTGAGGAAGCCGATGTAATCCTCTTCATGACAGAGGCCTCCACCGGCATTACAGACTATGACGCGGAGATTGCCGACCTGCTCAGGAAAAGCGGGAAACCTGTGGTGCTGGCTGTCAACAAGGTGGATTCCGGAGAGAAGATGTATGACACGTACCAGTTCTATTCCCTCGGCCTGGGAGATGTATGGAGCATATCGTCTGCCAACGGCAGCGGGACAGGAGATCTGCTTGACGAGATTGTCAGGCGTCTCCCGGCGGATGCCTCGGCGGAGAACGACCATCCTGAACTGCCAAGGATAGCGATAGTAGGCCGTCCAAATGTAGGGAAGTCCTCGCTTACAAATGCCCTCCTCGGCAATGAAAGGAACATCGTCACTCCTATCGCAGGGACTACAAGGGACTCGATTGCAACGCATTACAACAAGTTCGGGCACGAATTCATGCTTGTGGATACCGCCGGTATGAGGAAGAAGGCCAAGGTACATGAAGACCTGGAGTTCTATTCGGTCCTCAGGTCGATAAGGGCAATAGAGCATTCCGATGTATGCGTGCTCATGATCGATGCCCAGCACGGGATGGAAGCCCAGGACATGAACATATTCAGCCTGATAGAAAAGAACAGGAAAGGATGCGTCCTTGTGGTAAACAAATGGGATACGGTAGAGAAGGACAGCAACACGCTCAAGAGATATGAGGCCGCCTTGAAGGAAAGGCTCGCCCCGTTCAACGACATCCCGGTAATATTTACCTCTGTCATAAAGAAGCAGCGTATCATGGATGTCCTCGATGCCGTCGCCAGGGTCTATGCAAACTACTCCAAGAAAATATCCACATCCGTGCTGAACGAGGAAATGCTCCCGGAAATAGAGAACTACCCTCCTCCGGCATGGAAAGGCAAGTATGTCAAGATCAAATATGTGACCCAGCTGCCTACGAAATCCCCTGCATTCGCGTTCTTCTGCAACCTGCCGCAATACGTCAAGGAGCCATACAAGAGATTCCTTGAAAACAGGCTCAGGGAGAAGTTCGATTTTACCGGATGCCCGGTACGGATATTCATAAGGCAGAAATAGGGCTGTCCAAAATAGAATCGACGGGTAACCGGAAAACCGGCTACCCGTCGACCACTATAACCCTATTATTAACAACTAAACTAACCTGCAAATCTATTTTGCAAAGACCATGCCAGAAATATTCCTGAAATCCTACCTTGCCCTGTCTATCTTAAGCTGCTGAATCCTGTAGCCCGAACCGCTGTAATTGACAAATATCGTTACCTCGAACATCTCCCCTCCTGCATTGAGCACCCCGAGAGCATATTTCATGTTTGAACGCCCTGCAGTATGGGTAATGTCAAAGGAGCGCGGCGTGTATGAATCGAAGAATGCCTTGACAATCTGCCTGGCCTGATTCCTGCTCGAATCGTTGGATGATGATATCACTGTCACCTCGAGATTATCGGCGAACCATGCGGACAGCTTGCCGGCATTCCCCTGCCTGATATACTTTGCAATCGGGACGAACACATCGTAGGAGTCATCCTGGGCCACGGCAGCCGGTTCCGCACATATGAATACCATCAGCGGCAACAGCATTATGTTCAGAATTTTATTCATTGCTGATTACAGATAGCAGAGCCGTATTATTGCAAATACCGAGCCACATTCTTACCTTTGTATGACACACTTAGCTATCCGGTATGAAGATCACCATGCTCACTGTCGGACAGACAGAGAAGAATTGGATAAAGGAAGGACTTGACGTATATGTCTCAAGGCTTAAGCACTACTGTGCCTTCTCGGTAAATGAAATCCCGGAACTGAAGAATGTATCGTCCCTCAGCAGGGAACAGATCAGGAAGAAGGAGGGGGAACTGGTCCTCAAGGCCGTCAGGGACAGCGACGAGGTCATCCTGCTCGATGAGCACGGGAAGGAATACTCGTCGACAGGATTCGCAGAGGCGCTCGAACGGAAAATCTCCCTTGGAGGCAGGGATATCGTATTTGTCATCGGCGGTGCATACGGATTCTCCGAAGAAGTGTACAGGAGGAGCAATTCCAGCATCTCGCTCTCGAAAATGACATTTTCTCACCAGATGGTCAGGACCATCTTCGCCGAACAGCTGTACAGGGCATTTACCATAATGAAAGGGCAGCCCTACCACCATGAATAACTGATACATCAAACACAATGGAAATCGGGTCTGTCAACAGGAACTATCTCAGGAGAAACGGCTATAAGATATGTCTGATAACCGCTGCCGTCCTTTTTCTGCTGTCTCTGATAGCAAACACCTCCCCGATGAACCCGGAAAGGGTGGCGTCAAGGACCGAAAGGCTCATAGAGAAACGGATGGAAATCCTCGACAGGGAAGTTGACAGGGCAATGAAGGCGGACCACCGCTCATGGCTCATCCTGGATGACCTTCCCGAAGACATGGTCATATACAGATACGTATATGATACGCTGCAGTCCTGGTGCAACCAGTTCCCGATTGCAAACGATGACACGGGGATAAGGTTGATATTCCAGAAATTCTCCAATCTCCGCTCGAGCCTCATATCCCCCCTTGCCGGGATATCCGGTAATGCCAGCTATGTCAGCCTCGGCTCCAAATGGTACATTGTCAAGTCCGTATCCGACGGCATAGACTGCAAGGTAATCGCAGGCCTCGAGATAAAGAACACCCTGCTTGAAGGAATCCGGAACATGGAGAACGGCATCAACCCGCATCTCAGGCTGTCCTCCTATTTCGACATCCAGCCGATAAGCGAGCCGGGAGGGACACCGGTGATAATTGACGGAATCCCGATGTTCAAGGTCACGACCGACCTCAACCAGGTCCCTGCATTCTTCGCCGACTCCACCATAAGATGGTTCGCGATATTCCTCGTCACGATTGCCGCAGTGCTGTTCCTGTGGTCCCGCAGGTCGATAGAGAATTATATCATTGTATCCGTGATAATAGTCGTGATGTCTGCGCTTTCATACATTCTCGGCCATCAGATCAACTCCAGGTTCTTCTCGCCGACGATATATGCAGGAGGGCAGATACTGTATTCCTTCGGTGCGCTCATAATAGTGAATATCGCCATATTCCTGTATATCATATGCGTATTTCTCGTCAGAAGGAATTTCATGGAGATTGTGATGAGAAGGCAGACCGTCAGGGCAAGGACAGGATACACGGCAGGGATAACGACAATGATCCTGCTGGTATGCGCCTATACGCATTTCAGCCTGAAAAGCCTCATCATCAACTCCAGCATATCGCTCGAGCTCTACCTGTTGAACGAGATATCCGTCTACACGATACTCGTATATCTGTCATATTCCACACTGTTCTTCTCGATACTCCTCCTGATCCAGATGCTCAAGCCCGTCCTGAGATACTATGCGGGCATCCGGTACAATGCATTCTCATTGAGATTCCTCTTCTGTTTCGCCGCCGTATGCGCAGGCTATCTGACATCGATGGCCGGGATACTCGGCTTCCAGAAAGAGCAGAACAGGGAGGAAGTCTGGGCGAACAGGCTCGCAGTGGACAGGGACCTCGGAGTGGAGCTCCAGCTCAGGTCGGTGGAGAACGACATTGCCGATGACCCGTTCATCTCGGCCATAAGCCGGGAAAGCATGAACAGCATAATGATCATCAACCGCCTTACCGAGACCTACCTTACCGGCATATCGCAGAACTATGACATTACCGTCACATTATGCATGGATTCAGACCAGATTATGTCCGGCACCACGGGAAGATGGATGAGCTGTCTCGAATACTTCAACAGCAGGGTCCGCAACGGGTCTCCGATAGCCGGGAATTCAAGGTTCATATATGTCAATGACAAAGGCATCCCGAGCTATATCGGCATGTTCATATTCTATTCCGAGGAATCCGGCATCATCAGGATGTTCCTGGAGGTAAAGCCGAAATCCTATTCGACCAACAGAGGATACGGCAACATCCCAGGCCTGCTGACCGGTCCGGGAAACATATCCATGCCTCCTGCCTATTCATACGCCAAGTACATCTCGAGGAAGCTGGTCACATATAAAGGCAATTTTGCCTATCCGACCGTCATCGGGGACAGTGGCCAGGACAGTGAATTCTCGAGCACGGACATTGTACGGTCGAGGAAATACGTCCATTTCGTAAACCGCATATCACAGGACGAGGTCATCATCATCTCCCGGCCTGTAAGAGGTGCGATGCCTTACCTTATAACATTCTCATACCTGCTGCTGATAACGTTCAGCATGCTGTACCTGTTCTCGAACAGGCGCAGGGACAGGAAGAGCACGTTCCGCAGGAATTACTACAGGTCGAGGATCAATACCGTCCTTACCGTCTCGCTGTGCCTGACACTGGTCATAATGACTTCGGCAAGCGTGACTTTCGTATACAACCGGAACGAGAACAACATGTACAACATCATGTCCAGCAAGATAAGCACCATCCAGGCGATGCTGGAGTCCAGGATGAGATATGTACATGACTACCATGCCCTGAACTCACAGGAATTCTCGGACATAATCAATGAGGTGGGGAACATGACAAAGTCCGACATAAACCTGTACACCCCGGGAGGAAGGATATTCAAGACCACGACCCCGGAGATATTCGACAGGATGGTCCTCGGTTCCAGAATAAACCAGGATGCCTACTACAATATAATATATGAGAAGCAGCGCTTCTTCATCGCCAGGGAAAAGTTTGCCGGGCACCGGTTCTATTCCCTGTATGCCCCGCTGTTCAACAGCGAAGGGAAGATGATCGCAATACTGAATGCCCCCTATACTGACCAGGGAGGATATGACTTCAAGAGGGACGCATTCTTCCATTCGGCCACAATCATCAACATTTTCCTGATACTTCTCATTGCGACAATTGTAGTAAGCACAACGGTTGTCAATACGATGTTCAAGCCTATCATCAAGATGGGCCAGAAGATGAACTCGACCAGGATACACGGGCTCGAATATATCATATACAGGAGGGATGACGAGCTTTCGACACTCGTGGAGGCCTACAACAGGATGGTGCACGACCTGTCAGACAGCACAAGGAAACTTGCGCAGGCCGAAAGGGACAAGGCATGGAGCGAGATGGCCAGGCAGGTCGCTCATGAGATAAAGAATCCGCTTACCCCTATCAAGCTCGAGATCCAGCGCCTGATCCGGCTCAAACAGAAAAACGACCCTTCCTGGAGCGAAAAATTCGACAAGGTCGCATCAGTCGTCCTTGAACATATCGATATACTCACGGATACCGCAAACGAATTCTCGACATTCGCGAAACTGTACAGCGAGGAGCCTGTCCTTATCGACCTTGACAGGACAATGACGGAGCAGCTTACCATATTCGACAACAAGGACAACATAGAAATGTCCTACATGGGACTTTCCGGAGCGACCGTAATGGCGCCTAAGCCTCAGCTTATACGCGTTTTCGTCAACCTCATGACCAATGCAATACAGGCTATAGAGATACAGCAGAAAGAGGACATCGAGCACGGGCTTGAGCCACGCAAGGGAATGATCAACATATATATCCGCAACAGCGTGAAGGACGGGTATTACGACATTGTATTCGAGGACAACGGCCCCGGAGTCAGCGAGGAGAATCTCGGAAAGCTGTTCACGCCGAATTTCACGACCAAAAGTTCGGGGACAGGGCTGGGGCTTGCAATATGCCGGAATATCGTCGAGAAATGCAACGGGGAAATCCTTTACCAGAAATCATTCGGGCTCAAGGGGGCATGCTTTACCGTAAGGCTCCCGAAATCTGCCGAATAGTATAGTAGTCAAAGAGGAACGTTCCTGCACAAAAAGCCGGCTCAAAAGAGGAATTTCAAGCGTAACGCAGAAATGCCCTTTTGAGCCGGTCGATTTCAAATAATCCTTTCCGGGAAAAGACAACTATTTTACCCTTTCTCCGTATGACCTGTCAGTCGTATTTACCCTGATCTTGTCTCCCTGGTTGATGAACAGAGGAACCATGATTGTAGCCCCAGTCTCAAGGGTTGCTTCCTTCATGGCGCTTGTAGAGGCTGTATCCCCTTTCACGGCAGGCTCGGTATAGGTTACCTCAAGCTCCACATATGTCGGAAGCTCGCATGTCAGGCACCTTTCCTCGTCAGCCACGAACATCATCTCGACATGCTGTCCCTCCTTCATAAGGTCCGCATTGTCTACAAGGTCCTCTTCGAGGTGGATCTGCTCGAAAGTCTCCTCATGCATGAAGTTATATCCGTCCTCATCCTTGTACAGGAACTGGTATGGTCTGCGTTCCACATTGATTGTCTCGATTTTAGCTCCTGCAGTGAAGGTGTTCTCAAGTATGCGGCCGTTCTCGAGGTTGCGCAGTTTTGTCTTCACGAAAGCCGGACCTTTTCCAGGCTTCACATGCTGGAACCATACGATAGAACATGGTTTCCCGTTGAAGTTAAGATAAAGACCGTTCTTAAAGTCAGCTGTTGTTGCCATAATATTTCGTTTAAATGATTGACTGTAAGTTTTTGCGGGTGCAAAATTATAAATTGTCGGACATTCTGCAAAATTTTCTGTCAATCCGCAGAAGACTCCGGTACGGGATGATTATATGACAGTATCTCCTTCGCAACGGCTTCAAGCAGCCATTTCGGAGTGGATGCCGCCCCGCAGACCCCGGCCTTGTCATCCTCCCTGAACCACTCTCTCCGCAACTCTGCAGGGGAATCTATGTGGTATGTCCTTATGTTCAGCGACTTGCATCTTTCGCACAGGACCTTGCCATTGGAGCTGGACTTCCCGGATACGAAAATTATTATATCATGCTCCATGGCAAAGGCCGAAAGCCTGGCATGCCTTGTCGCCACCTGCGAGCATATGGTATCGTGCCGGACAAACATTTGCCGTCCCCTGAACCTTTCCAGAGGGAGCTCATTCGCCTCGGCCATCATCGTCTCCAGTCTCGTGCATATCGCCGCATATTCGGCCGGGCTCTTCGTCGTCTGTGAAAAGATCTCGACAGGCCGCATCAGGTCTATCTCCCCGGAAGCCACCGCATCCTGCAGCATCTGCATATTCTCGATGACCGTCGCATTGCCGTCAACCTGTCCTATGAGCCCGAGGACCTCGGCATGGCCAGGCTTTCCGAAAAGCACTATCTGGCCATCCACCGGCCTGAGCCTGTCATAGGCATCACGGATATCCTTCTGAAGCCTCAGCACCACTGGGCAGGTACAGTCTATGATATCGAATCCATGCGACCGTGCCTTGACATAAGTCTGGGGAGGTTCCCCATGCGCCCTTATAAGAAGAGATTCACCGCCTGCATCAAGCATATCGTCAAGGTCATCCCTGTCTATGCAGACAAGGCCCTTCGATTCAAGCCGCTTCAGTTCGGCGTCATTATGCACTATCGCCCCGAGCGAAAACAGTTTCTTCCCGTCAGCCGCATGGCTGTCCATGAAATCCTCCGCCTTTCCTATCGCCCTTATCACACCGGCGCAGAAGCCGGAATTGCTGTCAATGTCTACGGTAATATTCATACGTCAGTCCCTGCCATTCAGATTGAACCTGTCCCTGATGATACCGCGTATCCATACCATCTGGTCCTGAAGCGTCATCCGGGAATTGTCAAGTACTATTGCATCGTCTGCTTTTGCAAGCGGGGAAGCATCCCTGTGGGAGTCGATATAGTCTCTCTCCTGGAGATTCTTCAGCACATCCTCATACGACACCTCCTCCCCTTTCGACCGCATCTCGTCAGCACGCCTCTGTGCCCTCACGGCCGCATCTGCAACCATGAATATCTTCAGCTCGGCATCCGGGAATACAGTCGTGCCGATATCCCTGCCGTCAAGCACCACCCGCTTCCTGCGCCCGAGCTCCCTGAGCTTCCGGTCCACGTAATCCCTGACCTGAGGCACCGCAGCCACCGGACTTACCTTGCCCGACACCTGCAGGGTGCGGATATCCTTCTCGATGCAGCGGCTTCCCATATAGGTCATGCTGCGGCTTCCGTGTCCCTCGAAATGGATATCGAGGTCTGCCATTGCAATCTCAAGCGCCGGGACATCAATCTTCCCGGAACCGGATACAAGCCCGTTCTCTATTGCGTAAAGGGTAACCCCGCGGTAGAGCGCACCGGAGTCAAGATACAGAAAATCAAACTCATCAGCAATAAGCCGGGCAAAAGAACTCTTGCCTGTGGATGAATAGCCGTCTATTGCGATGATTATGTCAGGTATATGCATCAGTACACGTTTAACTGACAAAAATATAAATTTTTATGAAAAGAGATAAGAAAATGTCCGATATTTGTATGGTAACTGACCGTTTAAAAATTTCCGACATGAAAATTCTTATAATAGATGATGAGCGTTCGATAAGGAATTCCCTGAAAGAGATACTGACAGACGAAGGATATGAAACCGATGTCGCCGAGGACGGGGCCCAGGGATGCGAGATGGCAGAAAAGGAAAGGTACAATGTGATCTTCTGCGATATCAAGATGCCTAACATGGACGGCATAGAGGTGCTGGACAAGCTTCATCAGGACGGGGTCGACTCCGCAGTGATAATGATTTCCGGACACGGGGACATAGACACGGCAGTAGAATGCATAAAGAAAGGGGCATTCGACTTCATCCAGAAACCTCTCGACCTCAACAGGATACTTATCACAATCAAGAATGCCACGGAAAAGGTCTCCCTCGTGAAAGAGACGAGAATCCTGAAGAAGAAAGTATACGGGCAGCAGATGATAGGGGAATCCCCTGAAATAGTCCGGGTCAGGGAAATGATTGAAAGGGTAGCCCCGACGGATGCAAGAGTCCTTATCACAGGCTCGAACGGGACCGGCAAGGAGCTTGTCGCACGCAATCTCCACCAGAAGAGCAACAGGTCCTCGATGCCATACATCGAGGTAAACTGTGCAGCAATCCCGTCCGAACTGATTGAAAGCGAGCTTTTCGGCCATGAGAAAGGGGCATTCACTTCCGCCATAAAGCAGCACAAGGGAAAATTCGAGCAGGCGGACGGCGGCACTCTGTTCCTTGACGAAATCGGAGACATGAGCCTCGCCGCCCAGGCAAAGGTGCTGAGGGTGCTGCAGGAAAAGAAGTTGTCACGGGTCGGCAGCGACAAGGATATCCAGGTGGACGTCCGTGTAATTGCCGCCACAAACAAGAATCTCAAGGAAGAGATTGCAAAAGGGAATTTCCGCGAGGACCTTTATCACAGACTCAGCGTAATTGTCATACGTGTCCCGTCCCTGGACGAGAGGAAATCGGACATACCGCTTCTGGTGGACTATTTCATCGACCAGATCTGCACAGAGACTGCAATGGCTCGGCGGGAGGTCGACCCGGAAGCCATGAAGATGCTCGTGGACAAGAGCTGGACCGGAAATATCCGGGAATTGAGGAATGTGGTGGAAAGGCTGCTGATACTTTCCGGAGACAGGATTACTCCCGAGGATATCAAGGCATATGTATATTGACGAGAGGGCTAAAAAGGGTATCTTCTGCTTTATTACCCTTGTCATTTCTGCCTGTCTTCCGGCTTCCCGAAGGCGACAGACCTCTTGAGCACGAAGTTGGAGCCCAGATACTTTGTCCGGACATCGTCGTCAGCCGCAAGCTGCTCCGGTGTTCCGCTCTGCAATATCGTACCTTCATACAGCAGATAGGCACGGTCAATGATTGCAAGCGTCTCCCCGACATTATGGTCTGTGATTATAACGCCTATATTCTTGTATTTCAGCTTTGCGATTATATGCTGGATATCTTCCACGGCGATAGGGTCGACACCTGCGAAAGGCTCGTCGAGAAGTATGAACTTAGGGTCTATCGACAGGGCCCTGGCTATCTCGCACCGGCGTCTTTCGCCTCCGGAGAGCTGTATGCCGAGACTCTTGCGCACCTTATGGAGGCCGAACTCGTCGATCAGCGACTCAAGGCGCTCCTTCCTTTCAGCCTTGCTGTAGCCTTTCATCTCCATTACAGACATGATGTTGTCCTCGACAGACATGCGGCGGAATACTGACGCTTCCTGGGCAAGATATCCGACGCCTTTCTGGGCCCTCTTGTACATCGGCAGAGACGTGATATCCTCGTCATCGAGGAATATCTTCCCCGCGTTAGGCACAATAAGCCCGGTAATCATATAGAAGCTCGTCGTCTTCCCTGCCCCGTTAGGTCCGAGGAATCCGACAATCTCGCCTTGCTCTGCCTCCATCGAGACGCCTTTCACGACTGTCCTTACACCATATTTCTTTACAAGGTTCTCGCAACGCAATTTCATATGGAATCTCTGTTTTATCTGTAAATTATCCTTCTTTCAAAAACGGCATCACTTGACATCGAGCCCGAAGTCCGAAACAAGGTTCCTTACTTCCTCATTGCTCCGCATAAGGTCCTTTGCCTTCTCACTCGGTGTGTACGGTGCCGCTGCCACCTGCTCATCTGCCGGAGCCGCTACCCTGAGCAGAATACGCGGCGAGCCGGCAAGGCGCTGGATACGCGCCTCCAGTTCATTCAGGCGTTTGTCCTCAATCCATTTTTTCTGGGCATCGTTCAACACCGTAAACCGGACTATCATCTTCCCGTCGTCCGTATCCTCAAATTCAAGGGAAGCCGCCGAAAGGGTATTGGCCAGACGGGGCTGTGAAGCATATGCAGACACAAGGGCACTCCATTTCCGCCTGACTGCATCCTTATCAGGCAACGGCTGTACGGCATGGTCCGTACCATTGGCTGAGGATGCATCAGATGCTGGAGCCTGGTCCTTGGAGGTCATCATGGACTTGATAGACAAGGAAGAAGCTGATGCCACTACCCTCCTGCGCGGTCTTGGCTGCTCCTCGGGGACGGACGCGGACTGTGCCGCCTCATGCGACACGGATTCAGGCTGCGCTCCCGATGGCCGTGCTGGCTGTTCCGGCTGAGACGGCTTTACCGACCGGGCTGGCTGTGACTGCTGCTCTGACGATGCCGGCGGAACCGGCTGGGCTGATGGTGCTGGCTGCCCCGGCTGAATTGGCTGAGACTGCTGTCCCGGCTGAATTGGCTGGGACTGCTGCCCCGGCTGAATTGGCTGAGACTGCTGTCCCGGCTGAATTGGCTGGGACTGCTGCCCCGGCTGTGCCAGTTGGGCTGCCTGAGACTGCTGCACGGACTGCTGCTGTTGCAGGGTTGGATGCTGCCGTGCTGCCTGAGACTGCTGCCCCGGCTGAATTGGCTGGGCCTGCTGCACGGACTGCTGCTGTTGCAGGGTTGGATGCTGCCATGCAGCCTGAGCCGGTCGGGAGACCTGCTGAGACGTCTGCGAAGGCGCCGCAGACTGTGAAGAAGCCGCAGACTGTGAAGAAGCCGCAGACTGCAAAGGCGCCGAAGCCTGCTGCTGGGCCCGGACCAGGAAACTGAGCCGCATCAGAGCGAACTCTATATGCAGCCTCGGATTTACGCTCATGCGGTATCCGGATTCACACTGTGTCGTGATATTCAGACATTCATACAGGAACTGCATGGAACACCGCGAAGCCTGCTCGCGATATTTCTGCTTCAGCGAATCGGGCAGTTCAAGAAGTGCATCCAGACCGGAACTGCGGCTGACTATCAGGTCCCTGAAATGCCGGCTCAAGGCCGCAACGAAATGCAGGGCGTTGAAGCCTTTGGACAGGACCTCATCAAACTTCAGGAGAGCCGCGGCGTAGTCCCCGGAAAGGAAGTCGTCGACAAGACTGAAACAATGTTCATAGTCAAGGACATTCAGATTGGCAAGGACATCCTGATATCTGACTTCCGTACCGCAGAAGGCCACCGTCTGGTCAAATATCGTGAGGGCATCCCTCATCGCCCCGTCAGCCTTCGCCGCTATCACATGCAGGGACTCGTCATCGATGCTGATATGCTCATTCTCAGCTATATGCCTCAGATTCCTGACCATATCCCCGACAGTAATCCTGTTAAAGTCGTATGTCTGGCACCTTGAAAGGATTGTCGGGAGGATCTTGTGCTTCTCGGTAGTCGCCAGTATGAAGATAGCATGTGCCGGCGGCTCTTCAAGGGTCTTCAGGAACGCATTGAAGGCCGACTGGGAAAGCATATGCACCTCATCGATTATATATACGCTGTACCTGCCCACCTGCGGGGGAATCCGGACCTGCTCCATGAGAGCCTTGATGTCATCCACGCCATTGTTCGATGCTGCATCAAGCTCGTGGATACAGTAGGAGCGGCCCTCTGAAAAGGAGATGCATGACTCGCATTTCCCGCACGGCTCCATGTCAGGAGTCGGGTCGGAGCAGTTTATTGTCTTTGCAAATATCCTTGCCGTACTTGTCTTGCCGACCCCGCGCGGGCCGCAGAACAGGTATGCGTGAGCAAGCTGCCCGCGGACTATCGAATTTTTCAGGGTACGGGCTATATTGTCCTGCCCTACCAGAGACTCGAAGGTGTCCGGACGGTATTTTCTCGCTGATACTATATATTCTGTCATAACCGACAAATTTAATCATATTTTTGTAACTTTGCTGCCCGTTCAGGAAAGTTAGCTTATTGTTTTATTTTCCAGCCATATCTCCATTTGCCCGGAGACCCTGGAATATCGTGTATTGAGATGAGAAAATTCATACTTCTGGCCATATCGGCCCTTATACCTGCAATAATGTCCGCGCAGGCACAGATAACGACCAAGGATGAAAAGATAAAGGATTTTCCCGAAAAGACCACCAGGATAGTCCTGTCAGGAAACGAGTTCTTCGATGCGTCGCTCAAAGAAGAGATCCGCGCAAGATGGACCATATCCCCGTTCGAATTCTGCACCCTTCCGGAATTCAATGAACTCAAGGAGAGCAGCGACTATTATTTCCTGATCCCCCTCAAAAGCAGGTTCAGGAAAGAAAGCGAACCGGGAATCGAGATGCTGTCCCTGATAAAGGGAGGAAAGGAAGCCCAAAAGGGCATCGGGAACATGCTTGAACTCGTATCCATTCCTGTGCGTGCCGCAAAATATCCGTCCGGAAGGGAATTCATCTTTCTCCCGGCACTGATAGACATCATCCAGGAACATGTGATGCACGAGCTCGACAGGGATCTCAATGCATATTCCTCCCTGTCATCCCGCTGTTCCGGCATAATGGAGTCGGACGACATGAGAATCGTCTTTGCGCGGGAGGACCTGTCCGAGGAAATCACCCCGGAAATTGAAAGGGTGTACTTTACCGGCGGGATAACAGCCGTCGACACCCAGCTGGCCGATGACTTCATGCTGAAGAATGTGCCAAACACCCTCGTAAGCTATACCGTATATCCGCAGGACCCTGTCACAGGATCGTATTGCTATAAGATGCTTATAGATGCAGGGACACACGAGCTTTTCTATTTCAGGAAGCACCGCATCAACCGGAAGACCGGACCGGGATTCCTGGTCGAGGACATAATGAGAATAACTGCAGACAGATTCCGGGATGAAATGCGGTAAAGCACCTTGCGGGATAAGATATGCTGTCAGGAGAGGCGGATCTGCCGTCGGATATTGCGCACTGAGCATCAGATGCGGCACGCGTGACGAGCAGGGCTACCACTCAGGGATAGCGCATCTTGTGGAACATACCCTCTTCAAGGGTACAGAAAGGAAGAATGCCCGGACCATCAACGGGTATCTCGACAGGTTGGGCGGAGAGCTCAACGCATACACTACAAAGGAAGAGATTGTACTGCATGCGACAGTCCTGAAGGAAGACCTGCCAAAGGCTGCATCCCTCCTGTTCGAGCTGGCGACATCCCCGGTATTCCCGGCAGGAGAGATTGAGACCGAGAAGGGCGTGGTCATAGACGAGATAAACTCGTACAAGGATTCCCCTTCGGAAGATGTATATGACAGGTTCGAGGAAATGCTGTTTGCCGGACATCCGCTGTCCGGACCGATTCTCGGCACCGTCTCGTCCGTAAGAAAGACAGGTCCGGAAGAATTGAGACGGTTCGTAAAGGAAAAGTTCGTCCCGGGAGAAATGGCGTTCACGATAGTCGCAGACCTGCCGGAAGAAAAGATGGAAAAGACTGTCCTGAAGCTGTCCGGGAAATTCTTCGGCCAGGGAGACGGTGCGGGACCGGAGGCCTGTTCCTCTCCTGCACCTGCAGAAAGCAGCCATGCCAGGAAATGCTGCCGTCCCGCCGCCACAAGATTCGACAAGACAGTCTCTAAACGCAACCATCAGGTAAACTGCGTAATCGGAGGTACCGCGCCTTCCCTGTATGAAGAGAAAGAGAGGATAGCGACCATCCTGCTGTGCAATATCCTCGGTGGCCCGGCAACAAATTCCATCCTGAATTCAGTGCTCAGGGAAAAGAACGGCTGGGTCTATGGGGTGGAATGTTCATATACCCAATATGCAGACACCGGGATTGTAGCCATATGTCTCGGATGCGACAAGGACAACCTTGACAGATGCTTCAAGGCAATAGACAAGGAGATTACCCGCCTGCAGGCCAGGGAGATGAATGAAAGCAGGCTGAAAGCCGCAAAGAAACAACTGCTCGGACAGCTCGCCATAAGCTCTGACAACGGGGAGACACAGTGCCTGTCAATGGGCAAGAGCCTCCTCACATACGGGATGATTCCTGACGACTGCAGGATACGCGGGGAAATCGAGGCTGTCACAGCCTCCGAGATAAAGGAAATGGCATGCCGGCTCTTCAGCAGGGACAACCTTTCACGGCTGATTTTCATCTGACATGCGGCACTAATCTATACACAATGGATGCTTTATACAGATATATCCTGGACCATTCCTCGGCGCAAACGGATGCGCTTGCATGGATTGAACGGCAGACAAACATAAGGACAAACCATGCCAGGATGCTTTCAGGTGCGGTCCAGGGCCGCTTCCTGACGATGCTTACCAGAATGATAAGCCCGTCCAAGGCACTGGAGCTCGGTACGTTCACAGGGTACTCGGCAGTATGCATTGCCGGAGGACTGCCTGAAAACGGGCATCTTGACACGCTGGAAATCAACGATGAGCTTGAAGACATCATAACGGAAGGCCTTGAAATGGCCGGAGTATCCGGAAAAGTCTCTCTGCACATCGGAGATGCGAAAGATACACTGAAAAGGCTGGCCGCAGGCATCGATGCGGGAGAAGAGCAGTACGGGCTCATATACATGGATGCCAACAAAAGGGAGTATCCGGAATATTACAGTCTCGTCTTCGACATGCTGAAGCCGGGCGGATACATACTGGCAGACAATGTCCTCTGGGACGGCAAGGTCTGTCTCGACCCTCTTCCGCAGGACAGGCAGACACAAGGCATAGCCCGGTTCAACGAGATTGTCAGAAACGATGCAAGGGTCGAATCTGTGATTCTCCCTGTAAGGGACGGGCTCAATATCATCCGGAAACTGTAGCCTACTGACGGGCGATGCATGCCCCCAGGGCATTCAGACGGATGTCGATATCCTCATATCCCCGGTCAATCTGCTCTATATTCCCTATCACACTGGTACCTGAAGCGGACATTGCCGCTATGAGAAGTGCGATTCCGGCCCTGATATCCGGGGAAAGCATATTGTTCGCCTTCAGCTGGAACTTGTGGTCATGCCCTATGACAACAGCCCTGTGCGGATCACAGAGTATTATCTGGGCCCCCATGTCAATCAGCCTGTCCACGAAGAACAGCCTGCTCTCGAACATTTTCTGATGTATCAGCACACTTCCCCTGCATTGCGTGGCGACAACCAGCATTACACTCAGGAGGTCCGGTGTAAGCCCTGGCCACGGGGCATCGGCAATCGTCATTATGGATCCGTCCAGAAAGGATTCTATCACATAGCTGTCCTGTTCCGGGACGAATATGTCGTCTCCTCTCTGCTCGAGATTGATCCCGAGCCGGCGGAACGAGTCCGGGATGATGCCCAGGTCGCCATATGACACATCCTTGATAGTGATGGAACTGCTGTTCATCGCCGCCATGCCGATGAAGCTCCCGACCTCGATCATATCCGGAAGGATCACATGCGCGGCACCATGCAGGCCGGCGACACCTTCGACTGTCAGCAGATTGGAACCCCTGCCGCTTATCTTTGCCCCCATTGCGGACAGAAGGGAGCAAAGCTGCTGGATATACGGCTCGCATGCCGCATTGTATATCGTTGTTGTACCCTCCGCCAGGACAGCCGCCATCAGTATGTTTGCCGTACCGGTAACCGAAGCCTCGTCCAGAAGCATGTACCTGCCTTCCAGATGTCGGCCTTCAGGCACATGCAGGAAGAAGGCCTTCCTGTCGCTGTCATAGCTGAGCTCCGCACCGAGGCTGACCATTCCTGAGATATGGGTGTCCACCCGCCTCCTGCCTATCTTGTCTCCGCCCGGCTTGGGGAACCATGCACTGCCGAAACGGGCAAGCAAAGGCCCTACAACCATGACAGACCCCCTGAGAGCGGCGCATTTGCGGACAAATTCCTCGCTTTCCACATATTCAAGGTCTATATCGTCCGCCTTGAATGTATATTTCCCTTTTTCGTGCCTTGTCACTTTGACCCCCATCCCCTCAAGGAGAAGGATTAGATTCCTGACATCAAGAATCTCTGGGACATTCGAGATAGTCACTTCCTCTGAAGTGAGCAGACATGCACTTATGACTTCCAGAGCCTCATTCTTGGCTCCCTGGGGGCGGATGGCACCGCTCAGCCTGTGTCCGCCTTCGATTACGAATGAACTCATCTGCAGCAAACTAAAACAACAATATTCTTCCTGTCCGGGTCATTCCCGGTATGGTTTCAGACATGCTCCACCTCCGGGGACAGAGCAATCCCGAACTTTCTCATGACAGAATCCGCTATCCTGTTCTCAAGGGCTATAATCTCATCTGGAGAGGCGTTTCCTGTGGCATTGGTCAACACAAGAGGCTGTTTCCCGTATACTCCGGCATTCCCTTCAATGTGCCCCTTCCATCCGCACTGCTCTATCAGCCACGCTGCCGGGACCTTTATGAACCCCGAGCCGGCATCGTAATGCGGGACAACGAAATCTTCCCCGTGCTCAATCCTTGCAATGGAGGCAATCCGTTCATAGTCCGACCTCGGCACTACGGGATTCTTGAAGAAGCTGCCGGCACTTCCGATGACAGCCGGATCGGGAAGCTTTGAATCCCTGACCGACAATATCACATCCCTTACAAGAGCCGGGGTCAAGGCCTGCCGATCCGTTCCACAGGTGCATTCCTCTGCATCGTGCCTGCCGTCCTTCCCTGCCACAGCAGTTTCAACTGCCTCCCGGACATGTCCATAGTCCAGCCGGGGCCCGGATGTGCGCGAAAGGGCAAATATGACTGAAGTGACGATATAGCGGCCCTTGGCAGATGTCTTGAACATGGATTCCCTGTATCCGTACCTGCACTCGGATGTCTTGAATGTTACCATGCTTCCGGTAACGCAGTCCAGGCATTTCACATACCTGATGATGTCCTTTGCCTCGACTCCGTATGCACCGATATTCTGTACGGCAGCAGCACCGGTCTCTCCCGGTATCCCGGACAGGTTCTCAGGTCCCCAGAGATTCCTGTCAGCACACCATCCGCAGAAATCATCCCAGGTCACGCCTGCCCCGACCTCTACCTGGACTTCGTCCGTTTCCCGGTCAGGTATGGGAGCAGCCTCTGCTTCCGGATGCGGCATGACCTCGATAAACCTTATCCCTGAATGGAATATGGTGCCGGGGAAATCCTTTGTAAACAGGATATTGCTCCCTCTGCCTATATGCAGGAACGGACTCGGGAAGTCATGCAGCCCGTGCCACAGTTCCTTCAGTTCTTCGACCGAGGAATACTCCACGAAGCATGAACACGACACCTTCATCCCGAATGTGTTCCATTCCCTGAGACTCCTGTCATGAAATATCTGCATAGTGTCAACCTATTTCGGCTCCGTTGGAAAGTATCTCCTCCGGAGTGATGAACCGCATCTTCCCGTCGCCCTGACGCGCCATGAGAATCATTCCCTTTGATTCTATACCCCTTATCTTGCGCGGAGCAAGATTGGCAAGGATACATATCTGGCGTCCTGTCATCTGCTCAGGCGTATAGTATTCTGCAATCCCGGACACTATCACACGCTTGTCGATACCGGTATCGATTGTCAGCTTCAGGAGCTTGTCCGTCTTCGGCACCCTTTCAGCCTCAAGTACCGTAGCAGTGCGGATATCCATCTTCTCGAAATCCTCGAACGAGCATTCCGCCTTCTGCGGAGCGACATGGTGTGCGGCCTCCTCCGCCTTGGCGGCCTCGTTCGCTTTCCTTATCGCTTCGAGCTTTGCCATCTGGGCCTCAACCACGGAATCCTCGATCTTCGAGAACAGAAGCTCCGGAGCGGCAAGCTGATGTCCTTCCGGAAGAAGTCCAGGCACACCGAGGAGATTCCATGTAAGCACTACCGGACGGTCCTCTTCCGGCCTGCCTGCTCCTGCAGGGACATCAGGATTCGGGGCAGAGAACGTGTGGAGTGCGGCACTTTCGCCCTCCCTGAAGAAATTGACAGTAGGGGCTCCTTCCCCGGCCCTGTGGTCGGTCCCGGCAATAAGGCCTACGTTGAGAATCTCCCTGAGCTTCCCTGCAGAGAACGGCAGGAACGGCTCGAATGCAATCGAGAGGTCTGCACATATCTGCAGAGCCACGTTCAGGATTGACGCTGTCCTGTCCATATCTGTCTTCGCGACTTTCCATGGTTCGGTATCCGTCAGATACTTGTTGCCGAGACGCGCCATGTTCATCGCTTCCTTGAGCGCCTCGCGGAACCTGTAGTTCTCCAGGTTATGCTCGATTGCGGCCTTCATTGCAGGAATCTGCGACAATGTCTCCCCGTCCACAGGTTCGGACTTCTTGTCTGCCGGCACCATTCCACCGAAATACTTGTGGGTCAGGACCACGGCACGGTTGACGAAATTGCCGAGGATAGCCACAAGCTCATTATTGTTCCTGGCCTGGAAATCCCTCCATGTGAAATCATTGTCCTTTGTCTCAGGGGCATTGGCACAAAGCACGTATCTCAGGACATCCTCCTGTCCTGGAAATTCCTTGAGATATTCCTGAAGCCAGATTGCCCAGTTCCTCGAGGTGGAGATCTTGTCCCCTTCAAGATTGAGGAACTCGTTGGCAGGGACGTTGTCCGGAAGGATATAGTCCCCGTATGCCTTCAGCATCGAAGGGAAGACTATGCAATGGAACACTATGTTGTCTTTCCCGATGAAGTGCACAAGCCTTGTATCGTCCGACTTCCACCATTTCTCCCAGCTTTCCGGGAGCAGCTCCTTGGTATTGGAGATATATCCTATCGGGGCATCGAACCATACATACAGCACTTTTCCCTCTGCACCCTCGACAGGTACAGGGACACCCCAGTCAAGGTCGCGGCTTACGGCCCTCGGCTGCAGGCCTCCGTCTATCCATGACTTGCACTGCCCGTAGACATTTGTCTTCCATTCCTTATGGCCTTCAAGTATCCATTCCCTCAGCCATGGTTCATACCTGTCCAGAGGAAGATACCAGTGGCGAGTCTTCCGCTTTACCGGTTCGCTGCCGCTGAGGGCGGATTTCGGGTTTACGAGCTCGTCAGGACTGAGAGTGCTTCCGCATTTCTCGCACTGGTCCCCGTACGCTTTCTCATATCCGCATTTCGGGCATGTTCCCGTAATGTACCTGTCGGCAAGGAATGTCTTTGCCTCGGTATCATAGTACTGTTCGCTTTCCTTCTCTATGAACTTCCCCTCGTCATACAGCCTGCGGAAAAATTCAGATGCAGTCTTTTCATGTATGGATGAGGTTGTCCTCGAATAGATGTCGAAGTTGATCCCGAGCCCGGCAAATGAATCCTTTATTATCTTATGATACCTGTCGACTATATCCTGGGAAGAGCATCCCTCCTTCCTGGCCTTGATGGTTATAGGCACCCCGTGCTCATCCGAGCCGCAGATGAAGAGCACGTCCTCTCCCCTCATCCTCAGATACCTGACATAGATATCGGCAGGGACATACACTCCTGCAAGATGTCCGACATGTACCGGTCCGTTGGCATACGGCAACGCACATGTGACAAGCGTTCTTTTGTAATTCTCTTTCATATCCTTTGACATTTATTTCCAATCCATAAAACGGCCGGGTCCTATACCCTGCCGAGCTTCCTGCTGATCTTGTTCCTGGTCCTGTTGAGTGCATCTATCTTCTCCAGCAGGTCCATCTGCCCCTGGACATCCTCAGATGCAGTCTCCAGCATCGATGAATACTTCTTCAGCATTTCCTCCACCCGCCTGGCCTTATATGCCAGCACTGACTTCGGGACATATATCACGAGCATGGTGGACCTGGAAGTCATCGAATTCCTGTAATTCTCCACAGTGATGACATACTTGTCGACAAGTATGTCCGCAGTCACTGCAGCCACTTCCCTGTCATCGCTGTTCAGAAGCCTGTTCCTGATCTGCTCCTGGGTAAGCCCTTCGTCATAATACAGGAAATACTCATCATATACTTTCCTGTATATCCGGTTGGCAAAGCAGATCTCGTCATAATCCATCGCCGACCCGATGAATTCCGCCACGGACACCGGCTCCCCGCCTGGGGAATAGAATTCGGAATCCTGGTCGAATTTCAGCGGTTCATCCCCGTACTCCACGATGAATTCAAGCAGTTCCTTCTCACACGGGGCAAGGACCGCATCATCAAGGGAAAGTCCTTCCGGAGCGGACGGCGGCTCGACACCGGCACCGGCCACCGGCTCTCCGGCCGACAGTCCGGGACCCGACTCCGGCTCCGGATGTTCCGCAGAGGCATCCCGCCGTCTCCTCAGCTCATGCTGCTTCTTCTCCTCGGCGAGCATCTCCCCTCTTGTCGAGCTTATGCGCCCGAAGAGAATCTGAGCCTCGATATTGAACTTTGCACTGCACACATCCACATATACGGAACGCTTTACGGCATCCGGGATAAGTGCAATCGTATCAGCGACATCATTGATGAGGTTGGCCCGTTTCAGAGGGTCGGAACCGGCCTCGCCAAGCAGGATGTCCGACTTGAACTCGATGAAATCCTGCTCATGGGACGAGATGAAATCCGTTACCTCATCGAGAGTATGCTTTCTCGAATATGAATCCGGGTCATCCCCGTCAGGAAGAAGCACCACCTTGACATTGAGCCCCTCCTTCAGCACAATCCCTATCCCTCTCAAGGCAGCATGTATCCCGGCGGAATCCCCGTCATATATTATCGTGACATTATCTGTAAATCTCTTTAGGAGCCTTACCTGCTCCACTGTCAGAGATGTGCCGCTCGATGCCACGACATTGGTAATGCCGAGCTGATGCATCGATATCACATCGAGGTAGCCTTCGACCAGATAGCACCTGTCCTGTCTGGCTATCTCGTTCTTTGCGAACCATATCCCGTACAGGGACCTGCTCTTGACATATATCTCGGTCTCGGGCGAATTGACATATTTGGCTATTGTCTTGTCCGTCCTGAGTGTCCTGCCTCCGAATGCTATCGGCCGCCCCGTCACGGAATGTATAGGGAAGATTACCCTGTCAAAGAACCTGTCGGACAGATGGCCGTCGTCCCTCCTGACACAAAGGCCAGTATCCAAGAGATACTCTTCCTTGTAGCCTGCAGCCTTTGCGGCATCTGCAAGTGCATGCCTGCTGACTGGAGCCCAGCCGAGCCCGAACTTCTCTATGGTCGCATCCTCCAGCCCCCTCGACCTGAAATACGCATAGCCTATGGCCCGCCCTTCATCTGTCCTGAGGGCATCCTTGAAGAACCCGGCCGCGAACTCAGATACGAGCAGCAGGCTCTCATTCCTCTGCCTGAGGGCGATATCTTCGGCTGACTCCTCCTTTTCAACCACCTCTATGCCGTACTTCCTTGCCAGGAAACGCAGGGCGTCGGCATATGAAAGGCTCTCATGCTCCATCACGAATCCGACAGCCGTTCCCGACTTGCCGCATCCGAAGCATTTGAATATGCCTTTGGCCGGGGACACATAGAAAGACGGGGTCTTCTCGTTGTGGAATGGACAGCATGCGACAAAATTCGCCCCCCTTCTCTTAAGGGAGACGAAATCACCGACGACATCCTCTATGCGAGCCGCATCAATTATCCTGTCTACTGTCTCCTTCGGTATCATCTACCTTTTCATATTCCACGTCCCTCACTTCAATGTCCGGCTCACGGACATCCGGCTTCCTTCCAGCTTCAGGACTGAACCGGATCTCGTACTCCTTCATGGCCTTGCGCATCTTCCATGACGCAATCAGCTCCGATACCCCGTAGATGAACAGCGCTATGCCCGCCACGAGGGTTATCGCAGAGGCTATGCCGAACGGCTCGAACACCAGCAGCAGGCCGCCGAGCACACTCAATGCCGGGAATACGAATGCGAGGACCCCCATCCTCACAAAGCTGCCGGCGCTCACGAGAACGAAAATCTGCATGAGGCCGAGAGCGAGCAGCACTATCCCCAGTACGATTATGATGAAGCTTGCGACAAATGCCGGGAAACAGAATATCAGTATGCCGAGAAGAATATCCACAACGGAGTTGAATATCATGAGCCCGAGGCCTCCGCTGGCCCTGTTGGCTATGCCATAGGCAACGGACACGAGCCCGGATGCTATGAGCATCGCAGCAAGAATCTGCACAAGTACCTCAAGCGACGAATCCGGCATGGCTACCATGACCGCACCGAGTATGATGGCGGCTGCGGCCCTGAAAATGCCGCTCATCCTGTTCCTGAAACCGAAAGTAATCATATCTGAAATTTTTAAGTTGCCGTGCCTGTTTCAGAGGGCACTATCCTGCAAAATTAGGAAAAATTCAGTAATATTGCGCCGTCTTTCCACAAAACGCATTAAATACCCGCGCCGATGAAATCCGACATAGAAATCGCAAGAAGCATCAGGATGAAGAAAATCACGGAAATCGCCGGTTCAACCGGCATTCCGGAAGAAATGCTCGAGCCGTACGGACATTATATGGCAAAAGTGCCGGAGACTCTTGCTGATGAAGAACGTATCAGGAAAAGCAAGCTCATACTCGTGACCGCCATTACCGCGACCAAGGCAGGAATCGGCAAGACAACGGTATCGGTAGGTCTGGCGCTTGGACTGAACAGGATAGGGAAAAAGGCTATCGTCGCATTGAGGGAACCGTCTCTCGGGCCATGCTTCGGCATGAAGGGAGGTGCGGCCGGAGGCGGGTATGCCCAGATCATGCCGATGGACAGGATAAACCTGCATTTCACGGGGGATTTCCATGCAGTGACCTCTGCGCACAACATGATCGCCGCCCTGCTTGACAACTATCTGTACCAGCACCAGGGGGACGGGTTCGCGCTCAAGGAAATACTGTGGAAACGGGTGCTCGATGTCAACGACAGGTCACTCAGGGATATCGTCACTGGGCTCGGGCCGCGCACGAACGGCATAACGAGGCAGTCCGGATTCGACATAACACCGGCCTCAGAGCTCATGGCCATCCTGTGCCTGTCATCCGGCATGGAGGACATGAGAAGAAGGATAGAAAACATCACACTCGGATTCACATTTGACGACAAGCCATTTACAGT
Organism: uncultured Bacteroidales bacterium; assembly: GCA_944323805.1. GTDB lineage: Bacteria > Bacteroidota > Bacteroidia > Bacteroidales > UBA932 > Cryptobacteroides. The sequence continues at coordinate 26,306 of CALUTW010000007.1, read as the reverse complement.
GAAGGACCTCGGGGTGGCAGGAGCCATCACGGTCCTTCTGAAGGACGCCATACACCCCAATCTTGTCCAGACGACAGAAGGGACACCGGCATTTGTACATGGCGGTCCGTTCGCAAACATAGCCCATGGATGCAACTCTGTCATAGCCACAAGAATGGCCATGACATTCGGAGAATATGTGATTACCGAGGCCGGCTTCGGGGCCGACCTGGGAGCAGAAAAGTTCTTTAACATAAAATGCCGGCAGAGCGGGCTGAAACCGGACCTGACGATACTGGTCGCATCCCTCAGGGGGCTGAAGATGCATGGCTTCGTCCCTGAGGAGAAGATATCGGAGCCTGATGCGGAAGGCCTGCGGAGAGGCTTCGCAAATATGGACAGGCACATACGTAACCTGCAGGCCTTCGGACAGACGGTCATCGTATGCTTCAACAGGTATTCTTCTGATACGGAGGAAGAGATAGAAATAGTACGGGACCATTGCCGGGAGCTCGGGGTAGGCTTTGCCGTCAATAACGCCTACAGTGAAGGCGGCAAAGGGGCGGAAGAGCTTGCAAGGCTCACGGTCGACACCATTGCATCCCGCCCGTCAGGACCGCTCAGATTCACTTACAGCCCGGACCAGAGCATCGAGTCCAAGATAGAAAGCCTGGCAAAGAACCTGTATGGCGCAGGCTCTGTATCCATAGGCAGGACAGCACGGAACAAGATAAGGAAAATCAATGAGATGGGCATCTCGCATTTCCCCGTGTGCATAGCCAAGACCCAGTATTCGTTCTCACAGGACAGCCAGAAGTACGGGGCGCCTTCAGGATTCAACTTCAGCATCAAGGACCTGGTCATAAATACAGGGGCTGAAATGATAGTGGCAATTGCCGGGGACATCATCAGGATGCCGGGGCTCCCGAAAAGCCCGCAGGCCCTGCGCATTGACATAAAGGACGGGGAAATCGAAGGCCTAAGCTGACATGCAGCCCAACACACAAACAGGAATCACAATGACATTATACGACAATCACAATCACAGCCAGTTTTCCTTTGACGGCAAGAAGACATCAGTGGAGAAGTCTGCTTCCGCCGCCAAGGATAAAGGACTGTCCGGCATATGCTTCACTGACCATTGCGACTTTTTCGTGCCGCCGCTGAAAGCGGCATTCGAACACCTTGTGCCCGAGACATTCGATGTCCGGGCCCAGCAGGAGGAAATCGACAGGGTCAATGCCCTGCTCCAGGAGACCGGCCCGGCAACCGGACCCGGCCAGCCCCCGTTCAGAATCTTCAAGGGAGTGGAAATTGGGCTGCAGCACAGCTGCAGGGATGACATCAGAAATTTCCTGTCAGGACACATGTTCGACTGCATCATCGCCTCTGTCCATTATCTGGATGACACCGACCCGTTCTACGGGGGATACTATGAAGGCAAGGACTGGAAGACGGCATACGGACATTATCTCGAGACCATATACGGGGAAATGACATGGCTCGGGGACTTCGACATCCTGGGACATTACGACTATGTCGCCAGATATGCCCCATATCCCCAGGCAAGCATCATGTACAGGGATTTCAGCGATATCTTCGATGCAATACTCGAATATCTCGCCCATAATGGCAAGGCATTGGAGATAAACACCAAGACATATCAGGACTACAACGGGCGCACACCGGTACTTGACAAAGACATACTGCTCAGGTTCAAGGAATTCGGCGGAGAAGCCATCAGTCTCGGCTCAGACTCGCACGATCCGGCAAGACCCGGGGACAAGTTCACGCACTTTGCCGGATATGTAAGGTCCCTCGGATTCAGATACCTGGCGCATTTCGAGAACAGGCAGCTGAAGATGACGGCAATATGACGCATCCGCAGCGGCACCAAAGCCGGCATCAGTTCGCCACCTCGCAAAGGAACTTGATACGGACAAGGCGCACCTCGGTCTCGTCATAGTCGGGACCGAGCTCCTTCAGCGCATCCTCAAGAGAGTCCGATTCCGCATCATTGCGGAAATAGTCATAGATATCCTCCACGACATCGTCATCCACATTCTGCTCTATGTAGTAATCGATATCGAGCCTGGTCCCGGAATATACTATGGCCTCTATCTCCTCCAGAAGCTCATCCATATCGAGCCCTTTCGCATCGGCAATGTCTTCGAGAGGGAGCTTCCGGTCCACACTCTGTATTATGTACACCTTGTTGGCGGATTTGTTGACAACAGACTTCACCACGAAATCATCAGGTCTGACGATATCGTTCTCGCTGACATACTTTGATATGAGGGATATGAATTCCTTGCCGAATTTCCTGGCCTTTCCGTCCCCGACACCCTGGCAGTTCTTCAGCTCATCATATGTGACGGGATACAGTATGGTCATATCCTCAAGCGACACATCGCTGAATATGATCCACGGCTGCAGCCTGAGTTTCCGGGACATGTCCTTTCTCAGGTCCTTAAGCATGGCCAGGAGCACCGGGTCGCCGCCCCCGCCCTTTGCCGCAGCCGCGATGGCCTGCACATCCTCGTCATCATCGTCCCCTTCCGCGAACTCCCTGTCCTCCTTCAGCATCAGGCTGTAAGGATGCTCATAGAATTCCATTCCCTTCTCCGTGACATTGATCAGTCCGTACGACTCAATCTCCTTGTCGAGAAGATGAAGGATGAGCCCCTGATGCATGACGGCGCACCAGAACTTGAACGGATGGTCCTTGCCGGCACCGAACAGCTCGATTTCGTCATGCCGGTAGGACTTTATGAGGGCATTCGTCTCCCCTGCAAGTATATTCGCAAGATGCTCTATCTTGAAATGCTCCGGCAAAGACAGGACAAGCTCTATAACGAGCCGCATGTCCTCCTTGCCGTCAAACTGCTTCTTAGGATGCAGGCAATTGTCGCATGCCCCGCAGTTATCCGGAGCATAATCCTCTCCGAAATAATTGAGCAGCAGCTTTCTGCGGCACTGGCTCGACTCGGCGTACGCTACGGTCTCCATGAGAAGCTGGCGGCCGATCTCCTGCTCCGCCACAGGCTTGCCCTGCATGAACTTCTCGAGCTTCACGATATCCTTGTAGCTGTAATATGTGATGCAGATGCCCTCCTTTCCGTCACGCCCCGCGCGGCCGGTCTCCTGATAATACCCCTCTATACTCTTCGGTATGTCATAATGTATCACATAACGCACATCCGGCTTGTCTATCCCCATCCCGAAAGCTATCGTAGCCACTACGACATCCACTTCCTCCATGAGGAACTTGTCCTGGTTCTCCGCCCTGGTCCTGGCATCCAGCCCGGCATGATAAGGAAGGGCCTTTATCCCGTTCACATTCAGAAGCCCGGCCAGCTCCTCGACCTTTTTCCGGCTCAGGCAGTATATTATCCCGGACTTGCCCGGGTGCTGCTTTATGAACTTGATTATGTCCCTCTTGGCATCGGTCTTCTCCTTTATCTCATAGTAAAGGTTCGGCCTGTTGAATGAGGACCTGAACACCTTTGCGTCCATCATGCCGAGATTCTTCTGTATGTCGTTCTGGACCTTTGGGGTCGCCGTAGCCGTGAGGGCTATGATGGGCGCAGGCCCTATGTCATCGATAATCGCCCTTATGCGCCTGTACTCCGGACGGAAATCATGCCCCCATTCGGATATGCAGTGAGCCTCGTCTATTGCATAGAAAGAAATCCGGATCTCCTTGAGCAGAGCTATGTTCTCCGCCTTTGTCAGCGACTCCGGAGCCACATACAGCAGCTTCGTCACACCGGACAGCAGATCGGAATGGACCTCGTTTATCTGGGACTTGGGCAGGGAAGAGTTCAGGAAATGCGCAATACCGTCATTGCCCGACACGAAGCCCCTTATGGCATCGACCTGATTCTTCATCAGCGATATCAGCGGGGATATCACAATCGCCGTGCCCTCCATCACAAGGGCAGGAAGCTGATAGCAGAGGGACTTGCCTCCTCCGGTAGGCATGAGGACAAAGGCATTATGCCCCGACACAAGCTCCGTTATGATCTGTTCCTGGTCTCCCTTGAATGAATCGAACCCGAAGAATTCCTTCAGCCTTGCATGCAGCGTCGAAGAATCAATATCCATAATGAACCCGAATTTATTTTCCTAAGATAGTCATATTTTTTTACCGGAGCAAAAAATTCATGTGAGATTTCCGGAAATTCAATGCACTTTGAATAATTTTTACGATATTTGCAAGGATTGCCGTGATTCCGGCAACGGGACAACGGGCAGATAAGGATATATCAGACAAACAAAAAATAGACACAATGAAAAAATCAATCAGAATCATTGCAGCAGCCGCTGCTGCAGCAGCCATCATGACTGCCTGCAACTCTTCAGAGAAGAGCAATGTGAAAGTGGATGCGGAACTCCCCACAAGCGCAGAGACAGACTCCGTAAGCTACCTCATCGGAGTCAATTTCGGATACTTCATCAAGGCCAACAATTTCGGCGAGGACCTCAACTACTCCGAGATCAGGAAAGGAATGATGGACTTCATCAAGGCCGAGGGCGACATGAGCACTCCGGAATTCAATGAGAGCCTGAAGATCAACCCTCAGGAAATGAACAGGCTTTTCAATGCCTACATTACCAAGAGGAACAACTACGAGGCAGAGGTAAACAAGGCTGTCGGCGAGAAGTTCATGAGTGAGAACAAGATGAAGGACGGCATCGTATCTACTGACAGCGGACTCCAGTACAGGATTGTTGAAGCAGGAAACGATGTCAAGGCAGGCCCTAAGGACACAGTATGGGTACACTACACCGGCACTCTTATCGACGGCACTGAATTCGATGCCTCCGACCCTGCAAAAGAGCCTGTAAGGATGCTTCTCAACAGAGTGATCAAAGGATGGACAGAGGGTCTCCAGCTTGTCGGCGAAGGCGGCAAGATCGAGCTCTTCGTACCGGATTCGCTCGCCTATGGAGCACGCAAGATGGGCAAGATAGGTCCGAATTCCACACTCATATTCGATGTTGACGTAGTCAAGGTAGGCAAGGTGCCTGCAGAAGACGCGAAAGCCAACTCCAAAAAATAATCCGGCATGGCATTGGAAATAGAAGGGACAATCATCCGCATGCTCGATGTACAGAACGGAGTCTCAGCAAGAGGCCCGTGGTCCAAGCAGGAATTCGTCATCGAGTATCAGGAGGGAAATTTCCCGACCCAGATATGTCTTAATGTATGGGGCGAGGACAAGGTAAAGGACCTCGGCCGGTTCAATATCGGGGACAGGGTAAAGATATCCTTCAACCTCAGCAGCCGCGAATACAACGGACGGTGGTATACCGATGTGAGGGCATGGAGAATCGAACCGGCAGGCCAGGCATCATCGGCCGCCGCTCCTTCCCAGACTCCGCAGCAGAGCGCTCCGGCCCAGGAAATGCCTGCAGCAGACACGTCGGCCGACCCTGAGGACGACCTGCCGTTCTAATCACGGCTACATATTATAACAATAGAGACGGGATGCATACCAACCGGTGCATCCCGTCTCTATTTTTTGCCGAGGAAAGACAAAAGGGGAATATTCTAACATACTGTAAAATATTTTGCCTCAAAACTTCCGGATTGTCATCATTTCTGTAAATATTTTTACACATTCATCGCACGCCATTGACTGGCAGCTACTTATACAGGTTAAATTTATTTGGAGAAAATTAATCTATTATTTAATTTTAAAGTCGGTTTCATTAACCGGACCATTAAAAGACAACACAATTAAACTCATTTCTATGTCTAAGAATCATTCTTATTATCTCTCCCTCGTGGCCGCTCTGGCCCTGATTGGGGGGGGAGGAATTTCAGGCTGTACAGACGATGAACTGACGCCTGACGGACCTTCTTCAGAACCATCTGTGGAAGTCACTGTAAAATCCTATGATGCCAGCAGCGCTGTCATCGCAGTAAAGACAACGGCAATTACCAGTTATGCCTGGGCTGCCTACTCTGAAACTCCGGAAGAGCTCACGGAAGACATCCTCTTTGTCTCCGGTACTGTCGTCGAGTGCTCTGACGGAGAGCATACTGTCGAGGTAAGCGGACTTGAGCCGATGACAGGCTACACATTCTATCTGGCCGCCACCACTTCCGACAACGAGTACTACGACGAGATTGTCACAGCCACATTCACGACCACGGACTTTACAGAGGACGTCACTGTTGTAGACAGGACATATGACGGATTCTCCGTACATGTAAAGGTACCTCAGAGTGTAAAGGATGCCGGCAACGTTCTCCGTTACACATACGGAAACCTGCTGATGTACAACTCCAACAAATCCGGATTTATGGCAGCTGCTGATGCCCAGATGCTTGAATCCAACGGAGGCGTGTATATCGAGGACTCGCAGACAATCGTATACAACGATGAAAATGCATCCTACATAGATGAAGAGGGAGACCAGGTTGTACTTCATGACCCGCTCGTGCCGGGAGAGCCTGGTGTGTTCTTCGTAGGAGAATTCGGATGGGGAGAGTCGATGTACGGATGGGGAGAAGGCTACTACTCCGCACTTTTCGACTTTGAGTCGTGGTATAATAACATGGATAATGAAGAGCAGTACTGGACAGGGTATTTCAAGAAGATCAATGTCCGGGCCCGTGAACCGGAAGTGCTCAAGGCCACAGTTGATGTAGATTGTTCCAATATCCAGGCTGTGACAGGTACTGTCAAGTTCACTCCGGATCCGGAAGTCTACCAGTATTGCGTAAGTATCATGGACCATGCAACCTATCAGTCCGTACTTGAACTGCTTGACAACAATGAGAACTATCTGCAGTGGTTTACCACTTCGTATTATGCTGCCATGATGCTCGGCATGCAGACATTCCAGGGCAATGTCGAAATGGATCTTACGCAGTACTACTATCTGCAGGAGCAGACCCACTACCATATACTCGTGACAGCCATGGGAAATGCTGAAGGCACGACGCAGTCATTCCAGCATATAGAGTTCGACACCACCGAGAAGAGCATGGCCGCCCCTGAGGTTACAGTCACTGCAATAGATAATCCAAACGGAGAAGAAGACCCGTTCGAGATATGGTTCAACATCAAGAATACCGGAAGCGTTGAGGTCGCATCGGCAATGTATGCAGCCAACTACGAGAGGGAATGGGAAGCAGCTCTCCAGCAGGGCATGACATACGCCGACATCACAATGAGCGGAAACCGCTTCTCTGATGCTGAAGTTGCCCAGATCAATACCCCGGAAGGATATAACGTATCGTTCTCTACCCTCGATGACATGACCACAAGACTTGCTGTCCTTGCATACAACATCGAGGAGACCCCGAATGACCTCAATGCCGAAAATTGCCCTGCAATAGCAGAAGCCACATCAATACCTCAGCCTGATGCAGAAAGGGTTGATTCGGAACTCTTCTCGGCTCTCGAGGGCGAGTGGACTATGACAGGAAATGCCACGACACTCGAATACGATTATACGACACTTACCAACAAGGTGGTGGACCTCGGACCTCAGACGACCAAGGTAACAGTCTATGACGGAATAAAAGACTATCCGGAAACTCTTCCAGAGGATGTTTATGAGATTTATGAGAATGCCGACCTTTCAAGAGAGGAAGCCACTGCATACTACGATGAGTTCAAGATGGAGGCCGAGGCTTTCAATGCCAAGGTACGCGGACAGAACCGTCTTCTCTGCCTCGGATTCGGATATGAAGACCCTGAAGGAGGCTATTATGGCCCTGTATTCACTGCCACGACTCCTTACGAGCTCTTCTGCAACGCCGAATACAGCTCATACGATGTAGCATCCCTGTTCTACGACTTCGGTCCGAAGTGGTATCTGCAGGTAGACAAGGATGGCAGTGTATCCGTACCTGTCAACTCAGAGAGGATGTACCCTCTCCAGGCATGGACAGACAATGTCTACTATCTCGCAGGTCTCAATGACAACGGCTTCATATCCGTAGGTGCTGACGGAGAGAACATTTATTTCCCTGTAGATGTGGCATCCGACAACAATACAGTGACAGTCAACCCGATGACAGTTACTACAGAGGCATACGGAGAGGCAGACTTCTATCCTAACGCCATCTATCTGCAGTATGGATACGGCTATACCGGAGGATATACCATCAACTCCGAGCTCACTCTTACAAGAGGCTGGACAGAAGCTGCCGCACAGACAGCCGTTTCCGGAGCCGGAGCGAATGTCAAGCCTGTGAAACTGCAGCCTGTAAACGGAATGTATTCCGTATCTGCCGTACCGCAGCACAGGTCAAGGACTTCATTCCGCACAGCAAAAAGCTACAGGAAAGTCGAAGACTTCAAGATAGTATCCGCTGAAGAGTTCCAGCAGAACCTCAGGGAATACTGCCAGAAGTATTCCGGCAGGTAATACCGCATTGTAATCATGTTGCCGCACAGGCATGGCCCGGAACCTGATGTCATGCCTGTCCGGCAGCAATAATGTTATAATCAACTACTGGAAAATGAAAATATCAAGACTGATTACAGCCATGGCTGCCATACTGGTATCGGTGTCGGCAGCTGCACAGACCCTGCCCGATGTGACTGTTGAAGATGCACAGGGGAAGGAGATATCCGTCAGGTCGCTGCTGACCGGGAAACCGCTGATCATCTCATACTGGTCAATAGCATGCAAGCCATGCATCCAGGAGCTCAATGCAATCAACGACGTCATCGAGGAATGGAGGGAAGAGGCCGATTTCGAAGTTGTCGCAGTATCTGTGGACGACGTGCGCATGCAGGCCAATGCAAAGGCCAAGGCTTCTTCATTGGGATGGGAGTTTACCTGCATATATGACCCCAACCAGGCGCTCAAGCGGGCGATGAATGTCAATCTTACACCTCAGAGCTTTGTAGTGGATGCAGACGGGAACATAGTGTTCTCCCACGCCGGATACACGCCGGGAAGCGAGGAGCTCCTGTTTGAAAAGGTTCTTGAACTCAGTGAATAGCGGCAGGCCATGATGAAAAGAATCCTTGCAGCCGCGGCAGCAGTTGCCGCTGCAGCATTTTCTGCTTCAGGACAGGTCAGGACCGGAGACGAGGGACAGCTCTCGGCAAGTTTCGAGACCAATACAATCTACTATGTCGACGACAAGGGAATCCCCGGCTCCACACCTGATGACCATTTCGGCTCCAACAACTATCTCAAGGTTGACTACAATTACAGGAAATTCTCCGCAGGAATACAGATTGAGGGATATTTCCCGGCACTCTACGGATATGAGATAGGCACACAGGAGGACCCGAAGAAACTGTGGCTTGGCTCAAAATACATAAGCTGGGATGACGAGAACTTCTCCGTCCTTGTCGGCAATGTGTATGAACAGTTTGGTAACGGACTGATATTCAGAAGCTATGAAGACCGTCAGCTCGGTCTGAACAATTCACTCGAAGGGGCACGCGTAAGCTTCAGCCTGTCCAGATACCTCACAGTGAAAGGAGTATATGGACGGCCACGGCTCTATACGGACTATGCCGGCTCATGGGTACGTGGAATGGACCTCAGCATCTCCATAGCCGACATATTCAAATGGGACAGCATACTGCTTTCCGTGGAAGGAAGCTATATCAACCGCTACGAAAGCCTGGACAAGGACTCCTTCATGGACTTCTACTCCCTCGGGCTGGACACCCCGCAGCTGAACATGTATTCAGGCCGTGTGAATTTCGGATGGAAGGGACTGTCCCTGAAAGGAGAATATGCCACCAAGAGCAAGGACCTGCCGACATCGGCTTCGACCAAGGCGGTAAAGGGGGCAGCGATATATGCTGAAGCCATATACTCATACAAGACATTCAGCATATCCGGGACATACCGCATACTTGACAACATGGGGACAATGCTGTCCCTGTACGGCTCAGGCACCGGAAATGCACTCAACTACCTCCCTGCCCTCACGAGACAGTACACCTACATGCTGGCCAACCTCAACCCTTACCAGGTAAATGTCTCCGGAGAGACTGCCGGGCAGATAGATGCGTACTATTCATTGCGGAGCAAGGAATCCAGGCACAAGTACTGGAATTTCCATGCCAACTACTCCACCGCATATACCCTCAACCCGTCGCAGTCCTCCACGGAAGGTATCCAGCTGATGTGGAGCGACGCGAATGTGGACATCGAGCGCCAGTGGGGACGGAAACTGAAGACAATCCTGCTGTTCTCGCGTCAGGAATGGAGCCCGTCACACGGATTCGAGGCAGAGACATACGTCTCGAACATATTCGTCGGGGATGTCACATACAAGTTCGACAGAAAGAAATCCCTGCGTGTGGAGCTGCAGTACCTTCTTTCGGATGACTATGAAGGAGACTGGGCGGCATGCCTTGCGGAATTCAGTTTCGCCCCGAGGTGGAGCATATTCGCAAGCGACATGTACAATCTCGAGGGGACAAAGAAGAATTACTACAATGCCGGATTCAGCTACACCAAAGGCAGGTCTCGTATCCAGATCAGCTACGGGCGCAACAGGGCGGGATATATCTGCTCCGGAGGCGTATGCCGGTACTCTCCGGCCTATACCGGACTCAACTTTACAATGACGACATCATTCTGAAAACCAAGAAACATATAATACAATGAAGAAGACAATCAAGACATTCATGCTGCTGGCGGCAGGAATCACTGCATTTACGGCATGCGGCAGCCTTACGGGAGAAGACGGAGGCGACCAGGGAGGAAACGGACAGGGTACGGACGAACTTGTCCTTGAGATATCTCCAAAAATAATCCAGGCCAACGGGACAGATGCTGCAAAGCTTACGGTCCTCTACAACGGCACACCTGTCACGGAAGATGTGAGACTTTATGACGGGGACAACAGTCCTGTCGACCTTCCTGACATGTCATTCAGCACTGAGAAGAGCGGGGAATACACATTCTGGGCCGCATACGGCACATTGCATACCGACCCTGTTACGGTTACCGCCATTGACTTCGAGGTACCGGAGCTCCCGGCCGATGACGACCCGGAGAACACCGCATTTGCAAAGAAGGTGCTCGTGACGCAGTTCACAGGCACGGGCTGCGGATGGTGTCCTGGAATGATAACCATACTGAGAAACGTAATGGCAGACGAGGAATACTCTTCCCGCATGCTTCTTGCGGCAGCCCACTGCTATAATCCGGATGACCCTGCATATATTTCGGCAAGGCTCGACCAGGCTATGGGAGTACGCGGCTTCCCTACTGTTGTCGCAGACATGTATCTCTCATTCAGCAACTATAACAATGAAGCAGCACTGAGAAATGTCATTGACACAGCCTATGAACGGGAATTTGCCAGGGCTGGCATCTCCGCAAGCTCATCTCTGGACGGCAATACCCTTGTGGTGCGTGCATCCGTCAAGGCTGCAGAGACATCCGAGTTCCGTGTCGGGGCATGGCTTCTTGAAGACGGCATTAACGCAAGACAGGCCAACAACGGATATGCCGGGGACTTCAACACTCATGACAACTGCATCAGGATAGCTGACAGCAAGGTATCCAACATCAACTTCACAGGGCATTCCCTCGGTACAGTCAAGGCCGGAGAGACAGCGGAATATGCGTTCGTAATGACCCTTGAAGATGACTGGGTGGCCGAAAACTGCCATCTCATACTTTTCGTAACGGCACCGGACGGCAACACCTGGTCTGTCACGAATGCCGTCCCTTGCGGTCTCAATGAGACTGTAGGCTATCTGTACGAATAGACCCCGGAAGACAATCTTCCCGAATATAAGAACCGGCTCCCGCCTTTGTCAACGGCCATGTCGCAGACAAGGCAGGAGCCGGATTTATGTTGCCGGCAGGGATGCCGCATGTCCAGGCAGCATCATCGGGACTTGCCGGTCAGCGCATCTCTATCCATCTTATATCCCTGTCCCTGCCCCACCATGTCATCTGTCTCTTGGCATAATGGCGGGTATTGCGCTGTATAAGTTCGATTGCCCGGTCGAGGGAGGCAGTCCCGTCAAGATATGCGAACATCTCCCGGTAACCTACAGTCTGCAGGGCCGGCAAGGACCGGAACGGCAGCAACGACCTGGCCTCCTCCACAAGTCCGTCATCAATCATCTGCAGTACCCGTCTGTTGATACGGTCGTAGAGGACATCCCTCGGACGGGACAGCCCTATCTTCTCTATCGTGAAATCCCTTTTCTTTACAGTGGATGTCTTGAAAGAGGAGAATTTGCGGCCGGTCATGATGCAGACCTCCAGGGCGCGGACGACCCGCTGCCCGTTGGCGATATCTATGGTCGCATAGCTTTCAGGGTCGAGACGTTTCAGGTCAAGGCGCAACGACTCTACGCCCTCCTGCCTGAGCCTTTCCGTAAGTTCCGCCCGGAGCTGTTCATCCGCAGGGGGGAAATCATCGAGCCCCTTGCATACGGCATCGATGTAGAAGCCTGAACCTCCGGCCATTACCAGAGTCTCATGCCCCTCATTAAAGAGCCTTTCCATCAGGTCAAGGGCCTCAATCTCGTATTTGCCGGCCGTATACAGCTCCGTGACCGGATGTGTCCGTATAAAATAATGCTTCACAGCGGCAAGCTGTGAAGCTGAAGGGACAGCCGTCCCTATATTCATTTCCCTGTATATCTGCCTTGAATCGCACGAGATGACCGGGGAACCGTATTTCAGGGCAAGGTCTATGCTATAGTCCGTCTTGCCTGATGCAGTCGGTCCGAGTACGATGATAAGCCTCCTGTCCATAGTCATTCCGGGAACGGCTACCTGTCATCGTCTTCCTCGTCCTCGTCGTATATCTCCTCAGTATCATCATCGTCATCCTTGACATCATCGTCGTCATCGTCATCATCCCAGCCGCCAGGCTCCGGTGCCTTCTTCTTGTCGTCCGGCAGGTCCTCGAATGCCACATAGCCGTTCTCGAAATCCACTGGATTCGGACCCTTAGTCTCCACCAGCACCGGATAAGTGACTCCCGGACGCGGCTCTGCCTCGCCTTCGCAGGTCACGATGACGCTCTTGGCATTGGTGGTGTCATAGAAGTACAGGAATGACACCTCGCCCTTGGCATATGTCTGACCCATGGTCACAGAATCGATAGTCCCTGCCCCGAGGTCGAATATGCCATACCGTGCCGACACATTCCCGTCCCCGTCCATCGCCTTGAAAAGCACCAGCTGGTCCTGCGGGAAATCCATATCCGCCCTCATCTGCTTATGGAAAGCATACAACGTGGAGCCGGCATTGACTTCATACACCCTTGCAAACCCCTTTATCCCGGGAAGAGAAACTCTATACCTAAGTATCATAGTCTGACTGTACGTTTAAATATGACATGTTCCTGTTGCCAGGAAAAACGTTGCCAAAGGTAGTAATTTTTATTGTAAAATAGTCTGGAAAACATTATTTTTGAATTTGGTATGAACAGTCCGGACAATACAGTACAGGATTCCTACAAAAGCATCTCAGCCCCGTCTGAAGGGCTGTTCAAGGACAATGGAAGCAGATTCATTGCCCGGGCATATCCGGTTGAGACAGAGGATGAAATCAAGGCGATAGTAGCATCGCTGAAAAAAGAATTCTACGATGCAAGGCACCACTGCTATGCATGGCGGCTCGGCTATCTGGGAGACAGGTACAGGGCAAATGATGACGGGGAGCCGGCCGGTTCCTCAGGGCGACCCATACTCGGCCAGATAGACTCCAGAGGGCTCAGTGACATTCTCGTAGTCGTGATCAGATATTTCGGAGGCATCAAGCTCGGAATCCCGGGACTGATACGGGCCTACAGGACATCTACGGCAGATGCCCTGGACAATGCCGTGACTGTGACAAAGACCGCATCCAGAAGATACCGGCTGCATTTCGGATACATGGACATGAACGATGTGATGAAGATGACAAAGGACCTCGGGCTCGTACCGGCAGGACAGGATTTCGGGATGGAATGCACCATGACCGTATCCGTAAGGCTGGCCCTCGAGGAAGAGTTCATCAAAAGGGTCCGGGACATCGGAGGATGTACGGCGGAAGAGGAATAGACAGTAACCATATAAGGAAATTAATCTGAAAAGCGAATGAAAAAAAGCCTCATTTCCATCAGGGACTTCAGCAAGGAGGAAATCCTGCATGTGCTTGAAGTCGCAAAAGAGTTCGAAAAGAACAGGGTCCAGAACATCCTTGAAGGCAAGGTAATAGCATGCATATTCTTCGAGCCGTCGACAAGGACGAGACTCAGCTTCGAGACAGCGGTCAACAGGCTTGGGGCCAAGGTAATAGGATTCTCCGATGCAACAAATACAAGCGTGAGCAAGGGGGAGACGCTCAAAGACACCATCAAGATGGTCTCCAACTATGTCGACATGATCATCATGCGGCATCCTCTCGAAGGCAGCTCCAGATACGCATCCGAGGTAGCCTCTGTCCCTGTGGTAAATGCAGGGGACGGGGCAAACCAGCATCCGTCGCAGACCCTGCTCGACCTCTACTCCATAATGCAGACGCAGGGACATCTTGACGGGCTCACAATCAACATGGTCGGGGACCTGAAATACGGGAGGACCACCCATTCTCTTCTGCAGGCCATGTCGCATTTCAGCCCCAACTTCATTTTCACTGCACCGGACGAGCTCAAGATGCCGGTGGAATACAAGGATTTCCTGAAGGAGAAAGGCATTCCATACAAGGAGACCCTGTCGCTCGAGGAACACCTGAACGACTGCGACATCCTCTACATGACAAGGGTACAGCAGGAAAGGTTCACTGACCCGATGGAATACGAGAGGGTAAAGGATGTCTACAGGCTCGAGGCATCCATGCTCTCGGGCGTCAAGCCGAACATGAAGGTCCTCCACCCGCTCCCGAGAGTGAACGAGATAGACCAGGATGTCGACGAGACCCCGTACGCCTACTATTTCAAGCAGGCGGAGAACGGCCTCTATGTCCGCATGTCAATCATAGCATACCTGCTCGGATACAGGTAGCCCCGGGACAATATCTGCATACAATCACATAACCACCAAGACATACAATCATGACACATACAGACAAAGAATTAGTGGTCAGCGCATTGGAGAACGGCACCGTACTTGACCACATCCCGGCAGGGAACGTATTCAAGGTCCTCGAGATACTCGGACTGATGGGAGAGAAGAACAGGATAACCATCGGCATCAACCTTGACAGCAAATATCTCGGGAAAAAGGGCATCATCAAGATAGAGGACAAGTTCTTCAGGGATGACGAGCTCAACAAGCTGGCCATCATAGCCCCAAAGGCCACAGTCAATATCATAAGGGATTTCAGGGTCGTGGAGAAGAAGAAACTTACGATGCCTGAAGAGATTGAAGGTATCGCCCGCTGCATGAACCCGAAATGCATCACGAACCACCAGCCGGTAAAGACCCGGTTCAAGACGATAGACAATGGTAATGAAATATCGCTCCTTTGCCATTATTGCGAAAAAATTACAGATGTAAAGGGACTATATTAAAAATTTCATTACATTTACCACGTATTTTAATTTCAAATCATAATATGAAAAAGGTTCATAACTTCAATGCCGGACCATGCATTCTTCCGGACCAGGCAATCGAGAATTCAATAGAGGCCCTTAAAGATTTCATGGGGACCGGGATGTCCGTAATAGAAGTGTCCCACAGGTCAAAGGAATGGGGTGCGGTAATGGACGAATGCCGTGCACTTTGGAAAGAGCTCCTCGACATTCCTGACACGCATGAAGTGCTTTTCCTCGGTGGAGGGGCAAGCATGCAGTTCCTTTATGTCGCCATGAACTTCCTTGAGAACAAGGCAGGGTATCTCGAGACCGGTGTCTGGGCAAAGAAGGCGCTCAAAGAGGCAAAAGGGCTCGGAAACGCATTTGCCGTAGCATCCTCGGCCGACAGGACCTACAGCTACATCCCTAAGGGATATGAGATTCCGGCAGACCTGGACTATTTCCATATTACAACCAACAACACCATCTACGGCACAGAGATAAGGTACGATATGGATTCCCCTGTCCCTCTTATTGCCGACATGTCCTCGGACATAATGAGCAGGCCTGTGGATGTGAGCAAGTATGCGCTCATATATGGCGGAGCCCAGAAGAATGTAGGCCCGGCAGGTGTGGCATTCGCAATCGTCCGCAAGGATGCACTCGGCAAGGTCAGCAGGCATATCCCTACCATGCTCGACTACAGGACCCATATCGATGGAGGCTCAATGTTCAACACCCCTCCGGTATTCCCTATATTCGTGATGAAAGAGACCTTGAAATGGCTCAAGGGCATCGGAGGCGTAGAAGCCATCAACAGGATCAATGTCGAAAAGGCAGCAATGCTCTATGACGAGATCGACAGGAACCGGCTTTTCGTCGGGACAGCCGCCAGTGAGGACAGGTCTATAATGAACGTATGCTTCGTCATGGCGCCAGGATATGAATCCCTCCAGGACGAATTCATGGAGTTCGCCAAAGGCAAAGGCATGACCGGTATCAAGGGACACAGGTCCGTAGGAGGCTTCCGCGCATCAATCTACAATGCATGCCCTGTTGAAAGCGTCAAGGCCCTCGTGGAATGCATGCAGGAATTCGAAAGGATGAAATAGTCTGTCAAACCGTTAACACTTTGCTGAAATGAAGATACTTGTAGCGACAGAAAAGCCGTTTGCCGCAGCCGCGGTAAACGGAATCAGGGAAATATGCACGGCTGCCGGACATGAGGTGGCCCTCCTTGAGAAATATACCGCAAAGGAACAGCTCCTCGAAGCCGTCGCAGACGCGGATGCACTGATTGTCAGGTCGGACAAGGTCTCTCCGGAGGTCATCGATGCCGCAAAGAGGCTCAAGATAGTCGTACGCGCAGGAGCGGGATACGACAACATATCGCTCGATGCATGTACGGCAAGGGAAATTGTCGTGATGAATACTCCAGGCCAGAATTCCAATGCCGTGGCTGAGCTTGCAGTGGCAATGATGATATTCATGTCCCGCAACTGCTTCACTCCCGGAACCGGGTCGGAGATAAAAGGGAAGACCGTCGGCATCCAGGCATACGGCAATGTCGGCAGGCTGGTAGCCGCAAAGGCCATTGCACTCGGAATGGAGGTAATGGCATACGACCCGTTCGTCCCGGCCGAAAAGATGAAAGAAGACGGCGTGACTCCGGCCGAGAGCCTGGAACAGATGTATTCACGATGCAACTTCATTTCCCTCCATATCCCTGCGACACCGGAGACCAGGGGCTCGATCGGTTACGACCTCCTGTCGCTTCTCCCTGCCGGAGGATGCCTTGTCAACACTGCCCGCAAGGAAGTAATCAACGAGGCTGAGCTGGAAAAGGCCCTCACGGACCGCACGGACATAAGGTATGTGACGGACATCGCCGCAGACTGCCAGGCTGAGCTGAATGAAAAATTCGGCAAGAGGGTCTTTGCAACACCTAAGAAAATGGGTGCTGAAACCGCAGAGGCAAACATAAACGCCGGTCTTGCCGCAGCAAGGCAGATAACCGAATATTTCGCTTCCGGGTGCACCCGGTTCCAGGTAAACGCGAAGAAATAGCACCGCCGGACAGAAGTCAGGCACCACCCAAGACAATATTCAATATGGTACGGATAAAACCTTTTGCGGCAGTCAGGCCGCCGAAATCAATAGTAGAGGAAGTCGCTGCCAGACCTTATGACGTACTCGACTCTAAGGAGGCCAAGGCCGAGGCCGGAGAAAAGTCGCTCCTTCATATAACAAAGCCGGAGATAGACTTTTCCCCGATAATCGACGAGCATAGCAGCCAGGCCTACGGAAAGGCTGTCGAGAATTTCAGGAAATGGCAGGAGAAGGGCTGGCTGGTACAGGACGACAGGCCATACTACTATATCTACGCACAGACAATGGACGGGAGGACCCAGTATGGGCTCGTGGTATGTGCCCATACCGACGACTATGCCGAAGGCCGGATCAAGAAACATGAACTTACCAGGAAAGAGAAGGAAGACGACAGGATGGTCCATGTACGCATCCAGGACGCCAACATCGAGCCGGTATTCTTCTCATATCCCGACAATGATGAAGTATCTTCCATCATAGGCAGATACATATCAAGAGCACCGGAATACGACTTCGTGGCGGAAGACGGGTTCGGTCATCATTTCTGGATTATAGACAACCGGGATGACATCGACAGGATCACGGAAATATTCAAGGACATCCCTGCATTCTATGTTGCCGACGGACATCACAGGACGGCTGCGGCCGCCAGGGTAGGCGCAGAAAAGAAAGCCGCCAACCCTTCCCACCGCGGAGACGAGGAGTACAACTGGTTCATGGCCGTGGCATTTCCCGAAAGCCAGCTGAAAATCATAGACTACAACCGCGTGGTCAAGGACCTGAACGGGCTTTCTCCTGAAGAGTTCCTCGGCAGGCTGGCCGCAGACTTCGATATCACGGAGCTCGGAGGAAAAGAGCTGAGTGACGGCAAGACAGGGACCGAGAAATGCAGGCCGGCACATCTGCACAACTTCTCCATGTATCTCGGAGGCAAATGGTACTCCCTTGAGGCGAAGCCGGGCAGATACAATGACTCCGACCCTATCGGAGTGCTCGATGTGACGATACTCTCCGACCTTGTACTGGACCGTATCCTTGGCATAAAGGACCTGAGGACGGACAAGCGGATAGATTTTGTCGGCGGCATCAGGGGACTCGGAGAGCTTGCGAGGCGTGTCGACAGCGGAGAGATGGCCGTCGCATTCGCCCTTTATCCGGTGTCGATGAAGCAGCTGGTGGACATCGCGGACTCAGGGAACATAATGCCACCGAAGACAACATGGTTCGAGCCCAAGCTGCGCAGCGGACTGGCCATACACAAGCTGGAAAGCGACAGACTGTGATGCAGGCTTTCATTTATTCAAAGATATTGACTAAATTCACGGCCGTTTGACAGAAAAGACATGGAAAGAATAATCGAATGTGTTCCTAATTTCAGTGAAGGAAGAAACAAAGAGACAATCAAGGCAATAACAGACGCCATAGAAAAGTCAGGCGGAGTAAAGATATTGAATGTAGACCCGGGGGAGGCGACCAACAGGACAGTGGTGACCTTCGTCGGGTCTCCTGAATCTGTCGTCGAAGCCGCCTTCAGAGGAGTAAGGAAAGCCTCGGAACTCATAGACATGAGACTCCATCATGGGGCACACCCGAGGTCCGGGGCAACTGACGTGCTCCCTCTGATACCTGTATCCGGCATCTCGCTTGAGGAATGTGCGGTACTTGCACGCGACCTTGCAAAACGGATATGGGAAGAGCTCGGGATACCTTGCTACTGCTATGAGGCAGCAGCCTTCAAGCCGGAACGGAAGAATCTCGCCGTATGCCGTGCCGGGGAATATGAGGCCCTGCCGGAAAAGATGTCAGACCCGGACAAGGCGCCTGACTTCGGACCGGGCAGATACACAGAGACGGCGGCGGTCTCCGGGGCGACGAATGTCGGGGCCAGGGACTTCCTCATAGCCGTCAACTTCAACCTCAACACCACTTCCACAAGAAGGGCGAATGCCGTTGCATTCGATGTCCGCGAGAAAGGACGCCCGAAGAGGGAAGGCAACCCCGTTACCGGCAGGATTGTCAAGGACGCCGACGGGAAGACAGTGATGATCCCGGGTACGCTGAAAGGATGCAAGGCAATCGGATGGTTCATCGACGAATACGGGATAGCGCAGGTGTCAATGAACATTACCGATATCACGGCAACTCCTCTGCACAAGGCATTTGATGAAGTATGCAGGGCCGCAGAAGCCAGAGGGCTGAGGGTAACTGGCACCGAGATAGTCGGGCTCATCCCCAAGAGGTCCCTTATCGAAGCCGGCAGATATTTCCTTGAAAAGCAGCAGCGTTCCACAGGCATTGCTGAAGAGGAAATCATAAAGATAGCCATCAAGTCCATGGGGCTCGATGACCTCAGGCCTTTCGACCCGAAAGAGAAAGTCATAGAATACCTGATGGAAGACGCACAGGAAACAGCTGCCAGGGAAAGGCTCATACGGATGTCATGCCGTGACATGGCGTACGAGACGGCTTCCGAATCCCCTGCCCCTGGAGGCGGGTCCATTTCCGCATACATGGGGGCATTAGGGGCGGCACTGGGCACCATGGTAGCCAACCTCTCGGCACACAAGCGCGGCTGGGATGACCGCTGGAAGGAATTCTCCGGTTATGCGGAACAGGGCCAGACCATCCTGAAAGAGCTGCTGGAACTTGTCGACGAGGACACAGCCGCATTCAATGCCATTTCACAGGCATATGCACTGCCCAGGAACAGTGCCGAGGAAATCGAGGAAAGGAAACGTGCCATCGAAAAGGCTACAAGATATGCGACTGAAGTACCGCTGAGGACCATGCGTGCCGCATCGAAGGCATTCCCTCTGCTGAAAGACATGGCACTGGAAGGCAACCCCAACTCGGTATCCGATGCAGGAGTCGGGGCCCTTGCCGCCAGAAGCGCTGTCCTCGGGGCGAACCTGAATGTACGCATCAATGCAGCAGGTCTCATGGACAGGTCGGCCGCCAAGGCGATGACAGATGAAGCGGCGATGCTTGCCGAAATCGCCGTAAGGGAAGAAACGGAAATCATAAATATCGTAAACGACAAGATCAACTCCCTGTAGGACATCCTGCAGAAAACATAGACAGACATGAATACGGAAGAGTTCAAGAAAGCTGTAGCCGAAGGCATTCCAGACATATTGCCTGACCCGAAGCCATACGACACGGAAATAAACCATGCCCCGAAAAGAAAGGACATCCTCTCCGGAGAGGAAAAGGTCCTGGCGATAAAGAATGCCTTGAGGTATTTCCCCGGGAAGCACCATGCCACCCTTGCCAGGGAATTTGCAGATGAACTCAAGACATACGGAAGAATCTATATGTACCGGCTGAGGCCGGACTACCCTATGTATGCAAGACCGCTCGACCAGTATCCGGCCAGATGCAGGCAGGCAGCGGCAATCATGGCGATGATCCAGAACAACCTCGACCCGCGTGTCGCACAGCATCCGCATGAACTCATCACATACGGGGGGAACGGCGCCGTATTCCAGAACTGGGCACAGTACAGGCTTGCCATGCAATACCTGTCGGAGATGACAGAGGAACAGACCCTCGTAATGTATTCAGGACATCCTCTCGGACTGTTCCCGAGCCATAAGGATGCTCCCCGCGTAATCGTGACAAACGGTATGGTCATCCCGAATTACTCCAGCCAGGACAACTGGGAAAGGTTCAACGCACTCGGTGTATCCCAGTACGGACAGATGACGGCCGGCTCATACATGTACATCGGCCCTCAGGGAATTGTACACGGCACTACCATCACTGTAATGAATGCCGCCCGCAAGCAGCTGAAAGCAAGAGGGATACCTGCCACAAGGGAGAACATGAAAGGACTTCTTTTCGTCACTTCAGGGCTCGGAGGCATGTCCGGGGCGCAGCCGAAGGCCGGGAATATCTCGGGGGTTGTCAGCGTGACAGCCGAGATAAACCCTCTGGCAGCCCGCAAAAGATATGAGCAGGGCTGGGTGGACGAGATACACGAATCCCTCGATGAACTCATGCCGCGCATAAGAAAGGCCTGCGCAGAAAAGGAGACGGTCTCACTCGCATATCAGGGCAATATCGTCGACCTGTGGGAAAGGCTTGACAGGGAGGATATCCGTGTCGACCTCGGCTCGGACCAGACATCGCTCCACAATCCATGGGCAGGAGGCTATTACCCTGCCGGATACACCTACGAGGAGTCACGCACGATGATGGCGGATGAGCCTGAGCGTTTCAAGGAATGTGTCCGTGCCTCCCTCCGCCGGCAGGCAGACGCAATCAACAGGCTTGCGGCAAAAGGGATGTACTTCTTCGACTACGGCAATGCATTCCTGCTCGAGGCGTCAAGGGCCGGGGCAGACATATTGCTTCCCGACGGAAGGTTCAGATACCCGTCTTACGTACAGGACATCATGGGTCCCCTCTTCTTCGATTACGGGTTCGGCCCGTTCCGGTGGGTATGCATGTCCCAGGACCCGGAAGACCTCGCAAAGACCGACCGGCTCGCCATAATGGCTATGAAAGAGACAGCAGCCCATGCCCCGGAGGAAATCAGAGGTCAGATGGAAGACAACATACACTGGATCGAGGAGGCAGGGCGCAACAACCTCGTAGTAGGCTCACAGGCCCGCATCCTCTATGCCGACTGTGAAGGCAGGACCAGGATAGCCCTTGCATTCAATGAAGCCATTGCAAAAGGAGAGCTCAAGGCTCCCGTAGTACTGGGCAGGGACCATCATGACGTGTCCGGCACCGACTCGCCTTACAGGGAGACATCCAATATCTATGACGGTTCATGCTTCACTGCGGACATGGCCGTCCAGAATGTCGTAGGAGACTCATTCAGAGGGGCGACATGGGTATCCCTGCACAACGGCGGAGGAGTCGGCTGGGGAGAAGTCATCAACGGAGGATTCGGAATGGTAATCGACGGCTCTGAAGACTCGGAGAGGCATATCAGGGAAATGCTGTTCTGGGATGTCAACAACGGCATAGCACGCCGCAGCTGGGCCAGGAACGAGGGGGCGATGCATTCGATAAGGAGAGAAATGGAGCGCACTCCGGGACTGCGGGTAACAATGCCGAACATCGCAGACGACAGTCTCGTAAGGGATGCGCTTGAATAGGCCGCACAGAATTTTAACAGATTAAAAGACACATATGATACATCAGATTTCAAACAGGTGCCTGTCAATCGACAGGATAAAGGAAATATTGTTCAAAGGCTACCAGATCGAGATAAGCGACGAATCAAAGGAAGCCATCGTAAACTGCCGGAAGTATCTAGACTCCAAGATGGAGGACATGGACAGGCCGGTATACGGGGTGACGACAGGATTCGGGTCCCTGTGCAACATCACAATCCCGGAGGAAGACCTCTCCGCACTGCAGCACAATCTCGTAATGTCGCATGCATGCGGTACAGGGGAAAAGGTCGCCCCGGAGATTGTCCGCCTGATCCTGCTTCTGAAGATACAGTCGCTTTCATACGGGAATTCAGGCGTGCAGCTGCAGACAATCCAGAGACTTGTCGACATGTTCAACAATGACGTGCTCCCGGTAGTCTATCAGCAGGGGTCCCTCGGGGCATCAGGCGACCTGGCTCCCCTTGCACATCTTTCCCTTCCGCTTATCGGCCTCGGCGAAGTGGAATGGAAAGGAAAGGTCAGGCCTTCATCTGAAGTATGGGAAGAGCTGGGATGGGAGCCGCTGAAACTCCAGTCGAAGGAAGGCCTTGCCCTGCTCAACGGCACACAGTTCATGAGCGCGCACGGAGTATGGGCAATCATCAAGTGTGAACGGCTTTCAGAATGGGCAGACCGTATAGGGGCTATGTCCCTGGACGCGTATGATGGCCGTATCGAGCCGTTCTTTCCACAGGTACATGCAGTCAGGCCGCACAAAGGGCAGGCCGACACCGCCGCAAGATTCATGGAGCTGCTGGACGGCAGCGAGATAATCGGGCGGAAAAAGGAGCATGTCCAGGACCCTTATTCATTCAGATGCATCCCTCAGGTCCACGGGGCGGTAAAGGACACCATCCGTTATGTCAAATCAGTGATTGAGACTGAAATCAACAGTGCGACAGACAATCCTACCGTATTCCCTGACCAGGACCTCATAATATCCGCCGGCAATTTCCATGGGGAGCCTATAGCCCTTGCAATGGATTTCCTTGCCATTGCAATGTCGGAGCTTGCCAGCATATCTGAAAGGAGGATATACCGGCTGATATCCGGGCAGAGGGGACTCCCGTCATTCCTCGTCGCCAATCCGGGGCTCAACAGCGGCTTCATGATCCCGCAATACACGGCAGCATCCATAGTCAGCCAGAACAAAGGGCTGTGCATGCCGGCATCCGTGGACTCCATACCGTCATCCCAGGGACAGGAAGACCATGTAAGCATGGGGGCCAATGCCGCCACCAAGCTTGTGCGCGTAGTCAACAATACCGAGAGGGTCATTGCGATAGAACTGCTGAATGCCGCCCAGGCCCTTGAATTCCGCAGGCCTCTGCGTTCGTCATGGACAATAGAAAAAATCTTCGCCCACTACAGGAAAGAGGTACCTTTCGTCAACAATGACCAGTACATGCACCCGCTCATAGAAAAGACGGTCAATTTCCTGAGAGAATACAATATGGTACCGTTCACTGTCTGAGACACCCCTTTGACGACAATGAAGACACTTATAACAGACATCAGGGAACTCTTCGGGATACTGCCTCAGGAAACGATGAAAAAGGAAGGGGCAGAAATGAAGACCGTCGCATCATTGAAGGATGCGTGGCTTCTGGTCGACGGAGGGAAGATTGCAGGGTTCGGACCTATGCCTTATCCCGGTCAAGGACTGTCCGGGGACGGCTGGGGTGCGGATGACCCGTCATACCGGCCGGAAGACTGCGGGGAGGAAATAGACAATATCATAGATGCCGGAGGAGGCTTCGTGCTCCCGTCATTCTGCGACTCGCATTCACATATCGTATATGCCGGATGCCGCGACGGGGAATTCCGCGACAAGATCGAGGGCCTTTCATATGAAGAGATTGCAGCAAGGGGAGGCGGGATACTCAATTCCGCCGACCTGCTGCACGAGACCTCCGAAGACGAGCTGTACAGGCAGTCGGCTTCACGTGCACGCGAAGTGATGCTCATGGGGACAGGAAGCCTCGAGATAAAAAGCGGATACGGGCTTACAATCGAAGATGAGCTCAAGATGCTGCGCGTCATTCGCCGTATCAAGGAGGATTTCCCTATGGAAATCCGCAGCACATTTCTCGGAGCACATGCAGTCGGCAGGGAATATGCAGGCCGGCAGCATGATTATGTAGACATGGTATGCGACAGGATGCTTCCTGCAGTTGCCGATGAAGGCCTCGCAGACTTTGTGGATGTATTCTGCGACAAAGGGTTCTTTACTCCGGACGAGACCTCACGGATCCTTGATGCGGCATCACGGTACGGTCTCAGGCCGAAGATACATGCCAATGAACTTGCAATATCCGGCGGCGTCCAGGTAGGGACAGCTTTCAATGCGCTCTCTGTCGACCATCTGGAACAGACAGGCGATGCCGAAATCAAGGCCCTGCAAGAATGCCGCACCACCATGCCGACAATGCTGCCTGGGGCATCATTCTTCTCCAGGCTTCCGTACGGCAATGCCCGGGGCTTTATCGATGCCGGACTTGGACTTGCGCTCGCTTCAGACTACAATCCGGGCTCATCCCCGAGCGGCAACATGAGATTTGTCATGGCTCTCGGATGTATCATGATGAGGCTCAGCCCGGAAGAAGCGCTCAATGCCTGCACCATAAATACGGCATACGCAATGGGGACAAGCTCCCTGACAGGCTCGATTACCGTCGGGAAAAGGGCTGACCTGATCATTACCAGGCCTTTGCCATCCCTGGCTTTCATCCCGTACAGCCATCAGACACCTTTCATTTCCCGTGTCATGGTCGGAGGCGCCGTATTCGATCCCGCTGACATCGCCTGACATAAGCAATGACAGCCATTCCTGCACTGCCATGTCGGCTGACATTTCTTCTCCTTATCATGTCAAAATGGCAACTTGCAGGCATCAGGCACTGATATTGTACCCTGATGAACCATCGGACGGCAAGGTGTCCGTACGGACCGCCTGCCAGGAAAAGAAGTTGAACAATTAAAAATAAAAGCCATGATTACTGAAAAATTACAGAATGCCATCAACGATCAGATCACTGCTGAGCTGTGGTCCTCAAATCTTTATCTTCAGATGTCCTATTTCCTCGAGAAAGAGGGATGGTCAGGTTGCGCACACTGGATGATGAAGCAGTCTGAGGAAGAGAAGGAACATGCAAATGAACTGGCACACTACCTCATAAAGAGAGGCGGCGAGGCAAAAGTCAACATGATCGATGTAGTCCCTGCAGGCTGGGGCAGCGTCCTTGAGGTCTTCGAGCATGTCTACAAACATGAATGCCATGTCTCCGAACTTATCAATGCCCTCGTAGATGTGGCATCGGCAGAAAAAGACAAGGCCACACAGGATTTCCTCTGGGGCTTCGTAAGAGAGCAGGTTGAAGAGGAAGCTACAGCAGCCGGGATTGTCGACAGGCTCAAGAAAGCCGGAGACGCCGGACTCTTCTACATCGACTCCCAGCTCGCCGCAAGGTAACTGAAACTGTCACAAGCTATCAAAAGAGGGTGACCCAAAAGTCAAAGACAGACTTAAGGGTCACCTTTCTTTTTTATAACGACAGGAAAGTCCGGCGAGT
>CALUTW010000006.1 GCA_944323805.1 uncultured Bacteroidales bacterium | reverse complement strand
AAGATGATGTTTCGTTTGATATTCATAATTGGGTGCGTTTGAAATTCAACACCCAAATATACACCCAATAATTGAAACAGCAAAAGGTGTTTAATGATATTTAGTAATATAGTTGGTTTGTAACAACTTGATTATTATCAGTATATTGCAATCTTATGAGATTTCTTGATTGTGTAAGTTAAAGTCCCGTACGCACCGCCAAAAGATTTGGCAAATTAAAGCAAATCCTTGAAGTCCAACCACTTCAAGGATTTTTTCGTATATACCTTTATGGCCAAATTTTGGTCAATTATACCCCCTCAATTATCCGGTATATTTCTGTCATTATCGGTATATTCCTATAATCAACTTTTTTGCGGATTTGAAAAGAAGGTCTATCTTTGTATTTAAATAGTGTAAGATGATTGTTGCGTTTGAAAAAGACTACTTGCGGGAACTGTATGAGACCGGGAAAAGTGATAAAAAACATCGCTTCCAGCCTGACATAGTAAAAAGATATAAGAGAGGTATTGATTATCTGAAACAGGCCCGTAATATTGAGGAACTGTTTTTATTGCCATCGTTGCATTATGAAGTTTTGAAAGGAGACAAGGCAGGTGTGTCATCAATCCGGGTAAATGATCAGTACCGTATTGAATTTACTGTAGAGCAGGTTTCAGAACCGATTATAGTTACCATATGCAACATCATAGAATTGTCCAACCATTATAAATGATATGAGCCATGATTGAAATCAAAGGGATAGACCCGAAGATGATAGCAAACAATACCGAGCCGTTCGAGCCGACGCATCCTGGAGAACTGCTGCGGGATGAGATTGAGTGCAGACATATTTCTCAGAAACAGCTTGCAGCCGATATGGGAGTATCATATACTGTCTTGAATGATATAGTAAATTGCAAACGTCCTGTAAATGCCAAATTCGCACTTTTGTGCGAGGCTGCGCTGGGTATCCCGGCACATATTCTTATGGGATTGCAGTCCGACTACGATATGCAGATGACCAAAAATGACAAATCATTTGCTGCACGTCTGAGAGATGTCCGTAAACTTGTGGCAGCATTTTAATGATTCATCTTTCATCGGCACTTCCGCCCTGGTCAAGTATGATATCGACGGAGCCGTAGGCATGTACAGCGGAATATTCAACAACCCGTTCATGATATGGGGCAGGTACAGGCGGCATCTGTGGAAACGGACACTGACGGTTTCATTCCAGTTCCACCACACCCAGATGGACGGCGCCCACGCCGCAGAATTCCTGGACAGACTGCAGGACGAAATCAATTTATTGAGATAATGGAGGAAGTATAAATTGCCGTCCGATGAAAATCCTGAAATCACTCATCATCTGGATATGCTTCATTCCTGCGGCCATCCTCAATGGAGGGCTGCGGGAGTATGTATTGGCTCCTGCAATCGGGCAGAAATGGGCTTTACCCGTGAGCGGGATTATTTTAAGTGTTCTGGTCTTCCTGATTACATGGCTTATGTTTCCCCGCCTGATAAAAAACAGTACACGTAAGGAAAGATGGCTGTCAGGGATAGTCTGGACGCTGCTGACCGTCATCTTTGAGTTTGCTACAGGGCTCTCCGGCGGCAGCAGCATTGCCGAACTTCTCGCTGCCTATAATCCTCTGACTGGAAATCTCTGGCTTCTTGTTCTGGCTGCCACCCTTTTTTCTCCGTTCATAACAGGACATTCCATACGGGAAATCCCTGCCAGTTAAATCCATATCTATACTCGCCAGAAAACTTATTGACAGGAATAAGTTCTGAAATCAATCCGGCTTTCCTTCTGCGGAAACAGGGGCTCCGTCATTGAAATCCTTGTATTTCCGGCGGTTGGATATGTACCTGTAGAGTGGCAGGAACGACATCAGGCTGACCACAATCTGCACAGCCATGAAGAAGAGGGCAATCACAAAACCTATGGCCAGTACACCGACTGCCGATATGAGTATGATAACAGGATTCCCATTGAAGGTGTAGTGCCTTCCCTGCTCATCCATCTCCCGCCGTTGCTTTACCGCAACTGAGGCAAGCCAAATGCTGTCCGCATCCCCGAATCTCTGCAACGGACCGGCATCGTCAATCTGCTTGCCTGTGCGCATACGGACCACGATACTCTGGCTCTGGTACAGTCTTATGGAGAAGTCCCCTTCGACGGCGTAATAGCGGTCGAGGACCAGTCCTCCGTCCTTTGCGTATTCCGGGTCATCAACAGGGGGTCAGGAACCCGTTTCCGGGTCATATGTCATGAGCATGTTCCCTTCGACCATGTCTGTGACGGTATTGTCGAAGCGGTAGTTCAGGAGAGCCCCGTCCGGTATGGACATCTCTGAGGCAGATGCAGCCATTGCGCATAACATGACAGCAAGTGTCAGCGGAAGTCTTTTTATATCTGTTTGTTTAATATGGTTTTACTTTCAAATGTAATAAAGAATCCCATCATTCCACATAGTATGGTGCAAGTTTTTGCTGGGCCGGATTCCTCCTTGTCTATCCCTTTTTCCTGTACTGGAGAGGGGTAATCCCCATCCTGGCCTTGAAGAACTTCAGGAATGCCGACGAGTTTGCGAAATTAAGCCTGCCGGCAATGCCTTTTATCGGAAGGTCGGAATATTTCAGAAGGTTACGGGCCTCCAGCATCACATATGCGTCAATCCATTCCGGTGCCAGACGGCCGGAAACCGCCCGGACGGTCTTCGACAGATATTTAGGAGTCAGGCACATCCTGTCTGCATAGAATGCTACGCCACGCTCTTTTGTGTGGTATTCCGATACCAGGCTGATGAAACTGTGGAATATCTCTTCTTTCCTGTCAGGTTTCTTGCCGGTAGGGGAAAGTGCCCCGTGCATGCCCATGCCGCGCTCTATCACACTGCCGTCAAGATAGAAGAGGGACGAGAACAATGCCGTGATGCACTCCTTTTTATGCGAAAGGTTCGACCTGAGGACATCGGAGGCCAGGCTCAGATATTTTTTCGCTATCGACCGCTCTTCTTCCGTCAGCATGTAGCACGGATTCCCGAGCACGGATATCCCTTGCGTCATGAGCTGGGGCATATTCATGTCAAGTCCTGCCATATAGTCAGAGGTCATCGCTATTACGATGAAGTGGATGCGGTCTTTCTGGGATTCATCCATGCCCGGAACCGTTATGATGTCTCCGGGAAAATTGATGAAGAGAGAATTCTCTGTGACTTCGAACTCCCTGAGATTGATCATTATACGCACATTGCCCGATATGCAGAAAAATATCAGGAATCCATCGAACCTGCACGGCTCGGTCAGTATGCTCAGGCAACTGTCGTATCTCATGTCTATTACACAGAATCCGTCATCGGCTATCACAAAGTCCGATGCGGGGAAAAGCCGGCACAATTGTCCGATGTCAATAGTAGATGTAGGGTCTGAATGTGTCTTCATGTCTTACTGTTTGATATGTAGTGCCTGCCGTTATCTAAAATTTTGCCATAAACATACAAAATTACTCCTTTTAGCAATTTTATGTCCAATATTGCCACTTTTTATTTCTCCTTTTGGTATGTTTTTCGTGAAATCGAGCCGCCGTGTTTTAATTTTGGAAAAATGGATATGCGAATGATTGTCGTGTATGCAGGGCTGTCGTTAAGCCTTGCCGCTCTCCCGGCTTTAGCGGAAGCAAGGGAAGTGATGACACTGCAGCAATGCAGGGATTCCGCTATGGCGAACAACATAAGTCTTAAGGAAAGTGCGCAGAAAGTCCGTATTGCCGGCTATGACAGGAAAATAGCAATGGCCAATTATTTCCCGGAAGTCTCGGCTTCGATGGCCTATATGTATAACAGTCGCGACCTTGACCTGCTCCCGGAGAAGTATGCGGAGACGCTTCCAGCCCTCGGTACGGCTCTGCAGGGGTCGCTGCAGTCATGCATTTCCGGACTTCTCGGGAATCCGGCATTCCTCCAGATGCTTCAGAAGAACCCTGAGCTTCAGCAGCTGCTCGGATCGCTTGCCTCGACTGATATTTCGGGGCCGGTTAATGCTGTCGGTGCCGAAATCAGGCAGGCATTCAACCTGGACATTACGAATGTGTTTGCAGGAGCCGTTTCTGTCCGGCAGCCGGTTTTTATGGGAGGACGGATTGTCAATTCCAACAGGATGGCGAAGCTGGCGGAGGAACTCGCGGCAACGCAGCATGATGCCATGACGAGGGAAGTCATTGCAGAGGTGGATAATGCCTATTGGCAGATTGTCTCCATCTCAGGCAAGAACAGGCTTGCCCGGGATTATGCCGACCTCCTTTCCATGATGCAGCATGATACCGAGGCCCTGGTTGCCGAAGGACTGGCGACTGAAGCGGACCTTCTCTCTGTAAAAGTAAAGAAAAATGAGGCGGACATGCTGCTTGTAAAGACAACCAATGGGCTCGCACTCAGTAAAATGCTGCTATGTAAGATTTGCGGGATGAGTATAGATCCGGACATTGTGCTGGCTGATGAGAACCCTGATGCGATTCCGCTCCCTGAGATGTGTCCCAGGAACAGTGATGATGAGATTTTCGCCGCAAGGCCTGAGATACGGAGCCTGTCCCTGGCAAGCCGGATATATGACACGAAAATCAATGTGGCCAGGGCATCCATGATGCCAGAGGTCGCTCTGACCGCCACTTATTTTCTGTCCGACCCAAATGTCTTCCACGGGTTCAGGAATGACTTCGACGGCATGTTCAATGTCGGGATTGCCGTCAAGGTCCCTATCGTTCATGGCCGGGAGGCCGCACAGAAGGTCCGGAAGGCAAAGGCGGAAGCTGTCCTGGCGGATTTCAGACTTGAGGAGGCAAAGGAGTCCGTAGCTCTTCAGGTGGCCAGCCTCAGGATGCAGGAGACGGAGTCTGCCGATAAGGTGGAGATGACGGGGAAGAGCCTTGCAAGTGCCGAGGAGAACCTCCGGACAGCAACAGCAGGCTATACGGAAGGCCTGATTCCGGCCAATGTCCTTATGGAGGCGCAGACAGCATGGGTAAAGGCCCATTCGGAATACATAGATGCATGTACGGAGCTGCAGCTTAATGCCGTAAACCTTGCGATTGCCCAGGGACAGAATCCGTATGTACATGAGAGATAATATGATGTCAACAGAATCAAGTCAATGTAATAATATCTGGAAAAATGGAAAATAAAAGAAAAAGCTACAATCTTCTGATAGGAATCATTGCATTATTGGCGATAGTGATATTTGTCGCGATAGCTGGATATATTGTTTCACGGCCAGAGCCACCGGTAATACAGGGGCAGGCTGAGGCCACGGAATACCGGGTGTCCGGCAAGGTCCCCGGAAGGATAGAGCAGTTCTATGCATCGGAAGGGGATTTTGTCCGTAAAGGGGATACCCTCGTGAAGATAGACAGCCCTGAAGTGAAGGCCCGGCTTGCGCAGGCGAAGGCGGCAAGGTCGGCGGCGGAAGCGCAGAAGGCCAAGGCTCTCGCCGGGACAAGGCAGGAGCAGATTGCCGGAGCGTATGAACTGTGGCAGCAGGCGCTTGTCAATGAGGATATCATGCGTAAGTCCTTTGAAAGGGTGGAGCGCCTTTACGGCCAGAATGTCATCAGTGCACAGAAATATGATGAGGCCAAGGCTCGGTATGATGCAGCCAAGGCATCCAGTGCAGCCGCAGAATCACAGTATACCATGGCCCTGAACGGTGCAAGGGAGGAGGACAAGGCAGCTGCCATAGCCCTTGTGGACAAGGCTGAGGCGGCCCTGATGGAAGTGGAGTCATATCTCGATGAACTTTATCTTGTCTCTCCGGCGGACGGTGTCGTATCGGCAAGATTCCCCAAGGCAGGGGAGCTGGTGGGGCAAGGTTCCCCGGTAATGGCTGTAACAGACCTGGATGATGCATGGTTTACATTCAATATAAGGGAAGACATGCTGCATGGGCTCAGGACAGGAGATGTGCTGGATGTCATGGTCCCGGCCCTCGGGGATGACATATACAGGACCGAGGTAACATATATAAGTGTATTGGAATCCTACGCGACATGGAGGGCGACACAGGACACCGGAGGCTATGATGCCCGGACTTTTGAGGTAAGGAGTGTCCCGCGTGTCCATATAGACGGGCTGAGGCCAGGAATGACTGCAATAGTCATGACCGGCGAGCATGGGAAAAGAAAATAACATGACCTTTTGAAATGGAATTCATCTGCAATGTAAAGGCTGCAATGCGGCGGGAACTGCGTATTCTTAGAAACCGTCCCGTATATCTCCTGGCCTCGATAGGAGTGATGGCATTCTGTATCGTATTCTTTTATACATTATTGAAGGAAGGGCTGCCGCAGGACCTTCCGATAGGTGTGGTAGACAATGATAATTCTTCGTTGTCGAGGAATATCGTGCGGCAGATTGATGCCACGCAGCTTGGAGGGACAGTGATGTTCGGCTCGTACCGGCAGGCAAGGGAGGCAATGCAGACAGGGCGGATAAGCTCGTTCTGTGTAATCCCTCACGGCCTGTATTCCGATGTGCTCTCCGGCAGGCAGCCGGAGCTGGTCTTCTATGTCAACTCGCTTTATATGGTAGGCGGCGCACTGGCATATAAGGACCTTCTGACCATGGGCAATATGGTGTCAGGGGGCATAAAGCTGGAGCTCCTCAGAGGAAAGGGCATGAATGACGCTGCCATAATGGGCCAGATACAGCCGATATTGGTCGATGCGCACCAGATCGGCAATCCTGCGGTCAGCTACAATGTATATCTGACGAATATGCTGATTCCCGGCATACTTGAGATGATAGTAATCCTGGTAACGGTGTATGCTCTGGGGTCCGAACTTAAATACGGGACATCCAGGCATATGCTGGAAAAGGCGGGAGGCTCGATGAGCGCAGCAATGGCTGGCAAACTGCTGCCCTATACGGTCCTTTTCACTGCTATAGGTATCGTCTGCGAGCTTTTCCTGTATCACTGGGCCGGCTTCCCGTTGAAAGGCTCGATATGGAACATGTTCATTGCAATATTCCTGCTGGTCATAGCCTGCGAAGCACTTGGATTCTTTATCGTCGGGCTGCTTCCCGTGCTCAGGCTTTCTCTCAGTATCGCGGCGCTGTTCAGTGTCCTTGCCCTGTCCCTTACCGGATTTACATTCCCGGTCGAGGCTCTGCCTGCATGTATACGTGGCCTTGCAGCGGTGTTCCCGCTCAGACATTACTATCTGATCTATGTCCAGGAAAGCATCTTCGGCAGCGGGTTCGCGGGCTGGTATCCGCAGATGATATATCTCCTTCTTTTCCTGGCTCTCCCTCCACTGGCATACGGGAGACTGCGCAGGGCATACATTAACCTTAATTTCCCCCGTAACTGAATGTAACCATGAGACATAGTGTAACAAGATACCTGATGCAATGGGCAAGGGACTGGTATGGCACATTTACCGGCGAGCTGAAGCGTATATTTACCGACAGCGGGGTGCTGATTATTTTCCTGCTTGCCGGGCTGGGCTATCCTCTGCTGTACGGCATAGTCTATCACAACGGCACACTGGATGATATGCCTGTAGCTGTTGTCGACAATTCAGGCAGCAGCGCAAGCCGGGAGTTTACAAGGGCGCTCGACGCCACAAGGGAACTGTCTGTCGTCCGCTCCTGTGCGGATATGGCGGAGGCCCGGCAGTGCATGCAGAAGAGGCAGGTGCATGGCATAGTGATGATTCCTGCAGACTTCGACAGCCGTCTGGCACGCATGGAACAGGCAGCCGTCTCAACGTATGCAGACATGAGCAGCTTCCTGTATTACAAGAACATGACGATGGGGGTCAATAATGTGATGCTCGGGAAGATGTCCGAAATCCAGGCCGGAAGACTGGCCGTTGCCGGACATGCCGGAGAGGAAATCCGCATGATGTGTTCCCCGTTACGATATACATCGGAGATTCCCTATAACCGGAATTTCTCTTATACAATATTCTTTCTTTCCGCCGTTCTGCTGATAGTTGTGCAGCAGACCATGTTCTACGGCGTGTCGATGCTGTCGGGCACTATGCGTGAAGAAGGCCGCTGTCTTTCCGGGATGCCCGGAGAGCGCACGGGGAGAGGCATATCCAGGACAGTCCTTGGAAGAGGTGCGGCATATTGGGTCCTTTATATGGGCATAGGCATATACATCGCCTCCATTGTCCCCGCCATTGCCGGACTTCCGCAGAATACCGGTTTCGGCAATATCATGGTCCTGCTTCTTTTCTATGTTACGGCTTGTACATTCTTCAGCCTGGCTTTCAGTACGATTGTGCGTCACAGGGAGACTGTATTCGTTCTGTTCCTCTTCATGTCTCCCGTCTGCCTGTTCCTGACGGGATTTGCATGGCCGGCAAGCAATTTCCCGGGGTTCTGGAGGCTGTTCTCATATATTTTCCCTTCCACGTTTGCAGTCAGGGCATTCATCGACATGAATACGGCCGGAGCCGATATTGCCATGGCCGGACGGCATATGACGGCATTGGGGATACAGATTATAGTATATTATCTGCTTTCCTGCCTGTCTGCATATGATGAAAATTTGTCAGGACGGGCATTTTGGCGCGCACTTTGCCATAGAAACCCCCGGTTAAATTCAAGACATTATGAAACGACTGATTTTGATGCTGGTTCTGATATCAGTAGGGTTCATCGGGTCAGCCCAGAAGAAAGAAACCCGACAGGAACGTATCGACAGGTGGAAGAACGATATGGCCGCCTTCCAGGCCAGGAGGGAACAGGGGCTTAAGGCATATGATATGGCCGACTCAATTGAAAGCCGGATTTCGCAGGCCGCTGTCATGGATGCCTCTTTTGTGCTTGAGGCTGATGCAGTCACATTCAAGAGGGGGACAAGGGTGCAGGTAAATTCGGCTACCAATTTCATTTCCGTCAAGGACGGCCGTGCAGTTGTGCAGGTGTCCCCGTCATATTTCTATTCCGGGCCTAACGGGGTCGGCGGAATAACTGTAGACGGAACCGTTTCCGGTGTGACGGTAAAGACGGACAAGAAAGGTAATATACGCTATTCCATGAATGTGACGGGAGTCGGGATAAGTGCAAGGGTGGATATCTCCCTGAGGGATGACAGTACCTTCGCATATGCTGTCGTATCCCCTAATTTCAACTCCAATACGATAAGGATGGACGGACGCATCGTGCCTTATTCCCGGTCACGGGTCATAGAAGGCAGGTCATTGTAATTTTAAAGGATTGAAGTCATGAAGAAGTTTCTGGT
This sequence comes from uncultured Bacteroidales bacterium, assembly GCA_944323805.1. GTDB lineage: Bacteria > Bacteroidota > Bacteroidia > Bacteroidales > UBA932 > Cryptobacteroides. Next base: position 110,278 of record CALUTW010000006.1, on the reverse strand, counting down.
TCTGATAATGGTGGCGGCAGCCATGATCTCTTGCCGCAAGATGCCGGACATGTCCAGGACGGACGGAAAGTATTTCGTTTATACAGCTTATGACCGCGAAGCGGACTTTTCATCATTCTCTACATTCCATATTGCAGACAGCGTGCTTGTAATGGGCTCAGGTGGAGCCCAATATGCCGATGCGTCCGAATCCAGGACCGCCGCGGAAATCATACGGTTTTATGAAGACTGCATGACGGCACGCGGATATGTGTCCGTAGACAATAAATATGACGCCGACCTCGGGCTGTATATCAGCTATGTGGAGGAAATCCACAATGTTACCGGCTTTGTCACGACTGAACCGTACTGGTGGTGGGGCTATCCGGGATACTGGTCATCCGGCTGGTGGGGAGGTTCCTGTGCAGGTTGGGCACCATATGCATTCCCTGTGTCATACTCGTACTCGACACATTCATTCCTGACAGAGATGGTGGACCTGACACCGCTTACTGGCGATGCGGAGACTGACAAGGATATAAAGCTTGAAGTGGTGTGGAACAGTTATCTGGACGGAAGTCTTGTATCAGGGTACAACACTATGGATACGCTTGAAGAGGCCATTGTCCAGTCTTTCGGACAGACACCGGCGCTTGGAGACATATGACGGATTCCACAGGCATGTGTCATGTGATACCATTATTACCGATTTAAAAGAAACATGATATGAAACATACAGTAAAATTTATTCTGACAGCGGCGGCTCTCCTTGTCCTTGCAGCAGTGTCTGCAGACGCCCAGGTGGGCAAGAGATGGTATATAAATGCAGGCTGGCAGTTCAATGCCACTCCGGGAAACGGATATTCAGAATGTGCACAGGGCTGGGGAGGATATGCCGAGGGCGGCTATTACCTGATGCCGAGGGTTGCAGCCGGACTTTTTGCAAGCTACAATACAAATAACGAATATGTCGGACGGCAGACGTATTTTTTTGACGGCGGTGCCGTGAATACGGACCTGTACAGGTCTCTGTTCCAGCTGCCTTTCGGGGCGACATTGAGATACCGGTTTACATGGAGCAAGTTCGAGCCTTATGTCGAGGCCAGGCTCGGGGCAAATTATGCCAGCCAGCATACGTATTTCAGTTCAATGGCTGTCTATGACAGGAACTGGGGATTCTATGCGTCTCCTGAGGCCGGCTTCACATGGCATCCGTTCAACAGAAGCAATTTCGGATTCCAGTTCGCCGTATATTACAGCTATGCGACCAACAGAAGCGATGCCTTCGGCATCAATGGGATAAGCAACTGCGGATTCAAGCTCGGCCTGTCATTCTGACAATGGCAGGCCTGCCTGAAGTAAGAAATAATTAACAGAAGTGCATTAAGGTTTTATCAGAAAAATTGGTATCTTTACACAATTGTTAACCAGATTGTGCAATGGAAACCCATGTTGTCATAATGGCCGGGGGCATCGGAAGCCGCCTGTGGCCTGTCAGCACTCCTGAGAAACCGAAGCAGTTCATTGACCTTGTCGGCACGGGCCGCTCGCTCATCCAGATGACGGCAGACCGGTTTTCAGGCGTGTGCGGCATGTCGAACATGTGGGTCGTCACATCGGGGAAATATGTGGATATTGTCCGCAGCCAGCTTCCGGGGATTCCCCGGGACCATATCCTGGCCGAGCCTGAGCCGAGGAATACCGCACCATGCATCGCATATGCCTGCCGCAAGATTGCCATGAGGCATCCGGATGCCAATATAGTTGTAACCCCTTCAGATGCTCTTGTGACAGATGTCCGGGTCTTTACATCGACAATCAGGGAGGCTCTTGATTTCACTTCAGGTTCATGTTCGATTGTGACTGTCGGGATTGTGCCTGACAGGCCGGAGACGGGATACGGCTATATATGCGCTTCCTCGAGGGTGGAGGGGAATATATGCAAGGTGCAGGCCTTTAAGGAAAAGCCGGACCGAAGGACTGCTGAAGGGTATCTTTCCGAAGGCAATTATTTCTGGAATGCGGGCATCTTTGTGTGGAATGTCCGTACTATCGAGGACCAGCTGCGCAGATATGCCCCGTCCATCATGGCGGTCATTGATTCCATGTCCCCGAAGTTCTATACCGATGAGGAGGAAGATACGCTCAGGGAGCATTTCTGCGAATGTGAAAAAATATCCATCGATTATGCCGTAATGGAGAAGTCCGAGGTCATATATGTGATCCCGGGGAAATTCGTATGGAGCGACCTCGGCAGCTGGAGTTCGGTAAGGTCGCATACTGTCAGGGACGATGACGGGAATGCTGTCGTCGGAGACGGTGCGGTGCTTTCCGGCTGCAGAAACTGCATTATACATACAGACAGCCCTCTGGTGGCAGAAGGCCTTGACGGATATGTCGTCGCACAGAAGGACGGGAGGACGCTCGTCTGCAGGCTGTCGGAAGAGCAGCATGTCAGGGAACTGTCCGGGAAGCTGAATAAATGATGGCAAAGTGACTTATATGGAAAACAGACCGCATTACAAGACTGTCGTAATCTCCGATGTGCATCTTGGCTCAAAGCATGCCAAGGTGGCGGAAGCTGCAAAGTTCCTCGGAAGCGTAGATTGCGACAGGCTGATTCTTAACGGCGATATAATAGACGGGTGGCAGCTCCAGAAGAGGTCGGGAGTCAAAGGATGGAGACCGGAGTATTCCATTTTTTTCAGGACCATAATGAAGATGATGGAGAACTGGAATACAGAAGTCATCTATATCCGGGGCAACCATGACGATTTTCTGGAGAATATAGCGCCTCTGAAGCTCGGTAGTATCAGCATTGTCCGGGACTATGTGCTTGAAAGCGGCCAGAAACATTATTTCGTGACGCACGGGGACGTTTTTGACAGTGTCACATCGAACATGAAATGGCTGGCCAAGCTCGGGGATATCAGTTATAATGTGCTTCTGCGCTTCAATGGCATATACAACAAGTATCGCCTGAGGCAGGGCAAACCGTATTTTTCCTTGTCGCAGTTTCTTAAGCACAAGGTAAAGCAGGCCGTCTCCGTAATCTCCGGATTCGAGGGGATGCTTGCGGACCTGGCACGCTCAAAGAAATGCGACGGTGTGATCTGCGGACACATCCATTATCCTGAGAACAGGATGGTCGAGGATATCCATTATCTTAATTCAGGGGACTGGGTGGAATCCCTTTCTGCGCTTACGGAGACTTATGACGGCGAATGGTCTATAGTCCGCTATCCCTATCCCGGCTCCACTGCCGAAGACGTGCGATAGCCGGATTGATTTGAAATTTGACGAGCTATGAAATATCTGTTTATTGTACAGGGCGAAGGCCGCGGGCATCTCACACAGGCAATGACCATGGAGCGGATGCTCAATTCCCATGGACATGAAGTGACAGCTATGCTTGTCGGCAAGAGCAAGTCGAGGATGCTGCCGGAGTTCTTCCTGAAAAACGTCAAGGCGCCGGTACATCAGTTTTCGAGCGTAAACTTTGTCCCGTCTGCCAGGAACCGCAGGGCCGACATGGGGAAAAGCATACTTTTCAATCTGGTAACGATGCCAAGATACCAGGAAAGCATGAGGTTTCTCAGGGATATGATAAAGTCTTCCGGAGTTGATATCGTCGTCAATTTCTATGAGCTTCTCACGGGTCTTTCCTATCTCCTCTACAATATCAGGACTCCACAGATATGCATCGGCCATCAGTATCTGTTTCTGCATAAGGATTTCGATCTGCCGCACCATGGCCTGTCAGGGACATCGATGCTGAATTTCTATTCAAGGATAACCTCCATAGGCGCAAGCCGCCACCTTGCCCTGTCATTCAGGAGGATGCCGGATGATCCCGGGCATAACATAAAGGTGGTCCCTCCGCTTATCCGCAGGGAAGTGCTCGAGACGGAGCCGTCTCCGGGGAATTATATACATGGTTACATGCTTAATGCTGGCTTTGCTTCCGATGTCATAAGATGGCATCATCAGCATCCCGATGTGGAGTTGAGGTTTTTCTGGGACAAGTGGTCCGAGGGGCCGGTAAAGAAATATGATGACACACTTACCTTCTATACTCTGGATGACCGGGAGTTTCTGCGCCAGATGGCCGGATGCAAGGCATATGCAAGTACTGCCGGCTTCGAGTCAATCTGCGAGGCCGCTTATCTCGGTAAGCCTATCATGATGGTGCCGTCACATGTGGAGCAGGAGTGCAATGCCTATGATGCGGCGAGATGCGGAATAGGTATCTCGTCCAAGGAGTTTGATCTCAGTGCTTTGCTCGATTTTGCCGGAAACTATGTTCCGGATGCCGATTTCCCTGGATGGGTGCGTTCTGCTGAAGACATCATCATCCGGGAACTGGAGTCCTGTGTCTGACGGCTGGCCGGTTCATGAAATAAATGATAAAAAAATGCAAATAAATTTGGATTATTGCAGGTAATAGCATACCTTTGCAATCCCATTTCAGGAGAGCCTTTGAAAAGGATGATTCGATTGGGTTGGAAGATTCGTTAGCTCAGCTGGTAGAGCACAACACTTTTAATGTTGGGGTCTTGGGTTCGAATCCCAAACGGATCACGAAGTTGGCCTTTAAAATGGCCTTCATGACGCTTCCTTAGCTCAGTTGGTAGAGCACGACACTCTTAATGTTGGGGTCCAGGGTTCGAGCCCCTGAGGGAGCACCTCTCAAAAGGCTGGTTCAGCATCCGCTGAGTCAGCCTTTCTTGTTGTCCCGAAAATGGTATAATTGACAAAAATGGGTATAATTGACAAAAATGGTTGGTAAAACCGGTATAAGTTGTTAAAATTCTGCAATATATAGAAATTAGATGAAACGCGTTTCATCAAAGTTCTTATAATTATCTTTATATCAAATTTTTATATGCAGTTCCACCAACTGTTTTTGTCCACATTACCCTATCTTTCCCGTCTGCCTGAGGATATGGTTCCATACTGGGATTTTGATGATCCTGGTATCCCGGATGTGTCCAAGGACGCTTCAGCTGCGGCTGTGGTGGCATCTGCACTGATAGAGCTTTCAGGATATACAGAAGAGGGACAGTCCGGACAGTATCTGGAGGCGGCAACGAAGATGCTCAAGTCCCTGTATGACAATTACAGGGCCGGGGATTCTTGTCCTGCATTCCTGTTACATTCGACAGGACACAGGCCGGCTGGCTCTGAGATAGACTATGCGATAATCTATGCGGATTATTATTATATCGAGGCCCTGACAAGACTGCGCGCTTTGAACAAATGAAAATTTGTCATAAATTGGTACGGGTTTTGCCCTTGTCGGCAGCCTGTAAATTGGTGATTTATGACGAAGGAAGAATTGATGCGCAAGGCAATCTCTCTCTCTGTCAGGAATGTGGCTGACGGGGGAGGGCCGTTCGGGGCCGTAGTGGCCAGGGACGGCGAGATAGTCTCGACAGGGGTTAACAGGGTTACGGATGAACATGACCCTACATCGCATGCTGAAGTCAATGCCATAAGGGAGGCCTGCAGGAAGCTCGGTACGTTCGACCTGAGCGGGTGTGAAATCTATACTTCATGCGAGCCGTGTCCGATGTGTCTCGGGGCTATATATTGGGCACGTCTCGACAGGATGTACTATGGAAATACCAAGGCAGATGCCGCCGCGATAGGCTTTGATGATGCCTTCATCTACAGGGAAATGGAGCTCAGCCCTGAAAACAGGCGCCTGAAATCCGAGGAATGCCTGCATGAGGAGGCGCTGGCGGCATTTGCTGCATGGTCACTCAAGCCGGACAGGTCAGAATACTGATACATCATTATGATGCTATTTTGGTGACATCCTTTCCATATCCAATGAAATATCCGCGGCCAAGACCCACTATAGAAGTAGGATCCGTATTGCAATAGTATGTGAAATTGCGCTTCAGATAATTCTCGAAAGATTTGAAATCAAGGCTGTCATATTGTGCGTCAGTAAAAAGATCTATGTCAATTGATTTACGATGTCCTAACCGCAGACTGAGGTTAGTGCCGCCTACAAGCCTGAATGGACTGAACAGCGGCTCCGCAATAAGAGTTGACAAAATGTTTTTTAAAAGTGGGGAAACTGTATTCTAATGAAGGCTATAGGAATCCATGATTACGATTTCTTATGATATTTATATCTGTTTTTACTTCTGAATCTTTCAAGATCTGAAACCTGAAGTCCATAATACTTCGCGATTTCTTTCTTTTCTTCTTCATTTCCGCGTTCCAATATGCGGGATATAATGAATTTCTTGTTTTTGCCCCAGTCTATGCAATCAAAATTCATATCCCAGAATAATATCCGTCTGATATCGGGAATGCCGGAAATTGTTTCAGAAGCATGTCTTATATGATATTGTTGAACATCATAGTACCCTTGTAGCATATTCAGGAAACCATCTTCATAGCCAAGGAAACTATCTATTTTTACAGACATTTCAACAGTAAGATTCCTTTTCCCTTTTATTACGGCATTTAATGTCTGATAATGCATGCCAATTCGTTCAGCCAATTCTCTTTGGCTGATAGATCTTTTCTTGAGCTCCATGCCGATAATCTTTCCCGGATGGATGCCTTTAAGGGCATCTATTAATTTTGAGTTCATGATTTACAAAGATATGAATAAACAAATTTGTTTACAATATCTATGCTAAAATATCCGTAAGGCTATACTCGATATAATTGTCCGTAAATATCTCATGCGTCCTTGTAGGCAGCGATGCAGTCAGTTTCCTATAAAATGGGATTCGCCCATTCCGATGCAGAGTAGACCGGATATCAGCAGCGCAATGACAGGTAGATAGTCCTTGAATTCTTCCCTGAAGATTTTCAGCGCACGCTGTATTTCCAGAAAGTCTGCATCTGCATCGAAGGAGGTGGCAAAGGGGTAGGATTCTGCAACTTCAATGATGACCAGATAACCGATTTCGTTGCCGGGGTCAAGAACCTTGTGGATACCTACCGCCTTGACGGTATCAACCTCTGGGACCGAAATACAGGCTACGGGCAGGAGGGGCTTCCTCCGATGGACACCACTTCCCATCCTCTGCTGATAAAGAAATTGCGTGAAGCATTAGGGCCTCAGAAACTCCTGACCATAGTGGACTATCAGGAGCCTACGGCATATTTTGATGACACGGACAAGACCGGAGGAATTGCTGTCGGAGAATACATTGCTTGAAGGTAAACTTGAAGGCGGGTGGACATTTAAAAATTGTGTTGTTGTCGAATATGATGATGACAATTCTGAAGTAAGACTTGCATTGAATGGTTTAAATGCCGTGGAAGATGGTCGTGGATCACTTACTTCTCCTATTCTTGAGAATGGTGTAGGTATATTTACTATAAAATATAGTAGTATTATGCCTAATGCGAATTCAAGGCAGCATATTATATTTGAAGTGAAATGTGTAGATGATGCCGGAAATTTGATAGATAACAAAAAGTATGAAATTACTCAGAACCGTACACTTCAGGCAGAATCTGTGATTAAAGAAGAAACTTTTGAATTTAATGTAAATCAACCATGCCGTATTGTTGTCTCGAATATTAGCACTAATAAAGAATCTAGTACAGAGATAAAAACTTTTAATGTTATGAAAATACATTCTGCTTACTATACATCGTATAAGGCAGAATAAATACTTGATATTGTTTTATGATATAATGTTAATTTTGTAATGATGCTAAAGATGGGTAGTTGCTGTTTTTAGCATCATTACTTAGATTTATTGCATAGAACCTATGATTAAACTTAGGAGACTATTGTACTCCTATACATATAATTGAGCATTCTAATGGCATATCAGACAAGTATTATAAAAATAAAAAACATCTGGAAGTCCGTCTGGAAAATGAGACCGTCTGGTTGACACAGACGCAGATGGCGGAATTATTCAGTTCTACGAAACAGAATATCAGCCTTCCCATTAATAATATTTTTAAGGAAAGCGAACTTATTTGATGTTATCATTTCTGTCGGCTACCCTACAGCCTCTGGATTTCCTCCTCCGAAAGCCCCGTCAGTTCGGAAATCAGACTGATCCCAAGGCCTTTCGCTTTCATGGCTCGTGCGACATCTGTCTTTCCTTCGGCACGACCTTTCGCTTCGCCCTCGGCCAGACCCTCTGCTTTACCTTCGGTTCTGCCTTCGACCTTGGCGGTATAGATAATGTTGTCATAGTCCCGTTCGGTAATCATATCGTGTTCATATCTGAGTTTCTCCTCCGGAGTGAATTTCGCAATCTCGCATGCCTCGAACAGTCTCTCGAACGCCCTGACCCGCAACTCCTCCGGCAACCTGTCCAAAGACCCCACATGCTTCAGCGAATAGCACCACTTGTCCACCAGGCTCACACACTCGTGCAGTTCCTTCCTGAAGCGGTGCAGTTCTACAAAATTAAGAAAAATAGTCTCATCCACGACTTCCTGGCTGACTTTTTCCCTGAACGTGTACTCGGAGACATACCTGTCACTCCATATACTTCCGTCGCTCCTGTCGGACTTCGGGATTTCGGTGTTGAGCAGCCCGATGAAATACACCGGAGCGAGGTCGTACTCATGCCCGTCGCCCTGCTCCGACCCCGCATCGTACAACTTTGCGGCATACTCGACACATCTCTTGAAGAAATTGAGCTGCCGGTAACACTGCATCTCCACGATGAACCTCGTCCCATCCTCCCCGATACACCTCAGGTCAAGCCTTACGCTCTTGTTGGCCATCGTGAATCCCGGAATCTCCGTCGTTGCATAAGAGAGGTCATGCACGCGGCGGTGCTCCGGGAGCAGCACATTCAATAAATCGATGAGAACATCCTTGTTCTTCTCCACCCCGAACACGGCCTTGAATCCCGCCTCCGTCAAAATGTCCACATACCTCTGCACCATGGCCGTAATCCCATTGCTCATAATTCTCAGATTTCATTAAAAGTTCGATGGCAAACTTATGAATATTCTCCGGGAAAAGACAATGCGGACATCCGGCAACCGGCAGGTTTTTCTCTTTTTATATCTTTTTTCTTTTTTTGAGTGTCGATAAATAATAAATACCGGCGGCAGCAATATGGCACAAATGACTCGCAGCAGATGCAAAAAAAACAGCCGGCAGGAATTTCCTGCCGGCTGCATTATTTATTCTTTCAGGTTATTTGACTTCAATTACTTTCTTTGAATCGTCGATAGCCTGTTTCTGGATTTTCGGTATGTTGACATTCAGGACTCCGTGCTCGACACGTGCACTGATTTTCTCCTTGTCGGCATCATCAGGCAGGAGCATTGTCTGCTGGAATTTCGAGTAAGAGAATTCGCGGCGCAGGTAATGTCCGTGTTTCTTCTCTTCCTTTTCATCCTGCTTCTTCTCCATCTCGATGACGAGGTTGCCCTCCTCATTGATATGGACCTTGAAGTCTTCCTTTGTCATACCCGGGGCTGCAAGCTCAAGGTCATAGTTGTTTTCATCTTCTAATACATTGATTGCAGGTGCAGTCGCATTCATTCTGCCCATCCAGTCAGTATCGAAAAAGTCGTTGAAAATGTCCGGTAACCAAGTCTGGTTGTTTCTTCTTGAAGGTACCATAATTTAAATCTCCTATTTTTATATTTTTTAATTCTTTAACCTGTCCGTGCTGCTGTCCTTTCGGTCTGGATTTCATCCCTCCGGGATTTTCAGCCGGACGCCTTGAATAATATCAATCGATGTGCCATTGCTGAAAAATGCTGAAAATGAAGAAAAAGTGGAAAATATGTCACAATCTGATGCCAGAATGTCCGGATTTGTGCCAGAATGTCCGCATTCACATGTATGCCGTGAGGTGTGCATGCCTGTGGTATGATGCCGCGCTAGGGGTAAAATAGCTGTGGACAATGTCCGGAAACGGAAAAATTCGTATCTTTGAATATTGCATTTTTCAGGAGGTGGTTATGTCTGACAGCAGCAGTATCATTATAAAGGGGGCCAGGGTCAATAACCTTAAGGATGTATCTGTAGAGATACCGAGAGGAAAGTTTGTAGTGATAACCGGCATATCCGGCTCCGGCAAGTCGTCGCTGGCCTTCGACACTCTTTTCGCCGAGGGGCAGAGGCGTTTTGCTGAAAGCCTGTCTTCCTATGCAAGACAGTTCCTCGGCAGGATGGTCAAGCCGGATGTCGAGAAGATAGAGGGTATACCACCGGCAATAGCCATCGAACAGAAGGTAAATACCCGTAATCCACGCTCCACGGTGGCGACAAGCACTGAGATATTCGATTATCTCCGTATAATTTTCGCGAGGATAGGAAGGACATACTCTCCGATAAGCGGCAAGGAAGTGAAATGCCATACTGTCAAGGATGTATTCGAATATGTGCTTTCCGGAGAGGCCGCCGACGTATATCTGCTGGCCGATATAGGCTGGTCGGACAGGGAAGATAAGGTTGAGCTGATGCTGGGCCTCAAGGAAGAGGGCTATTCGAGATTCTATACCGACAGGCCGGTAAGGATAGAGGATGTGATGAAAATGTCCGGGACAGGGGAATACCCCGGGGAACTTTATCTGCTTGTAGACAGGCTCAGGATCCCGGCGGTGCATTGGGATTCCGTGACGGGCGAGGCGACGGCAACAGGGAGAGACGGGGTTCAGTGGACAGCGACGCAATGGGAGGACCTGAATACCAGGCTGCATTCTTCCATCCAGACGGCATTCGACAAGGGAAACGGGACCATGCTGGTCAGAAAGAAATCTCCTGACGGGGATGTCCCTGAAGATGACGGGAGCCTCCACAGGTTCGTCAACCGGTTTGAAGCCGACGGCATGACATTCCATGAGCCGGATGAATACATGTTCAGTTTCAACAGCCCGCTCGGTGCCTGCCCCGTATGCGGTGGGCTCGGACAGATAATAGGAATCAGTGAAGACCTGGTCATCCCGGACAAGAGCAAGAGCATCTATGACGGGGCGATAGCCTGCTGGCGGGGAGAGAAGATGGGTTGGTTCAAGGACCATATGGTAATGAATGCATCAAGATACGGGCTTCCTGTCTTTGAACCGTACTGCAATCTTACGGATGAGCAGAAAGACATGATATGGCAGGGCCGGAAGGGCTCATCGGAGGAAGATTCCATTATCGGGCTTAATGAGTTCTTCCGGTGGGTGGATGCCAACAAGTACAAGATACAGTACAAGTATATGCTCAGCCGCTATTCCGGCAAGACCGTCTGCCGGGAATGCGGAGGAAGCCGGCTCAGGAAAGATGCCCTTTATGTCAAGGTAGGAGGAAAGAATATCCATGAACTGCTGTGCATGAATGTTGACAGCCTCCTGGATTTCTTTATGGGTCTCCGGCTGACGGACTACGAGCGCAGCATAGTATCCAAAGCCGTGTCCGAGATAGTTACGCGGCTCCGGTACATTAAGGATGTAGGACTTTCATACCTTACCCTAAACCGTACATCAAATACCCTTTCAGGAGGGGAAAGCCAGAGGATAAATCTTGTGACTGCCCTCGGAAGTTCACTTGTGGGGTCGTTGTACATACTTGACGAGCCAAGCATCGGACTGCATCCGCGTGACACCGACAGGCTGATTTCCGTATTGAGGAGACTCCGGGATATAGGCAACACTGTCGTTGTCGTCGAGCATGACGAAGAGATAATGCGGGCTGCGGACATGCTTATCGATATGGGACCGTATGCCGGTATCAATGGAGGAGAGATAGTATTCAAGGGCAGGATAGGGGATAATACCGATAGCCGTGCCGTATCTTCATCTCTGACGCTGCAATATCTTTCCGGCCAGCGCAAGAGATACATGAGGGAGAAGCATCCCTGGGTATATTCCATCACTGTCGAAGGTGCAATGGAGCACAATCTGAAGGATATCGACGTATGTTTTCCGTTGGGGATACTGACCGTCGTGACGGGTGTGAGCGGAAGCGGAAAGTCGTCTCTTGTCGGAGACATACTGTATCCGGCTCTTTTCAGACATATTAATCAGACCGGGGCGGCTCCGGGGACATTCAGGGGGCTTTCCGGCAATCTTGACCGGATTGCGCAGGTGGAGTATGTCGACCAGAATCCGATAGGGAAAAGTTCCCGTTCCAATGCCGTGACCTATCTCAAGGTATATGACGATATCCGCAAGCTGCTTTCAGACCAGCCTTATGCAAAGCTCAACGGTTATACCCCGTCTCATTTCTCCTTCAATATGGACGGAGGCAGATGTCCCGAGTGCCAGGGAGAGGGCTTCGTGAAGATAGGCATGCAGTTCATGGCGGATGTCACGATGGTATGCGAAGCATGCGGGGGAAAGCGTTTCAAGCCGGATATCCTTGAGGTCCGATATAAGGGAAGAAACATAGATGACATATTGAATATGAGTGTCGAGGAGGCGATAGACTTCTTCTCCTCCCAGCCGGATGCGGCAGCCAGGAGGATAGCGGAGAGGCTTCAGCCCCTTGTCGATGTCGGCCTGTCATATATCAAGCTCGGCCAGAGCAGCAGTACGCTCAGCGGCGGGGAAAGCCAGAGGATAAAGCTTGCATATTTCCTGTCGATGAATGATGCGTCTTCCAAAGGTAAGGAGCACCGTATCATGTTCATTTTTGACGAGCCTACTACCGGACTGCATTTCTATGATGTAGAGAAACTTCTGAAGTCGTTTGATGAACTTATAGCAAGGGGGCATTCGATAGTCGTAGTAGAGCATAATCCGGACGTGATCCGTGCCGCGGACTGGGTAATAGACCTCGGTCCGGAAGCCGGGGATGACGGTGGCCGTCTCGTGTTCGAGGGGACACCCGAGGATCTCGTCAGGAATGCCGATACCTGGACTGCCAGATACCTCCGTTAGCCGGATTGTCAGTCGACTACGATCACTATCATTTCACTCTGGTTTACCGGGTATCCGGCCTCCATGTAAAGCATCCCGCTCCCGTTTCCTGTCAGGGTCAGCTCTACCCCTTTCCCGTCTTCATCGATGACATAGTCGTAGATTCCCCTTGACTTGTCGTATTCAAGCTCCTCCAACCCTATGTCAAAAGGGGCATCCGGCGGGAAATACTCGCATTCGACATGTATCCGGTCCCCGATTCTTCCCCTGATGAAGTTCCCCGGATATATCTTCATGTATACGGGGGAGAATTCCACATGGACATTGCAGGAGGCGGATATCCCGCTGCCATCCGCCGCGGTACATGTTATCCTGCATGTCCCTTCCCCGACAGCTGTGACCGCACCCGAGTCAGATACGTCCGCGACGGCATGATTGTCGGTCTCCCATATGAGGGATTTGTATGATGCGTCATCCGGGTAGAGCCAGGCCGTTATGACCGCACTTTCCCCGTAGTAAGAAAGGTATAATGAGTCATATGACAGGCGTATGTCAGTGATGAACTTGCCTATGCCGGCCGTGTCTATCCTCCAGCTGTCGCCTGTCAGCCCGTCGTCTTCAGGCTTTACGCAAATGTTGTAGCATGTGTTTCTCCTGACATCGAAGTTGCCGTTGTCCTCCCCGAGGTAGAACCTGTATACAAGGCTTTCCCCTGGGATTGTAAAGAACGTGTCCGACAGGTAGTCGGCCTCTATTTCAATGTAGGTGCATAGCCGTGAACGGGGGTCGTCACTGTCAAGCACCTTTTCATCGTCGGAGATACCGGCTCCGAGCAGGTCCCCGTTCATGTTCTCCATCAGATACAGGCATATGCTGCCGCTTCTTCCGAATCCGGTATCGGTATTGAGGGCATATATGTCATCTGACTCCTTTGAGAATCCTGCCCGGAATATGTCATCTTCCGTTTCCGCCCGGCTTTCACGGAACAGATATGCGGACTTGGGGCAGGCCCCTACTGTCACTTTCTTCACATGGAATCCGACCCCGTCCGACAATCCGCTCCGGTCGATGCATAAAGATACCTTTGCCATTACCCGTTCGAGCATGACCGGAATGGTCCCGTCTGAAGTCAGGACATGGTTCCCGGTCACGCCGCTCATCGGTATGCCGGCGCGGTAGTCGTCCGGATAGACGAGGTAATACCGGTATCTGTCAAGGTCTCCGGCCGAGGTGGCTTCAATCGGATAGCCGGCATTGGCACATGCATATACGGAATACGTGCACCCGATGATAAGGTCTGTTCCGTAGATGTAGCTGTCCCCGCTGTGCACAAGGTCTGAAGCATCCAGGTATACATGTTCCTCAAGAAGCCCTTCTGCATTGAATATGAATATGTTCATATCAGTGACGAGGTATTCTTCAGGGTCTTCCGACCTGCTTGTCATGCTGTTCCCGGGAATGGATATGCGTACAATGCCATGGCATTCATTATCCATTGTGCCAGTGTTGCTGCATGCTGCGGCTGCCGCAATGCATATTGCTGCTGCGACGGTCCGGAGTGTCATTGTAATCCTAGAAATCGATTTCATCTTCTTCAAGTTCTTCCCATGGCAATATATCGCATCTTACCTGTATCATGGAAGGGTCGGCAACGATGTCCGGATCGGTTGTCCCGCTTCTCGTGACAGTTATGTCGTATATGTAGCGGCAGTTCCGTGATATGCCGTTTTTACCGGCTGCCAGAGCCCCTGCCGATGGCCTGTTGATGTTTACAGGGTAATAATATGTCTTCCCGTCCAGGCTGCCTTCGATTACGAGCCTTGTAAAGGGCGAACCGGCTGTTTCTTCGGGGCAGTCATTGGGGTAGCAGTATAAGGCTGCACCAATCCTGCATGCCTCGTCCCCGATGTTGCCGTCAATGGTCTTCAGAAGCATTTCCGGACAGGAAAGGCTGTTCATGTCGGTATCGGAGAGCCTTCCTGCGTTTATTATGGATATGGGCTTGAATCCATCTTCCGCAAATATCCTTGCCGAGGCATTGACATTTGTAAGATACACTCTTGCATCATGCAGTTCCAGACCTTCATATGGTCTGCCTGAAAAATCGCACCTGATTGAGTTTATGTATATCCCGGAAATGAGCGGCGTCAGCACCATGCTGCATTCCATGTCAACTCCCATATCGGCATAAGCCGTCCCGCCCATTGTCATGGAGTCAGGGTTTTCATTTCTCAGGTCCGCAGTGACATCCATTATTGCGTCCATCGAATTTATTCCGGCCCAATCTTCCGCCGGCTTCCCGGAATTGGCTATAGCCACGAGAATCTTCTTCCCTTTCCGGGATGCGGCTGTCACTGTATTGCCGATGTCCGTATCGAACTTCTGGTAGGAATCGAGACGTTTCAGCGCGTCATCGTTGAATATGAACAGATCGATTTCCCGTATGTGAGGACTGTTGCCTTCTGCGGACTTCAGTCTCAGGACTGTTTCATGCCTGCCCTTATCCTGCCCGACTTCATCGCAAGGCCGGACGGGACCGGTGACGGAGCATCCGGATACGGTCATCAGGGCCGCCGGCATGTATATAGAAAAGACCGGAAGACTGGTAATAAGCAAGGCGTATGCAGAAAGAACTCTGCGTATAGTGAGAAAAATAAAAGAGTTCTTCCGGTCTTTTTCCCTTATGTCGTTTCTGTGTCCCATATATTCTGTCGGATCTGGTGTCGTTGTCTGTTTTCTCTGCGGCAAATCTATTGATGATTATTCGTTCCATTGTACGATTTAAAAATAAATACTTCATATTTTTCTCTTTTTTGAAATCGTTTCTCTTTTTTTGATGAAAATTGTTATAAATTTGACAACTGATGACAGAAAAGTCATAAGATTGTCGGTGTTTAACCAAAATATGATTATAATGAAGATATGTGCAGTGACAATGGTAAGGAATGATGATTTCTTCCTTCGCAGATGGGTCGCATATTATGGTGCCGAGCTCGGGATGTCCAACCTGTATGTGTATTTCGACGGCAAGGACCAGGAGATTCCTGAATGGTGTTCAGGTGTGCATGCAGTTGCATGCGACAAAATTCCGGGACAGGTTGTGGAGGCTGAGAAGATACGGCTGAAATTCCTTTCAGACAGGGCGGCCGAGCTATTGGAGAGTTATGACCTTGTCATCGGGACCGATGCGGATGAGTTCCTTGTAGTGGACCCGGACCTGCATCAGTCTCTTGCGGAATTCCTGGGAAGCAGGAAGATAGATATTACCGTATCCGGGCTCGGGGTGGATGTCGGGCAGCATAAGGGATGCGAAAAAGAGATAGACGGGGAAAGGCCCTTCCTTGAGCAGAGGAAATACGGGCTGCTGAGCACCAGATATTCAAAGCCTTCAGTGATAGCCCGTCCGGTTACATGGGGGTCGGGTTTCCACAGGATCAAAGGCCATAATTTCCATATTGTCGAAGGGCTGTTCCTTTTCCATTTCGGGTATTTCGATCTCAAGAGGATAGAGGCGCGTTTCAATGACAAGGACAGGAAGGCGGCAGGCTGGACGAAGCATCTGGCAAGGCGTGCAAGGACTATCGAGGTGGTCTCACGCAAGAAAGCCCTCGACTGGGACAGGTGGACCCGTTTTGCCAGAATTGTGCAGAATCTTGTACGTCCTCCATATGCGTGGAACAAGCCTGCAATGTTTAACCTTGACATAGTAGTCCGTATTCCGGACCGGTTCAGCAAAATAATCTGATGCCATGAATTTATTCGGATTCTTCAGGAAGAAGATATTTGCTTCCAGGACACATTTCTCTCCTACATTTTCTCAGCAGGCGGCATATATAAGGCAGGCTTCGGCTGCATTGTCTGCAATGGTCGGGACTACCGACGAGGCGGAATGGCGCAGGCTTGAAAGGGAAGTCAAGGTGTGTGAAGTGCAGGGCGATGCGATGCTTACAGAGCTTTATGAGGAACTGTATGACAATATAGTTTCATTTGTCGACAGGGAGCATCTGCAGACTATCGCCATGTATATCGACGAGTTCCTTGACAATATCAATGCTTCGGCCAAGTCGATATTGCTGTACAGTCCGCGCAGGATTGACCAGCAGCTTGCGGAGCTTGCACAGTATATCAAGGCAGAGGCTGATGCCCTTACGGATGTGATATCCATGCTGGATGACATAAAGCATAATTTCTCTGCCCTGACATTGCAGTGTGACCGCATCTCTGAGCTCGAACATGCTGCCGATGATTCATACGAGGAATATATCGGGTATATCTTCCAGAATGAGAAGGATCCGATAGAACTGATGAAATACAAGAATATAGCAGAGTATCTTGAGCTCACTACGGATTCTGCAAAGAAGGTCTCGGACCATGTCCGCAAGATACTGCTGAGCTGTACGGAATAGAGCCCGTCCCATGGGCTGTGTTTAAGCAGAGAGAGGGAGTCCCGCATAGGAAACTCCCTCTCTCTATTGTATATCGGACATCTGTCCGGAATGAGTTTATGCACCGAAGTTATCGTAAAGGATATTCTCAGGCTGCACTCCGAGGCTGTCAAGAAGATTGACTACCGATGCAGACATCATAGGAGGTCCGCACATCAGGTATAGGCAGTCCTCAGGAGCCTCATGATTCTTCAGATAGGTCTCATAGAGCACTGTATGCACGAATCCGGCAGTATATGCCACATGTTTTGCATCTGCCTCCGGATCCGGCCTGTCAAGCGCCAGATGGAACTTGAAGTTAGGGAATTCCTTCTCAAGCTCATGGTAGTCCTCCAGATAGAAGGCTTCCTTGAGGCTGCGGGCCCCATAGAAGAAGTTGACCTTCCTTGTTGTCTTCTCCGTCTTGAAGAGATGCATGATATGGCTTCTCATCGGTGCCATTCCGGCTCCACCTCCAATGAAGATGAGTTCCTGGTCTTCAGGCAGATTGTCCGGAAGGAAGAACTCTCCGTAAGGACCGGAAATTGTTACCTTGTCTCCCGGCTTGAGAGAGTAGATGTATGATGAGCATATGCCCGGGTTTACCGGAAGGAATTTCCTCGTCTCCCTGTCGATTGGAGGAGTGGCGATACGGACATTCAGTTTGATGATGTCGCCCTCAGCCGGGTAGCAGGCCATTGAGTATGCCCTGATGGTAGGTGTAGGGTTGACCATCTTGAGGTCGAATACACCCATCTTCTCCCAGTCTTCCCTGTATTCAGGGTCGACATCGATGTTCCTGTAGTCAATGGTGCATGCAGGTACGTCGACCTGGATATATCCTCCTGGCTTGAAATGCAGGTGCTCTCCTTCAGGAAGTTTCACGACGAACTCCTTGATGAATGTGGAGACATTGTGGTTGGAAACAACCTCGCACTCCCATTTCTTGACGCTCAGGGCGGATTCGGAAACAACAATCTTCATGTTTTCCTTGACCTTTACCTGGCATCCGAGTCTCCAGTGGTTGTTTATCTGTTTCCTGTTGAAGAATCCCACTTCAGTAGGAAGGATGGTTCCGCCGCCTTCTATTACCTGGCATTTGCACTGGCCGCAGCTTCCCTTTCCTCCGCATGCGGAAGAAAGGAATATCTTCTGCTCCGCCAGTGTGCTAAGCAGCGAGGAGCCCGGCGTTACCTCTATTTCCTTCTTGCCGTCATTGATGCTGATCTTTACTTTACCTGCAGGAGTGAGCCATATCTTGACGGCCAGGAGCACTGCCACAAGCAATACCGTAATGACCACTATGGTTATTACGCCTGATATTATTGTCGTTAACATTTTTCCCTCCTGTTTTTAAAGTTGAATGCCCATGAATGTCATGAACGAAATAGCCATGAGACCTACGGTAATGAATGTGATTCCAAGACCCTTGAGGGCATCAGGAACATTCGAGTAGGCCATCTTTTCCCTTATCGCGGCGAGTGTTACGATGGCAAGGAACCAGCCGATTCCGGAGCCGAGAGCGTAGACGGTAGCTTCCCCGCAGTTTACGAAGTCCCTTTCCTGCATGAAAAGCGAACCTCCGAGGATTGCACAGTTCACTGCTATAAGCGGAAGGAAGATTCCAAGCTGCGAATACAGGGTAGGGGTAAATTTCTCCACCACCATTTCCACAATCTGGGTTATGGCTGCAACCACTGCAATGAAGATGATGAAACTCAGGAAGCTGAGGTCAACGTCCGGGAGTCCTGCCCAGGCAAGTGCACCAGCCTTAAGTACATGCTCATTAAGCAGATAGTTGATAGGAAGAGTCACGAGAAGCACGAAGATCACTGCAATACCCAAACCGGTAGCTGTCTTCACACTCTTGGATACCGCCAGATATGAGCACATGCCCAGAAAGTAGGCGAATATCATGTTGTCAATGAAGATTGACTTTACGAACAAGCTTAAATATTCCATTTCGATTTGAGTTTACTGGTTATTTTTCCTGCAGGTCTTTCTGGAAGCTTCTCTGGATCCAGACTATCAGTCCAAGCAGTATGAGCGCCATCGGAGGCAGGATTACAAGTCCGTTGTCCATGTAGCCTGCATCGTAGAATGACTGCGGGATGATTCTGTAGCCGAACAGTGTCCCTGAACCGAGAAGTTCACGGAAGAAGGCCACAACAATCAGGATAAGGCCGTAGCCGGCCCCGTTGGCAAGTCCGTCAAGCAATGAAGGTATAGGTCTGTTGCCGAGTGCATAGGCCTCGATTCGTCCCATCACGATACAGTTGGTGATGATCAGACCGACATATACCGACAAAGTCTTGCTTATGCTGTATGCGTATGCCTTGAGGAACTGGTCCACGAGAATTACCATCAGTGCGACTACCACGAGCTGCACAATGATGCGGATACGGTTCGGAATGGAATTACGTATGATGGATACGACAAAGCTTGACAGCCCTGTCACGATGATGACAGAAAGTGCCATCACGAATGCTCCCTTCAACTGGACTGTGACAGCAAGGGAGGAACATATACCGAGCACAAGGACAGTAACAGGATTGCCCTTGAAGATCGGCTTCAACAGTACTTCTTTATAATTGATATCACTCATGATTAGATTTCCTCCGCTATTTTACAGGTCATTGCTCCCATTTTCTGTCTGGCTCATAGCCGGCTCCGGTAATGCAGTGGCACATGTGTCAGCAGCAGCTGTTACGGAAAGGGTCTGGAGATAAGGCTGATAAGACTTGGCCCAGAGATTGATTCCTTTTCCGAGCGCCTGCGATGTGATTGTCGCACCGCTGATTGCATCGACGCATGCAGGTTCATCATCATGCTTGCCTTTCTCTACGGCAAATACCGTCTCCCCGTTTCCGAAGGCCTTGCCTTTGAAGGAGAGGTAGAAAGCCGGTTCTGCAATCTTGGCTCCGAGTCCAGGGGTCTCTCCCTTATGGTCGAAAATTGCACCATCGATGGTTTTACCGTCCTCTGCAAGAGCGATATAGCCCCATACCGGTCCCCAGAGTCCGGCTCCGTAGCATGGGATTACCGTGACTTTCCTGCCGTTGATGTCAAACACGAATACAGGGAGGGCAAGGCTTTTCCTGAGCTCCTCCTTTGAAGCCTCATCCTTGCTTCCGTCGATTTTCTTCAGTATGTCATTCTGTGTCTTGAGATCTGACGTTGAAGGGACCTGTATGTCCTTGACATTCTCCTTTCCCATATTCATCCGGGCCCCGACAGCACCGTCTCCATTTACATAGAACGCGTCAGTGATTGCCTCGGAATACATCTTCAGGACATCTGTAGTCTCGTCAATTGTGACGGACTCATCAGCCTGGGCTGCCGCAGTAAGTACTTTGGTTATGGTCTCGATCTTTACGTTCTCGTTCTGCTTGTCCTGCAGGCTCATTGCCACAAAGGCAAGGATTGCAGCCACAAGTATGACAAGAACGGTAGAATAGATTACCGTATATATGTTACCGTTTGTGTTCATACCTTAATATTATTAAGCGGTTTTGATTTTCTTGGCCCTTCTGCTGATTGATGCGCTGATTACATAATGGTCAATCAGCGGTGCAAATGTATTCATGAGCAGGATGGCAAGCATCATTCCTTCCGGATATCCCGGGTTGAAGAGCCTTACTGTCACTGCAAGGGCACCTACAAGAAATCCGTAGATCCATTTTCCTGTCTCGGTCTGAGCAGATGTCACAGGGTCAGTGGCCATGAAAACTGTCCCGAAAAGGAAACCGCCCATGACTATCTGATAATATCCAGGGAGATCGGTCACTCCTGCAGCATATCCTACATAGCCTATGGCCAGGCCGCCGAGGATTGACGAGAACATGATCTTCCAGCTTGCAACCCCTGTCCACAGGAGGATTACGGCTCCGATCAGTATGGCGATTACGGATGTCTCTCCGACGCAGCCTGGAATCACACCGAGAATCATGTCCCAGAGCGAAGTCCCTGCCGTCTGGAGCCCGTCCATTGACGGATGGGCGAGAGGTGTAGCCCCGGAGAATGCGTCTACAAGACCGTCTCCGCTTGCATATGCCTTGCCTTCAGCGAGATACCTTGTCACGCCAGGTGTCCATATGGTGTCTCCTGACATCATGCTCGGATATGAGAAGAACAGGAAGACCCTGGCCAGAAGCGCAGGATTCCATATGTTCATTCCCGTGCCTCCGAATACCTCCTTCCCGAGGATTACCGCAAAAGCGACAGCCAGTGCGAGCATCCAGAGAGGGACATCGGCAGGGACGATAAGCGGAATGATCATTCCCGATACAAGGTAGCCTTCATTTACCTCATGTCCGCGGATCTGTGCGGAAATGAATTCGATGGCAAGACCTACAATATATGATACAAGGTACAGCGGGATGACTTTTACCAGTCCATACCCTACGATGTTCCAGAATCCCCAGTCGTCAAGACCGAAGGCGATGCTGTGCTGGTATCCGGTGTTCCATATGCCGAAAAGCATTGCCGGGACAAGGGCCAGCACCATTATTATCATTATTCTTTTCAGGTCGACGCAGTCTCTGACGTGCGAGCCTTTCACAGTGACGGTGTCAGGTACGTACAGGAATGACTCGAAAGCGTCGAAAGTCGAATGCAGACAACTGAATTTGCCGCCTTTTTCAAAGGCCGGTTTGATCTTATCTATAAATTTTCTCATAACTTCAACTCTTTGCTTCAGGCCATTTCCTTCATCATGAGCGCAATGCCGTCTGAAAGGATGGACTGTATTTCAATCTTGGAAGGGCAGACATATTCGCAGAGGGCAAGATCCTCTTCAAGCACCTCATAGATTCCGAACTGCTCCATCTTGTCGATATCTCCGGCAAGGCATGCCTTGATTAGATGTACCGGGTAGATGTCCATCGGAAGGACCTTTGAATATACATCCGACATCACGAACGCCCTCGGACCGCCGTGCAGGTTGGTATCCATCTCATATGTCTTCTTCGGAGTGAGCCATGAGAAATAGGTGCGCGATGTGCTGAACTGTTTTGTCCTGAACGGTTTTGCCCATCCAAGGAGTTCATGCTCCCTGCCTTCCTTGATGAGTGTTATCTGGTTGTCGAAGAATCCGAGGAATCCGTCAGCCCCGACATTAGTTCCTGTAAGGACGTCTCCGCTGATGAATCTTATGTCGGAAGCCGAGTTGTCATAGAATTCGGCGATGTCTTTCATTGAAAGACCGCATACGGCCTTGACATATGCAGGCTCTATGGCCTTTGGCCCTGTAACGGCGACGAGCCGGCTCATGTCGTATCTTCCGGTATTGAGGAGCCTGCCTATCGCGGCAAGCATCATAGGGGATACTGTCCATACGGTCTCGCCTTTCATGATAGGGGAGATGTGATGTATCTGCACACCTGTATTGCCGGCCGGATGCTTGCCGTAGAATGTGTGAAGGATTACATTCTCCAGCTTGTGGAAAGGAGTGCCGTTGGCGTTGGCGGCATTGAGGGAGACATGCACCCTGCCGTCAGTAAGTTTGCCGAGGGCATTGATTGCAGTCTGTATGTCAGCAAAGTCATCCCGCAGTGCGTATTCCGTGTCGGCGGCAAGAGGAGCTGTTGAAAATGCTGATACGAAGATGGCTTTCGGCCTGATGTCAGGATTGGCGATGATGCCGTAAGGCCTCTGGATGATAGCAGGCCACAGGCCGCTTTTCATGAGCAGGGACTTGATCTGACCGGCATCAAGATTCCTGGCGTCTTCAATGCCGAAATCAAGATACTTCTGCTCGGAATCAGCCTTGATGCGGACTTCAAGCAGCTTCCTCTTCTCTCCTCTGACAACCTCGGTCACGGTGCCGCTTACAGGCGATGTGAAGAGGATGTCCGGAGATTCCTTGTCAGCCAGGACAGGTGATCCTGCAAGGACCTTGTCGCCTTCCTTGACCAGCAGGCGTGGCTTCAGGCCACGGAAGTCAGTCGGTTTGACAGCGACAATGCCGGGAACAGCCACCTTTCTGGTCTTCGGGGCTGCAACTCCTGAAACCGGTATGTTCAGCCCTTTTTTCAAATCGATGATGTTAGACATTATAAAACCGTTTTGAGTATTTTCTTGAGACGGCGCGAATATAGTCATTTTTTTTCTTATTTTCGCGTCCGTTTTCGTATTTTAACGTCAGTTATGGATAACATTGCAGGAAGTATTTTAGAGGAGCTCAACAGTGTGCAGAGACAGGCTGTGAGCTGTGTGGAAGGACCGGTGCTTATTGTGGCTGGCGCGGGTTCAGGGAAAACAAGGGTGCTGACAAGCAGGATTGCCTATATCCTTTCACTGGGATGCAGCCCGGAAAGGATACTGGCGCTTACCTTTACCAAGAAGGCCGCTTCGGAGATGAAGGAGCGTATTGCCGTCATGGTCGGGGAGAAGAAAGCCAGGAAGCTGTATATGGGGACCTTCCATTCGGTTTTCATACGCTTTCTGAGAGAGTTCGCAGGGCTTCTCGGATACCCCCAGGACTTTACCATATATGATACGAGTGACTCATTAAGCGCAATCAAGACCTGCATCAAGGAACTGCAGCTTGACGACAAGGTATATAAGCCCAAGGACGTTCTGGCAAGGATATCGATGGCCAAGAACAGCCTTGTCACGGCCGAGGCCTATGCAAGGAACACCCAGGCGGTGCAGAATGATGCAGCAAGGAAGAATCCGAGAATCTGCGACATATACCGGCTGTATGCCCGGAAGTGCCTGCAGGCCGGGGTCATGGACTTTGACGATATTCTTCTTAAGATGAATATCCTTCTGAGGGACAGCCGGGAGGCTCTGGAGTCGATAGCCGGAAGATTCCTCTATATAATGGTGGATGAGTATCAGGATACCAATTATGCGC
Source organism: uncultured Bacteroidales bacterium (assembly GCA_944323805.1). Taxonomy (GTDB): domain Bacteria; phylum Bacteroidota; class Bacteroidia; order Bacteroidales; family UBA932; genus Cryptobacteroides. Next base: position 86,203 of record CALUTW010000006.1, on the reverse strand, counting down.
AGTACCTGATTCTCAGGAAACTGAGCCAGCAGCATAATAATATATGTGTGGTGGGGGACGATTCGCAGTCCATATATGCGTTCAGGGGAGCCAAGATTACCAACATCCTGAATTTCCAGAAGGATTATGCCGGCACAAGGGTATTCAGGCTCGAGCAGAACTACAGGTCTACGCAGACCATCGTGAATGCGGCGAATTCTCTCATAGCGAAGAACAGCGCCAGAATCCCGAAGAAATGTTTCTCGGAAGGGGAGACAGGCGAGAAGATAAGGCTTGTAAATGCATATACGGAGCAGGAGGAGGCCCTTCTGACGGCATCTTCAATTATCTCACGGATACAGTCTGACCATGCCCAATACCAGGACTTTGCAATCCTCTACAGGACAAATTCCCAGTCGCGCGCACTTGAGGAGGCCCTGAGAAAGCGCAACCTGCCGTATGTGATATATTCCGGGAACTCGTTCTTCGAGAGGGCGGAAGTAAAGGATATGATGGCATATCTGAAGCTGATAGTCAACCCGAAGGATGACGAATCCTTCAGGAGGATAGTCAACAAGCCTGTAAGGGGAATCGGGGGGACCTCCGAGGCTGCTCTGGTGGCGGCGGCATCGGATATGTCGGTGTCATTGTTCGAGGCGGGGCTTTCGGATTCGCTGGAGACATACGGCCTACGTCAGGCTGCCATATCGAAGATAAATGCATTCTGTAGCATGATAGCACGCCTCAATGTCCGTGCCCGGAAGGAGGAGGCTCATGAAGTCGCCCTGTCGGCAGCGGTGGAATCCGGTCTTCTGGCATCATTCAAGTCAGACAACAGCATTGAAGGGCAGTCGAGGGCTTCGAATGTGGAAGAGCTTCTCAACGGGATAAGCAATTTCTCCGAAGAACGCAAGAATGAGTATTTCGAGGAGATGCAGGCTGACGGGACTCTTGACAGCGGTGCGGAACTTTCGGCATCGGACCTGCCTGTCGTGACTCTCAGCGAATATCTTGAGAATGTGTCGCTGCTCAGCGCGGTGGATATGGAGGATGAAGATGATGCGGCCAACCGGATAACGCTGATGACGGTGCACTCTTCCAAGGGTCTGGAATTCCCGTATGTATATGTGACAGGAATGGAGGAGAACCTGTTCCCGTCAGGAGGCTTCCTGGCGTCAGAGAGTGACATAGAGGAGGAGAGGAGGCTGTTCTATGTCGCTGTCACAAGGGCTGAAAAGGCCGTGCAGCTGTCGTTTGCCACCACAAGGATGCGGAACGGGAAGCATGAGTCCAATGCCCCGAGCCGTTTCCTGAGGGAGATAGACAGCCAGTACATACTGAATCCTCTCGGTCCGTCGCGTCCGTCACAGGGACAGTCGTTACAATATGGGGAATCCCGACAATATGGGGAATCACGGTCCGGATACGGCGGAAATAGACAGGAATCCTATACAGCGCGTCCTGCACCTGCTTCATCCGGTCCTGTACCGGAGCGCAAGTCAGGGGTCACATTGTTCCGCAAGCCGTCTCCGGCTGTTCCCAAGCGTGTCCCGGATGCGGAATTCGAACCGACTCCCGTGCTTCAGCTGAAAGCAGGCCAGAGGATAGAGCATAACAGGTTCGGCTATGGCCGGATACTGTCAATCTCCGGGAAAGCCGATGACCTTAAGGCGGTAATCACCTTCGATGCGCATGGCGAGAAGACCCTGCTGCTGAAATATGCGAAGATACGTGCGGTGGATGCCTGAGACCCCGCAATCCCCGGTCCGGGAATCATGATAAAAGACGGCAGGCAGTAAAAAAGGAAAATTATCTGCAAAAAACAGAAAAATTTTCTGAAGAAAAAGAAAAACCAGGCCCTGGCCTATGTGAAAATATGTTCTTTGCCCATACTTTTGCTCCGGTCACGCGATGTTGCGGGACATAAAAGAGGAGAAAGATATGACGAGAAAGAAACTGTTCCCATCGGCAGGACTGTGGCTTCCGGCAACTGCCGCCATCTGTATTTTAACTGTCTCATGCGGGCGCTCTGCAATGGAATCCGGTACCGGATGTCTGCGGGTCCGTTTTTCGGAAGGCATGTCCGAAATGACCCGGTCCGGGATTGAACTGCCGGATACCAATGATTTCCTGCTGGATATATCCGATGCCTCCGGAGCAGAGATATATTCAGGCACGTACGGGGCTTCTCCGGAAATCCTTGATGTACCTCCCGGAAGCTATACGATATCCGTCAGGTCATCCGAATTCCATGCCCCTGCATTCTCCGAGCCGGTGTTCGGGGACGATGTCTGCGTGTCTGTCCCGTCAGGCGGGACAGTGGATGCAGTGCTTGAATGTACCCAGGTAAACTCCGGGATAAGGCTTTTCATTTCTCCGGACTTCCTTACTGCATATCCACAGGGAGTCATTTTCCTGCGTTCAGAGGACGGAAGGCTGATGTACGGGTATTCCGAACGCCGCATAGCATATTTCAATCCGGGAAATGTCTTTATGGTGCTGAATGAAAACGGCTCCGAAAAGACATTGCTGACCCGGTATCTCGAGCCGCAGGAGATATTGTCTCTGAATGTCGGTGTGGCGGGATCCGCAAGCCATGCGGACGGTCTGACGATATCGGTCGATACGGCGCGTGTATGGACTGACGAGGATGTCGTGATAGGCGGAGAGGTTTCCGGAGGCAGTGATGCCGAAAATGCCCTGTCAGTGTCGCAGGCCAGGGACAGGGTCGGGGAAAAGGATGTCTGGGTAACCGGATATATTGTAGGAGGCGACCTGACGAGGTCGTCAGTATCTTTCAGGCCTCCGTTTGAATCGGCCACCAATCTTGCGATAGCCGCACGTGCATCCGTGTCCTCAAAGGAATCCTGTCTTTCCGTGGAGCTTCCGTCTGGGGATGTCAGGGATGCATTGAATCTTCCGGGGCATCCTGACCATATAGGCAGACGCGTCCTGCTTAAGGGGGATATAGTCGAGTCGTACTTCGGCATTGTGGGTATCAAGGGAGTTTCTGACTATATACTGGAATGACGTCATGAAAGGTAAGGTACTGTTAACCTGTCTGTCCGTGTCTTTTCTGATGGCATCCGGATGTTGCAGGGAGCTCCGGGAAGTGCCGGGGCAGGAGAGCAGCCTGCGGCAACTGGACATTTCAGCTGCCGTGCAGGGAGGTGCAATGCCGGTGCTTAGAGGTGCCGTGGCAGACAATATCAAGGATGATGCAGGTATCATGGACATGAATGTCATACTCTTCGATTCCAGAGGGAAGCTGTTCAGCTCATGCTATGTGCAGGGAGGGAGTGAGGCGTCCGTCGGGATATTCGAGGCGGATACATATTCACTATTTATCATTGCCAATGCAGGAAGAGTCGAAGCCCCGGAGGATATTGCAGATATGGAGTCGTACAGATATGCCATAGATGATATTCAGGCGCTTTCTGCCACAGGCTCATTGCCGATGTACGGAAGCGCGGAAGTGCTGCCGGGGTCCTCGGGCCGTATATCTGTGCCGATGAAAAGGATGACAGCCATGATATCGCTCTGTTTTATCCCGGATGACGGACTGGAGGTGGAACTGTCGTCTGTACGTTTTGCCGATGTCCCCATGGACATGGCTCCGTTCAGTGAAGCTTCCGTTCCAGTGCGCACAGGTCATGGGGACTATGATACCGGCCAGGACCTGCCCCGGCTCATGTCAGGGAACACAGTGAAGTTCTATATGCTGGAGGACATGTCGAGCAGCAATGCCGTGCCTCCGGACTATGGAATCCCGGCATCTCCGGACCTGCCGGAGGGGGTACCGTATATTGAAATCGAGGGCACTGTCGTCAATTCGGCAGGCCTTGTCACTGCCGATGTCGATTACAGGCTTGTGCTCGACTGGCAGATTGCAAGGAATCATGAGTATATGATTTCCTTCAGAGCTACGGAAACAGGCATCTACGAGGACTCGTACAGGATTGACGTGTCGGATGCTGTATTGGACCTTCCGGTTTCGCACATCTCCATTCCGGCAGGCGGGACTGCACGTCTGGAAGTCCCTGCATCGGAGTATGCCGTGCTGTCATATGTATCATCCGACAGCAGCATTGCATCAGTGGATGCCGGGGGACTTATATCCGGCCATGTGCCGGGGACTGCATATGTGAATGTCTCCTGCCCTGCCCTGTCGGCATCCGCTGTCTGTACGGTGGAGGTATACAGACAGGATCCGTTTACGGATTATGAACTTGACCGCCCTGAATATGCCGGGGAGTGGGGGTATATTGCATTCCCGACAGCAACGGCAGACAACCCGGTCCAGGTCACATTCGGAGGGACGACACTGGAAGTCGGTAGAGAGCTCCCGTCCGGCGGGATGTCCTCAATCGCATCGGACGGGCTGCAGATCTTCTATACATACGATAATGCTCCGCAGAAGATTTTCCTCTGGAACAATATCATCCCTGAAAATGCCAGTATGCATATCTCCCAGGGACGCAATTCGGCAGTACTGGTCTTTGACGGTGCGGAATGCCCGGGATACAGCCTTGTATCCAGGACGGGTATCAACCAGGTGGACCTCAATGATGACGGGAGCGATGAATATGTCGAGATATATCTTGAAGACAGTTCCGGAAACATCTTGCCGTTGGGAGGATTCCGTGAACCCGATGAAATCAGTGAATATTACGACCAGTCCCCGTATGATGAATTCTACTGGGATTACTGGGACAGTATAGAGATCAGCGCAGCCGATGGCAGCGACTATAGTGAGTATATTGATTTCAATGTCGAGGAATATGGATGGGAAGCGGGAGAGTCATATATCGTAATCGGCAGCATGCATGGACTGAAGACCGATGGGAAAGGCACGAAGCAGCTGGACCTTGTATTCCATAATGGAGACAGGCAGTATGACGGTGTCATGCAGGATCTGGAGGTCGATGTGAAGATAAGCCAGACTTTCCAGGACCAGGGCTACAAAGGCGAGATATACAATTGGCAGATAGCTCCTTATGAACAGCAATCCGACATGGCATATCTGTCTTTCCATAGTCCGGTAGGGGCAGAATGGGAAGTCCGCAGGTACTATCCTGACCAGACTGCCGGGATGTCCCCGGAAGAGATATGGGAAAATGCCGACAGCCGTTTCTGCAGCCTTGTCTCAGGCCCGCTCAGGGATGCGCAGTCCGGAAGGTACTATGTCAGGTTCATGGAACCGGAAAGGTTTGACAGCGACGAGTTCTTCGCCTGCGGCTCCTACATATTCAAGGGGACTGTCGTCAATGAAGACTACAATCACGAGGTATATGGCTACTATATGGTGGATATCATATTATATGTCAGCGTGGTTTCCCAGGTAGACATAGAAGTGTCCGGCCCTGTGACAAGCCGGGTATACAGGAGCTATGTCCCGTTGTGTGAATGGTCCAGGGATGTGTACGCGGATTTCTGGAGCAATATGTACAGGGTACCGATCTATGATGTCAAGACAGGTACAAAGGTCTATCTTGACGGGAATGTCTCCGAGTCATATGCGGGTTCGTTCACAATCCCCGGGGCGGTCAATGATCCCCAGGCATCCTATAATACCGTCATCGGTTTCCTTGACGACTGGTTCGGTCGCGGGACTGGAGACTTCTATTTCTTCACTCCTGCCGGAGGGACAGCGGAAGAGCTTGTGATAGACAGGGACAATTATGTCGCTGCGGATGCTTTCGGCTATTACCATTTTGTCAGGAGATACGATGAGTCTTCAGACATTGAAAACTATCTCATTGAAGCATATTTCAGAGATTTTGACAGGTATTGACAAAAGGAAGGCAGTGTGTCATAAATGCAAACTGCTGCGTTATTATCGGGATTCGGGCTAAGTCATTTACGGGAGTTGCCCTTACCCTAAATGCCTTGCATCTTATCAATTCTAACACACCTGAAGAGGCTGCGCCAAAATTTATCATTTTGACACAGCCTCTTCTCTTTATTCAATGTCAGGCTTTTGCCCCTGTATTCATTTACTGCTCATCAGGTCCCTGGTCATCAGGTCCGTTCTGAGGCCCCTGCGGGCCTGCCTGTGGACCGCCCTGCTGTGCACCTGCTGCCTTTGCCATATCTTCCGATGCTGCATGCCATGCATTGTTCAGGGCTTCGGTATATCTTTCGATATCGCTTATGTTCTGAGACTTGACAGCTTCCTTCAGGCTTCCGAGGGCAGTCTCTATCGCACCTTTCTTGTCGGAAGGAATCTTGTCGCCGTATTCCTTGAGGTTCTTGTCGCTCTGGAAGCACAGGGCATCGGCATTGTTGATCTTGTCAACGCGCTCTTTCTCTGCCTTGTCGGCTGCCTCGTTGGCTTTTGCCTCGTCCCTCATCCTCTTGATCTCGTCTTCACTCAGTCCGGATGAAGCCTCGATACGGATCTTCTGTTCCTTGCCTGTAGCCTTGTCTTTTGCGGATACATTCAGGATACCGTTGGCATCTATGTCGAATGTCACTTCAATCTGCGGAATTCCTCTCGGAGCAGGAGCTATTCCGTCCAGATGGAAACGTCCGATCTCCTTGTTGTCCTTTGCCATAGGCCTTTCTCCCTGGAGGACATGTATTTCAACGGAAGGCTGGTTGTCGGCTGCCGTAGAGAATACCTCTGACTTCCTTGTAGGGATGGTCGTGTTGGACTCGATGAGCTTTGTCATCACACCGCCAAGTGTCTCGATACCGAGTGAAAGCGGAGTTACATCCAGAAGAAGGACATCCTTGACATCCCCGGCGAGCACACCGCCCTGGATTGCTGCGCCTATTGCGACCACTTCATCCGGGTTGACACTCTTGTTAGGCTCCTTGCCGAAGAATTTCTTGACAATCTCCTGTACGGCAGGGATACGTGTAGAACCGCCGACAAGCAATACCTCGTCTATGTCAGAAGGCTGCAAGTTCGCATCCTGGAGAGCCTTGCGGCATGGCTCGATTGTCCTCTGGAAGAGGTCGTCGGCAAGCTGCTCGAATTTGGCTCTTGTCAGGGTCTTTACAAGATGCTTAGGAATACCGTCTACAGGCATGATGTACGGCAGGTTGATTTCCGTGGAGGTCTGGCTTGAAAGCTCGATCTTGGCTTTCTCGGCAGCCTCTTTCAGTCTCTGGAGTGCCATAGGGTCTTTCTTCAGGTCTATGCCGCCGTTCTCTGCTGCGAATTCCGATGCAAGCCAGTCTATGATGACCTGGTCGAAATCATCTCCTCCGAGGTGGGTATCGCCATTGGTCGACTTGACCTCGAATACGCCGTCTCCGAGCTCCATGATGGATATATCGAATGTACCGCCACCCAGGTCGTACACAGCGATCTTCATATCCTTGTTCTTCTTGTCAAGGCCGTATGCAAGGGCGGCTGCCGTAGGTTCGTTGATTATACGCTTTACATCCAGTCCGGCGATTTTTCCGGCTTCCTTCGTGGCCTGCCTCTGAGAATCGGAGAAGTATGCAGGTACCGTAATGACAGCCTCTGTCACTTCCTGCCTGAGATAGTCTTCTGCAGTCTTCTTCATCTTCTGGAGAATCATCGCGGAAATTTCCTGCGGAGTGTAGAGACGTCCGTCTATGTCCACTCTCGGAGTGTTGTTGTCTCCTTTAACGACCTTGTAAGGTACCCTTTCAATCTCCTTTGTGACCTGGTCGTATGTCTCTCCCATAAATCTCTTTATGGAGAACACTGTCTTGTGAGGGTTGGTTATGGCCTGCCTCTTTGCAGGGTTTCCGATTTTCCTTTCCCCTCCGTCAGTAAAGGCCACTACTGAAGGTGTCGTCCTCTGACCCTCATTGTTTATGATGACGGTAGGCTCGTTGCCTTCCATCACTGCCACGCATGAGTTCGTGGTTCCCAAGTCTATACCGATAATCTTTCCCATAATATTTTATCTCCTTTTTTTCTGTTGTTGTTTTGAGTTGACGCCGGAGCATATATCTAATGTTGTGCCAATCGCCATTGCCGCTTAAAATGTGTCAAAATGTCAGAAAATGGTGTCATGCCACTGACATGTCATGTTGTGGCTTTATTATTTTTTGATTATGTTTGCCGCGGAACCGGTACAGGCCGGTCATTATGGAAAGATGATATACAGGGAACTGACAGCGCAGGAATATGCCGATGCCCGAGGCAGGATTCTTTATGAGGATAACCATCTCCTTGCCGTGAACAAGCGGCCGGGGGAGATTGTGCAGGCGGACAAGACTGAAGACGAGACTCTTGCTGACCTGTACAGGGCGTATATAGCGAAAAGGGACGGGAAGGAAGGTGCTGTATTCATCGGCATCCCGCACCGGCTGGACAGGCCTGTGAGCGGTGTGACAGTATTTGCAAAGACATCCAAGGCCCTTGAACGCATGAATGCGATGTTCAGGAACGGGGAGATACACAAGTTCTACTGGGCGCTCGTATGCGACAGGCCTGAACCGGCGGAAGCGGAACTGTCGGACTGGCTTGTCCGCAATGAGAAGCAGAACAAGTCATATATATACACAGGCAGGCCGGAGCTGAAAAAGGATGCGAAGCTTGCCAGGCTGAGATACAGGACAATAGGCAGCACTGACAGGTATTGGCTCGTGGAGGTGGAGCTTCTGACAGGACGTCATCATCAGATACGCTGTCAGCTCGCCGGAACAGGATGCGTCATCAAGGGTGACCTGAAATATGGTGCCCAGAGGTCCAATCCTGACGGGTGTATCTGTCTGCATGCCAGAAGAATAAACTTTGTGCACCCTGTGAGGAAGACAGAGATGACCATTGAGGCGCCGCTGCCTGACAGCTGGTCCCATATCGCCATGTCTGCATTGCACGACGGGATGTCTTCAATCTGACTGGCGCCGGTCTTCTTCAGTCCATGAAGAGTACGGGGATGCGATAAGCATGGAGTTGTAATATCTCCGGTCTCCGGTAACTTCCCTGCCGAGCCAGTCCGGTCTGGAGAAATCCTCAGATTCGCTTGCCAGCTCCACTTCCGCCATGATCAGACCCTCGTTCTTACCGTGGAATTCGTCGACCTCGAATACATGTCCCCCGTACGGCACCATATATCTGGTCTTGTCGATCGGGGCAAGTTCAGCAGGACACAGGCCCATGAGTCCGGCCGCTTCATCGGCTGGAATCTCCTTTTCCCACTCGTAACGGCTCATGCCGCTGTCCGAGCCCGGCCCCTTGATGGTAAGCCATGCCTTGTCTCCTGCTATCCTGACACGCACTGTCCTCCCCGGTTCCCGGCAGATATAGCCCTGGATCATCCTGATGCTTTCAGTCGCTGCCAGCCGGTAAGAGCTGTCCTTCACAAGAAATTTACGTTCAGTCTCGATATGTGCCATTGCTTTCCTTTACTGTATATGGTTTTACCGGTGTGTCATGTATCTCGGGTGTGCCCTGTGTCGCGGTTGCAGTCTCAGGTCCGGACCTGGCTACATCAGGAAGCGGCTCATATCCCGGCCTTCGGCCATTCCCGCCCTTATCTCCGAGGATGAGATCTCTACTTCGGGGGCATTGTCCATCAGCAGTATCCTGTATCCATGTCCTGTGGCACGGCCCGTTGCGACGGCTGTATCCATGCCCTCTTTCATGAGTCTTTCTCTGGCTGCGTGCATGTCATATCCTTTCCTGGGATATACTGCCACCCCGTATTCTGTCAGTATTCTCCTGTAGTCTTTCCACCTGTCTATCTCGCACAGGTTGTCGGCACCGCATATCAGTGTGAAAGAGTTGTCAGGTTCGCGTGCCTTGAGCATGTCGAGCGTCCGGATCGTGTATTGCGGGGAGGGAAGATGCAGCTCGATGTCATCCACCATGACTTTCAGTCCCGGATGTCTTGAGACGGCTTCTTCTGCAGCCTTGAATCTCTCCATCCCGGTCTCTGCCTTCATGTGCTTCTTGAACGGGCTCTGGGGCGATACTATCAGGTATACCATGCTGAAATCAAGATGCCCGGTAAGGTATTCCATTATCGCAAGGTGCCCGATGTGCAGCGGGTTGAATGTCCCGGTATAGGCCGCAATCTTCATTGTACAGGTTATTTTCCGGAGAGAAATCTGTCCACCACGGCTTCCGCTTCCTTGAATGCCTTGTCAAGGTTGTCATTGACAAGGACATAATCGAATTTTCCTCTGGCATATTCCGTCTCTTCGGATGCTTTCGCCACCCTTTTCTCGATTGCCTCGGGAGAATCGGTGCCACGCCCTTCAAGCCTTGCCCGCAGGACATCCACGGAAGGGGCCTGGATGAATATCGAGAAGGCCTTGTCCCCGAATATCCTTTTGATGTTGACACCTCCCTTGACATCGATGTCGAAGACAATGACATGTCCCTTGTCCCATATCCTTTCTATCTCCGATTTGAGCGTACCGTAGAAGGAGCCGGGATAGACTTCCTCGTGCTCTATGAACTTTCCGTCCGCAATCATCTGCCTGAATTCGTCCGCCGAGAAGAAATAATATTCCTTTCCGTCCTGTTCGTTGCCTCTCGGAGCCCTCGATGTGGCTGAAATCGAGAATTCGAGTTCCGGATGAAGCCCGAGGATGTGATTTACGATGGTGCTTTTTCCTGCACCGGACGGGGCTGAGAATATTATTACTTTCCTGTTCATCGCTTCTGTTTTTAATTTCGCGCAAAAATACTATTTTTGCATCGCTTTTGGAAATACTTTTAATATATATAAGTTATGGTATCTTATAAAACACTCGGTCTTGTGAACACCAGAGAGATGTTCAGGAAGGCCATCAACGGCGGCTATGCCATCCCGGCATTCAACTTCAACAATATGGAGCAGCTCCAGGCAATCGTACAGGCTGCGGCAGAGACAAAGTCTCCGGTCATTCTCCAGGTATCGAAGGGAGCCCGCAACTATGCCAACCAGACACTCCTCCGCTATATGGCAGAAGGTGCAGTCGAATATGCCAAGGAACTCGGCTGGGCAAATCCTCAGATTGTCCTCCACCTTGACCACGGCGATTCTTTCGAGCTCTGCAAGAGCTGTGTGGACATGGGATTCTCGTCAGTGATGATTGACGGCTCGCATCTTCCATACGATGAGAATGTCGCCCTTACCAGGAAAGTTGTCGAGTATGCACATCAGTTCGATGTGACAGTTGAGGGCGAGCTCGGTGTCCTTGCGGGTGTTGAGGATGAAGTGCAGGCCGAGCATCATACATATACAAGGCCTGAGGAGGTTGTGGACTTCACTTCGAAGACAGGCTGCGACTCTCTCGCAATCTCTATCGGAACTTCACACGGTGCATACAAGTTCAAGCCGGAGCAGTGTACTCTCGACCCTAAGACAGGCCGTCTCGTACCTCCGCCACTTGCATTCGACGTGCTTGACGGTGTCATGAAGGAGCTTCCGGGATTCCCTATCGTTCTTCATGGCTCGTCTTCAGTGCCACAGGAATATGTCGACATCATCAACAAGTATGGCGGTAAGCTGGATGCAGCTATCGGTATTCCTGAAGAGGAGCTCCGCAAGGCTGCCAAGTCAGCTGTCTGCAAGATCAATATCGACTCTGACTCACGTCTCGCAATGACTGCCGCAATCCGCAAGGTATTCGCAGAGAAGCCGGCAGAATTCGACCCTCGTAAATATCTGGGTCCTGCACGTGACGAGATGAAGAAGCTCTACATGCATAAGATAATCAATGTTCTCGGGTCAGACGGAAAAGCTGAGTAATCCGATTGCATGATTCATGAGGAATGGCGGTTGAAATCATTTTCAGCCGCCTTTTTTATGCCCGGCCTGCCTCAGGTTCCTTTCCTGCATCCCCGCTCCAATACCAATTCTTTCATGCAGGACAGGATTTTTACCAACTTATTGCGATTGTCGGGAGGCTGTCCCCGCTATACCTTTGTCCCCGGATCCGGAAGAGGAACCAGACAGTCCTTTTCCGGCCCGTACGGGAATTGTTACATGTTTTAAAAAGGTATAGCAATGAAAAGATTTATCAAGGTATTCGCAGTTATTGCGACCGTTGCGGCATTTGCCGCCTGCAACAAAAGTGAAGGGAAAGAAAGCGGGCTCCAGCTCGCAAATGAAGTCACAGGCACGTACAGCGGTACATTCACGATGTCGGTAATGGGGTCTTCCACAGGGTCTGAAAATCTGGACTGCACGATTTCCTATGCTTCAGACAATGCGGTGGATGTCGTACTTGATCCGTTCACGGCAATGGGCTCCACGCAGTTTGCCCTTTCGGCAGAAGACGTCGCGGTGGCTGCCGTTGAGGACGGGTATTCATTGAACGGCAGCATAGACACCATGAGCGGGGATACGCATGTTACAGGCACCGTCACAGGGACAGTACGGGAAGACGGCTCCTGCGAGATAACATTTGAGTTTACCCCGGGGTCCATGCCTATGTCCATTACCGGGGTATTCACTTCACAGTCCAGGACAGATGAATAGCATCAGGAAAGCTCCGGCTGTGGTATCTCTTGTGGCGGGAACGGCATTGATGCTGTTCCCGTCTTGTGAGAAAGGCATTATGGGAGGACTTTATGATGAACCTGAAGAAGTGTCTGAATTCGGGTTTGTAAAGACAGAGACTCTTACAGGATATGGCACTGTCTATATCAACACGTCCGTTTATGCCAACTGGGTCTATCTTGACTTTGCCGAAGCGGAGACCGTCACTGTGGACATGACTGCAGGGGACCCTGAGCCGGGGCAATGGGATATGGCAGTCCACAGATATGATGTCAAGACCAACGGCGGTTCGGCTGCGATGACTTCCTGGACCGATATAGTGAAATTCGAGGATTCGGGAGACATGCCGGATGATGCGGCGTTTGTCAGCGATATCATGACGGATGACGTCATTGCCATAGATATGAGCGGGATGATGCAGGGCAATATAGTATATGCGGAGGACTGGTACAATCCGGAACTCTCCAGATGGCTCGATGTAGACACATCCACCATGCCTCCGATATATACCAAGTCTGACAATGTGTTTGTCCTGAGACTTCCCGATGGACGGGACATAGCCATAAGGCTGGACAACTATATGGACGGGAACGGTACGAAGGGTTATATGACCATACAGTACAAGACCTTGACAGGGGAGGTGGAGCTATGAGGATACCGGTCATTAAATCTATTCTTGCATCTCTCATGCTTGTCTTTGCAAGTGAAGCTGCCGATGCGCAGTATGTTGTAAAAGGCCGGGTCACGGACAAGGGCAATGTGCCTCTCGCCGGTGCAGGCATTGTGGTGCGCGGACTTCAGGGCACAGGCACTGTCGCTGATTCGGAAGGCCGCTATGAGCTTGAGATACCTGATTCCGAGCCCCATGTCATTACGGTGTCTTTTGTCGGCTTCATGACGCAGTCCCGTACAGTGAGGCCAGACAGGGAAAATGACGGGGATTTTGCCCTGGAAGAGAATCCTGTCAGCCTCAACGAGGTTGTCGTGACAGGTACGCGAACACCTAAAGTCCTGATGGATGCCCCGATTACAACACGGGTCATCTCTGACCTGGATATCGCGAGAAGCGATGCCGCAAATATTCAGGACCTGCTGATAACAGAGTTGCCCGGTATTGAATTCACTTTCTCAATGGACCAGCAGGTAAATGTCAACCTGCAGGGATTCGGAGGAAGTTCCGTGCTGTTTCTCATTGATGGAGAACGCATTGCTGGAGAGACTCTCGACAATGTGGATTATAACAGGCTTAATCTGGACAATATACAGCGCATAGAGATAGTGAAAGGCGGGGCATCCTCCCTGTACGGCTCAAATGCTGTCGGAGGAGTCGTCAATCTGATAACCAGAGACCAGACCGAACCATGGTCGGTCAATCTCAGGGCAAGGTATGGAGCCCATAACGAGCAGAGGTATGAAGGAAGCGCCGGATTTTCAGCAGGCAAGGTAAGCAATTCCGTCAATGTGCAGATGACGTCAACGGATACTTATGACGTGGGAGGCGAAGGCGATTTCAATACGGTATATGGAAACCGGGTCCTGAGCCTGAAGGACAGGCTGGTATATGCCCCTGTGGAAGGACTGAAGCTGACAGGCCGTATCGGCTATTATCAGAGGGAGCGTGATGCCGATGCACTTGTCAAGGACCGGTACAGGGATGTCAGCGGGGGACTTAAGGCAAGATATGAAATAGGCGGGGATGGAGATGCCGAGCTCTCGTATTCATATGATGAGTACAACAAGAGCGACTTCATGGTCAATACCGGATCGGATGTGCTGAATTACAGCAATGTCCAGCATAATATCAGGGCTCTGTTCAACTGGCATTTCGGGAAGACTGGCACTCTGACCGCAGGAGGGGATTTCATGAATGACTATCTTAAGTCATACCAGTTTGAGGACGGGGGCAGCTACAGCCAGATGACTGCTGACTGCTTTGCACAGTTCGACTGGAATGTAGTGAAAGGTTTCAATGTGACAGGTGCCTTGAGGTACGACTATTTTTCGGAGAAGAGCCTGCACAGTGTCTCCCCGATGCTCGGTCTCATGTACAGGATTGACAGTGAAAAGGCCGGTCATTTCGCTTTCCGCGGGTCTTATGCCAAGGGATTCCGGGCCCCGACCCTCAAGGAGATGTACATGTCCTTTGACATGGCAAGTATCTTCATGATATACGGCAATCCGGACCTGCTGTCTGAGGTAAGCCATAATTTCACGCTTTCAGCCGAATACTTCAAGAAATATTTCAATGTTACAGTCTCCGGCTATTTCAATATGGTGCGTAACGGCATTACCACGGTGTGGAACCAGGAACTTAACAGCATGCGTTATGCCAATGAAGCGCCGTCCAATATTGCCGGGGCGGATGTGACTTTTTCAATGCATCTGCCATGCGGCTTCGGGACAAGGCTGGCATATACATTCTCGCATGAATATACGGTGGACGGTTCCCCGTCCATGTCGACAGCAAGGCCGCATTCCCTTACTGCCAGGGTAGAGTACGGCAGGGAATGGAAGCGGTATGGCTTTAACCTCTCCCTGAGCGGACGTTATCTTTCAGGGTTCAGCACCCATGTATATGCGAGTACCGACTTCGAGACCCTTACGCTGCAGAAATATCCAGGATATACAATATGGAAGCTGATGCTGACGCAGGACATATGGAAGGGAATCAGTATCAACATGATTGTTGACAACCTGTTTAACTACAGGCCGGACTATTATTACAGCAATTCGCCGGTAACTGTCGGTACGACATTCGCCGCAGGGCTGTCTCTGGCGATAGGGGAAATGTTCAGGAAATAATTGATATCAGAAAGGTCAGGAATGAAAAGGAAAGGAATCTTAGTATCTGGAATTGCAGCGGCCCTTGCCGCTGGAATACTGGGCGTCATCTGGTCAGGATGGATGTCTCCCACCCGGGTCGCTTTTGTGAACTGGCAGGTAACCGAGCTCGGGCAGGTGGCCAAAGCGAATGACAATCGCCACATAAGAATCAGGGAACTGCCTGTGGACAGGCTGCATGAAGCCCGGAAGTATGATATGGTATTTGTAAACGGCATGGGGATCCGGATAACGGCCGACCAGAGAGGCCTGCTGCAGAAGTATGCTGACAGGGGACTGCCAGTGATAGTCACGGCTGCTACCAATCCTGCAAACAATATCATGTCCCTTGACTCTGCGGATTATGCCGCTGTCAGCAGCTACATTACCGGTGGCGGCCGGGCCAATTACAGGAATATGCTTGCATATGTCAGAAGGAACATAGACGGGAAGCTGTTCCGGGCTCCTGAGCCGGCTCCGGCGACGGAAAGGGAATATTACATGCTCTATCATCCCGACCCGTCAGATCCGGGAAATGAAGACGCGGGATTCAATTCCGTCGCTGATTATGAGGCCTTCCTCAAGGATAACGGGCTTTGGCGGGAAAATGCCCCGGCAATAGTCATTACAGGACAGATGGGCGAGCCGTCTGACCTTATCCGCAGACTCGAGCAGACAGGCAATGTGGTCTGGCCGGTACGTTTCTCCAGGACATTCTTTATGGACGGACATGCGGACAGTGTGAAGATATCGGCGGTAATCAACATGGCCCACGGACGGATGGGAGACTGGATGGTCAGCTATCTCCGGGAAAAGGATATCCCGCTGTTTGCGCCTCTGAATGTCAATTGCCTGGTCGGGGACTGGGAGAATGACCCTATGGGGATGAACGGGGGATTCCTCTCCCAGAGTGTCGTGACGCCGGAGATTGACGGCGCGGTACGGCCTTTCGTCCTTTTCGGCAATTATGTCAGCAAGGATGACGGGCTGCAGTATCTGAAGGCCATACCTGAGAGGCTGGAGCATTTTGTCTCTGCCGTCAACAACCATATCGCTCTCCGCAACAAGCCTGAGAGCGAGAAGAAAGTGGCGATATGCTATTTCAAGGGGCCCGGGCAGAGTGCCCTTGCCGCAGGCGGAATGGAGGTCGTCCCCTCCCTGTACAATCTGCTTGTCCGCATGAAAGAGGAAGGGTATGATGTATCCGGTCTGCCGTCTTCAGCAGAGGAGCTCGGCAGGATGCTCCAGGCCAGAGGTTCCGTGTTCGGGACATATGCGGAAGGTGCTATGGACAGTTTCATCAGGACAGCTGACCCGGAGATTGTCACTCCCGGGGAGTATGCAGGATGGGTGGCGGAATCCCTGGGGGACAGGATGTATGAAGACGCAGTGGCTGTCAACGGGGAGTTCCCCGGCTCGTACATGCGTACTCCGGACGGTAATCTGGCTCTTCCGAGGCTCCGGTTCGGCAATGTCGTGCTGTTCCCTCAGCCGGCAGCCGGGATGGGAGACAATGATTTCAAGATAGTCCACGGGACTGATGCCGCTCCTCCGCATGCCTATATCGCTGCATATCTTTGGGTGCAGCATGGCTTCAAGGCGGATGCCCTGATCCATTTCGGTACGCATGGCAGTCTGGAGTTCACTCCACGCAAACAGGTGGCTCTCAGCAGGTATGACTGGAGTGACCGCCTTGTCGGGGACCTGCCGCATTTCTATGTCTATACCATATCCAATGTGGGGGAGGCCATGATTGCAAAGCGCCGTTCGTATGCGGGCATAGTTTCATATCTGACTCCTCCTTTCATGGAAAGCGGCGTGCGTACCATATATTCGGACCTGACCGACAGGATCCGCGGATACAACAGTCTGGCCTGGCAGGAGGATGCGGACAGGGATGCAGTGGAGAAGGCCTCTCTTGCTGTCAAGCAGGCGGTCCTGGAATTAGGCATAAACAGGGAACTCGGTCTGGATACAATCCCCGGCAAGGCCTATACCGGAGATGAGATTGCAAGGGTCGAGTCTTTTGCTGAAGAGCTTGTAAATGAGAAGGTAACGGGCGCTCTCTATGTGATGGGGGAGCCTTATGACAGCAGGAGTATACGCAGTACGGTCCTTGCGATGAGTACTGACCCTGTCGCATACGGGCTGTATGCGATAGACAGGGCCAAGGGAAGGGCGGCAGCCGGTGTGGAACGGCACAAGTCGGAGTTTTCCAGGAGGTACCTGTCTCCGGCAGCCGGGATTGTCGGCAGGATTCTCGATAACGGTACAGTGCCGGACGATGCCGGACTGTGCAGGATAGCAGGCATAACGGCGGCCGAACTCGACATGGCCCGCAGCATATCCGCATCCCTTTCATCCGGAGGCGATGTCTTCTCCATGATGACAGGTATGGTTGAAGTGATGCCCGGGAGGGCAGGTAAACCGGCATCTGCGGCAGGAATGTCCGGAATGTCGGCGATAATGTCGGCTATGTCGGGGAAGAGACCGGATTATACCGGGGAACAGAGGACATTTGCTTCCGCAGTCTCTGAAGTGGAGACTGCCCTGAAGAATGTCATTGCATACAGGGATGCGTTGGAAGAGAGTCCGGAAAAGGAATTTGGGGGGCTGATTAACGGACTTGACGGGGGATACATATCTCCATCGCCCGGCGGCGACCCGGTCGCCAATCCGAATACCCTTCCTTCCGGAAGGAACCTGTATGCCATCAATGCCGAGGCGACACCGGGTATCGAGGCATGGGAAAAGGGAAAGCGGCTTGCAGAGAATACAATCAGCCTGTATCGCCAGAGGCATAACGACAGTATCCCTCGCAAGGTAAGCTATACATTGTGGAGCAGCGAATTCATCGAGACTGAAGGAGCGACGATAGCACAGATTCTCTATATGCTCGGTGTCGAACCTGTCCGCGATGCTTTCGGAAGGGTGACGGATCTCAGGCTCATCCCGTCCGAAGAGCTCGGACGCCCGCGTATTGATGTGGTCGTACAGACCAGCGGCCAGCTCAGGGACATTGCTGCATCACGTCTTTTCCTGATAAGCCGTGCGGTAAGGATGGCGGCAGAAGCGGATGATGATGTCTATGACAATCTTGTCGCTTCCGGTACTCTCGAGATGGAGAAGAGTCTCATCGGAAAAGGCCTTACTCCGAAAGATGCCCGGGAGGTGTCCCTGTACAGGGTGTTCGGGGGAGTAAACGGAGGATATGGCACCGGGATACAGGAGATGGTCCAGGCCGGCGACCGGTGGAATGACGAGAGCGAGATAGCCGCGACATATATCAGCAATATGGGTGCATATTACGGAAGCGAGGACAGGTGGGAGGAAGTCAGGCAGTTTGCATTCGAGTCTGCCCTGGACAGGACGGATGCCGTAATCCAGCCGCGTCAGAGCAATACATGGGGAGCATTGAGCCTTGACCATGTGTATGAATTCATGGGAGGGATGAACCTGGCTGTCAGGAATGTCACAGGCAAGGACCCTGATGCCTATCTGAGCGATTACCGCAACAGGAACAATGTCCGGATGCAGGAAGTGAAGGAGGCTATCGGGGTGGAAAGCCGTACCACTGTCCTCAACCCGAACTATATCAGGGAAAAGATGAAGGGCAAGGCCGGGGATGCAGCTGCGATTGCGGAGATTGTGGAGAACACTTTCGGATGGAATGTCATGAAGCCGGAGGCTATCGATGATGAGATGTGGGACGGGATATATGATGTATATGTGAAGGATTCGTACAATCTGGGAATACGGGATTTCTTCGGCCGTGAGAATCCGGCTGCCATGCAGGAAATGACGGCCATAATGATGGAGAGTGCCAGGAAAGGATTGTGGAATGCGTCCGGGGAACAGCTTTCCGAGATAGCTGCCTTGCACACGGACTTTGTCGCCAGGTATCGTCCTGCATGTTCGGGAGTGGTGTGCGACAATGCGCCTCTGCGCAGTTTCATTGCATCCAGGACCGACAAGGCTACGGCAGGGAAATATCTCTCTGATATCAGGCAGGTCCGTGAAGCGGCTGCAGGAGATGGAAGCGGGGTCGTAATGAAAAAGGAGGAAATCCGCAGGTCATCGGGCATGCGTACAGGGATTCTCGACAATGTAATAATTGCGGCTGCTGCAGCGGCTGTACTTGTCCTTCTGGTAATATTTGTCAGGGCAAGACGCCGGCAGGCGCGGGAGGAGGAGTGACATGGAGTCCGTGGTAATAGTCCTGATGATACTCATAGCCTTGAGCTTCATCCTTAAGCAAAGCTTCGGGAAGCCTGTGGCAGTCATTGCGGTTGCTGTTGTCGCTGCGGTCTTTACCGGCACCATGTGGCCGTTTGCCATAGAGCAGTCAAAGAGCCAGATATCCGCATGGCTTGCAGATTCCGCGCTCATGCTTGATGTCGCCGTGGTCCTGAGTGTAGAGATTATCATCCAGATGGCTTTCTGCATGATGGCTGTGAATATTTCGGCCGAAGGCTGTCTTCCTCGATGGAAGGTGCTTGCCTACAAGATATTGAGGTGGTTTCCGGGGATACTGTTCTTCCCTGTGCTTTTCAGCGCATTGACGTATCTGATCTTTACGTTCCCCGGAAACGATTTCAGACTGACGGCATGGCTTATGGGCGGAGCCGTACTGGTCCTCATCCCGGCAGGAGCATGGCTTTTCCGCCGGCTTGTCCCGGAAAAGGATCTGCGACTGGAACTCTATTTCATCCTCAATGCCCTGACAGCGGTTTTCGGGGTTGTCGCGACAGTCAACGGGCAGATATCTGCCGAAGGGTATTCCGAAGTGGACTGGAAGGCGTCTGCAGGCCTGGCAGCTATAATCCTTGCCGGAGCGGTGGCCGGCCTTGCCTGGTATGCCTTCAGGCTTCTGAGGAAAAGAGACTGATTAATAACAAATTAAAATCATACAGCAATGAATTTCATATCTGACATCCTGTTCTGGATTTCCACAGGCCTGCTTGTGCCTGTAATAGTACTTCTTATTCTCCTTTTCATCCGGTCCCTGCTGCTTGTCGGCAGCTTCTTCGGGCAGTATCTGAACATCCGGAAGAACGGACGTGCTCTCAGGACAAGGCTCGAAGGCCTTACGCCTCTGACTGTGGCTTCACTGGAAGGGACTCTGCCACGTGGCAACCGCTCCATTTCCGTGCGTTACCTTAACGATATGCTGGCACATAAGGACAGTCCGGCACATGTACGGAGGATTCTTGCAGATTTCGAGATAGCCGCAGACAAGGACCTGTCGTCATCGAGGACTCTGACCAAGCTGGGACCTATGCTCGGACTTATGGGTACCCTGATTCCTATGGGCCCCGCCCTTGTCGGGCTTTCAACGGGAGACATATCTTCGATGGCCTATAACATGCAGGTCGCGTTTGCAACGACGGTGGTCGGCCTTTTCTCAAGTGCCGTAGGTTTTATGACGCAGCAGGTCAAGAACCGCTGGTACATGCAGGATATGACCAACCTCGAGTTTGTGGCCGAACTCCTGGAGGTGGGTAAAAAGCAGGATTAATACGTGACAGGCATGATGACCATGAGAAGAAGACGCCTTATAGGCAGGGAAGAGGACAGTGACCCGATGAGTGTAGTCGGCAACCTGTTCGATGTCGCAATGGTTTTTGCAGTTGCACTGATGGTTGCCCTTGTGACGCGGTATGACATGACGGAGATGTTCAGCCAGGAGGATTTTACAATCGTGAAGAATCCCGGGCAGGAAAACATGGAGATAATTACCAAGGAAGGGGAGAAGATCAACCGCTATACACCTTCGGATGACCAGGATGATGCTTCCGGCAGGCGCGGCAGGCGTGTCGGTGTGGCTTATGAACTGGAGAACGGAGAGATTATCTATGTCCCGGAGTAGTCCGGGACATTGTCATTTCCTTATTATCTTGATTGCCAGCTCGTAGAGCAGGTACAGCGGGAGGAAGACAACCATGAGTGTGAACGGGTCTCCCGTAGGTGTTATGACTGCTGCCAGTATCAGCAGGACCACAACGGCATATTTCCTGTATTTGCGGAGGAAAGCCTTGTTTATCAGCCCCATTTTCGATAGTACCCATGCCAGGAGGGGAATCTCGAACACTATGCCCATTGCGAATATCATCATGATGAAATTGTTCATGTATGAATTCAGGGAAATCTGGTTGACTATCTCGGAGCTTATGCTGTATTCTGCCAGGAACCGGAATGTGAACGGGAATACAATCCCGTATCCAAGGGCACACCCGAGATAGAACATCAGCGAGCCTGACAGGAATGCCGCTCCGATGCTCCTTTTCTCCTGCGCAAAAAGGGCGGGGCGTATGAACCGCCATATCTCGTACAGCATGTACGGGAATGTTATTATCAGTGCCAGCCAGAAAGATGTGCTGATATGGGTCGTGAACTGGGTCGTGACATTGATGTTGATGATGTCGACTGAAAACCTGCCGCTGAAGTCAGGGAAGATTGTCCCGTCCCCGTGAAGGCTGGACAGCCATCTGTAGAGGAAGAAATCCGATGAGGCCGGTCCAAGGATGAAGCTGTCGAAGATGTGCGGCATCGCAATGAAGCATCCGGCCATGCAAATGACCAGTACTGCGGCAATACGCATCAGACACCATCTGAGGACTTCCAGATGTCCCCAGAATGTCATTCCATCTTCTCCGCCATTGCTGTCTCCGGCGGCTTTTACAGGCACTTCCTTGCTGTCCATCCTCTATCGCTTCATTGCAGGGTCATTTCCTGATATCATCCTCGATATCCTTGATTCCGTCCTTGAAGCTCTTTACGCCTTTCCCGAGTCCCTTCATCAGCTCGGGAATCCTCTTGCCTCCGAAGATAAGGAGGATAAACAGGGCGATTACAATGACCTCGCCGGCACCGAGATTAAGAAAAAGCAGATTACGCATCGTCATGTGTTTAAGTGGTGTCATCCGGCTGTCTCCCGTCCGGACGCGGCAAATTTAAGAATAAATGAATAATAATGCCCGAAATGCGATAAAAAATACAATTCATGGAGATATGTTCTGATTACATTTGCATACGTAAAATCACATGATGCGGACATATTAAACCTGATAACCATGAACCTGCCGAAAATACTTGCCATGACCTCCATTATCGGGGGACTGGCTCTTACCGGTTGCGGACAATATGAATTTGAGCACGTATATGCCGACCTGCCTTTCAGTATGGAGAAGGTGCACCGGCCGCAGATTCCGGACCATAAGGTCCTTCTGACGGATTTCGGTGCCGTCGGGGACGGCGTGACACTGAATACAGATGCTTTCAGGGATGCCGTCGATTCTCTCGTTTCAGTGGGTGGAGGCCACCTTATCGTCCCGGAAGGCATATGGCTTACAGGGCCTGTGACACTGAAAGACAATATAGACCTGCATGTGACTCCGGAGGCCGTTATCCGTTTCTCCCCGCAACGTGACCTGTATCCGATTGTCGAGACGGTCTTCGAAGGCCTTGATACGCGCAGGTGCCAGTCTCCGGTCAATGCATACGGGGCACGGAACATCTCCATTACCGGCGGCGGGACTATAGACGGCTCGGGAGATGCGTGGCGGCAGGTAAAGAAATCCAAGATGTCTCCGTCTCAATGGAAGGAACTCCTCGCTTCGGGAGGCTTTACTAATGATAAGGGAGATGTCTGGTATCCGGATTCCAGCTCTTTCCGCGGGTCGCAGGTAAGCGACGCGTTCAATGTGCCCCAGGGAATGGAGACCGAGGAGGACTGGGAATCGGTCAAGACATATCTCCGTCCTGTCATGATCGGGCTCAGGGAATGCGAGAATGTCCTGCTGGAGGACGTACTCTTCCAGAATTCCCCTTGCTGGAACATCCATCCTCTCATGTGCCGCAATGTCATAATAAATAATATTACAGTAAGGAACCCGTGGTATTCACAGAACGGGGACGGCATCGATATAGATTCATGCGAGGATGTGCTGGTGCTCAACTCATCCTTCGATGTGGGGGACGATGCAATATGCGTAAAGTCGGGGAAGGACGAGGATGGCCGCCGCCGTGCACGCCCTTGCCGCAACCTTATAGTGGACAATTGTATAGTCTTTCACGGCCATGGCGGTTTTGTCGTCGGGAGCGAGATGTCCGGAGGCGTCGAGAATGTATCCGTGACCAACTGCCGTTTCCTCGGCACGGATGTGGGTCTGAGGTTCAAGAGCTGCCGCGGCAGGGGCGGTGTAGTCCGGAACATATTCATAGATGGAATCGCGATGATGGACATCCCGACCGAACCGTTGCTTTTTGACCTGCACTACGGAGGGAAATCCGCTGTCGAGGCAGCTGCCGAAGGACAGTCTTCGGAGTATGACATAGAGATGGTGCCTGCCGACGAGACTACTCCGGAATTCCGTGACATCCATATAAGCGACATCGTATGCAGCGGGGCTGAAAGGGCCATGTATTTCAACGGGATACCTGAAAAGAACATCGCCAATGTGACAGTGGAGGACTGTCTGATAGTGTCGGAAAAGGGCGCTGATATCAGATATTCCGACGGGGTAGTGCTGAAGAATGTTGACATCAGGCAGAAGACAGGTCCGGGCTTTTCGGTGGCGAACTGCAACAATGTACGTATCGAAGGATGCCGGGATGCCGCGGACGGCAAGTCTCAGGGAGAGACAATCACATTGTTCCGGTACAGGAGCGGGAACATCACGGTTGATTAGCGGCGGCATGCAGTCCGGTGGCTGCCTGATGAGGAAATCTGAATGAGAATAAATATGGAGGCTATGAAATTTATACGATATTGTATTGCTGCGGCTGTGCTGTGCCTGCCGTTGTGTGCGCTTGCTGAGGATCAAGGCTCAGGAAACACTGGAAATAAGATTGTGCTCAGGCTTATGGGCGACTCCACGATGGCGGACAAGGATCTGTCAAGGCAGAATCCCGAAAGGGGCTGGGGACAGCGTCTCCCTTCCCATCTCGACAGCTGTGTCACTGTGGTGAACTATGCCCAGAACGGCAGGAGTACAAAGAGCTTTATCGACCGGGGATTGTGGGACAAGGTCAAGGCGGATCTCAAGCCTGGGGAATACCTTTTCATCCAGTTCGGGCATAATGACTCCAAGGAGTCCGATTCCACACGCTATGCACCTGCATTCGGGCTCTATCAGGAAAATCTGAGGAAGTTCATAGGATACGCCCTTTCGGAGGGTGCAAAGCCGGTGCTGTTTACCCCCGTATCCCGCAGATGGTTTGACAGCGAGGGGCAGCTGAAGCGCGACTGTCATGGAGATTATCCTGCGGCTGCCATGCAGGTGGCCGAAGAATTCGGCATACCTCTGATTGATGCGAATACAATTACCCAGGAATGGCTCATCTCTCTCGGAGACGAGGCCTCAAGGAAATATTACATGTGGATTCCGGAGGGTACGAATCCCCGGCACCCGGACGGGCTTGAGGACAATACCCACACCAATGCCGCCGGGGCGAGGAAGCTTGTCGAGCTGCTGCTGCCTGCCATTGTGGACGTGATTCCTGAACTTGCGGAGCATGTCACTGAATACGACTTCGTGGTCGCCAAGGACGGCAGCGGAGACTTCTTCACAGTCCAGGAAGCCGTCGATGCCGCACCAGACTATTGCAAGCAGGACCAGACAACGATATTTGTCAGGAGCGGCATATACAGGGAAAAACTTACAATCCCGGCAAACAAGCAGAAGCTCCATCTTATCGGCGAAGACGTATATGAGACGGTAATAACCTGGGATGACTATGCCAGAAAGGCCGGCTCTACGGGGTATCCTATGGGTACGTCCGCGACATCTACTGTGTTCATGCATGCGGATGATTTCCTTGCGGAGAACATCACATTCGAGAATACGGCCGGAGAGGGCAAGTCCATCGGCCAGGCCTGCGCAATCACGGTTGACGGGGACAGGGCGGCTTTCATCAACTGCCGGTTCATCGCCAACCAGGATACGGTCTATAATTTCGGCCCGGGGCAGCGCCAGTATTTCAGGGACTGCTATATCGAAGGGACAACTGACTTCATATTCGGCTTTGCCACCGCATATTTTGACGGGTGCACCATCATGAGCAAGAAGAACAGCTATGTGACCGCTGCAGCCACTCCGGAAGGAGCCCCATATGGCTATGTGTTCCGGAACTGCCGTCTTGTGCACAACGGGGATGCATCCGGGGTATATCTCGGGAGACCGTGGCGCCCATATGCAAAGACGGTATTCATAGAGTGCCGGCTCGGAGACCATATACTGCCAGCCGGATGGCACAACTGGAACAAGCCGGATGCCGAAAAGACATCCTTCTATGCCGAATACGGGAACACTGGCCCGGGAGCGGCAGGCAAGGGGGAGCGTGTGCCATGGTCGCATTTCCTGAAGGAGAGGGACCTGCAGAAATACACCCCCGAGGCTGTCCTGGGACCACGTGACGCAGTAAAGGCGACAACTTCCCCGGAAGACAGGGAATGGTATTTCAAGGTGTTCTGATATTGCAGATATGGTGTCGAATCAGTAAATTTATATTTTATTTCAGACAGAAAATAACATATAAGGCCATGCCATCCGGCGTCAGAAGAATAATATCATTATTGTCGGTGCTGCTTGCAGCTCCGGCATTCCTTTCATATTCGGCACCGCTCGACTGTATCTTCGAGCACTATTCATCCGAGGACGGTCTTTCCCATAATTCCATCTCTGATATACATCAGGACAGCAAGGGATATATCTGGCTCTGCACGTGGTACGGGCTGAGCCGGTTTGACGGGAACGGTTTTGTCAACTATACCATTCTCCCGGGGGATTACGCAAATCTCTCGCACAACAGGATACTGTCGATTGACGAGGACAGGGCGGGATATCTCTGGATTACGACATATGATTACCGCCTGTACAGGTTCGACCCTGTATATGAGCGGTTCAAGTCTGTCCCGGATGACATCCCCGGCCTTGATGCCGTCAAGAATGCAAGGATAAGCACGTTCCACTGCGCTGCCGACGGCAGTACCTGGGTGGCCTTTGAAGGGACCGGGCTGTGCCGGATTTCCGCGGACTTGCAGGCAAGCGTCTTCTTCGGGCCGGACGGCATGAATGCCGGGAAAGACATACGGGCGATATATGAGGACTCGGAGGGAACTGTATATGCTGTCTCCGAGCTCGGTGTGACTGCAATCAGCGGAGGTAATCCAGTACTGCTGACAAGGACCTCCGACATGGCAGGTTTTGCAGAGTATGGAAGCTGTGTGTATTTTGTGTCGGATGACCAGCTGCTTGCCGTCGACAAGAAGTCCGGGAGGCAGTCCAGGGTGGCACTTGACAGCTGCGGGGCTGGACGTGCAACGGCAATGGCTGTCAGCGGGAGCGGCGACCGCAGGTCACTGTATGTCGGATTCAGCGACAATGCTGTGGCGGCAGTGGATACGGCAGACCTTTCCCTCGATGTGCTGAGGTCGGACATGGGCCGTGTGCGGTATCTCTTCCCTGATTCCGGCGGCCTGCTGTGGATTGCTACCGAGCGTACAGGCATCTGGGCATTCAATCCGGAGAAGTCCCGTTTCAGGCATTACGAACATCCGCGCAATGTGATGTCCTACTATGCGGATACCCTTGCCCAGGTCAGGGAGCATGACGGGCAGCTGTGGATCAAGATGAACAATTACGGGTTCGGCTACTATGACAGGGAAAATGATTCCATAGTACCCCTTGCAAATGTCAAGGAACAGAAGGACAGCCGCTTCATGAACGGTGTGGCCTGCTTCGAGATAGACAGGACAGGGGTGGTGTGGCTTTCCACCATAATGAGAGGCCTGGAGAGAGTCACTGTGATTTCCCCGAAGCTGGACGTGATAGTGCCCCCTACATGCTCCAGGGACGAGAGCTCCTCATCTGAGGTCAGGGCGATATACCGGGACAGCGGGGACAATGTATGGGTCGCGACCAAGAGCAGCGAGCTCTATGTCTATTCTCCAGACATGTCATCCTGTACGCGTTTCCCGCATCCTGAACGTTTCGGCAACATCTATTCGATATTCGAGGACTCGTCGGGGTATATATGGCTGGGGACCAAAGGCGAAGGCCTTTTCCGCCTGTCTCAGGACAGGACGGAAGCAGTGAATTTCAGGCATGACTGCAATGACAGGACCACCGTAAGCTCCAACAACATATACTCCATTACCCAGGACAAGGACGGAAGGCTCTGGTTCGGGACGTACGGGGGAGGGCTGTCGATGCTTGATTCCCCTGAAAGCACGGATTTCCATACCGTATATGACAGTTTCCCGGACTATCCTCTTGAATACGGCGACAGGGTAAGATATGTGCATTGCATGCAGGACGGGAGAATGCTGGTGGGGACAATCGCAGGCCTCCTCTGGTTCTGGCCTCAGGAGAATGCGGAGCTTACCGAATTCCATCCGGTGCGGAAGATTCCAGGCGACATGCATTCATTGGGGAACAATGACATAATCTATATTTTTGATGACAATGACGGCAATACCTGGCTATGTACATTCGGGGGGGGCATCAACCGGATCAGCTTTGACGGGGATGATGCCGGCTTCGACATAATCAGCGCCGGCAACGGGCTTTCCAGCAATATCGTCCTGTCTGCCGTATGCAGTGAAAACGGGGATATATGGCTTGCGACCGAGACGGGAATATCAAAGATCTCGCATTGCGGGAACTCTGTGACAAACTACACGAAGTATGACGGCATACTGTCCACCACATTCAGTGAGGCCACATGCACGAGGCTCAGGGACGGGTCGCTTGTATTCGGGACCTACAACAATGTATACAGGATAGATCCCGATGATTTTGTCTACACGTCGGAGCCTCTGATGCTTGCCCTGTCAGGGCTGAGCATCGACGGGAAGCGTGTCCCGCTTGCAGGCAGGGTGGAGATTCCTCATGACTACTCCTTTTTCCGCATAGACTTCTCGTCCCTGAACTACAGGCTGCAGGGGATGGTCAATTATTCCTATATGCTCGAGGGATATGACAAGAACTGGATTGCTGGACAGGCAAACAGCGCGACATATTCGCGTATCCCGCCGGGCAAATATACTTTCCTTGTCAAGGCTTCGTCATCGCATGGGGAGGATGCCGACATCGACCTTGCCTCCGTCAAGCTGAGGATAAGGCCTTCTGTCTGGAACAGTACCGCCTCCAAGGTCTTTTATGCCGCAGTATTCCTGCTTATAGCCGGCATTCTTGTGCACATGTTCATCACTTCGATGAAACTCAAGAATGACGTCAAGCTCGAACAGGACCTCAACGACCTGAAGGTAAGGTTCTTCACAAATATCTCGCATGAGCTCAGGACACCTCTGACCCTTATCCTCGGAGGAATAGACGATATCCGCAGCCATCTCCCGGAAGGGGACAGGTCAGGCTACAGTGTCAATATGGTGTACCGGAATGCCCGCAGGATGATGACGCTTGTGGACCAGCTTCTGGATATCAGGAGGATAGTCGGAGGAAAAATGCGGCTTAAGGTCCGGCAGGTCGACATTGTCAGGCTGTTGCGCTCCGTATATGATGATTTCAAGGACATGGCTGCCGAGCGGAATATGGAGCTTATCCTTACCCATTCAGTGGATTCGCTTATGATGTGGGGCGATGCCGGACGTCTTGAGGCACTTGTCTACAATCTCGTCTCCAATGCATTCAAGTACACTTCCGACGGTGGCAGGATAGAATTGGCAATCTACTACAAGGAGGGGTCCGAGGATGTGACGATAATGGTCAAGGACAACGGCATAGGCGTGCCGAAAGATAAGAGGGCCGCAATCTTCGACCTTTTCGTGCAGGCTTCGGATTCTCTCAAGGGTATGTCCAGCAGCGGCATAGGCCTGTCATTCTGTAAGGAGATAGTGCAGATGCACGGCGGCCGCATATGGGTGGAGAGCCAGGTAAACAAGGGGTCCAGGTTCTATGTGTCACTGCCTGTCGACAGGGAGCATTTTTCCGAGGACAAGGCTGAATTCATCGATGATGACATCATTGTGAAAGACGGCGACAAAGAGGAGGCCTATGGACTGAGCAAGTACAAGGTCAAGCCGACATATCCGCACGGTGCCCTGAAGGTGCTTGTCGTAGAAGACAATGCGGAACTCAAGGTGTACATATACAATTGCCTGATCAACAAATATGAAGTGCGGGATGCATCCAACGGCAAGGAAGCGCTTCAGGTAATTTCATCGGGCTGGATGCCTGATATGATAGTCACGGACCTGATGATGCCTGAAATGGACGGTATCGAGCTCATCAACAGGATACGCGGAGATTTCGCGACAAGCCATATCCCTATAATAATGATAACGGCAAAGCATGAGAACGACACCCACGTAAAGGCAATGAAATACGGGGCGGACGGATATATCGCCAAGCCGTTCACTATGGAGCTTCTGACAGCAAGGATGGAGAATCTGCTTGACCGCAGAAAGGAGCTGATTACGCGCCTCTCGGCATCAGGCGCATCGGGGACGGACAGGCATCAGAATGAAGGCAGGACTGCAAGGATAGAGATATCCCCTGACGAGATTGTCATCACAGACAGGGATGAGGAGCTTATAAAGAAAGTCATGAAATGGCTTGAAGACAATGTGGCTGATTCCGACGTGACAGTCGACAGTCTCGCCGGGTATGTCGGGATGGGACGTACATCGATGTACAACAAGCTGAAAGGTCTTACCGGCAAATCCCCTGTCGAGCTTATCCAGGAATACCGCCTTGAAAAGGCGATATATTACCTGAAGACAGGGCAGTATTCGGTGTCGGAGACTTCATACAAGGTCGGCTTTTCCGATCCGGGGTATTTCAGCCGCTCCTTCAAGAAGCATTTCGGGATGTCCCCGGCGGACTATATCCGGGAGAACAGGCAGAAACCGGCCAGGGACAGCAAGTGAGTTACATTCCAATGAATCATAAATAACTTTAAAGGATATGGATATATTCAGATATGTTACCGGGCTTGCCGTCGTGGCGGTCTTTTCAGCATGGACATTGCCGGCGGCCTCGCTGCATGCCGGAGATACGGACGTACAGTCCGGGGATTATGGCTTCATACGCGAGGTGGAGCCTTATTCCGTAAGGATGATGCTGTCCGAAATGGCCAGGAATCCGCAGGCCTCATGGCTTGACGGCCGGCAGGGCAGCCTGAAATGGAACTATACCACCGGCCTTGAACTCCTGTCGTTCATGGATGTGGCTGAGCGGTATGACCTCGGCTATGCTGTAGACTATGTGCGCCAGTGGGCGGATACTATGGCTACGGAGGACGGGGATGTCTACAAGTACAGGAAAGACGCATACAATGTAGACCATATCTGTCCTGCACGCATATATTACAGGCTTTATGATGACTTCGGGGACAAGAAATACCGCAGAGTCCTGCGCAAGATAAGGGAGCAGATCGATACCCAGCCGCGTACGGAAGACGGGATATTCTGGCACAAGCAGATCTACCCGCATCAGGTGTGGCTCGACGGGCTGTACATGGCCCAGCCATTCTATGCCGAGTATACAAGGAGGTTTTCCCCCAAGGAGGACAGGGATTCCCTTTTCAGCGATATCGCCGGACATTTCAAGGGGGCGGCAAAGCATACATATGACCCGCAGACAGGTCTTTTCCGTCATGCGTGGGATGAGTCCAGGTCAATGTTCTGGGCCGATTCCCTGACCGGACAGTCTGCACATGCATGGGGCAGGGCATGCGGATGGTATGCGGTGGCCCTGACCGAGACCCTTGACTATTTCCCTGAAAAACATCCGGACAGGGAGGCTCTCGTGGAGCAGTTCCAATATCTGATGGAGGCAGTGAGAAAGTATGCGGACCCTGAGACATGGATGTGGTACCAGGTCCTGGACGCCCCCGGACGCGAGGGCAATTATCTGGAGGCGACAGCATCCGCAATGTTTACCTATGCCACACTTAAAGGCGTCCGCATGGGCTATCTTGACAGTTCATGGAGAGACTATTCCCGCGATCTGTACCGCAGGTTCATTGATACTTTTGTAAGGGAGAACGGGGACGGGACCATCTCGCTCACTTCCTGCTGCTCAGTCGCCGGGCTGGGCGGGAAACAGATGCGCAGCGGCACTTACGGGTATTATCTGAGCGAGCCTGTCATAGACAACGACTGCAAGGGCGTCGGCCCGTTCATCTGGGCCTCGCTGGAATACGAGGCAGCCAACAATATCGACTACGTGTTCGACGGACGGTATATTGTTGACGGACGGGTTGCCGTGTCGGATATTTCCCGTATCCCTGCCTTTGACGGGGCACAGGGCGGCGGCATGTATACTGCCGGAGGCCGCGGAGGCCGTGAGTATGTTGTCACATCGCTCGAGGATACCGGGGAGGAAGGGACATTGAGGCATGCCGTCAGGGCAGAAGGGCCGAGAATCGTCAGATTTGCCGTAAGCGGCGAAATACATCTCAAGTCTACACTCAAGATTGAGGACCCTTATATCACGATACTCGGGCAGACTGCACCCGGGGAAGGCATAACAATATGCGACCATGGAGTGTATATCGGTGCTGACGAAGTCATAATAAGGTATCTGAGATTCCGTATGGGCTCCGAGTCCAGGGATGAGAACGATGCGCTCGGGGCAAGGCATAACAACAACATTATCATAGACCATTGCTCGATCAGCTGGGCCACGGACGAGAATGCGTCGTTCTATGCCAACAGCAATGCCACAGTCCAGTGGTGCATAATCTCCGAGGCTCTCAACAGTTCCATACACCGCAAGGGCCAGCATGGCTACGGCGGCATCTGGGGCGGCCGCAACGTGACTTTCCATCACAATATTCTGGCACATAACAACAGCCGCAATCCTCGGTTCGACCACCCTGCGATATACGAAGGCGAGGACCTGCTCTTCAGGAGAGGCACCGTGGAATTCGTCAATAATATAGTATACAACTGGGGAATGAAAGCCATCTATGGTGGGGAGGAAGGCTGGTTCAATGTCTCCGGCAATCTCTTCCGTCCGGGTCCGGGGACGAAGAATCTCGACGGACGGTATGTCGAGATATATACATCCGGAAGCACGTCGATGATTCCGGGGGCATTCTATATCGATGGCAATGTCTATGATGTATCGGCTGTAAGGGACGGGAATTATCTCGGCAAGACACCTGATGAAGGGAAGATTGCCCGTTATGAAGAGGAATACAGGGAACTTTCCCCGGCTACGCCATTCCAGTGCCGTTATCCGGTGGAACCGCAGCCTGTGATGAAAGAATACAAGGCAATCCTGAAATCCGCCGGGGCGTCATTGCACAGGGACGATACCGACAGGAGGATAGTGAAGGAAGTGAAGACCGGGACAGTGACATTCTCAGGTTCGGTGACAGGTATCCCTGGAATAATAGATTCTGAAAAGGATGTACTGTAGCCGGCAGGTAAAGATATACGCTGGCGAAAATATGATAACAATATAACAGCAATATGACTATATGAAAAAAACGGTATTCATGCTTCCTGTCATCCTTCTGGGCGTGGCAGGGTGTCAGGAGTCCGGTCCTGACGATGTGCCTCAGCAGCTTTCCGTGCCGGGAAATGTGCGGTGCACGGAGCTTACTGCGACAACGGCGACATTTGTATGGGATGAGGTGGAAGGAGCAGAGGTATATACGGCACGCCTTGAGGGCGCTTCAGGCGAATTGAAGGAGCAGCTCAATACTGCCTACCTGACATGTACATTTGAAAACCTCGAGGAAGGGGCGCATTACTCTTTCATGGTAAGGTCCTCTGCAGACGGCAGGACTTCGGACTTTTCAGAGCCGCTGGCTGTGACGGCAGGCGGGACTGTCCCGGATCCGGAACCGGAGCCTGACCCGGAACCGGATGTCCCGGACGATGTGTATTCGCAGTTCATGATTCCGGAGGTTGAGTCTTCTCTCGGGGCTCTGGCATTCCCTGGGGCCGAAGGAGGCGGAATGTATACTTCGGGCGGAAGGGCTTCCGGTACGAAAGTCATACATGTGACCAATCTGAATGACAGCGGAAGCGGCTCCCTGAGGGCGGCCGTAGAGACATCCGGACCGAGGATAGTGGTCTTTGACGTGGCAGGACGCATCAGCCTGTCAAAGCCCCTGAAGATTGAGGACGGCGACATTACGATTGCCGGTCAGACGGCTCCCGGGGACGGAATCTGCATCTCCGACAATACAGTCGAGATCAATGCTGACAATGTCGTCATAAGGTTTCTGCGTTTCAGGCTCGGTGATAAGGGCTCAGGGCTCGGAGACGGCTCTGATGCTTTCTGGGGACGCTACAATGACAATGTCATCATAGACCACTGCTCGATGTCATGGTCGATAGATGAGTGCGCTTCATTCTATGCCAACAGGAACTTCACGATGCAGTGGTGCGTATTGTCAGAGGCATTGAATGAGTCCCTGCACGGAAAAGGCTCGCACGGCTACGGCGGCATCTGGGGCGGAAAGAACGCCTCGTTCCATCACAATCTGCTCGCCCACAACAACAGCCGCAATGCCCGTATAGATCATCCGCAGATATACGGAAGCTATGTCAATACCCACAGGGGCAATGTAGATTACCGCAACAATGTCATCTACAACTGGGGCAGCAATTCCACATACGGCGGGGAGGCCGGACATTTCAATATTGTCGGCAACTATTACAAGCCGGGCCCGGGCTCTTCTTCCGACAGAAGATATTTCGTGGACGCCTACTGGTACTATGAGAAAGACGGAAAGGTCTATGCCGAATCATATCCCGAGCTGTATCTCGAAGGGAATTACCATACGAAGGGAATCGATGA
The DNA here is from genome assembly GCA_944323805.1 of uncultured Bacteroidales bacterium. Taxonomy (GTDB): domain Bacteria; phylum Bacteroidota; class Bacteroidia; order Bacteroidales; family UBA932; genus Cryptobacteroides. Next base: position 52,194 of record CALUTW010000006.1, on the reverse strand, counting down.
GGCACATTATGAGCACGGGATCTACCTTCATGACCAGTCTGGAGATGCCGGCCGGGACAATCCGGACAATACAGTCCTTACAGCTCCCCTGCCGATCAGGAAAGACGATTCGAAGACTTGCTACACGAGTACACATGATGCTGCAGCCGCATTTGAACGGGTAACGGCATATGCCGGAGCGTCATTGGCCCGGGATGCTGTTGACGAGCGTGCGGCACAGGATGCAAAGAACGGCTCCGCCACTTTCGGCAACGGCATTATCGATTCCCAGGATGAAGTCGGCGGATGGCCGGCCTACGTGGCTACGGATGCTGAACTGGATGCGTCCGTTGACACGGACCGTGACGGGATGCCGGATGCCTTTGAAGAGAAATTCGGGCTCGATCCAGATGACGCCTCGGACGGGGCTGCAGTCACGCTTGACAAGTACGGACGGTACACCAACCTTGAGATGTATCTGCACTATATAGTCCGTGATATTGTTGCGGCACAGATAGCCGGCGGTACATACCAGTCGTTGGATTAGCATTGACAGGCATGCGGATAATACGTCGCATCCATATCGGATTCTGCATGGAGGGTGGCCCGGAAGCCATCCTCCTCTTCTTTTTATACGCATCGCATGGATATTTTGACCTGGTGTTAAAAAATACAAGCATTACGACAATTTTTCGCATATACAGTAATCCGAAATGGATAATTTCGCATATCCGTTAATGCGCAGAGGATGATTCCCGCATGGCGGACAATGACACGCAAGGCAAAAAACAAAATAACCGGTAATAACAAGTACTAACCAAAAAAGTTCTTTTATGAAAAATCTGACATACAAGATTTCTCTGCTGATTGTCGGGTTGTTCGCGACTCTGTCGCTTTCGGCCCAGGAAATCAGCGGTGTTGTCAAGGATGCGGAAGGACAGCCGCTTGTCGGTGTCTCCGTATTTGTCGACGGCACGACCTTGGGTGTTTCGACAGATGTTGACGGGCGATATGCCATCGATGTCCCGGACGCCAAAGGAAAGACTCTCGTGTTCTCCTGCATCGGAATGAGGACACAGCATGTTGTCATAGGAAATTCCACAAGGGTCGACGTAGCCCTTGAAGAGGATGCAAACTTCCTCGAGGAGACAGTTGTCATCGGATATGCTACGGTAAAGCGCAAGGACCTCATGGGTTCCGTATCATCCGTTGACAGCAAGACACTTTCTTCAGTACCAGTCGCTACGGTAGCCGAGGCCCTTACCGGAAGGATGGCCGGAGTGCAGGTGACGACAACTGAGGGAGATCCGGATGCCGATATCAAGATCAGGGTCCGCGGAGGCGGCTCAATCACACAGGACAGTTCTCCTCTCTATATAGTGGACGGTTTCCCTGTTGAAAGCATCTCCGATATCCCTGCATCCGATATCCAGTCTGTCGATGTCCTCAAGGATGCCTTCTCGACTGCCATCTATGGTTCCAGAGGTGCCAACGGAGTTGTCCTTGTGACCACCAAGTCAGGTACAAGCGGCAAGATATCCGTGTCCTACAATGCCTACTGGGGAATGAAGAAGATGGCGAATGCCGATGCTATCGAGGTCGAGGACCCTTATACCTTTGCCAGGAACCAGTATGAACTCTCTCTTATCAGGGATAAATACGAGGACAGCTATGTGCCGGCATTCGGTGTATATGAGGATATAGACCTTTATAAGGATGTGCAGGGCAATGACTGGATCGGCCAGGTGTTCGGCAATACCGGCACCAATTTCAGCCAGAACATATCGGTGTCCGGAAGTTCTGACAAGGTAAGATGGACTGCCAGCTATTCCCACCTCGGAGACAACGCCATCATGACAGGCTCCAGCTACAAGAGGGACAACCTCAATTTCAAGACAAGCTACAAGCCTATCAAGCAGATTACATTCGATGTAAATGCAAGGTATTCCCATACCACTATCATGGGATCGGGAGCCAACTCCATCAATGACTCCGGCTCGACTTCCGGAAACGGACGTCTCAAGCATGCGGTCCAGTATACCCCGATACCTCTTGTCGGTGCTATCGAGGGTTCCGACCTTGAAGAGGACTATGGGGACAATGCCCCGCCTCTCCAGTCTGTCGCAGATAACGACAACAAGCGTATCCGCAGGAACTGGACAATAAACGGTGCGGTTACCTGGCATATCATAGACAACCTCAATCTCAAGGTTGAAGGAGGTCTCGATGACTATTCTCAGGAGAACAACCGTTTCTATGGACTTACAACCTATTATGTGGGTAACAATGCCCAGTACAAGAACAAGCCTGCAGCACAGTACACCGACCTTTACAGGCAGAGAATCCGCAATACCAACACCCTCAGCTACAACTTCGAGGAGGTATTCAAGGACAGCCGCCACAATCTTGACATCCTGCTAGGACAGGAATATATCGTGACGAAGTCCAACACCTTGACTGCGATGGTGGAGAACTTCCCTGATTTCTTCGATTCAGAGACAGCCTGGAACTTCATGTCGACCGGTACTGCAATCTCCACAAACAACTATTATGACCCTAATGACAGGCTCCTGTCATTTTTCGCCCGTGTCAACTATGTGTTCGACGAGAGGTATTCGGTATCTGCCACGATGAGGGCCGACGGTTCGTCCAAGTTCTCGGAAGGCAACCAGTGGGGCTACTTCCCTTCAGCAGCGGCATCCTGGACAATTTCCAACGAGCCATGGATGAAGAACGCTTCCAGCTGGCTCGACAACCTCAAGCTGCGCTACAGCTTCGGTACCGCCGGAAACAACAACATACCTTCCGGAATGACAGCCCTGAATTTCGCTTCCAACAGCACTTCATGGATTTCCATGGGCAATACCTACTGGTCTACAGTCACTGACGGAGGCGACACTATCATGGCCAATAAGGACCTGACATGGGAAACGACCCTGTCCCACAACGTCGGACTCGACTTCTCATTCTTCAAGGGCAGGCTGAACGGTTCCGTCGAACTGTACCACAATACTACGAAGGACCTTCTCATCCAGTTCCCTACAGCCGGCTCAGGCTATGAGTTCCAGTACAGGAACATGGGCTCCACAAGGAATCAGGGTCTCGAGGTGTCGTTGAGTGCGGTGCTTGTGGAGAAAGACAATTTCGGTCTTACTCTCGGTGCCAATATAAGCCTCAATGAGAATGAGGTTCTGAGCCTCGGAGGTCTGAACCGCATCGAGTCGGAGTCCAGATGGGCTTCATCGGAAATCGGCGTCGACTATGTCGTTGAGCCAGGTCAGCCTCTCGGCAACATGTACGGATATTTCTCCGACGGGATGTACGGAGTTGACGACTTCAACTATAATTCAGCCACAGGGGAATGGGAACTTGCCCCGGGAGTGGTCGATGCAAGCGAGGTCATCGGCGAGGAGTATCTCCGTCCGGGAGCAATGAAACTCAAGGACATGAACGGGGACAATAAGATTACTTCGGCTGACAAGCGTGTCATCGGTAATGCCCTTCCTATAGGTACAGGCGGTATCTCCCTGACAGGTTATCTGTACGGATTCGACTTTGCTGCCAATTTCAACTATGTCTTCGGCAACGACATCTACAATGCCAACAAGATAGAGTTCACTTCTTCGAGGAAGTACGAGAGAAGGAATCTCATGAAGACAGGGGAACAGAGATGGACCAATGTCAACTGGGAGACAGGAGAGCTCTATACGAATCCTGAGGAGCTCGCCGCTGCCAATGAGGGCGCGACCCTCTGGTCTCCGGCTGTCGGCAATGCAGTCTTCTCCGACTGGGCTGTCGAGGACGGTTCATTCCTGAGACTCTCGTCTGCGACAATCGGATATACGCTTCCATCGCATCTTACAATGAAGGCGAAGATATCCCGTCTGCGTTTCTATGTGACAGGTACCAACCTGTTCTGCCTCACAAGGTATTCCGGCTATGACCCGGAGGTCGACACCAGAAGGTCCACACCTCTGACTCCAGGCGTTGACTACTCGGCCTATCCTAAGAGCATCGGCTTTGTTGTCGGATTGAACCTCACATTCTAATCTCTAATACGAAAAGTCATGAATATAATAAAAGGAATATTTATCAGTGCAGGTATCGCGGCAGGCATGTCCCTCGTATCCTGCGACCTGACGACAGAGTCCAAGTCGACTTTCGATGATACGACCGTGTTCTCTGACCCGACGCTCACCGAGTACCAGCTCTATTCCATCTATGAAGTGTTCGGGCATACCAACGGGCACAGGGGACGTTATCTTCCTTGGTACGGGTACAATACCGATATTGAATGGTATATATCGAATACCCAGGATGCCAAATCCCAGATAGCACAATACCAGATTACTGTCAATAACAGCCAGCTCAATCTTGCAGACGGACCTTACAACGAGCTGTTTGCCGGTATCGAAAGGGCCAATCTTGCCATCAAGGGCATCCGCCAGTATGGAGACCCGGACAACAGGCCTGAGATGGCAGCACTTCTCGGCGAGGCCCTGACAATGAGGGCGGTGCTCTACACCGAGCTCCTGAAGGCATTCGGAGAGGTTCCTGCACGTTTCGAGCCTGTTACCCCTGAGACCATCTATATCAACAAGTCAGACAGGGATGTAATCTACAGGCAGCTCCTTGCAGATCTTGAGGAGTCCTTCGACTATATGGCATGGCCGGGCCAGAGTGCCGCTACCATGACTACCGACCGTGCGAGCCTGGCTCTTGCCAAGGGTCTCTACGCGCGACTTGCCCTGATGGCTTCAGGATATGCGCTCAGACCGGATGACGGTCTGGTGGGAACAGGTAATGCCGGGTCCGTAAGGCTTTCCGAAGATGCGGAGCTTACCAAGGAGAAACTCTATCCGAAGGCTCTTGCTGCCCTGAAGGATGTCATAGCCAATTCCGGACTGGAACTCATGGACTATGAGGAGCTCTGGAGAGGTGTCAACAACATGGACCTCACTGCCGGCAAGGAAGTGATATGGGTAATTCCGTTCAGCAATTCCCGCGGCCGCTGGAACTATACCTTTGCAGTCCGCAACAACGGGATGACACAGTTCTCTCCTACTTCATCCAACAGAGGCGGTCAGGCCGGGCCTGTCCCGACTCTCTACTGGAAATACGGGGAGAATGATGTCCGCAGGGATATCAGCTGCGTCAACTTCGAATGGGAAGACAAGGACGGCAACGGCACTGCCGAACCGTATCCTGCAGGTCTTGCCAACTGGTATTTCGGCAAATACCGTTTCGAGTGGATGGAGAACTACCCGTATACGGGCGGTAACGATGACGGTGTAAAGCCGGTATGGATGAGATACTCCGACATACTCCTTATGGCAGCCGAGATAGCCAACGAAATCGGGGACACTGATTCCAACAACGGCAAGGATTATCTCCTGGAAGTGCGCGAACGTGCATATAGGGGAAATGAGTCTGAAGCACAGGCATATGTGGACGGACTCAGCGGACATGATGCAGTATTCAATGCAATTGTTGACGAGAGGGCTCTCGAGTTCGTAGGGGAATTCCTCCGCAAGGCCGACCTTATCAGGTGGAACATACTCAAGACAAAACTTGATGGGGCCCAGGGAGAGATTGAGAACATGGTTAAGCGTACCGACATAGGCCCTTATCTCTGGTACCGTTACGGACAGGATTCAAAGGGCGTGGCCACAATCGAGATGTACGGCCTTAACCCTGGGGAGATCACGACCGAGTCCGTAAGTCCGGAAGGAGCCGGATGGCAGATCTATACAAACTCGCAGGGAGTCGCTTCGAAATATGTATCCGAATCAGCCCTGAGCAACAAGAAGGTGCTGCTCTATCCTGATGACGTAGACCCTGATACAAGGCAGTGGTGGCCGATATTCGAGACCTCCATCACAAACAGCCAGGGAGCCCTGGTAAATGACTATGGATTTTAATAATTGAAACCGACATGAAAAGATTATCATCTATACTGACAGTTATTCTTTCTGCATCGGCTGTCTTTTCGCTTGCAACAGCTTGCGTCGAGGAGGTGCCTGAGGTGGTCGATGAACTCGACCTCAGAGCCTGCCTTACACCGAGCAGTACATCCGCAAGCATCGACAGAGCTGACGGAAAGACAGTGACATTCACGTGGTCCAATTCGCGTGGAGCTTCCGGATACACTGTTGAAGTGTTTGAAGGTGCGGAGACTGCCGACCCTGAAACAGTATTTGCTGACAATGAGCCTGCAAGTACCTATGAAGTCCCGGCAGTATCAGACGGCAAGACCACCACATCACTTAAGCAGACCCTTGACATGGACAGGTTCTATTTCGCACGTGTCAGAGCCGAGTCGGATGCCAAGGAGCCTTCACAGTGGGCTGTATTCCCGTATCCTATAGCTACATACGATGTGAAACCGGATGTCAAGTCCATAGAAGTCCGTGAGAGGACGTCCGCTTCCATTACCATTGCATTCACTCTTCCGGAAGGGGATGCTGATGCAGACCAGCTCCGTATTTCCCCGAACACATTCGATGACAGCGGGATGGAATACTACAAGTATATGTTCGCCGAGCATAATGTCTCTGTTACTGCCGGCGGGACGGTCGAGGTTGAGGTAGAAGGTCTTGATCCTTCGGTAAAATATACTCTGGCAGTCCATTACGGCAGCGCGAACAGGGGAGAGGTGTCTGCATGGACAAAGCCTTCACTCGAGGATGCGACACCGGTAAATACAAGCGAGGCTCTCGTACAGGCATTGGCTGACGGTGCAAGAGAGATACTTGTGGCATATAGCGAGACACCATACGTAATTTCAACCATCGAAGGCGAGAATGTCACAGATACACAGCTCGGGCTCAATGAAACAAAGGAAATCAACGTATACGGCGATGGTACGGCTGACGGGAAGATGCCTACAATCATCGGGCGCTTCACTGTGCCGGAAGGACTTGCATCCCTGCATCTCGAAGGCTTGAATTTTGACGGGCAGGATTATGCACTGTCGCATACCATCCAGATAGGGGAGAAGGTCACTACCGACATCACATCCATCTCCATGCTCAACTGTACTGTAACAGGATACAAGCACGGCTTCTTCTATTACAGCAACGAGGTCAATTCTAAAGCCGGCATCGGCAAGCTTTCCTTCAGCAATATCATGGTTACCGACATCGCCGGTGAGGGAGGAAACGGATTCGATATAAGGCAGGCATGTACAATCGGTGACATATCCATCACTGAAAGTACATTCTCTGAAGGCTTCAGGACATTCATGAGAATCGATGCCGCCACAGTCGCGACATTGAAGTTCAATAATAATACATTGAATCACCTTTGCCATATAGAGAACGGAAACAATAAAGGTCTGTTCTATATCGGCAGCGGCAAGGGAAATGTTGTCATCCCAACTTTCGAGATGACAGGGAATGTCTTCCTTAACATGAACGGGAATGCCACAAGGACAGTGTTCTTCTCTGATGAAAAGGGAGTACCGACAAAGATGTCAAACAATTTCTATTACAGGCTCGGAGAAGGATTCTGGGCTCCTGAGGAACTGAATGGCGAGAAAATCAATGTCAACGGAAAGGGCAAGCTGACCCAGAGCCAGGGACTTGCAGGAGGCGGAGCAATCCTTGCTGCCGACCCGTGTGTCAACAGCGAGGACGGAATCCTGAATATCAATTCATCTTCCGCTGCCGGAGTCATGGTGCTTGACGCCAAAGCCGGAGACCCGAGATGGTTCGCCGAATACGTCCCTGAACCGCTTCCGGAACTTGAACCGGTAGTATATGAGTCTGTCTGGACATTGGATCAGGAAACGTTTGATTCCTCAATAGATGAAAGTACAGTGATTGCCAATACCGAATTCTACATCCAGGAGAATCCTATCCGTGTAACGGACAAGGGCTTTGAGTTCACGGCAGAGGCTACACTCTCTTCTTCCGGTGTGCCTTCAGACTGTGCAATGGGATTCCTTATTGACGGTCCGGGCTCAGTGGTGCTTTCTACTGAACGTTCAAATTCGGGGACGGCCAATGACCACATTTCCGTCGCTCTTGGAGACGCAGAGGGGACGGCAGCAGAAGTTATGGGGGCAGCATATGCCGGAGCATCCGGTGTCAAGGTAGCCTTACCTAATATCTTGCCTGGTACCAGGCAGAAAGTCTATATCTATGCATGCGGTCCGGTTGTGCTTACTGCTCTTTCCTGGATTGAAAGCACTGATACAGGGGAAACTCCAAAGCTCGCAACTCCAGTTGTTTCCATAGACAATCCTTCTGTGGACGATACGTTTGAAGGGAATGTGACCATAAGCTGGCCGGCTGTGCCGTTTGCTGCGTCATATGAACTGAAGATCAATGACCAGACAATATCCGTACCTGCAGGAGAGGCATCAGAAGATGTCACTTATACCCTGACTCCGTCTTCAATGGAGCCTGGAACCTATACCATAACAGTACAGGCTCTCAAGGACGAAAACGATCCTGGGCGTGAGAATTCCGATGTTTCCGAGCCGGTTACCTTTACCCTTGCCGAGACCTTGAAGCAGGTGTCTGCATCTGTCCCTACATCATGGGGAGCTGCGGACTTTGAATATCTGTTCAATACCAAATCCGCCGGAAGCAAGGATACCGAAGTAAAAGAAGACTTTGTGTATAACAATCTCTACTACCTCAATGGAGGCGGTAAATGTAAGTTCGGACAGGATGAAAACGCTGCAGGTGTTGATGCCTACCGTTATCAGTTCGGTGGTAGCGGCAGCACAACAAAGCAGGCTCTCCAGTTCATCGCCAGCGGAAACGGCACATTGACCATAGAGGCGGCTTCATCCGGGTCAACAGACAGGTATATCGGTGTTGCCGTGGGCGAGAACCTGATTGTCGGAGAGACTGAACTCATGGTACCGGGGACTGGCGAGAATGCCAAGAAGGCTCAGATTTTCAATGTTACAGTCACTGCAAATGCCGGTGACAGGGTTTCAATCTACAGCCTCGGCAGCGGCATCAATGTGTTCTCACTCACATGGACCCCGGAGGGATATGATCCGGACGCAGGCATACCATATGATGAAAATGCTATAAATGAGGCGTATATGTCTGATTTTGAGAATACGGCAACTTTCCCGGTATGTTCGCTGGAAGTCAATACGACAATAGAGAAAGTAACTTATGCCGCTACATCATCCAAGAAAATATATTTTGATGGAGAAAGGTGCAAATTCTTGGGTGCGCCTGGTGGATTTGATGCTGATGGCCTCCCGACAGACAGATATGCATCATTTAAGATAACAATGCCTGGTACAGTATATTATAAACTTATAGCGTCGAACAAGGGTAATGATGATACAAATGTCAGTGTCGCACTCGTTTTGACAAAAGGGGATACCAAAGAGGTTGTGTTTATTGATAATTCGATAGCGGATCTTACCAGTTCAGCTGATGTAAGGTCAAAGCAGGTAACAGCAGATATGCTGACCGGTTCAACCTCTTCTGCAGTGGTATATGTTTTCAGCAATAACAAGAATACCAATTTGTATCAGATAGGATTTGAGCCAGAAGAATAAATATCTATGAAAAACTGATGTCAGACAACAATTCTGACCGTTTTGATTCAGCCGGGGGAGCGATTTCCTCCGGCTGTTTTTTATTTCAGATTGCGAACGGTTTTATTAACCATTTGGTAACCATGTAGTTTTCAGCGGTTGCTGAGCCTTTGCTGTCAAATAGCTCTTTATTCAAACGTAGTCAAAATCCTTAATCTTGCAAAAGACCCGGTTAGTTTTAATTGTCAGTGTTTAACCTTACGGTATTTTTGGTTTTTATCTTTAGGATTATTTGGTATGGTCATTTCAATAACACCCATTTCCAACAGCTTACCGATATGCTTTTGCCTGTTTTTGCTTTGATTGGATATACCCAACCTATCCATTATTTCTTGTGATGTCCGCGGAACACTACAGAAATTGCATATATCCTCTTGCTTCCTGGTTAATTTCTGATGGTTACTTCTTTTCTGTTCATAGTTACCTTCATGGTTACTTTCTCTCATTTGATGGTTACTTTGAACATCAGATTCATCAATTTGATGGTTACCTTTCCTGTGGATAACAATCAAAAATTCATGTGCAGACTCATTGTTCACAAATTGGACATCAAGTCCGCCAGCCATTGCACGTTGTATCCCGCTACCGGCACCGGTGTAGGGCAGCAGATAAATGGCGTTGTTAAACAGGAATGTATTGCGCGGCATAGATGTTCCGGCTAATATATCTTCTACCGACAAGCCGTTAGGTAATATTCCGGGGCTGTGAATCTCCACCCTGTTGTCAAAAATGAAGATACGGATAGGAGAATTCCAATTAAGTGAACGATGTACCAGTGCATTTACGGTAAACTCAACCAGACTTACATATGGAATTTCAAGTTGTCCTTGCGAATTAAATTCATCTCCGGTTTGGACACTTTTCAGATTGCGGCTGAAAAAGGCCATAATTGTATTGAATTGATGCAGAAGATTACCTTCCATATCATTATCATTAACCTTATCCCGAAACTGTGAGCCTCCTGCATCATTTCCCACATAACAGATACACTTGGCTGTCATAGTGGGTAGCCACCGCTGAGTATATTTGCCGAAGAGCAACATTGCAGCCATAGTCAATTGACCATTAGGACGGATAAAGCGTAAATTCCGGAACAGTCTTGTCAAGTCATGACCTTCCGCAATAGCATTGCAAACATCATTGACAGAACTTTCACGCAACTTATCCCCAATCATTGCCTTACGCTCCAATACCGATGAAAACTTATTGCGCAGGAACTCCTTGATAGTCGATTCGTCCAAATCATCAATAGTCGCATCGGCAACAGCGGATTCATCTGGAGCAAAATTACCGCACTCAGTCATCATCTCAGCCAATTCAGCATTGTCGAAAACCTTCCGCTTGTCTCCTCCATTCTTAACCCACACAATACCCTTATTGTCGCGATATGGCTTATTCAATCCTTCCTTTATATGCGCCACAACAACAGCACCACCCTTAACCTCAACACTTTCAACATCAATCAATGTCGAAGGCACAACATTCTCTGAGGCAATATTGCTCAGCAGACTCATAGTCTCCTGTACCTCAACATAAGACAACGGATTGATGTTCCCTGTCTTATCATTAATCCCGATTATCAGATCGCCACCTTTTGAATTACTGAATGCCACAAGCTCACAACCGGTATCGTATTTATCCTCCTTAAAAATACGCTCTTTCAGCTGTGCCCTTGTTTCTTCTCCAAGCTGCTGGTATTTCTGTATATCCTTTATATTCATAACATTTTTCGAATATTTATTCAAGCCATGTATTGAACTACGCGAGCACGTGTGAAAGCTATTTTTTCTAAATCCAGGGGATAATTATCATCATGGCTTTCTGCTATGTCTCCATAGGACTTTATGCCCGGCTGACTTTCAGTACGTTGCGGGTGGTACGCACTTTCGAGATGACTTTGTCAAGCTCGAGGTTGCTGGTAACGGAAAGCTTGACGGAAATTTCATAAGTGCCGTGACGGTTGTTCTCGGTCACGTTGAATGCTCTGATTGAAGCCTTGAATATGTTGATTGTGTCGATTATCTCGTTGATGACAGATGGCTCGTGTGCGGCTGATATCTTCAGGGTTACCTGGAAACTTGAAGAGCTCGGGGTGTCGCTCCAGCGGACCTTCTGTATCCTGTACGGATACATCTCGATAAGCCGGGCTGCATTAGGGCATGATATGCGATGTATCTTGATACCGTCCTTGATCGACACGAAACCGAAGACATCGTCCCCGAAGACAGGATTGCAGCATCTTGCCATCTTGTAGTCGAGGTTCCTGAGGTTCCTGGCATCGATTACGAGTATATCGTCAGAGGATACTTTAAGGGCATCCTTGCGTCTGACCGTCTGGGTGGAAGCCGCCTGATGGTCATTGTCTGTCGGCCTGTCCTGATCCGGTGTCCTGCCTGTTTCCGCGGCCTTGTCCTGTTGCATGCCCTGTCCTGGCCCTGATGTGACACCGACAATCACGTCTTTCATGCCGGCAATATCCAATGAGCCGTCCCCGATTGCTGCATAGAATGCATTTACAGTCTTGAACTGGAACTTCTTCATGATAGAGGCGAGCACCTCGTCCGAGAGTTCCATTTTCCAGTTTTTAAGCCTGCGTCCGAGCAGTTCCTTCCCCTCGGCGGCCTTCTGGAACTCCGCTTCACTGAGTTTCTGCCTGATCTTGGACCTTGCCTTGGATGTCACGACAATGTTCAGCCAGTCGGATGACGGCTTCTGGTTCTTCCCGCTCATTATCTCGACGATATCTCCGGTCTTGAGCTTTTCCTTGATCGGCACGGCTTTGCCGTTTACCTTGCCTCCGGTACATTTTATCCCGAGATTGGTGTGTATGTCGAACGCAAAGTCCAGGACAGTCGCTCCGGCCGGCAGTTTCCGCAGCTCTCCCGTAGGCGTGAAGACAAAGATTTCCCCTGATGGCGGCTCCGGCAGTTCATCATGATAGTACCGGCTGTCTCCCGACGACCCCGGATGCTCAAGGATGTTCCTGACGGATACAAGCCATTTGTCAAGCGTAGCTTCGTGCTTGATGCCTTTGTAGGACCAGTGGGAGGCAAGTCCGTTCTCGGCCATGTCATCCATGCGTCTGGTCCTTATCTGGACTTCAAGATACACATTGTCGCTGTTCCTGACTGTGATATGAAGAGATTCGTATCCGTTCGGCTTGGGGTTGGATATCCAGTCCCTGAGTCTGTTGGTGTCGGATTCGTACTCTTCTGTCACATACGAGAATACCTTCCAGCAAAGCGCGTGCTCTGTCTCCCTGTCGGTGTCGCAGTCGATTATGAAACGTATCGCGAATACATCGTATACCCCCTCGAAAGGCACTTTCTGCTTCTGCATCTTCTTCCATATCGAGTAGGCGGTCTTTGTCCTGATTTTCAGTTTGTACCGGATGCCCGCATCGGAGAGTTTCTGCTTGAGCGGCTCGATGAACTGTGTCATCAGTGCCTGGCGGTCCTTTTCGCTGGCTTTCAGCTTGTTTGTTATCGCCCTGTATTGCTCGGGCTCGGCATATCTGAAGTATATGTCCTCCATTTCGCTCTTCATGTTGTAGAGCCCGAGCTGATGTGCGAGCGGGATGTATAGCATCAATGTCTCCAGGATCTTCCTCTCCCTTGAAAGCTTCGGGAAGATGTCAAGCGAGCGCATGACCTCAAGCCTGTCGGCAAGCTTGAGGACAGTCACGCGCGGGTCCTTTGAGTAGGAGACAATCAGTTTCTTGTAATTGTCGGCTTCGAGCTTTGTGTCTTTGGGCTTGATTGTGGATATCTTGTTGAGACCGTCCACTATTGTAAGCACATCAGTCCCGAAGATATTCTTGTCCGGTGCAGCCTTTCCTCCGGACCTGCCATCCGGGCATGTTGCGCTGGCAATGAATCTCCCAGGGTCGGTCTCGTCCTGAAACCTCATTGCCTCATGGAGAAATACGGCGGCAATACATTCCGCCGGGAGACCGATTTCATCCGCTGCGATTCTTGCAACATTGACAGGATGCTCGATAAACGGCTTCCCGTTGCCCCTGGTCTGTCCTTCAAGCGACGTTTCCGCTATTTCGTAAGCCTTTCTGACAAGCTCCTTGCCCTTGTCATCAAAATTGGGGAAATAAGTTCCGATAACATCCATAGCCATTTCCATTAAGTCCGTTCAAACCGGCCGCAGACATCCTGACATGATGTCCCGGTATACGGCATGATTCCTCCAAAGTTAATGAAAATTTTACTCTTTCCAGACCTTGAGATATTCTTTCAGGGCCCACATTTCGTCGCGGTATCTGGCAGCTGCAAGGAAATCCAGGTCTGCAGCGGCTTTCTGCATGTTCTTCTTGGCCTGCTCTGCCGCCTTTTCAACCTGTTCGCGAGTCATGGACCTGATGACAGGATCCTGGAGCACAGCGGCGAGGTCTGCCTCGATATAGCCGTCCCTGTATGCGGAATTTGTCTCCCGGACGGAATCATGTCCGAGGCCTACAGATACGGTACCGCGGCCCAGGTCACTCGGGTCCGGGATGTAGTGTGGCGCATCATATGAATTGGCTGCAGATACTTTCCCGGACACGGTATTGGCAAGCCTCGGGTTTCTCTTTTTCCCTGTCTGGCCATATTGTGCCTGCCTGTCTTCGGCTGCCATCGTATGCCCGGAGCCGTCTCCGCCATGTCCTTCCGCGGCATATCCTCCGGCAAGGGCATTCTTCTTTATGCCGACCTGGGTCGGGGTAATGTTGTGCTTCTTGTTGTATTCCATCTGCTTGGCACGTCGCCTGTCCGTCTCGTAGATGGTCTCCTGCATTGACTGCGTGATGGTATCGGCATACATTATGACAAGTCCGTTGACGTTCCTTGCGGCACGTCCGGCAGTCTGTGTAAGTGAGCGTCCGGAACGCAGGAAGCCTTCCTTGTCAGCATCAAGGATGGCAACAAGCGACACTGTCGGGATATCGAGCCCTTCCCTGAGCAGGTTGACCCCTACAAGGACATCGAAGAGCCCGTTCTTGAAATCCTCGATGATCTCGACACGCTCGAGGGTGTCGACATCGGAGTGGATATAGCGGCACCTTACACCCATCCTCGTGAAGTATTTCTCCAGCTCTTCAGCCATCCGTTTCGTGAGAGTGGTGACAAGCACCCTTTCGTCTTTCTCGGCACGGATACGTATCTCCTCCAGAAGGTCATCGACCTGGTTCTTGGTCGGACGCACTTCGATAGGCGGGTCGAGCAGCCCTGTCGGCCTTACTACCTGTTCCACGACAAGTCCTTCGGACTTTTCAAGCTCATAGTCGCCCGGTGTGGCGCTGACATATACCTTCTGCCCTGTAACGGCTTCAAATTCGTCGAATTTGAGCGGACGGTTGTCCGCTGCGGCTGGAAGCCGGAAGCCGTACTCGATAAGCACCGACTTCCTGGAATGGTCGCCCCCGTACATGGCACGGATCTGCGGCAGTGTCACATGGCTCTCGTCAATGAATGTGATGAAATCCTTCGGGAAATAGTCTATAAGGCAGAACGGCCGCATGCCTTCCGCCCGGCCGTCGAAATACCTCGAATAATTCTCTATCCCGGGACAATAGCCCATTTCCTTTATCATTTCAAGGTCGTATTCAACCCGCTGCTTCAGTCTCTTTGCCTCCAGCGGCTTCCCTATATCCTGGAAATACTCGCACTGACGCATCATGTCGTCCTGAATCTGGCTGACTGCTTTGGCAGAACGCTCCTTGGTTGTCACGAAATTGTTCGCCGGATATATCGAGACCTGGTCAAGGCTGTCGATGAATGCTCCTGTTACCGGGTCGATGACGGATATGCTGTCCACCTCATCCCCGAAGAACTCGATTCTTACCGCATTCTCCCCGTATCCGATGCAGATGTCCACCGTATCTCCCCTTACCCTGAATGTCCCCCTCTTGAAATCAGTCTCGGTCCTCGAGTACAATGCGTCCACAAGCTGGTAGAGCAGCCTTGTCATGCTCCGTTCCTCTCCCTTGCGTATCGTGACTGTCTGGGCATGGAAGTCCTCAGGGTTTCCTATGCCGTACAGGCATGACACACTGGATATGACTATTACATCCCTTCTCCCGGAAAGCAGGGATGAAGCGGCACTCAGCCTGAGCTTTTCAATCTCGTCGTTGATACTCAGGTCCTTTTCAATGTATGTATCGGTTGTCGGGATATAGGCCTCCGGCTGATAATAGTCGTAATAGGAGACGAAATATTCCACTGCATTATTCGGAAAGAACGACTTGAATTCCCCGTACAGCTGGGCGGCAAGGGTTTTGTTATGGCTGAGTATCAGTGCAGGACGCTGCAGTTTCTCGATTACGTTGGCCATCGTGAATGTCTTGCCGGAGCCGGTCACGCCGAGCAGAGTGACAGCATCTACCCCGCTGTCGAGGGCGGAGCACAGTTCCTTGATTGCCTCCGGCTGGTCGCCTGACGGCTTATAGTCTGATATTATCTTGAACTTCATGACATGCAAATATAGGAAATCCGGATTTCCCAGTCAATGAAAATCCGGATCCTGTGCCCTATGTATGTTGCCGGTATGCTGAATGTCAGATGTCAATAGGCGATTGTTGCAGTGGCGCCCCATTTTATTCCCGGAGCCCTGTCTGCATTCCACAGACATTCTCTTGCCGTGAGTCTC
Organism: uncultured Bacteroidales bacterium; assembly: GCA_944323805.1. GTDB lineage: Bacteria > Bacteroidota > Bacteroidia > Bacteroidales > UBA932 > Cryptobacteroides. The sequence goes on along the minus strand of CALUTW010000006.1, from coordinate 36,005 downwards.
CTGTTTTCCGGCTCTATCGTCACGACGATGAATGACATGAGGGTCTCATCTGAGGACGAATCGAATCCCTTCATGGGGGGAGTCGACTCTGAATACCGGCAGGGAAATGCTCCCGTCGACGCCTTTCCATGTATAGAATTCATTGTAGTTCATGTCTCCGTGGAAATACGCCTTGATGTCGTGTTTGCCGTCAGGATTGGTAAAATGTTTCGCATCGGCTTCAGGAGGGTCGTGAGTGAAAATGAAAGCTGGCACGTCTTTATCTCCGGCAGTCTCTTTGTCAAACCCGTTCCGGTCCCGGTGTCCCACCTGCCGCGGTTTACTGCGATTTCCGAGACAGGCAAGCTGAGGCTTGAACCAGCTCTGAGGCTGGCTGTAGGGCATAAAAAAAAGAGGTTGTCGCCACTCACGTGGGGACCCCTCATACTAACCACATAATTAATAACACTAAAACTAATAACCGGATGCAAAGGTAGGGCTTTTTCCTGTATCTCCAAATTTTTCCTTATTATTTTTCGCTTTTTTAACATAAATTTAACATTAATATGCTGGTATCAAGAGTGGTAAAATGTAAGGGCAATGCAGCTGACACATGTTCCAATATCGTGCTTGATGCATTATTATTTATGTATTGTAGCAGTATCTCTTAATATTGTTACAATCTGTAAGTATGATACACATCCTGTGCGGCTTCACATAATTGTAACATTTACTGTCTCCGCATAGTGTGTGAGTTACTGAAAATTTGCTATATTTGCAGCGGTTTCTTTACCGGAAATATTGAAAGGGAACTTTATACAAATATTAAGTTATGGTTTATTCTCACGAAGTGCAACAGATGTGTTGCGTCAAAAAAGGACCGAACCATGGTCCAGCTCCTATTCCAGAGGAGGGAAAATGGGTAAAATCAAAGGAAATAACTGACATTTCGGGTCTGACTCATGGTATTGGATGGTGTGCACCTCAGCAGGGAGCCTGCAAACTGACACTCAACGTCAAGGAAGGTGTCATCCAGGAGGCGCTCGTCGAGACTATCGGGTGTTCAGGAATGACGCATTCTGCTGCAATGGCATCAGAGATTCTTCCTGGCAAGACCATTCTTGAGGCGCTCAATACCGACCTTGTGTGCGACGCCATCAATACTGCAATGCGTGAGCTTTTCCTTCAGATAGTATATGGACGTACCCAGTCGGCTTTCTCTGAGGGAGGCCTGATGATCGGAGCCGGTCTCGAGGACCTCGGAAAAGGACTCAGGAGCCAGGTGGGAACGCTTTATGGAACACTGGCAAAAGGCCCTCGCTACCTTGAGATGGCAGAAGGCTACATCAAGACCATCGCTCTCGATGAGAATGACGAAATCTGCGGATATGAGTTCGTTCATCTCGGCAAATTCATGGATCTCGTGAAGAAAGGCGTGGATGCCAACGAAGCCCTCAAGCAGGTTACAGGCTCTTACGGACGTTTTACCAAAGAGGCCGGTGCAGTTAAATACATTGACCCACGTAAAGAATAAGGAGGAAGACTATTATGATAAGAGAAGTCAAATTCGAGAGCCAGGACCGCCGTATCAAACAGATTCTTGCTGCTCTCAACGAAAACGGTATCAAGGACATCGAAGAGGCGAACGCCATCTGCGACCAGTATGGTCTCGATCCTTACAAGACATGTGAAGATACGCAGCCTATCTGCTTCGAAAATGCAAAATGGGCGTATGTGGTAGGATGTGCCATCGCTCTTAAGAAAGGTTGCAAGACAGCCGCAGATGCAGCTGAAGCTATCGGAATCGGTCTGCAGGCATTCTGTATCCCTGGGTCGGTTGCCGATGACCGTAAGGTAGGTCTCGGACATGGCAATCTTGCCGCCCGTCTTCTCCGTGAAGAGACAAAGTGTTTTGCTTTCCTCGCAGGTCACGAGTCATTCGCTGCCGCTGAAGGTGCCATCAAGATTGCAGCAAAAGCTGACAAGGTGCGCAAAGAGCCGCTCCGCTGCATCCTCAATGGTCTCGGAAAGGACGCTGCCCAGATCATTTCTCGTATAAACGGTTTCACATATGTGCAGACACAGTTCGACTATTATACAGGCGAACTCAAGGTAGTACGCGAAATCGCTTACAGCAACGGACCTCGTGCAAAGGTTAAATGCTATGGTGCAGACGATGTCCGCGAAGGCGTTGCCATCATGTGGCATGAAGGCGTGGATGTGTCAATCACAGGAAACTCTACCAACCCTACACGTTTCCAGCATCCAGTTGCCGGTACATATAAGAAAGAGCGTACACTTGCAGGCAAACCGTATTTCTCTGTTGCATCAGGTGGCGGTACAGGACGTACTCTGCACCCGGACAATATGGCTGCCGGCCCTGCCTCTTATGGTATGACCGACACTATGGGCCGTATGCACAGTGATGCCCAGTTTGCAGGTTCATCCTCAGTTCCAGCCCATGTAGAGATGATGGGATTCCTCGGAATAGGTAACAACCCTATGGTTGGATGTACTGTTGCTTGTGCTGTGGATGTTGCCCAGGCACTCAGCAAGTAATCTTATAGATTATATACTTCCTAAGGTCCTTGTAGTTTGATAATTACAGGGACTTTTTTGTTTACCTTGGTCTGTGGCTTCAGGAAGCCTTTGTGCCAGATTGAAAAAGTAGACTGGCAGAAGATGCGACAGAGGGGAACTTGATGAACTAACGTTTTTTGCGGGGGTTGGAGGGGAACCAGCCGCGTTTTACACGCTTTTCCTGTTCGTGAAGTTCCAGAATTGACCAGAAGCATGAGAATGCCAGGACACCAAGGATTGTGGAGCCTGTCATGTTCTGGACCAGCAGTGAAGCGACGGCGGCCATGATGCCTGCAACAAGGAATACCCACCAGCATTTCTTGCCGAAATGGTATTCCGCCTTTATGACTATAGGGTGGAAGCAGCCTATGATGACGAATGTGGCGAGGCCTACAGCTATGCCGCTGAAATTAATTATATTGTTGATTTCAAGTTCCATATCCGATATTTCTGTGTGTCAGTCAAGCGCATTACGATATTATTGTATGTCAGTCAAGCGCATTACGATATTTTTATAGATCAGTCAAGCGCGCTGCGGAAGAACTGGCGGCACATCTCCCTGGAAATCTCTTCGTGAGAGATATGGCTGCTGCTCATGTTGCAGACGTACAGCCTGTCGATGAGAGAGAGGTACAATGTATTGAAGCGCGTGTCAAGACCTTTCTGGAGTCCGGCAGTGTATTCGACCGTGAGCCCGACCTCATCTTCGGAAAGATGGTCCTTGCAGAATACATATAGCCCGAAATCGGTGTAATGCCCGTAAAATCCTGAGCTGACCTTATCCACCTTACTTGCGATGATCCGTCTCAGAGGTAAGGCAAGGGCCCAGTAATCATATTCTTTGGAGCCGATGTATCTGCCGTCACGCAGACCATATGCATAGCCGCTGTCAATGATGCTGCGATAATCTTCACGGGCATCGCTGTCTTCATCAGGGTCTATGATTCCTGCCATTTCCAGAAGCAGTGAATCCGCGACAGATTTGTTCTCCTCCATTGCACGCGTCACTTCTATCCCTATGGAATGGTCAGGTGCCTGGAGATCAGGTCTGTCTTCATTGACAAGGCAGGCGTATCTGTTCCCCAGAAGCGTCTGCAGCGATATCATGGCATATCGCTCGAAAAAGCAGGTGTCGAATTTCGTCTTTCCCATAACGGGTGTAAATATAGCATTTTCATCTCTAATAAAATTCGGGAATCTATACAAAAAAGGCTGACCGTTGACGCGGCCAGCCTTGGTTATGGATGATTATAAATTGACTGTCAGAATGCAAATGACAAGTTCAGTATATAATCGCATGCATTATCTGTCATGTACAGATTGATTTCATCCCCGTCATCAACGAGAAGGACTTCATTTGAATTGTCGGTAACACTTACAAATGCATCTCCGGTATATTCAGAACCGATATCATATATCTGGAATGCATTCCCGGTATCAGTGATGTCTACAAGATATGCTCCTACAAGACCGCCACTGGCTGCTGCAGCATAAGCTCCACGGCCTATTGCGCAAAGCCGTTTCCCGTCAAATTCCTTTACGGAGAGACTTCCGTAGTTTTCAGCCCACGAGCTTGCTGTCTGGAAAATGGTAGTCCATGTATTTGAGGCCGGATCCTGGCAGTATTCAAGATTATAGTCGCCTGCATAGCCTATACGCAGCAGACCGTCGGACAGATTGGCAGACACTGCATTTATTGCACACTGATTAGTGCCCCATATGCCTGGCAAACCTTCTCCGTAAACAGGCGCCTGAGCTGTGCCGCCTTCAATCTGCCACGCAATCCAGTAGCTTACACTGCCGGAGCATATACCTGTCACAACGGCCTTATCCTTGACATTTCCTACGACTCTTATATTTCCGAGCGATGAGCTGTAAATTGAATTGTGTGTATAGGAAAGTACGAGTTCAGGTGTATCTTCAATTGAGGAGAGGCAATATACGTTGAGCACACCGTCAGGATATGCTGCATCTGTAGCAAAGACAATGTTACCGGCATCATCCGTAGTCAGAGACTTCACTGCGATATTACCCGGAATCTCGACCTTGTTGACATATGTTCCGGTCGACCTGTCAACAAGATGTACTGCAGAGCCGTCAGAGACAATGAGATAATTGTCAAGATATGCAAAACGCATAGGGCCTACATTAGAAATCTCTGTCAGGTCTGAAGAATATGTCTTCATCCATTTCTCGTTTATGATGACTGTTCCTGTCTGAGTTATCGTGACTGTTTCAGAGTAGCCTTCAACTCCTGTCTCGATATTGATATCGACACTTCTCGGAGGTATCTGGTCGTATGTATCTACGTCAAACTCAAATGTCCTGTTCCCTTTCAGTGTGCCAGTGATGTCTGACAAAGGTTCAATCCAGTCACATTCTTCCATGGTCACGGTATATCCGAAGTTGCAGTTGACTGTGAAAGAGACTTTGCCTCCTTCCTTTTCTACTGTGATAGCTGTCGGCGAGACTTCGAATACACGTGTCTTTGCAGCCTGAGTGACGGTAATGGTTTCATCTGGCAGTCCTTCGCTGCTGATGGTAATGTGTCCTGTCCTGACTTCGAAGACATTGGTAGGGAGGACATCGAAGAGTAGCTCGGATGGTTCGAGACCCTTGCCGGCAGGGACAGGTATGATCCAGTCTTTGCCGTCATCCTCGACCTTGAAGCCATATTCGATGTTGGACATGAGTTCAATCTTCACATCCCCCCCCTCTTCAGGAATCTCGAATTCGCCTGAAGTAACGGTAAGCGCGTCTTTCTGCCTCTGGGTTACAGTCACTGTCTGCAGGGCTCCGGAAGCCTTGATGTCGAATGTGAATGACCTGTCGTCATAGTTGTCGTTCCTCAGGGCAGTGACAGTGATGACATTTGTCCCTGCGCCGCCGCTTGTCGGTGTGATTGAGCTCCATGAGTATGAGGAGATGTTCGGCACATTGGCATTCCAGTCGCAGTTGGTGGTGAATTCAATCGTAGCTGTACCTCCGGCCGAAGCTATGACAGGGGTAAATGTAGACCCCTCGGCAATATTTATGCTCCCGTTCCCTTCCTTCATGCTCTGGCAGGAGACTGCCAGAAGGGCGAGAGAAAGGAGTCCGATTGCTTTGCTTATTTTCATGATCATTTTTGTTTTTCTGTTTCTGTTCTATTGTCTATTCCACTGTGGACAGATATTCATCGAATGCCTGCTTGAAGGCATCCCAGTAGTCATACATCTTGATATGACAGAGGTCGAACACGAAGAATCCGTCGCTCGGGGTAATGCATGCATCGACGGCATCAGGTATGAGTGCCGCCTGTCCGCCTTCGGTCCAGCCTGTGCTGTTGCCTATGTCCGGCCCTCCGGCAAATACCGTGTCTCCCATGAGCAGTTCACGGCCCTGCTCGCAGAATCCCTGCATCGTCCATTCCCCGCTGCCGTAGATTGATGATGTGCTGGCATATGCCCCGAGGAACATGAAGTCGCAATGGTCGGCGTATCCGTAGTCCTTGTAGTTTTCAGAGGCCCACCAGTAATGCGCAGACGTGTCATAATCAGGGCTTGCCCAGTTGACGCCTGATGTGTAGTATGTGGAATACCATGCACCTACGTATACTCCGAATCTCGTGTCCGGATTTACGGAATGAACCTTCTTCTCGGCCTTTACGATGAAATCATGTATGACCTTTGCCCTGAATTCGAGCCACAGTTTCTGCATTTCTGTCGCGGACCATTCGAGTCCGTCCGTACCGGGCTCGAAGATATCATCAGGCCAGTTCTCCACAGTAATGGATGCATAGTTTTCGAACTGCTTGCGTGAAATGTCGCTGAAATCGCTCATGAGGTCGTAGTCATCGTATCTGCAGCGGTCAAGTACAATACCGTCAATGTCATATGCAGCCAGCTCCCCGATGATGTCAAGGACATATTCCTGGGCATCTTCATTGGCCGGATTGAGGAACTTCGGACCGTAGTCGGAACTTTCGTCCATAAGGTCCATGGTATTGGTTATGCCGTCTGCGGCATTGATCGATGTGGCCCAGTCTTTCCTGTCCGGTTCGCGGAAGAGCATTCCGTCATATCCCAGGCCGTACGGACACAGGTAGCCTCCGACAAATGTGTTGATGCTTGCATTGACCCTGAGCCCTGTCTCATGCCCGGCATCGATGAAAGTCTGCAGATAGTCGAATGTCGCTGTCCTTTCAAGCCATTTGTAGCCCCCTGTTACCCACGCATCGACCTTTTTAAGAGGATCGGCGGTAGTTGACTTGAAGAGTACATCCCCGCTTGTAGGGCGTACGTCGACTATGACATCCGTGAAGCCAGCATCCTTGATCTTCTGCATGTCTGCCTTGATGTTGTCCTCACTGTTGGCATAGTCCTCGAAGTTGGCGGCGGCATCTATCCAGACATACCGGGGCTTGCCAGTAATCCCTTCCGGCTCTTCCGGATCCGGCTCGTCAGGATCATCATCATCGCCGTTGCCTTCGTTCCATTCGGGATTCCAGAGTATCTCCTCTGACTTGTCCGAGCAGGAAGCTGCAATGAATGCTGTCGCAGCTGCAAGAATCAATATCAGAATTGTTTTTCTCATCTGTTTCATTTTAAATGGGGCCTCCGTTCCCGGAAGCCCCGGAACCATTCTTATCAATTGTTACTGACTATCTCTTGATGCAGTCGGCAGAGTAGCCGCCGATGACACCGCTGTTATGGTCATAGTAGTAGACATACAACATGAATCCGTCTGCCGATGGAGATATGATTACGTCTCCCGCAGCTACACCTGATGCTGCCGTCTGGTACCATTCAATTGCAGGATTGGCAAGGACAGGCTTGTGTTCGACAATCACTGACGGGTTGCTGATGTCATAGAGGTAGAGTTGAGGTCCTGCACCCCACATCGGGAAGTGGCTTGTGAAGAACCATGCCACGTATCTTGCATTGTTGAATGCCTTCGAGTCGAGTGAATTGGCATTTACGTTTCCGTTTGCCACGCTTACTGCAATATCTGTCGGCATCTGGGCCCCGATTCCAAGGTTCCCGTCGATCCAGGTAAGCTGGTTAGGGTCATAGTATGACAGATAGTATCCGTCTTCAGGATTTACTGAGGCTGCTACTACTGCAGTATTGTTGACAGGTGCAGCTCCCCATCCGAGACCTGTTGTGGCATTGATATCCTTCGATACTGTGGATGTCACTGTCCCGTTGCTGACAGTGATGGCTGTGAAGCGGCTGCTGGTTGTAACACCGCTGATGCCTTCATTTGTAATCACAATCTGCGCCTCGGTATCGAGGTTACCCATTATCTTCATCTTGTATCCCATAGGGGTATCTGATTCGTTGGTAAACGAATGGAAGAGTTCAGGCGCCTCGGTTACCGATCTGGTCTTCCAGATATTCACACTGCCGTTGCTTTCCGCATGGTTGCATATGAGCATGTTGCCACCTTCGTCGCTTGCGATTGCCGCTGCGGTTGCGGAGCCGAGATTGATCTCGCCTTCACGTACTCCGGTTACGCTGTTGAGGTATACCGGGGTGCCGCTTCCGAGGCATACTACAAGCTTGCCTCCAGCCATTGCCATTGTAGGGTATACTGTCTCTGTATATGCCGGGAAGCTCAGGTGGCTTGCAGGGTCAAAGTTGAACAGAGGCGTGACAGTAGTGCTGTTGAATCCGTAGTCAATCTTCTCCGGCTGTTCCTTGACGACTGTCCATGTCGAAGTGGTAGTACCGTCATGCGCCGTGACAGTGAATTCGACAGGGGTGTTGTAGCTGCGCGGCTCGGCCGGGTCCGGAGATATGGTTGCATGTGCCGATACCTGTGCGACTGCGGTACATGAGGAGAGGTCATCTGCCGATACGAGGGATACCTTCCTTGCAGAAGCATCTATGACACCGGTCAAGGCAGGCTCATCGATTGAGAATGCCTGAAGTTCGCAGGCTGCGGATTTTACCCTTTCGCCCGTAATGCATATCTGGCGGCTGTTCCCGTCAGGGTCGGTGAATGTAAACCAGTTCTCCTCCGTGAGGTCGAGCAGGGTAATCGGCGGATCGATGCTGTAGTTCGGCTCGAGTCCTGCCTTGACCCTTACCTTGGTCATATAAAGGGCGGTCTCATCATCGGATGTCTCTGGATAGAACCATGGGACAGGGATGACGAATCTTTCCTGGGAGTCATCTGTTATTGTCAGCAAGCCCATAGTCTGGTCTCTGTACGGGCCGAATGTGAATATGGCTTCGAGGCTTGTCAGTCCCTGTCTGGAGGCTGTAGGCTCAACGAATTCCGGTTTCACACAGGATGCCGCAAGCAGGGATGCCAGTGCAAAAGTCAGTATGGTTATTTTTTTCATCTCTTTATTCATTTTCATTTACTGCGTTCCTTGAACATAGTTAATCCATGCACCATCAGTTCCATTCCGGGTACTGGTTGATGAGCCCGTTGTTGTCGAGTTCGGCCTGCGGGATAGGGCAGCGGTACATCTTTGCAGGGAAATTGCGATCCTGGTTGTCGACCTCCACATAAGTGTAGAGGTAACCTCCGGCTGCGTCCTTCTCTATCTTGAGACCATGGAGACGGATACCTGTGAAGGCGGCCTCGGCGAGTTCCCAGCGCTTCATGTCCCAGTAATAGTGGCCTTCAAAGGCCATCTCTACTTTCCTTTCCTGACGGATGGCAGCCATGAGATCCTCTCCTGTCTTGTCGGTATAAGGAAGGTCGACCCTCGCCCTGATTCTTTCAATGTCGTCATTGGCTGAAGCAGGGTCTCCGCTCCTGTAGCATGCCTCGGCATGGTTGAGGATTACCTCGGCAAGTCTCAGCTCGGTCCAAGGCTGCGTGCTGGCCTGTATGGTCTTGAAACTGTGATCCTCATCGACGAGCTTGCGGAGATAGTAGCCAGTGGTGCTCCGTCCTTCAGGAGCGGCATCTGTCATCCATGTTGCAAAGCCGTCGGTACCGTTTACGAAAGTCTCGATTGTCCTGCCTTTCCATTCAGCCCCGTTGTACAGGATTGTGGCGGCGAAGCGGGGTTCGAGATCCTCATATGGAGGAGTCTGTGATGTGCCCCCTTCAGCATGCCATGCTGTCCAGTCCGGGAATCCTCCTGTTGCAAGCTCGTATGACTCTACCATTTCCTGGGTAGGTGTACCATAGCCGCCTGTCATCGAGTTGCCGTCCAGTGCGCGGTCTCCTCCCGGTGCCATGTATCCGTCAAATGAATGTGTAACGGATGTGGCAGCGTTGTAGTTGTACTGGAGGATGGCTTCCTTGCTGTCAAGCTTGAATGCATCGGCATAATTATCCTCAAGTTCATATCCCATGCCCATGACTTTCTCGGCCGCTGTCTTGGCATCTTCCCATCTTTCAGCATAGAGCATGGCGCGGGAGAGAAGGGCATATGCCGCTCCGCTTGTAATGCGCCCGTCAGGGTCGGTGCTTTCGCCGAGGGTTGTGGCTGCGTACATGAGGTCATCGTATACGAAGTTCCAGCCCTGCTCTTCCGTAGAGACATCCTTGTCGCGTGTGATTGATTCAAGGTTCTCGTCATAGATGATGACATCCTTGTAGCGTTTGACAAGGTCGGTATAGAGGAAGCCCCTGAAGAATCTCATTTCAGCCTCAAGGCGGGCCTTGTCGTCTGCGCTGATGCTCTCCCCGTATTTGTGGAGATTGTATATTCCTTCATTGACGCGTCTTATATATTCATACATTGTTGTCCAGTTGCCGAGATATGTGTCGACATAGCTTGCGATAAGCACTGACCCGCCGTATGCGATCTGGCTCGGAATCAAACAGTATGAATTGTAGTTGTATGAACCGTATTTCAGCTGGTCTGTCAGTGCATCGGTGGAACCGGCAAGACACTGTCCTGTATTGAACACACTCAGATAGTCGATGTAACGGTAATAGTCATTGACCGCAAGCTCCGCATTTTCAACATTGCTCCAGACCATCTTGTCGGACACTGCATTGGTCGGTGTCATGTCGAGGAAATCCGAACAGGAGACCGCAGACATGGCCACTCCCAGCAGCATTGCATATAATGTTTTGTTTTTCATGAGAATAGTCCTTTAATTTTAGAAAGTGAGAGATATGCCGCCCATCACAGTTCTCTGCTGAGGGTAGTAACCGTTGTTGACGCCCGGCGACTCAGGGTCGATGCCTTCAGGCAGTCCGTCAATGGTAAAGAGGTTGGATCCTTCGATGAATATCCTGAAATTCTCGACCTTGATGTGTTTCAGCCACTTTCTCGGGAGAGAATATCCCAGCTGTGCAGACTTGAGCCTGAGGTATTTGCCGTCCCTGAGCCAGAATGTGGATGCAAGGCCGTTGTCTCCTCCGTGCCCCTGCTTTCCGAGGGTCAGGCGAGGAAACTCTCCGTCAGGATTGAGGACAGTATAGGCATTCTGTACAAGATACAGAGGAGAGTTGGCGTTCTCCTTGAATGCCTGCGTCCATACTGTGTTGTCATCGTATCCGTTGTAGTAGGTACCGGTCAAAGAGACATCGAAGAGGGCTCCGCCCGTGAACTGGGCATTGAAGTCGAATCCCATCCATGTGAAGTCGATGTTAAGACCGTAGGTAAGTTCCGGACGGTTGCTGCGGCCGATCAGTGTACGGTCGTCCTCGGTAATCTGTCCGTCTCCGTTGAGGTCACGGTACTTGATGTCGCCTACATTAGGGCGTGATTCGTACCATGCCGAGTTGTCAATCTCTTCCTCCGAGCGGTATAGGCCGTCTGCTATCCAGACATTGAATCCGTCGACGCGCTTGCCGACATTCTTCCTGGAGTTGACTGTGTTCGGGCTGTCAGGATATCTCAGCCAGCGGTTGGTTGCGTATGAGATGTTGAACCCTATGCCGTAAGTGAATCTTCTTCCTGCGAGGTCGAACGAGTTGCGGTGGGTAAGGAGGAGCTCAAGGCCCTTGCTCTCCATCCTGCTGTAGTTCTCCCAAGTGTTATAGTAACCTCCCATTGAAGGTGGAAAATCCCCCCCCATGTAGGTCAGCATGTCGAATGTGTAGTTGTAGAATGCATCGAATTCAGCTCCGAGCAGACCGCCCCACAAGGTAAAGTCGAGGCCGACATTGTATGTGAGTGTCTTCTCCCAGCTAAGGTTAGGGTTTGCCACCACAGATGTGCGGAGTGCCTGGAGAATCTGCTGGTTGAGAATCGCATTGTATGCATTGTTGTTTCCATCGGCGAGAGAGTATGTGCTGAGGAATGCATAGGCGGATGAGGATGCGTCGCTTCCGAGAAGACCTACTGATGCCCTGATCTTGAGGTCGTCCAGGTAGCCGGCATAGTCCATGAAGCTCTCTTCGGAGATTCTCCATGCGACTGAAGCTGAAGGGAAGAAGCCCCAGCGTTTCCCGGCAACGTTTCCTGCGAACTTGTATGAGCCGTCATAGCGTCCGGTAATCTCTGCGAGATATTTGTTGGCATAGTCGTATTTGAGCCTGAATACATATCCGACGCTGCGTGAAGCGTCGCTGTATCCGTCGATAGGCCCATCGGCAGGCTCTCCGAATCCGAGTTCAGGCAGCTCAGCGAAGCTTATGTTCTTGTTGTATGCAAGCATGTTGTTGGACCTGTAGTCCCTGAGCTCGACGAGTGCGAGAGCCTCGATGTTGTGCTTCCCGAAAGTGTTCGCATAGTTGATGCTTCCCTGTCCGACAAGCTGCTGGGATGTCGCCTGTCCTTCTCCGAGGTTGATGCCGTTCGATGTGCCGCGAGGGTCATCAATAGATGCCCATGTCCAGTCTGATGTCGAAGTCGGCATGTTATGGACATAGAGTTCGTACGGGGTATTCAGGTTCTTGTTGTGGGATGACGAGTAGTCATACGCTCCAGTGACCTTGAGGTTGAGTCCCTTTACCCATGGGACATCATACTGTATCGATACGTTGGTCTGGAGGTTGAACCCGTTGACCTTTCTGTAACCTGATTCGTAGATGGCTGCCAGAGGGCTGTTTGGCAGGGAGGTGTTTCTTTGTAAGGTTGCTGTGTAGCGCCCGTTCCATTTTTCAGGGAGATAAGGGTGCATCAATATCGCCTGGTGTGCGATTGAAAGCCAGCCCTGTTCCCCGAGGTTGGCATCGGCATCAGTACCGCCTGACGCATATCCCGGAGAACGCTTGTTGGTAATGCTGCCTGCGATACCGGCGGTTATATGCCAGCTGCGCCCGACATTGGCCTCGACATTTGTCCTGAAGTTGTACCTCTTGAATGTGAAGTTGTCGATGTTACCTTTCTGTCCCTGGTATCCGAATGAGGTAAAGTAGCGTACATCCTTGTTGCCTCCCTGTACTGATACATTGTGCTTCTGGTTGATACCCGTTCCGAAGACCTTGTCGATATAGTTGACATTGTCCCATCCGTCGGAAGGGTCGCCGTTAAGCATCGCATTGATGTTCTCCTGAGTGAAGACAGGGGAGTACTGGCTCATGTCGCTAATGGAGCCGTTGGCCAGCTGGTCCATCATGTCGGCCATATTGTAGTAATATGCGAACTGTGGCCCGTCCATGAATTCAGGGAAGTTGGCGTTCATCGAGATTCCCACCGAGCCGGTATAGTTGACCTTGGCTTTGCCGGATGCACCTTTCTTGGTGGTTATGAGGATGACTCCTCCGGCACCCTGGAGACCATAGACTGCTGCAGATACACCATCCTTCAGCACGGAGATGCTTTCGATGTCGTTAGGGTCGATATCGTTGATTGAACGCGGCATTCCGTCGACAATATATGTCACACCATACCTTGAACCCCTGATTCTGAGGGATGCCTGGTCATCTCCAGGCTCTCCGGATACCTGCACGGAAGATACTCCAGGTACACGTCCTCCGATGAGGCTGGATACGTTGGTTGACGGCGCCTTCAGCAGTTCATCGCCCTTGATTGCCGATACGGCTCCAGTGAGCGACTGTTTCTTTGCAGTACCATAGCCGACGACCACAATCTCGTCAAGTGTCTCCATCTGAGGCTCCATCACGACATTGATGACGGCGCGGCCTCCGACAGGGAGTACCTGGTCTTCCATGCCGATGAATGAGAATACGAGAGCGGCATCGTCCGGAACCTCTATCGAGTAATTTCCGTCTATGTCCGTTGTTACACCTGTAACGGACCCTTCAATCATGACGGCCACTCCCGGGAGGGGAATGTCGTCAGGATCCGATACAGTTCCCTTTACGACGTGCTGGGCATATGCCGCAGCACTGCCGGCGCAGACCAGACACAATGCAAACAAAGCTTTGCGGAGCGTCCGTCCGGCTTCCGATAGAAAGTTGTTAGATTCTTTCATAAAATAAGGGTTAGTAGTTAAAGAATATATTGGTTATCTGTTTGTATTGATCTTTTCAAGGGTCTTCCAGCACTGGTACAGGCCTCTCGGGACATGGAAGCATCCTTTCCATTTGCCGCCCTTAAGCGGGAGAAGTACTTCTCCGCGCCTGTCGAGGTAGCCGAACCATTCCGGATATTCCTTGTCCTTGAAATGCCCCCATGTGTAGTCATGGACCTTTTCAAATGCCTCAAGGCATCTCTTGTCCCCGGTAAGCCTGTAGGCTTTCAGGGTGGCGATCAGGGTCTCTATGTGCACCCACCAGAGCTTCTGGTCCCATTCAAGCTGCTGAGGAGGGAAGCCCTTGCGGTCCATGAAATAGAAGATTCCGCCGTATTTGCTGTCCCAGCCGTAGTCGATCATCCTGAGGGTAATGTCGCGGGCTTTCTCTATCAGGTCCTGACGACCGAGGCGTTCCCCCAGGTCCATTATGAACCACATGGCCTCGATGTCATGTCCCGGGGTAACCTGCCTGCCCTCAAAGCAGTCAACGAGGCTGCCGTCAGCCCCGACGTTCTCTACGATGATGCCCCCGAGTTCAGGACGGTAGAATACATCCATGACTTCGTGGATGCATGTGTCCATCGTCTCCCTGAGATATTCAGGGTCGAGCAGATGCTCGATTTCCAGGGCAAGGTTGCAGAGGATCATAGGGAGAGAGAATCCTTTAAGGTTCCTTGTCCCCGGGTGGGCCTTGTTCCATTTGCCTTTCGGATTGTCCGCCTTCGACAATATTATGTCGAATGTCCTCTTGGCGATATCGGCATATTCGCTGCTGCCCGTGGCCAGGCTCAGCTGTCCGAATGCCATTGTGGCGAATGTGTAGGAGAAGATGTTGTACGGTTCGACAAGAGGCCTTCCCTGCCTGTCGACCGAGAAATACCAGTTGAGATTGCCGTCATGCCCGTATTTTTTCAGGAATTCTCCTCCGAGCAATGCGCAGTCCAGCCAATCCTGCCGTTTTTCAACATTATTGTACAGCATTGAAAACAGCCACACTTCTCTTCCCTGCATCCAGATGAACTTGTCCGTGTCGAAAACGTCTCCGTTCCTGTTCAGACAAGAAAAATAGCCTCCGAACTCCTTGTCTTGAGAGTGTCCGAGCCAGAAGGGGAGTACATTGTCAAGCAATTCGTCCCGATACTGCTTTTCAAGTTGTTTCAGATCTAACATTTATATAATGTTTTAAATGTAAGTATTTTTTTGATACAATCAATTATAATTCCCGGTAAATATAAACATAATTATTTTAAATATATCCTTTTATTATTAATATTTTTTAAAAAATAATTGCAGGATTTTAAAAATAATGCCCAGGTTTTCTTTCCCGGTAATCATAACTGATTAGAAATCATAGACATTGCCGAACCTGTCCGTGACCCTGACATTCAGTCTTGCATCAGGTCTGGAAGGTACTGCCTTGAAGAGATGTTCTGTTACGGTCGGACCTATCCAGTCGTACTTGATGATCGAGCGGTCTTTGCAGAGGGCGCTTGCATAAGGGTCGTAGCCTGTGAAGCGCTCCATCTCTCCCATGACCTTCCCGTCTTCGAGCCATTCGACTTTCCATGCCGGGTCCCAGTTCCAGACATTGGCTATGAGTGCCTCCGGGTACTCGTCGGAAGAGCCTGGCATATATACCCTGGCCTGATGCGATACTGGTTTTCCGGAGCTCTTGTATGTCCATGTGAGCTCGTCCCCGTCGGCCTTGTAGATGCCGTAGCCTACCGGGGTCCCGTCAAGGCATACATCGGTGCACCACCATGTCCCGCAGACTGCCGCAGTGTTGTGCTCCATCAACCTGTCGCTGAAGCAGATGTTCAGGTTGTAGTGCATGTGTCCGGATATGATGTGTGTGTTGTATCCGGCCAGCAGGGCATGGAGCGATGCGGCATTTACGGTCTGGTCGGCAAGGTTGCCGTAGCTGTATGCAAAAGGCTGCTGCTCCTGTGTAAGCCTTGACGGCATGTGCATCATGAGGACTATTGTGGAGCCTTCCGGCACATAGGAGAGGTCCTGTTCGAGCCAGCCGAATGTCCTCTCGTCGACATAGCCGATGTAGAAGTATTCTCGTCCGATGTAGAAATTGTTGTTGATGACAATGTAGTGGATGCTGCCCTTGTTGAACGAGTAGCATGTCGGGCCGAAATAATTCTCGAATGTCCTGTATGAGGTCTCGAATGTACGTCCGTAATAGTCCATGTCGTGGTTGCCTATGGCTCTGTATACAGGCATGTCCATGGCTGCAGCGGTCTCGATGTACGGAGGGAAGAGGGATGGCGTGTCGCCGACAATGTCCCCGCAGTCCAGCCCGAAGATGTCAGGGGCCTGTCCTTCCCCGGCCGAGGCGAGGATGTCCTTCTTCACGGCGTTCATGTCCCCGATCAGGTCGCTGTAGCCGTCAAGGTTGGATTTCTCGATGAGCTGGACATCGGCCTGGACGAAGAACACGTGGCGCGTGTCGTCTGCAGGGTTTTTCAGAAGGCTGAAGTCGCATGTGTATGCGGTGCCGTCATCCATGTCTTCAGGAAGTTCCCTGTAGAATACGGGGATGCTTCCCGATGTTACTTCCGGCATGTAGCCGGCAGGGGTCGAGACGAAGACAAAGCGGCTTCCTGGCGCTGTCTCGATTTCATAGCGGCCCTTGGCGTCCGTGCTTGTGCATGTGCTTCCGTCGGATACGACTGTCCCGGCGACGGGCTTCCCTTCACATGTCACGCGGCCTCTTACGATGTTGCCTGCATGACATGCCGCATGTCCTGCCATCAGCAGGACAAGTGCGGCAATCAGATATTCCAGTTTCTTCATGATGATATTGTTTTCTCAGGATATGCTATCTGACGCAACGGTCTTCAGGCATCTCCCAGCCCATTATCGTGGATATGTATGGTATCAGCCCCATGGCCATTTTCCGCTGGCCGCTGTAGTTCGGGTGCCATGATGAACCGAGGTCGCTTGTGGTGTTGTAGAGTCCTTTGGTCAGGATGATTACATGGATCTGCGGGTCATTCATCATTTCCCTGGCCTTCAGGAGCCATCCTGCAAGCGGCTCTCCGGTTGTCGGAGGGCATACGCACAGTACCGGTACCTGTCCGTGCAGCTCGCGTATCTGCCTGAGGATGGTGCAGTAGCCTTCCGTGAATTCGGTCTCGGACGGGAATGGAGGCAGGGAGAAGTCGTTGGTCCCGAGGTTGATTACCACAAGATCCGGTTCGGGCGAGTCTCCGTTGCCGACAGGTATCGTGTCATTGTCGAAAAGACGCATCATCCTCTCCCTCATGCAGAGCTTTGATACGGTCAGGCTGTCGCCGTAGTTCCTTACGGCACCCTGTCCCGAATGGGAGACCAGGTTGTAGCCGGCATCGAAATATCTTGCTATGATAGTCGCATAGGAGAGATTGCAGTTCTCAGTGGAGAGCTTGAACGGCTCGTCCCTGTCAAGGCCTTCGGTCCCGTATCCGCACGTCAGCGAGTTGCCGATGAACTCGATGTGGCGGGACGGGATGTCGGTCTCGGCTGACAGCGAGCTGCCTGAAGGAATGATGAATCCCTTGACGGTTGTCCGGCCGTATTCTCCCTCGGTGCGTTTCTGTACCATGATATGGTGCGGTGCATCCCCCTGAAGGACATCCGGAGAGACAAGGCACACTGTCGTATCCGTGTCCGCTATGCTGAAGGTGCGGACCACGTTGCCGTCGGCGATTACATTGAACCAGCATTCCCCGTCGGATTCAATCTCCGCATCCATCCTGTCCCCGTCGAGCATCGTGCTGAAATATGTCCCGGACCAGTCATAGGAGACTGTGCCGCCGTTCCTGAGCACCCTGCCCGTGAACCTGACCTGCGGATTGTCTGCAGGGATGATGCCCCCGGCTTCAATCTCGTCAACGAAGATGAAGGCCTTGCTCCCTGAAAGCCAGCTCCATTCCGGAATGGACTTTTCGGAGACGGCCTTTACCTTGACATATCTTGCCTTGGTCTGAGGGAAGGACAGGAAATGCCTGTTGACCGCTTTCGTCTCGGCTTCCGCCTGTGGATAATCCTTCTCTGCAATCTTTTCGTATCTGCGTCCGTTGCCGGATACATATACCTCTATCTTTCTGGCATCGAACACTCCGTCTGCCGTATTGACGCAGACGCCGAGAGATACCGATGATATCTCCGTCATTGCGCCAAGGTCGATTGCCGCCACCATGTCGGTGCCGTCAAAGCCTATCCATCTGCCGCTTCCGAAGATGCCGTCGCCCTTGAGCCCGTCTGTGAGCATCATGGCTCCGTCATAGGTATATCTGTCTGACGGAGTGGTCAGGAGAGTGACAGGCCTTGCTGTCGCCTTGCTGAATGAGATGTCTTCCCTTACGGGTTCCCCGCTCTTGCCTCCGCGGAATGCCGCCGCCGTGAGGCATGCATCCTGCCGGATTTCTACCGGTCCGGTATACAGGGTGGAATTTTCGTCTGGGACTGTGCCGTCGAGGGTGTATCGTATAGGTGCATCTCCCATAGTCTCGAGGGTGGCGGTAACGGCACCATTTTCGGGCCTGAATGAAGCTTCTACATTGAAGACGTGTCCGGCGTAATTGTATCCGTTGGCGTCATATATCGCAATCAGGTACTGGAGCCTGTCGAGGAAGTCCTTGTAGTCCTTGTGCTGTGAAGGATGCCACTGGTTTTCTGCAAGTGCGGCCCATCTCGGAAGGACCATGTACTGTGCGTGGCTGAATGTGTGGATATATTCGGTCCACAGATTCGCCTGGACTCCGATTATGTGTTTCCGTTCGCGGCCTTTGAGCACACGCGGTACAGGGCTGTACATGTAGACGGCTTCTACAGGTATATATCCTCCGATAGACAGCGGCTCTTTTGATGCGTCCTTGCCCTGGCAGAAGTCGAAGTACATGTAGGAATTCGGGGTCATTATCACGTCGTGTCCGAGTCTCGCGGCCTGGATGCCTCCGGACTCTCCTCTCCATGACATCACGGTAGCTCCTTCGGCTGCCTCGCCTTCGAGTATCTCGTCCCATCCTATCACTTTCCTCCCGTGAGATGCCAGGAATGAGGTCACATGCTTCATCACATGGCTCTGCAGCTTCTGTTCCCTGGTAAACCTGGCGTCGTCCTGCAGGCCGAGTTCATCGGCCTTTGCCTGGCATACGGGGCAGTTTTCCCATCTGATCTTCGGACATTCGTCGCCTCCGATATGGATGTATTCGGACGGGAAAAGGTCCATGATTTCAAGGAATACATTGTCGAGGAATTCGAGGACTTCCGGTTTTCCGGCGCAAAGGACGTTCTCCGAGATTCCCCATTTTGTCCACACCTTGTACGGGCCTCCTGTACAGCCGAGCTCCGGGTAAGCGGCAAGTGCGGCCTGCATATGGCCCGGGAGGTCCACTTCGGGTACGACTGTAATATATCTGTCTGCAGCATATCTGACAATCTCGCGTATCTGCTCCTGGGTGTAGAACCCTCCGTACGGAGTGCCGTCATATACCTGCGGACGGTCATTGAGATGCCCGATGAGTGTTTCTTCCCTTACGGAACCGATTTCTGTCAGTTTCGGATAGCGCATGATTTCCACTCTCCAGCCCTGGTCGTCGGTTATGTGCCAGTGCAGGCGGTTCATATTGTGCAGGGCCATCATGTCGATATATTCCTTGACCTCCTCCACTGTGAAGAAGTGCCGGCATACATCGAAATGCGCCCCCCTGTATCCGAATTCAGGGGCGTCCTCAATCCGTACGGCAGGAAGCAGTACTTCGTCTTCCGATGCTTCTTCGCCTCCGTCACGGGCGACCGATGCTGCCACGGCTTTCCGTATTGTCTGTATGCCATAGAAGATGCCTGCGGCTGTCGGGGCGGTCACTTCAATCCCGTCCTGCCCGGCCACTATGGTGTAGCCCTCTTCAGAAGAAGCGGCATTCCGGTCCAGCAGGAGCAGTATCCTGCCGCCTTGAACCTGTTCCCGTATTGCCTCGGTGTCCGGAATTTCCTCCGTCTCAAGAGTGAATCCTGTGCTCCCGCTGATGTATGAAGCCAGGAATGATGCATTGCGCATCATGTCCCCTCCTTCTCCCGACCAGCAGATTCTTGTGGAAGGTGTAAGCCTGAAAGGCGCTGCACCGTCCTCTGCCTCTATTGTCTGAGGCAGGGGGACGGTGCGCCAGCAGCTGTCGTCTGCAGATGCCAGGGCTGACGGCAGCATCGCCACCGCAGCCATGAGTGTCAGAAATCTCAAATTCATGATCAGATATCGTTATTGTTCAAAGAGACCCTGTCCCAGAGTCCGTGGTTTATGATGTGTACTATGTCGAATATCATTACTCCGTCAGTGTCCTTGCGGGCCTGCCGTACGGCTCTGGCGAAGCGGTCCCAGTCCCCCTTGTATTGCTCTACATAGATTGAACCGATGACCGGTACTGCCCCGCATGTGATTCTTCTGGCCAGTTCCGCACCTCCTTCAATACTGTAGCAGTATGTGAGGCTGTTGTCCATTGCGGCTTCGCTCCTCGGCCCGGTAATGCCGGCAGCCTTGTCCACCTCCTCTTTTGTGACGAGTGTATAATAGAGTCCGGTCATGTAGATGTCGAGCATTTCGGCATAGCCGGTATTGCGGTATTCCGGGCTGGCCCAGTCGTATTCCTCCGACGGGTCGTATTCCTTGCTGGCCCAGTTGACGCCGAGCTGGTAATAGGTAGGATACCAGGCGCCAGTGTAGTCCCCGATGGCAAGGTCCGGGTTTATTCCCTTCAGGAGCTCGTGGGCCCTGTGGATGAAACCGCTTATTACGGATGCCCTCCATTCCACCCATTTGATGAAATCCTTGCCCCTGGTCCATGTGAGTTCCCCGGATGCGTCTTTCTCCCAGCCTATTATGTCCTCAGGCCAGTTCTCCACCGCCTTGCCGGAATATTCCTCGAAAAGGCTTCTGGACAGGTCGCTGAAGTCGGATGTCATGTCGTCGTATCTCACGCGGTCGAATATCACGCCGTCGATGCCGGGATACTTTTCTGCGAACTCCCGGAGGATGTCGAGCTCATACTGCTGTACCTGCGGGTCGGCAGGGTTGAGCATGCCGTTATATGTCTTGGTGTATTCCGAGATCGGTTTCAGGACGCCCTTGTCATTGACGATGGACTGCCATTCCGGGTGCTCCTTATATATTATGCCCCGGCGGGCCCAGTTGTGTCCTCCCGAAAATATGTTGAGTGAGGCGTAGACGCCCATGTCCATCTCGTGCCCGTACTCTATGAAGTATGACAGCATGTCGTAGTCCTGGCTCCTGTACCATCCGTCCCATTCTCCCATATATGGGGCTATGCGGCTGTCGTACAGGACTTCGCCCATGATTGACTTCACGTCCACGACTACATTGTCAAAACCGGCATCCTTGCATTTCGCGAGGTAATACCGGATGGAGTCCGGACTAGAGAGTCTCTGGTAGTTGGCTTCGCAGTCGAACCACATGTAATTGGAGTTCCTGCGGCTCTGCGCCCCGTCATCGCTTTGCGTGCAAGATGCAGACAATAATGCTGCAATAGCAGTCAATGCTATCACAATCAGTCTGTTAACGGCTTTCATCTCATTTATTGCTTTTTTATTTGATTTATTTTTAAAAGCAATATTAATAAAAATATTTAAAAATTAAAAAATAAATAATAGAAAAATTTTATTAATATTTCTTCGTTTTTAAATATTTCTTTCTACATTTGTGAAAACGATGACCATATGGTAATGAAAAAACAGGAATCCTCCGAAAGGATAGCGACAATCGATGCGCTGAGAGGTCTTGCCATATTCGGCATGATACTATGTGCCTACATCGGGTGGCAGTCGGGGCTGCCGGCGTGGATGTTTCATGCCCAGCTGCCTCCTCCCGACTATGTCTTCAGCCCTGATGTGCGGGGCATAACATGGGTCGATCTGGTGTTCCCGTTCTTCCTGTTCTCGATGGGGGCGGCTTTCCCGTTCGCACTGAGGAAGCGGCTCTCCAGAGGTGCAGGCACCGGCAGGATTATCGTTTCTCTCTTGAAGAGATGGGCTATCCTGGCATGCTTCAGCATAGTTCTCGGCAATGCCAACAGCTCGTCCGCCTCCGAGGCGGCTCCGGTATGGAAGAACCTTTTCATGATTTTCACATGGTGCGGGCTTTTCCTTGCGCTTGCCCGGTTCAATTTCAAGGACAGCAGGCTGAATGCCGCTGCCGGACTTTCCGGTGTGGCCATGCTCGTTGCAGCGGCCTTTATCATGCAATACGGCCTCAAGGTGCCCCTGTCGAAGGACAAGTGCGATGCTATAATAATGATTCTTGCATATGTATCATTGGGAGGCAGCCTGATATGGATGCTGACAAAGGATTCGCTCCCTGCGAGATGGGGAATATTCGCGGCTGTTGCCGCCATAAAGGCGCTTGATTCCTATACGGATGTCTTCAGCTTCATCCCCGGGGCGGACGAGGCCGGCTACGGATGGATATTCAAGTTCGAATATCTCCAGTATATGCTTATTGCGATACCGGGGTCTGTTGTCGGGGACCTGATTCTGCGCAGGAAGAATTCCCGCATGCCGGAAATGCCGGCAGGGTGGAGAACTTCAGCGGCTGCGGCTCTTGCAATGGCAGCCGTGGTTCTTCAGCTGTGGGGACTCTTTACAAGGCATGTGGTTGCGGACCTGATACTTACCGTATGTCTCTCCGTCGTGGCGGCTGCCCTCGTCTTCGTCCATGGACGGGCTGATGGCGGCAGGAACGCCAAGGGAGCCGAGACGTGGGCCGTAATCATGTTTACGGGTCTTGCGCTTATGGTCGCGGGGATAATATTTGACCCTGTCGACGGTGGCATAAGGAAGGACTGGTGCAATCTTTCCTACCTTCTGACCACATGCGGCATGGCAGGTGCCGTCTCCGGGGTCTTCATGTTCCTTGAAACCAAGGCGGGGATACGGATGTCGTGGCTGTGCAGGTGCGGGCAGAACCCGATGCTTGCCTATACGGTCACAGGCTATCTGATTGTGCCTGTGCTTTCGCTTGCGGGACTTGCCGGGCTGCTTTTCAGGGCATCGGCGGGGTCGCCTGTGATGGGACTTGTGCAGGGATTCATATTTACCGGGCTGATGATGGCGGTAACCATATTCTTCACGGACAGGAAACTGTTCTGGAGAAGCTGATATGACAGGGAAACAATAATACAACAAATAATATCGACAGACATGACAGACAGAAGAGATTTTCTCAAGAAGGCGGCAATCGCAACAGCATCGGCAATCGCCCTGCCGGGAATAATGAAGGCTTCCGATACGGCAGCCGGAATCGGAGGCATGGCGTCTGGCGGGGCATCCGCAGAGGCCGGAAGCAGTGCCGGGGACGGCAATCTTATTGTCCCGCATGCACAGGGACTCAGGATCACAGGGACATTCCTGGATGAGATATCCCATGACATCCCGCACCAGAACTGGGGCGAGAAGGAGTGGGATGCGGATTTCCGGTATATGAAATCCATAGGCATAGATACCGTCATCTGCATCAGGTCAGGATACAGGAAATTCATCACGTATCCGTCTCCGTACCTTCTCAAGAAGGGATGCTATATGCCTTCGGTGGACCTTATAGACATGTTCCTCAGGCTTGCCCAGAAGTACGGCATGAAGTTCTGGTTCGGACTTTATGACTCTGGCAAATACTGGGATACGGGAGACCTGTCGAGGGAAATAGAGGACAACAGATTCGTCATTGACGAGGTCTGGAAGATGTACGGCGAGAAATACAGCAGTTTCGGCGGCTGGTACATAAGCGGGGAAATCAGCCGCAAGACCAAGGGTGCAATCGATGCCTTCAGGGCCATGGGCAAGCAGTGCAAGGATGTGTCCGGCGGACTGCCTACATTCATTTCCCCGTGGATAGACGGAAAGAAGGCAATCATGGGGACAGGAAAGCTTACGAATGACCAGGCTGTCTCAGTGGCGGAACACGAGAGGGAGTGGAACGAGATTTTCGACGGTATACATGATGTCGTCGACGCATGTGCATTCCAGGACGGACATATCGACTATGACGAGCTCGACGCCTTCTTCAGCGTCAACAAGAAGCTTGCGGACAAGTATGGCATGCAGTGCTGGACAAATGCGGAGACTTTCGACAGGGACATGCCGATAAAGTTCCTGCCGATAAAGTTCGACAAGCTCAGGATGAAGCTTGAGGCTGCCGCCAGATGCGGATATGACAAGGCCATAACATTCGAATTCTCGCACTTCATGAGCCCTCAGTCCGCATATCTCCAGGCAGGGTATCTGTATGACAGGTATAAGGAATATTTCAATATAAAGTGATATGGCAGGAGTTGGAACTGCATCCGGACCGGTATCGGGCAAGGCCGCGAAAAAGGCGGCTAACGGCGGATACATAGTATTTCTTGCGACAGTTGCCGCGATAGGGGGTATCCTGTTCGGCTATGACACGGCAGTGATATCCGGTACAATAGGAAGTGTGACGGGCCAGTTCGCGCTGGATACCATGCAGCAGGGATGGTATGTCGGCTGTGCGCTCATAGGTTCCATTGCGGGTGTCCTTGTTGCGGGGACACTCAGTGATACGATAGGCAGGAAGAGGACAATGCTCATTGCCGCGACCCTGTTCAGCATCTGTGCAGTCGGATGCGCCGCCTGCGCCAGCTTTATCCAGCTGGTATGTTTCAGGATAGTCGGTGGCATAGGTATCGGTGTCGTGTCGATTGTCGCCCCGATCTATATCTCGGAAGTTTCGACTGCCGAGAAGCGGGGGACGCTTGTCTCTCTGTATCAGCTTGCGGTCACGGTGGGATTCCTTGCGGCATACCTTGTCAATTTCTGTATACAGGATGCGGCCCAGGGGGCTGATTATTCGTCTTCTGCATTGCAGCATCTGCTGAAGGACGAGATGTGGCGCGGCATGCTCGGCTCAATGGTCATCCCGGCCCTGCTTTACCTGACGGTCATATTCTTTATCCCGGAAAGCCCGAGATGGCTGATTGTGAAAGGCAGGGCGGAAAAGGCTGCCGGTACTCTCGCAAGAATCTATGCGAGCAGGGAAATGGCTGACGAGCAGATAGCCGAGACACGCAGGTCGATAGCGGGGGAGACGCGTTCGGAATGGAAGGTCCTTCTCCAGCCGGGAATCCTTAAGGCTGTGATAATCGGGTCTGCGATAGCTATCCTGGGGCAGTTCATGGGTGTCAATGCCGTATTGTACTATGGCCCGAGCATCTTTGAGCAGGCAGGCCTTTCAAGCGGGGATTCAATGTTCTCGCAGGTCCTCGTAGGTGTCGTGAATATGCTTACCACTGTCATTGCGGTGTTCATAATAGATAAGGTCGGCAGGAAACAGCTGGTCTACTGGGGTGTGTCAGGCATGATACTTTCGCTTGTCATGATAGGTCTGTATTTCCTCGCAGGCAGCGCGTGGGGACTCGGCAACGGCTTCCTCCTCGCGTTCTTCCTCTTCTATGTGTTCTGCTGCGCCATTTCCATCAGTGCGGTTGTATTCGTGCTCCTGTCTGAGATGTATCCGAACAATGTGCGTGGCCGTGCGATGTCTATAGCCGGTCTGGCACTGTGGGTCGGCACTTATCTCATAGGGCAGCTGACGCCATGGATGCTTGAGAACCTTACCCCTGCCGGTACATTCTTCCTGTTTGCGGCAATGTGCATACCATACATAATTATAATGTGGAGGGCGGTGCCGGAGACTACAGGAAAGACTCTTGAGGAAATTGAGGAATATTGGAAGAAATTCTGATTTATTTTCATATCTTGCGGGGTATTTGTGCAATAGTTGGATAATGAAAGATTTGTTTTTAAGTAATATCGAAGGGAAAAGCTCAAATTTTAAACAGAAGATACTCGGTCTTTGCGTCAATGCCGGCGATTACAGTATCGCGGAGCTGAGCAAGGAACTGAACGCAAGTATCCCGACCATTACCAGACTGGTAGGGGAACTTATTGAAGACGGTTTCCTGGAGGACCTCGGCAAGATGGGGACCTCCGGGGGGCGTCGTCCCAGCATCTACGGGCTGAACCCTTCCGCAGGCTATATTGTCGGTACGGATGTGAGACGGAACCATATCAGTGTGGCGATAATAAATTTCAAGGGGAATATCATAGACTGCCGTGAAGACATCCCGTTTTCACTCAGGAGTACTGAAGAGTCCTTCAGGGAACTCTGCGGTTTCCTGACAGATTACCTCGGCAAGATGGGGATAGATTCCGGACAGGTGCTGGCATACGGCATCAATCTTTCGGGCCGCGTAAACAGGAACACCGGATACAGCTTTTCCTATTTCATAGGGGAAGACAAGCCTCTGTCCACTACCCTCGAGGAAATGCTCGGAGCCCCTGTTTTCATCGAGAATGACTCAAGGGCAATGGCATACGGTGAGTATATCTGCGGGGAATACTCCAAGGAAAAGGACATGCTTTTCATAAATGTCAGCTGGGGGCTTGGAATGGGCGTGATCATAGACGGCAAGCTGTTCTACGGAAAATCCGGTTTCTCCGGGGAAGTGGGGCATTTCCCTATGCTCGACAACGGTCAGATATGTCATTGCGGCAAGGTCGGATGCCTTGAGACGGGTGCATCCGGTTCTGCTCTCTACCGCATAGTGATAGAAAAGCTCAAGGAAGGCAAGGCTTCCGTGCTGTCCGAAAAGTTCAACAACGGGGAGGAAATCACTCTTGACGACATACTTGATGCCCTTAAGGAGGAGGATGTGCTTGCTATTGAAGCCGTGGAGGAGATCGGGTCTACACTGGGCCGCGCCATAGCCGGACTGATCAATATCTTCAATCCGGGTTCGGTAACCATCGGCGGATGGCTTTCGGTGGCTGAGGAATATCTCCTGCTGCCGGTAAGGACGGCAATCAACAAGCATTCCCTCAATATAGTGAACAAGGATTCTGTCATACGTTTCTCCAAGCTCGGCAAAAAGGCCGGACCTATCGGTGCCTGCATGCTCAGCCGGAGCCGGCTGCTCGGTGTGCTGGACTGAATCTGACATTTTCACGGATGTCTTGACCGGGCAGGCATGAGAAAGATAAGCAGAGAGAAGAGAACTGTCGAATTCATGATAAGATTCTATTGCCGGCATAGGCATGGCAAAGCGGAGCTGTGCCATGACTGCAGCGAACTGCTGGCATATTCTCTTGCCCGGCTGGACAGGTGTCCGTTCGGGGACGGCAAGAATTCCTGCAGACGTTGCCGCATACACTGTTACAGCAGCGATATGCGGCAGAGGATACGCTCCGTCATGCGCTATGCGGGACCGAGGATGTTCCTTCTTTCTCCTTTGGAGGCATTCCGGCATATGTAGCATCCGTGTCTTCCTTATTCATGCAGTATTTCTTATATTTGCATCCGCAAGGCTGTATCGCGCAGTCTTGTATTAACAGTCATACAGGAATAATATGCTTGTTGTAATAGAAGGTCTGGACGGGTCGGGGAAATCGACCCAGGTAAAGCGTCTGAGGAAGTATCTCGGTGAAGTGGCCGGGACTTTGGACTATATACATTTCCCGAGGTATGATGCCCCTGTCTACGGGGAGCTGATCAGCCGTTTCCTCAGGGGGGAATTCGGGTCGAATGACAGTGTGCATCCGCAGCTGGTCGCATTGCTGTTTGCCGAGGACAGGCACGGGGCGGCCCCGGAGATGAAGCGGATACTTGCGGGCGGAGGGACTGTGCTTCTGGACAGGTATGTGTATTCCAATATAGCATATCAGTGTGCAAAGCTGGATTCGCCCGAAGAGCGCGAGCGTCTCAGGAAATGGATTCTAGACACTGAGTATGGGGAATTTGGGTTGCCTGTACCTGACCTTAACATATTCCTCGATGTCCCGGCAGGTTTCGTGGAGCAGAAGCTGAAGTCCTCGAGAAAAGGAGGGGACAGGGAGTATCTTGAAGGAGCGCAGGATATACATGAGGCGGACATGGATTTCCAGAGGAGGGTCCGCGAGATGTATCTCGTCCAGTGCAGCATGGATGAGAAGTTCATAAGGATAGACTGTTCGGATGCATCAGGCCGGATGCTGCCTCCCGATGAGATATCCGGCAAGGTCAGGGCGGTGGTTGACCGGGTCCTGAAAAGTTAGATGCCGGTTATTGCGAAGCGCCGGGTATAATCATTGAAAGGATTTTGGAAAATGACAGCAAATGAAAAAGATAATGCGCCTGTGCCGGTAAATGATGCCTCGGGTGCAGCGATGCAGGGAATCCGGAAAAAGAAGGTGGTCCAGCTCCCTCCGAGGGCAAGGCGTTTCTGCGCCTTTCTCGTAGGGGTTGTCTTCTTCCTGTCAGGCGTCCTCAAACTTATGGACCCTGTCGGGTCGGGACTGATTGTCGGGGAGTATTACAAGTTCCTTCATCTCGGTTTCCTCGACTTTTCATCGAAATTCGCCGGGACTGCCCTTGCTTTCATAGAGACCATGTCCGGAGTAGCTCTGATTACAGGTGTCTGGCGCCGTGTCACGGCTTTCATCGTCTCGTGTTTCCTTGCATTCTTTACACTTCTGACGCTGGCACTTCTGATATTCAATCCTGTGATGGACTGCGGGTGTTTCGGCGAGGCCATACATCTGACGCATTTGCAGTCTTTCCTGAAGAATGTCGTCCTCTGTGTACTGACTTTTGCTGCATTCTGGCCCTTCAAGTCATTCGGAAGGAACAAGAGGCGCAAATATGTGGCATTTTCCCTCGTTTCAGTGGCTGTAGTGGCGCTTATGCTGTATTCGCTCCTTTATATCCCGCTTGTCGACTTCACGGAATTCAAGCCCGGGATAAGGCTTGCAGCGTCGGATACACATCACAGGCAGGACACGGATGAGATATATGAGGCTGTATTCGTATATGAGAAGGACGGTGTGCAGGAAAGGTTTACCCTTGATGCCCTTCCGGATTCCACATGGACATATGTGAGTACGGAGACCGTTACCAAGGCCAGAAACCATGACGACTACACGCCTGCTCTGTCGTTTACCGACAGCTACGGGCAGTATCAGGATAACCTTGCTGCAAGAGGAAACGTATTGTGCGTCACAATATACCAGCCTGACAGGATTGCTCCGGAGAAATGGACCAGACTTGCCAGGTTCGCAGAAGATGCGAAAAGGGTCGGATTCCGTCCTGTTGTGCTTGTGTCATGGACTCCGGAGATGATGCAGGACCTGTATTCAGGTCCCGGCATGAACGAGGATATCATGCTGCACCTGTACGATACCATCTATTATGCCGATTACAAGGCCATAATATCCCTTAACCGGTCCAATGGCGGGATAACGTGGTTTAACCGTGGGTATCTTGTGAAGAAATGGTCGTATAACGCCATTCCTGACTATCAGGTGCTTGAGGAGCTGGCATCAGGGGATTCCACTGAGACGCTGCTTATGTCAGATACAGCAGGGAATCTCACATTCCAGGGATTCCTGCTGTATTCTTTTGCTGTCATGCTTCTGCTGTAATTGGCATCGGCCGGTCTGTCTTCAATACCCGTCAGTCCCTTCTGCCACCGAGTGCAATCGAGATATAATAGAGGAGGGTGGCCAGAGAACCTATTGCAGCTATGACATATGTGTAGGCCGCCCATTTCAGTGCATCGATTGCCAGCGGCTGTGTCTGATAGTCCGTAATCCCGGCATTGCTCAGCCATGCAACGGCACGCGTGCTGGCATTGACCTCGACCGGAAGCGTGATGACACTGAACAGGGTTGTCATAGCGAACAGCCCTATGCCGACCCACAGCAGGGCAGGGAAGGAGTTGACCATGATTATTCCCAGAAGGAGAATCCACTGCACAATGTTGGATGCAAAGCTGACCACAGGCACAAGTGCCGAGCGCATTTTGAGAGGTGCATAGCCTGCCGCATTCTGGACTGCATGTCCGCATTCATGCGCGGCGACGGCTGCTGCCGCTACCGAGCGGCTGGAATACACACCCTCGCTCAGGGCA
This sequence comes from uncultured Bacteroidales bacterium, assembly GCA_944323805.1. Taxonomy (GTDB): domain Bacteria; phylum Bacteroidota; class Bacteroidia; order Bacteroidales; family UBA932; genus Cryptobacteroides. The sequence goes on along the minus strand of CALUTW010000006.1, from coordinate 6,157 downwards.
ACTGTCTTTGTGACAGGATTGTAATGGTCTGTCAGCATTCCGTTGGTCGGGATGACCTTGACATCGTAAATGCCGTTGTCATGAAGCATCTTGGTGGCTACTTCTGCACCTGACATGCCGTTGGGGAGCGGTACCTTTGAATATTTCCTGAATCTGCTCTGCAGAGTGTTCTGAACAATCATGCTGAGAATCATTACCGCTATAAAAATAATCCAGATCATTTTTTCTGTTTTTTTTATTGTTATTTCTTTTTTTTGCGAAAGCCCCATATGCAAAAAGTAAGCCTGTGATATTTTTGTGGAGTTTTTCGCCGTCTCCTGAACATATTGTCATGATTATTTTGCTATTTTTGCAGTCTTTCTGTCAGATTTTACGGCAGATTTACGGCTAAGTCCGTTGAGATGATTGTGTGAAGAGGAAAAATGATGGATAACAGGTGTTTTTCAGTGAAAGGCAAAGAGGATGATTTCTCCCGGCTGGAGATACGTCTTCCAGACTGCATAAAGAATTACAGGTATTTCAGGTCCCTGCTGAAGCCTTCTACAAAGCTGCTTGTGCTTGTCAAGGCTAATGCATACGGTCATGGAGCAGTTGAATTCGCGTCTCTCATGGAGTCTGCCGGGGCCGACTATCTTGCTGTGGCATATCCTGTTGAGGGGGTTGAGCTCAGGCAGTCCGGCATCAGGACCCCTGTACTCGTGCTGACAGCCGGAACGGATTTCTTCCCTGAAATAATAGACAATGCCCTTGAGCCGGGAATCCCGAACCTGTATACGCTGGAGGCACTCTGCCGGGTCCTGGAGTCAAGGGGTATCAGCAGGTTCCCGATACACATCAAGCTGGATACCGGGATGCATCGTCTCGGCTTCATGTCGCATGAAATAGATGCCCTGCTTGATTTCCTGTCAGGGACGGATACGGTGACGGTCAAGTCCGTATATTCACATCTTGCCGCATCGGAGGACCCTGCGGAGGATGCATTCACTGAGTCGCAGGTGGCTATGTTCAAGGCAAATGCCGACAGGATATCGGCCGCTATCGGGTACAGGCCGATGTATCATATCCTGAATTCGGCCGGGATAGAGCGTTTCCCTCAATATCAGTTCGACATGGTACGTCTCGGTATCGGCATATACGGTATCAGTGCCCTCCCGTCCGTGAAACTCTCACCGGTCGCCTCCTTCAAATGCAAGATACTGCAGATAAAGCATCTGGAGCCGGGAGACGGTGCCATCGGGTATGGGTGCTGCGGGCATATCGCACCTGCAGGTACAGATATCGCGACCATACCGGTAGGCTATGCCGACGGCATTGACAGGCATCTCGGCAACGGTCACTGCTCTTTCATGCTCAACGGACACCGTGTCCCTACAATCGGGAATATCTGCATGGACATGTGCATGCTGGATGTTACCGGTGTACCTGCAAAAGCCGGGGATACCGTCACTATATTCGGGGAGGAGCCTACCGCATCCGAGCTTGCATCCATTCTCGGGACTATCCCATATGAGATCTTTACATCAATACCCCGGAGAATCGAAAGGATAGTGATAAGATAGGTCTCCGGATTTTTTATGACAATTGAGGATAACCATATGAGTACCAACGGGAAATACAGGATATTGTTCGTCTGCCTCGGGAATATCTGCCGGTCCCCTGCAGCGCAGGGCATTTTTCAGTCGATAGTCGACAGGGCTGGAGAAAGTGACGGCTTTGAAGTTGATTCGGCCGGTACATATTCCGGACACCAGGGCGATCTGCCCGACAGGAGGATGAGGGAGGCTGCCGCCTCAAGAGGATATGTGCTGTCGCATCGTGCCAGGCCTGTGACGTCCATGGATTTCCTGGACTTCGACCTGATTGTGGCCATGGATGACAATAACTATGCGGACCTGATGCACCTGGCTCCGTCTGTGGAGTCTTCCAGGAAGATAAAGAGAATGGCCGGCTATCTTACCGGCCACTCTATTTCATATATTCCGGACCCGTATTATATGGGACGGGACGGATTTGAGCTTGTCCTTGACCTTCTCGAGAATGCATGCACCAATCTGTTCCGGTCCATTACTGAGGACGGCAACGGGACATGTCCGGTCCGTTAGTCCGGTCCGCAGTGATTCATGTCTTGGAACGCCGCAATGTTCCAGGCCGTCAGCAGGCCCGTATCCGGGCAGGCTGCCTGTCTAAAGCATTATGCTTGCTGCAACCTTGTCGGCTGTCTCCTTTCCTTTCAGATGGGCAAGTATGGCCAGGCCGAAAGCCACTGCGTGTCCTGCCCCGCGTCCTGTGATGATGTTCCCGTCTGTCGCTACGCCTTCTTTAGTGTGCTTTACCCCTTTTTCCAAAAGGGCAGGCTCAAATCCGTCATAGCATGTCATGGTCTTGCCTGCGAGTCCGGGCAGCTTGCTGAGCACAACGCTCGGGGCTGCACATATTGCCGCCACACTTCCTCCTGCAGCATAATGATCAAGCATCAGTTCCATGAGCCTGTCGCAGGCGGCCAGATTTGTCGAACCTGGCATTCCTCCAGGGAATACCATTATGTCTCCGGCGGTTGTCCCTTCGAGCCTTACCTCTTCAAGGAATTCCGGGAATGACATGTCTGCAATCATCGGTATCCTGTGAGAGCCCGTGACGGTCCTGTCGTCATATATTGAGACAATCCGGATGTCTACGCCGCCTCTGCGGAGAACGTCTATCGGAGCAAGGGCCTCGGTTTCCTCGAAGCCGTTGGCAAAGAAAATATATGCACCTTTCATGGCTGATATGTGTTTATTATGGTTACTGTCCCTATAGTCCGTTTTCATCAAGGAACTTCCGTATGTTGGCGATTGCCTTGGAAGACAGCCTTGCCGTGCTCTGGGCCGACATTCCGGCTACAGCACGGGTATAGAACACATTATTGAAGGCTGCAAGTTCATCCTTCAGTGTCCCCATTCCGGTCCCGTCGCAGAAATATGCACTGTCGGGGTTTCCTGACAGCCATTCTTTCATTGCATTTATGTCGAAAGTCGCACCGATTGACGTGTTCATGAGTATTTTCCCGTTCCCCAGGATGTCGAATTCCTCTTTCTGGAGCAGATATGTGTTGCGGGGGAGGGCGGTCAGGATGATGTCGCATTCCCTCAGGAGGTCATGCAGGGCAAGATAGCCGATGCCTGCCTGCTCTGCCTCCGGCTTTCTTGTCCGGCTGAAATAATGTACGTCGCTGCCGAAGAACCTGAATGCATCCGCACACATCCTTCCGGTAGTTCCAAGCCCGATGATGCCCACTTTCATCCCTCCGAGCTCATATTTTTTCGGTCTCCATTGCCTGTCCCCGAAGCCGTGCAGGAACCGTACAGCCTCACTTATGACATATTCCACGACACCTTCATCGCCGTAGTCACGTACTCCATATACTGTAATCCCTTTCTCCTCGGCTGCGGCAATATCGACATTGCAGCTGTTCCTGTCATACAGGGTGCAGCACATCCCGATATAGCGTATTGCAGGGCAGGACTCGATTACATGCCGGCTGATACGTGTCTTGAATGATACCAGTACGCAGTCGGCATCCCCGATCCGGCTTATGATTTCCTCGTCGGTTCCGGGCCTGTCATAATGCAGCACGACTTCCCCTGCGTATTTTTCCAGTTCCTTTTCAGCCTCCTTGCTGAGCAGGACATCTTCTATCGATACAATTTTCCTGAACATATCTATTCACTATCTTTTCTCTGTCGGTTCTTTATCTGTATTTCCGGATTCCGCTATCGGAATTTCCGGATTTCACTTCATCCGCGAATCTAATAAAAGTTGCACATTCCGGCAACATTTTCACAGGCATATGACTCCATATGGCAATACCTTCCATGTACATTTCAATGCCGGTCCGGAAATGCGATATAAAAGCGATATAAAATTGAAAGAAAAATTTGGAGTGTGAAGAATTTTGCCTATCTTTGCAATCCCAAACGAAAGTTGGGGAAGTTCTTGAAAATGGTGTCATAGCTCAGTTGGTAGAGCAAAGGACTGAAAATCCTTGTGTCCCTGGTTCGATTCCCGGTGACACCACACTGAAAATCAGGCAGTCGGACGAAAATCCGGCTGCTTTTTCGTTTTGTTCATTTATATTATAATTGACTCCCCGTTCCTGGCAATGGCCCAGAAGCGGACGTGTCCGGCTTCGGCGAATTCTTTCATGCGCCAGGCCGATTCGAATCCGCTTGCCGTGAAATGCATGGGAATGAAGAGTCCGATGTCAAACCGGTCTATGAACTGACGTGCGCCTTTGGTGTATCCGTTGCCGATGCGTCCGTCTACGGGGAACATCACTATGTCGAAGCTCCCGCAGATTTTACGTATGTCCTTCAGTTCTCCGAGATAGAGTTTTTCTTCCTGGCCGGGGTTGACGTCAATGTCAAAATCAGGGCTGTGTATGTCCTTCCCGGCATAGTCTTCCGTCAGGTAATGTGCATACCAGTTGTTGAGGTCGCCTGCATGGAAAATCCGTCGGCCATCCGTCTCTACAATCCATGATACACCGCTGTCGTTGCTGCCGGCTGCAGATACCCTGATGACCCCGTCCTCCCAGTGAGCTCCTTTGGCCAGCCATATATCGGCTTCTTCTCTGGAGGCACGGCGATGTCTGAGAATATCTTTGGACAGGATGTAGTGTACGGGAGCCTTGCGGTCTCTCCAGCTGAAGATTTCACGGTTAAAGTGGTCTTCATGGAAATGGCTTGAAAATACATATGCAGGCTTGTCTGATGCAAGGATATCAGGCAGGCATGAGGCGGGATCTTTCCAGAAGTCGAAGACAAGGGTACAGCTGTCTGTCTCGACAGCAAATCCGCTGTGGTATATGTATGTGATTCTCATGATGCGAATCACGACATCTTAAGACCTATGACGGAGGCTATCAGGGTCGTGATGAAAAACAGTCTCATGAAAGACACCGGTTCATGAAGAAAGATTATTCCGAGGACAACAGTGCCGACAGCCCCTATCCCGGTCCATACAGGGTATGCTGTCCCGATAGGTAATGTCTGGACGGCCTTGGCCAGAAGTACCATGCTCATTGTCAGGCAGAACAGGAAGCCTGCGCCCCACAGCCAGTATGCAGTGCCTGACACTTCTTTCATTTTTCCGAGGCAGAAGGCAAATCCGGATTCGAATAATCCGGCGATAATCAGAATAATCCAGTTCATATGCTGTTATTTTAATAATTCGTGCGCGGGCTGCAAATATAGTGCATTTTGTCTGTTCTGACAGCCTGTCTGAATTTTTGTTGAGTAGATAGGCGTGGACAATCGTTTATATATGAAACATGAATTCATTGAATATGGAGCCAACCAGGAATCTCAGGCTTCTGGCAACAGGTATCCTGCTGGCCGGAACAGTTTCGTCCTGCATGCACAGGGCAGCGGTTTTGTGAATGATATCTGCGTGCCCGACAAAATGTATATGTTTGCAGATACAATAAATACATTTTTCGTGGAGCCGCTTGTCAGCCGGTGGAGACCATATCATGATGTCGTGCGTTTCTCTGGAAACGCATCGTATGTCATGCGTACAGGAAGGATGGTGTCGGTAAGGCCAGATCCTGGCTCTTTGACCTTTATGGCTGTGGATCTTGTCAATACTGATGAATTCAGCGTATTGAAGAGTGATACGGTGCAGGTAATTGCCTCTGAAAAAGAAAGGGGAGCAAAGATATAAGTGCTCAGATATTGTGGCAGTACAGCTTTCTGGAAAAACTGTCATCGGGTGCAGAGCGTGGAATTGAATGATTTTGAATGGAGATATAATTGCGGTAGATATGACAGATGCCTGCATAAATTTGATGTAAAGACCGGATATCTCCGCCATCCTGAAAAATATGACCTCATGTTTGACAGGAGGGAGAATGAAGGCATTTAGGTAGTTGATATGGGTATTGCCATTGATAATGAGAATGGTTATCGGCGTAATATGGAAGTCCTGCAGACAGGCAATCCGCATCCTTATCCCAATTATCCTGACATGGGGCTTCCTCTCGCGGCTTTTATCCAATATTATTGATGATGACCGTGGGAGCCGACCTTTATACCACTTGCAAATTGATGGGACACGCCGATGTGCGTACTACGCAAATTTACGCCAAAATTGTTGACAGCAAGAAAATCGAAGCGGTGGA
>CALUTW010000005.1 GCA_944323805.1 uncultured Bacteroidales bacterium | reverse complement strand
AAATTATTTACGATTGCCCGAATGGCCTCTGAATGTTCTTGTCGGAGCGAACTCGCCGAGCTTGTGGCCTACCATGTTCTCAGTAACGTAAACAGGAATAAACTTGTTTCCATTATGAACAGCGATAGTGTGACCCACGAAGTCAGGAGAGATCATACTTGCGCGTGACCAAGTCTTGACAACCTCTTTCTTCATGCTACCTTCATTCATAGCAAGAATTTTCTTTTCCAGGCTTTCCTGGATATAAGGACCTTTTCTTAATGAACGACTCATAATCTCTTAAGTTTTATTCCGTTATTTTTTCCTTCTTTCAATGATGAACTTGTTTGAAGTGCTCTTAGGATTACGTGTCTTATAGCCCTTAGCCGGCATGCCCTTACGTGAACGAGGATGTCCACCGGATGCACGTCCTTCACCACCACCCATCGGGTGATCTACAGGGTTCATTACAACACCACGGTTGCGAGGACGGCGTCCGAGCCATCTTCTGCGACCTGCCTTACCATGAGACTCCAAATTGTGGTCTGGATTTGATACTGTCCCCACAGTTGCACGGCAGGTAACGAGCACCATCCTTGTCTCGCCTGAAGGGAGACGTACAATGGCATAGTTGCCTTCGCGTGCAGCGAGCTGCGCATATGTTCCTGCACTGCGTGCCATAGCGGCACCCTGTCCAGGGCGAAGCTCGATGTTGTGGATAAGAGTACCGAGCGGAATTTCACTAAGAGGAAGAGCGTTGCCCACTTCAGGAGCTACTCCTGAACCTGAAGCGATCACCTGTCCTACCTTGAGTCCGTTTGGAGCGATAATATACCTCTTCTCGCCATCTTCATACTGTACCAGTGCGATACGTGCGCTACGGTTCGGGTCGTACTCGATTGTCAGGACAGTAGCCTTGCAATCATCCTTGGTACGGCGGAAGTCGATGATACGGTACATTCTCTTGTGACCGCCACCGATGTAGCGTATAGTCATCTTTCCCTGATTGTTACGTCCGCCTGATTTCTTGACGGGCTCAAGGAGAGGCTTATAAGGAGTCTTGCAGGTAATGTCATCAAAAGCACTGATTACCTTGTTCCTTTGACCCGGGGTCACCGGTTTGAATTTTCTTACTGCCATTTCCTGGTTCCTCCTTAAATATTACTGTAGAAATCTATCCTGTCTTCTCCGGCGAGAGTCACATAAGCTTTCTTATAGTGATTTTCGCGTCCCCTGAGCATACCTGCCTTGGTATAGCGTGATTTCTTCTTGCCATGATAGTTCAGGGTGTTCACATCGGCAACTGTCACATTGTACATCTGCTCGACTGCAGCCTTGATCTCTATCTTGTTGGCCCTGCGGTCTACAATGAAACCGTAGCGGTTCAATTTCTCGCCTTGAACCGTCATCTTTTCTGTTACTATTGGCTTAATTATAATTCCCATCGCTCAATCTTGTTATTTGATTCTTGATGAAAGAATGTCCTGTACACCGTCAACAAGCACCATTGAATAGGCATTCAGGATGGCGTATGTGTTGATTTCGTCTACAGTTATCACTCTTACCTCAGGAAGGTTGCGTGACGAAAGGTAAATATTCTGTGAATTCTCAGGAAGGACGAAGAGGACTTTCCTGTTCCCTGCCTTGATATTCTTGAGAATCTGGATGAACTCCTTGGTCTTAGGCGCATCCATTGCGAACGGCTCAACCATTACGATTGCATTCTCGCGTGCCTTGTATGACAGCGCAGAGAATCTTGCAAGCTGCTTGAGCTTCTTGTTAAGCTTCGTACGATAGTCACGCGGCTTAGGACCGAATACGCGGCCGCCACCGGTGTAGATGCCGGCCTTGCGGCTTCCGTGACGCGCACCGCCGGAGCCTTTCTGGCGGATGAGCTTCTTGGTGCTGTATGCCACCTCGCTCCTGTCCTTGGTCTTGTGTGTACCCTGTCTCTGGTTGGCAAGATACTGCTTTACATCAAGGTATATAGCGTGGTCATTTGGCTCGATGCCGAAAATGTTCTCGTCAAGAACAACCTTCTTCCCGGACTCTGATCCGTCAATTTTATAAACTGACAATTCCATAACCTTAATCCTCCAAAATTACATAAGAACCTTTAGCTCCAGGTACAGAGCCTTTTACTACGAGAAGATTGTTCTCAGGCATGACTTTGATCACCTCGAGGTTGAAGATCTTGACACGGGCGTTTCCTGTGTGCCCTGCCATTCTCATTCCCTTGAATACTCTTGAAGGCCAAGATGATGCACCGAGAGAACCAGGATGACGGAGCCTGTTGTGCTGGCCGTGTGTCTGGCCGCCGACCCCTGCAAAGCCGTGACGCTTCACGACTCCCTGGAAACCTTTTCCTTTAGAAGTACCGACAACGTCCACATAGGCAGTGTTCGCGAAAACATCTGCAACAGTGAGCACGTCGCCCAATTTAAGCTCCTGAGCGAAGTCTGCCTTGAACTCGACAAGCTTGCGCTTAGGCGTGGTTCCTGCCTTTTTGAAATGCCCCATAAGCGGAGCGCTGGCATGCTTCTCGCTGATTTCGTCATAGGCAAGCTGTACAGCGGCATAACCATCTTTCTCAACTGTACGGATTTGCGTGACTACGCATGGACCAGCCTCAATGACGGTGCATGGAATATTCTTTCCATCGGCACCGAAAACGGAAGTCATTCCGATTTTCTTTCCAATTAATCCAGGCATTGGTTTGATTAATTAATTGTTTATCAATAATTTATACCCCGCGATACACTTTTGCGGGCTGCAAATATACAATTAAAATTTTAATTTTCAATCTTTTGGATATATTTTTCATACCTTTATCCCGTTTTACAGTTGAACCATATCAAAAGTATCATGAACAACAGAACTGCCTTCAAGGCATTTGCAGCAATCCTGCCTTTGCTGGCGATAGCCTGCGAAAAAGAGATTGACCCCGGGACGGGGGGAGAGAATGACCGCATCATTACAGAGTATGAGTCTTCGGACATACCGGAAACGGTCCCGTACAACGGAGGGACCTACCATCTCGCGTTAAGCACGGAAACGGTAACGCGTTCGGCCGGACCGGAATTCGTCGAATGGAGATACCGCTTAACAGAAGGGACGTCAGCACAGGAGCCCGTTACCGTCTCTGAAGCGACGGAAGAAGTGACTGTGGAGATATCCCCGAACTACTCTGAAAACGAGCGCGACATCATGGTCGAGATATCGTACGGGGACAACCCTGACGAATGGGAGACGGTTGTCAGGTCAAGGCAGGAAGCCGCCATGACACAGGTCGGAGGCTTCTGGTGGGCCAAGGCCAACGTCACGGTAAAGGACAACAGATTCGTCCTTGCAGACAGGATGTCCGATGCCGGATACTTCTTCCGCAACGGCAGCATATATGGTGTCCCTTCCGGCCCTGGAGACACATATGCCGGCACCGCATACAATCCCGAACCTGTCCAGACAGCACTCACGGAAATCCCTTACGGCAACCCGGAGGACGATCCGTGCACCATGGTGGACCCGGGATTCAGGACCCCGACATACGAGGAACTCTATTCACTGTATAATGCGGAAGACCTGGGACAGAGCCACAGCCTGGACGGGGTCAACGGGATGGGATACATGAACTCCGATTTCTTCATGCCGTTCAGCGGAGCGATGGATGTCACTACCGGCACGATAGGCTTCAGGTCCACCCACGGAGGATACTGGGGCCTCGGAGAGAATTCGTTCTCGGAGAACATCATATATACGATGAGCGGCGGGGCAGACCCGGAGTCCCAGTATTCGCTGGTATACTACGACCTTGTCGGAACAAACATGGCGTCATTGAGATGCGTCAAGAATATCACTCAGCCTTCTTACCTGTCCCATACTCCGGCCACAGTCGACAACTGCTCGGAATTTACCCTTTCCGTAAAGACCAGCCCGGGAGAATTCGGACACTATGAGGTGGAAATCGAGGCAGACGACGGGTCTGTCGTAATGGCAGACGCCACATCGGACCAGCCGGATGTAAACATTACCGTACCTGCGAACACATATACAGAGCCGCTGACATGGAAACTTTTCGTGAACAGGCGGTACACCGGCGTGACTTTCGAGCAGCCGGGACTGAAAGACTATGTCATCCTCGAATCCGTTACGCCATCGTCTGCGGGATACGAGGCCTTCAGCCTTACAATAACCTACTCCAGCGACATGGCATCGTTCCCTGCAGCCATAAAGGGAGATGACGGGCTGTCGCTCGAGCAGACCTGCACGGGAAGCGCTGGAAAGGCTGTCTTCGAAATCCCTGAAAACACCGGGAAGGAGAGGAAACTGTCGGTCTGGATAAACGGACAGGACACAGGGGAGTCCGTGACACAGGAAGGGAAACCGGTCACATCGGCATTCTCGGTTACCTGGAGTGAAGGCTACCTTACCGTGAAGGACGGGCAGTATGCATTTGCAGCCCCGGATGAGCTGGGGATGTTCTTCAAATGGAAGAGCGGATACGGCATAGACCTGGGACAGGCCCCGACATCCGGGTCAGGATTCGAAGGTACAGCATATGGACCGGAGGCTACGGAGTTCGGGTCATATGCGGAAATTCCTGCCGGAGAGGCTGACCCTTGCGCCCAGGTCGCACCGGCCGGGACATGGAGAATGCCTTCGGTCTCAATACTTGAGGAACTGACAGCCGAGACAGCAATTGTCGGAGAAGATGGCGGATGCAAGACCGTAAGCGATGGGGAGCAGACAGTCAAGTTCGCTCCGTCAGGACAGCTGAAGACAGGCGGGAACGGTGTGTCACTCCCTCTCAAGACAATCATGGTCTGGTCCTCCGAAGAAACAGCGGATGACCCGGCCAAAGGGCAGTACCTCATGTGGTCGGCAACCTCCTCGACTTCCACACCGCGTATCGCAAAGGCCTCCAAGGAAGCAGGACATATGATACGCTGCGTACGGGACAAGTAGGCCATGCCTCCGCGCCTGACAGGCACGGGGACATGAATATTTCATAAAGTCATACGTTTTCCCTATATTTGCAAAGATGAAGACGGCGGTGCCGGACCTGTCGCAAAAACAGCCGGCCTGCCGCTTCTGAAAGTATATATAGGGATTTTTGCAATGGTTCTGGCATTATTCGGATTTCTGAACCTGTCATTCATGGATGTGCTCGACATCATCCTGGTGGCATTCATCATATACTATATATTCAGGTGGATACGGGGCTCGTCCGCAATGAGCATCTTCGTAGCCATCATCTTCCTATATGTGATGAGGGTTGTCGTGGACGCCCTGGACATGAGGCTCATGTCGGCAATCATGGGCACTGTGCTGGATGTGGGAGTCATCGCGCTGATTGTCATCTTCCAGCCTGAAATCCGGAGATTCCTCATCAATTTCGGCAACCGGTACAAGATTGCCTCCAACGGGAAAGGAATCCTCAACAGGCTGTTCGGGACACAGGAGGCAAGGATGGACAGCCTGACCGTAAACGAGATTACCGAAGCATGCAAGAGCATGTCGGAAAGCCGGACCGGAGCGCTGATAGTAATCCCCCATGCAGACAATATCGATGACATCATAGATACCGGGGACAGGATTAATGCGGACATAAGCCGCAGGCTGATAATGAACCTGTTCTTCAAGAACTCCCCTCTCCATGACGGGGCTGTCATCATAAACAGCGAACGGATTGTGGCGGCACGATGCACCCTCCCGATTACCGAGCGGGTCAACATCCCTCCGAGCTTCGGCATGAGACACAAGGCCGCCATAGGCATATCCGAAGAGACAGATGTGGATGTAATCGTGGTATCGGAGGAAACGGGACGCATCTCCTTCGTCAAGGGAGGCAACGTGACACCGATAAAGAATATCAATGAACTTAAGCTGCTGCTAGGAAGTTCCCTGACGGAGCAGCCGGCAGCCTGACAGGAAAGAAATGCATTAGATGGCGTAAGATATGGAAGAGGGAAAAGATGCAACACGCTCCGTACTGGAGCAGAAACTCGGGTTTGACAGGATAAGGGAAATGATATCTGACCGCTGTGCGACAGAATACGCTGCAGAGCGGGCACGGACAGAGACATTCGTCAACGACGAAAAAGAGATCCGCAGACGGCTGCTGCTTACAGATGAGATGCGTCTCATCCTGATGTTCGAAGAGAGTTTCCCGGCAAGCGGCTACATAGACTGCATAGGATTCCTCTCCCCTCTCGGGAAATCATCCTCAACCATAGACCTGCTGTCGCTGCGGAAGCTCAAGACAATGCTTGAGACCCTGCGGAAAGTCATCGCATTCTTCAGCGGCATAAAGGACGAGGTATATCCCAACCTGAAGAGGATGACCGTCCCGATAATGAACTTCCCAGAAGTGCAGAGAAGGATTGACAATATCATCGACAGGTTCGGGGAAATACGGGACACCGCCTCGGATGAGCTCTTCAATATCAGGAAATCGATGAAAGAGAAGGAGGGAGCCATCTCGAGACGGATAAACTCAATCCTGAAAAGGGCGCAGGAAGAGGGGATTGCGGACAGCGATGCAAGCATATCGGTCCGTGACGGAAAGATGCTGATACCGGTCTCCGCAGCCAACAAGAAGAAGATACCTGGATTCATATATGACGAGTCGGCATCGGGCAAGACAGCATTCATCGAACCGGCGGAAATCGTCGAGCTGGACAACCAGATCAAGGAGCTGAAATTTGCCGAAGGCAGGGAAATCCTCAGGATACTCATGGCATTTACCGATTTCCTCAGGCCATATGTTCCGGACCTGCTGAATGCCGCCAGATATCTCGGGGAGCTCGACTTCCTGATATCCAAGGCACAGGTCGCACTGGACTTCATTGCCGGGATGCCTGTCATCTCCACAGAAAACGAGATGCACCTGCGCAAGGCCAGGCATCCGCTGCTCGAAAAGGCACTCAGGAAAGACGGGAAGCAAATAGTTCCGCTTACGGCATCCCTTACGCCGCAGAAGCACATCCTGCTCATCTCCGGACCGAATGCCGGAGGCAAGTCTGTCTGTCTCAAGACTGTCGGGCTGCTCCAGTACATGTTCCAGTGGGGAATGCTCATACCTACATCCGAGACATCAGAGATGATGGTCTTCGACCGTATCATGGTGGATATCGGGGACGACCAGTCGATAGACAATGACCTGAGCACATACAGCTCTTTCCTCGCCAACATGAAGGACATGGTGCTGCATGCGGACAGCAGGACACTTGTCCTGATAGATGAGTTCGGGTCAGGCACGGAACCGGCTGCAGGCGGGGCCATCGCGGAAGCCATACTCAGCGACCTGGACAGGAAGGGCGTGTATGGCGTCATCACTACACATTACACCAACCTGAAGATGTACGCCTCCAACGGGGATTCAGGAGTCGTCAACGGGGCAATGATGTTCGATGTGAAGAACATCGCCCCCCTGTTCCAGCTCGAGACGGGACTGCCGGGGAATTCATTTGCATTCGAACTGGCCAGGAAGATGGGGCTTCCTGAAAACATAGTAAAGGACGCAGAGATACGTGCGGGCGAGGAGTTCGTAGGCATAGAGCGCAACCTGAGAAAGATAGCCCGGAACAGAAGGGCACTCGACGAGAAGCTCGCCAAGATAAAGAACACCGACAGGACACTCGAAAGCGTAACTGAAAGATACCAGAAGGAACTCCAGGAAATACAGAAGACCCGGAAAGAAATACTTGACCAGGCAAGAAAGGAGGCCCAGGAAATCATCAGCGGTGCCAACAGGCAGGTCGAGAACACAATCAGGACAATCAGGGAATCGCAGGCCGACAGGGAGATTACCCGGGAGGCCAGGAAAGAGCTGCAGGATTTCGTTTCCGTACTTGCTCAGAAAAAGGAGCAGGAGCAGAAAGAAAAGGACAGCTATATAGAAAAGAAAATCAGGCAGATCGACGCACGGCGCGAGAGGGAGAGACAGAGGAAGGCGCAGCGGGCGGATGAAAAGGCCCGCCAGAAGATGCAGGAAGAGGCCGAGGAGATGAAGCGTATCGAGGCATTGCGGAATGCCCCGCTGTCAGTAGGAGAGAAAGTCCGCGTCAAGGCCAACGGGATGGTCGGGGAAGTGGCAAAGGTGTCGCAGAAGTCGATAACCGTAAATATCGGCAACATCAGCAGCAAAATGACCCCGGACAAGGTGGAAAGGATTTCCTCCAACGAATACAAGAGCGCTGTCAGGGACACGCCGAAGACAGTCTCATCAGTAAGGATAGACACATCCATCTCCGACAGGAAGCTGAACTTCAGTCCTGAGCTCGATGTGCGGGGCGAGAGGGTCAACGATGCGATAGAGAAAGTCATGAGATACGTCGATGATGCCATAATGCTGAATATCCAGAGCGTCAGGATTATCCATGGCAAGGGGACGGGCGCACTGAGGGAGGAGATACAGAAATTCCTGCGGGCGACGCCCGGGGTAGCTTCAGTAGCCGATGAGCACATACAGTTCGGAGGCTCGGGAGTGACGGTCGTGAAATTCGACTGACGGGAACCGGGCTGCGGGACACCGGCTGAAGAAAGAGGGGATTGATTGATAAAGGGCGAGGGGATGGACAAACGGAAGGACACCGGACAGGAAGGCGCGATAGGAAGACATGCGGAAGACCTTGTGTGCCGTTTCCTGGCAAGGGAAGGCCATACGATACTGGAGAGGAACTGGAGATCGGGGCATCTTGAGATAGATATAATAACAATGGACCGCAACGGTATACATTTTGTCGAGGTCAAGAGCCGCAGAACTCCGGGGCAGGCAGATCCGGCAGAGAATGTCAATGCCGTCAAGCAACGGAGAATCGTTGCCGCCGCGAAGGGATACATCAGGAGAATGGCCGACAGGGATACGGAATTCTTCTTCGATGTCGCGACAGTGACCTTCGACGGGAGACACACGGAAATCCGGTATTATCCGCAGGCCTACCTGCCGGTCCAGATATAATGGCAACTGCATAAAGCGAATATATACTGAACTGAAAACCGACAATATAATGGACAAAAACTACTATTGCGTGATAATGGCGGGAGGCGCCGGGACAAGATTCTGGCCTGTCAGCCGCACCTCCTGCCCTAAACAGTTTCTTGATATAGCCGGCACCGGCAAGTCTTTTCTCAGATACACATTCGAAAGGTTTGCCGGCATCATTCCGGTCGACAACATCATTGTAGTGACCACTGCACGGTATGCAGACCTGGTAAAGGGGCAGATTCCGGAGCTTGCCCCGTCAAACCTGCTTGTCGAGCCGTATGGAAGAGACACCGCACCATGTATCGCCTATGCAGCATATGCCCTGCTGAAAAGAGATCCGGATGCGACTATGGTAGTATCGCCTGCAGACCATCTGATAATGGACGAGGAGAGATTCAGGAAGACGATACTTGATGCCCTCGGCTATGCAGCAAGGACCGATGTGCTGATGACCCTCGGCATCAGACCGACAAAGGCCGACTCAAACTACGGTTACATACAGGCTGCCGGAGGAAAGGCCGCCTTCGAGAAAGAGGAGCCTATGCCTGTCAAGACATTCACGGAAAAGCCGGATCCCGCCCTTGCAAAGGTGTTCCTCGACAGCGGGGAATTCTTCTGGAACGCCGGTATCTTCGCATGGAATGCCAGGACGATAAAGAATGAGATGGAAAAGCATCTGCCGGAAGTGACCAGGCTGTTCTCCGGCTGGGAGAACGTGTTCGGCACACCGGTAGAAAAGGAATTCATTGAGCGGGCATATTCCGACTGCATAAAGATATCCATCGACTATGGTGTAATGGAAAAGACCGACAAGGCATGGATCTACCCGGCACAGTTCGGATGGGCCGACATAGGCAACTGGGAAGCCCTGTACAGCAACTATGACAGGAAAGACAACTACGGGAATGCATTCATCTCAGGGGAAAGGCTGTCTGACGGCAACAGGAACCTGCTGGTGTACAGCAAGAAGAAAGACAAGCTCATGGCAATAAAAGGCCTTGAGAACTATATGGTCATCGACACTGATGACGTGCTTCTCATCTGCCCGAAGGAAGACAGGAAATTCAAGGACTTCATCGCCGGAATCGCAATGCCCGATTTCGAGGAGTTCAGATAACAGTACAATCAATAAAGGAGACATACATATGGAACTTGAAAAACAGATTCAGGCGGACATGGTTTCCGCCATGAAGGCCCATGAGACAGTACGTCTGGCGGCACTTCGAGGCATCAAGGCTGCAATCCTGCTCGCAAAGACCTCTGAAGGGGGAAACGGCGAGGTATCGGATGCGGATATCGTGAAAATCATACAGAAGCTTGTCAAGCAGCGCAAGGAAAGCGCGGAGATATATGCCGGCCAGAACAGACAGGAGCTTGCCGACAATGAACTTGCCGAGGCTGCCGCAATGGAAGTGTACCTGCCGAAACAGCTCAGTGAAGCTGAAGTGGAGGCGGAGCTGAAGAAAATCATAGAGGAAACGGGGGCCAGCAAGCCATCCGACATGGGGAAGGTAATGGGAACAGCTACCAAACGTCTCGCCGGACAGGCTGACGGCAAGCTGATCTCCTCAATTGTAAAACGGCTCCTGGCATAAGCCCGGATCAGGGAACATGGTTCCTTCGGGAGCCGCTCACGAGGCCGCGGACGGCCACGCTCTGACGGAAGCCTTCCGGCTACTCTTACCTGCCAATAAAGAAGATAGGGCGACTAAAAAGGTGGAATCAATACCCTTTTCAGTCGCCCTATCCTACTCAAAACGGAAACATTACACTATAAGCTATATTGTCAATCCTTGAAAAGAGTCTTCGCAATGCCCATCTGAAGTCCGCGGAGCTCTGCAATGCCGCGCATACGGCCGTAGCAGGAATATCCGGGATTGGACTTGCGCCCGAGATCATCGCACATCTGATGCCCATGGTCAGGACGGACCGGAATCGATACCTTGCGCCTCTGCTGCACTTCAAGCAGCGCCTTCATCATGCCGTACATGTCCACATCCCCCTCAAGATGGTTGGCCTCATAGAAATCCCCTTTCTCATTGCGTTTTGTACTGCGCAGATGAACAAAGCCGACACGGTCGCCGAACTCATACATCATTGACACAAGGTCATTGTCCGGACGTACTCCGAGCGAGCCGGTGCACAGGCACAGCCCGTTGGAGACATTGGGCACAGCCTCCACAAGCTTCCTGAAATCCTCAGCAGTCGAAAGTATGCGCGGCAGACCGAGAATCGGATATGGCGGGTCGTCCGGATGGATTACCATCTCGACTCCGCACTCATCAGCCACCGGACATACTTCACGCAGGAAGAAAATCAGGTTCTGACGGAGTTTCTCCGCATCTATTCCGTCATACCTCGCGAGGGCTTCACGGAACTGGTCGAGAGTAAAGCTTTCCTCGCTGCCCGGCAGACCGGCTATCATATTCCTCGTAATGAGCTCTATCTCGGCTGCGTCCATCTTCTCGAAGCGGGCCTTTGCCCTTGCCTTCTCCTCATCGGTATACTCGGATTCGGCGCCCTTCCTCTTCAGGATATGCAGGTCGAATGCAAGGAATGCATCGCGCTCGAAACGCAGGCCTCTCGACCCGTCTTCCATACGGTATGCCAGGTCTGTCCTCGTCCAGTCGAGTACCGGCATGAAATTGTATGTGACGCATTTGATACCGCATTCTGCAAGATTGCGGATGGACTGCTTGTAATTCGCGATGTATTTCATGAAATCCCCGGTCTGGGTCTTGATATGCTCATGCACCGGAACGCTTTCCACCACACTCCAGACAAGCCCGTATCCGGCAATCATTTCCTGCCTCCTGCGTATCTCATCCACTGTCCATACCTCTCCGTTCGGGATATGATGCAGCGCATGCACGATATCTGTAACGCCCGTCTGCTTGATATAATCCAGGCTGACCGGGTCATTCGGGCCGTACCACCGCCAGCTCTCCTTCATCAGATACATAGATATTACTTTAAATTATTCATTCAACTTCATCCGTAAAATGAGATGCCACGCATCGTGTCCGTCAGATAGAGAAGGCGTCGAATCCTCCGTCCACGACAGCGACGGTGCCGGTTACAGCCTTAGAGGCATCCGAAGCCAGCCAGTGAAGCGTACCGAGGAGCTCCTCCGGCTCGAGGAACCTGTTGATAGGGGTATGCGCAAGAATCGTATGCGACCTCTGGGTAAGGCTTCCGTCAGGATTGGTCAGCAATGTACGGTTCTGGTTGGTAAGGAGAAATCCCGGGGCAATGGCATTTACCCTCAGCCCTTCCCCGAACTTCATCGCCAGTTCGGCACAGAGATACTTGGTCCAGTTTGCGACGGCAGCTTTCGCCACCCCGTATCCTGCCACACGGGTCAGAGGCCTGAGCGCCGACTCGCTGGCAAAGTTGATTATGGAGCCTTCCTTCTGCTCGGCCATTGACCTGGCAAAGACCATTGTAGGGATAATCGTCCCGAAAAGGTTCAGCTCCGTCACTTTCTTCACGGCATCCACGTCAAGGTCAAATATGGTCTTGTCCGGCGGCACCGTCGCAGAAGCCATATTCCCGCCGGCGGCATTCATGAGGATATCCACCCTGCCATACTTTTCAAGGACAACCTTATGGTTCTCCTCCAGGACAGCCTTGTCCAGCACGTTCGTCGGGAGGAAGCATGCCTCGCCGCCTTCGGCCTTAATCTCATCGACGAGCCTGTGCCCTGTCTCGGCAGCCCTCTCAAGGTCAAGAATAACCACCTTTACGCCCTGGGCTGCAAAATATTTCACGATTGTCCCGCCCAGGATACCGCAGGCTCCGGTCATAACCATGACCTTGCCTGAAACATCAAACAGATTCCCTTTCATATGTTTTATTGCATTTATACAGACACTATATTTGTGCACGTACACAAATATAACAATAAATATAATAGTGTCAATGAAAAACATTAAAAATAATACACTTGTCAATCACTGTGGCACACAAAAGCATCACAAAATGTTGTAAAATCGAACAAAAAACACAATATTTGTATAAATATCAACCGCATACAGTCACATATCATGGCAAAGCAGATAAAGATAAAGGATATAGCGGCGATGGCCGGGGTATCGGTAGGCACGGTGGACCGTGTCCTGCACAACAGGGGAAACGTGTCGGAGCGCAGCCTCAAGGCCATAGAGCAGGTACTTGCAGAGACAGGATACAAATACAATATCCACACGTCCGCCATATCGCTCAAGAAGGAATACAATATTGCCATAACCACCCCGATAGCCGTAAAGGGAGAATACTGGGGGGCCGTCAGGGACGGGATAATGCATGCCATCAACGAGTATTCCGACATAAAGCTCAACTGTACGTTCTTCTTCTACAACCAGTTCGACATATACTCATGCCGGTCATCGTTCGAGAGCATACTCGAGCAGTCTCCGGACGCAGTAATCATCGGGCCTACATTCAAGTCCGAGACACAGAGGCTGTGCAAGGAGCTCGATGACAAGCACATCCCGTATGTCTTTGTCGATGCCGTCATCGAGGGGACATCCCCCGTATCCACATATTCCACAGACCAGTACGCCTGCGGGCAGCTGCTGGGCAGGATGCTCGACACATTTACCCCGGAGGACTCGGAGTTCGCAATCATGAGCTCGCAGAGAATCGGAAACGAGAGGTCCAGCAACTCCCTTGCAAGGAAGAAGGGCTTCCAGGACTATTTCAGGAGCAAGGGGATGCAGAACAGGATACACGAGACGTCATTCTCAGTACTCGACCCTGCCGAAAGCGAAAGGAAGGTCCTTTCGTTCCTCAACGAGAACCCGAAGATAAAAGGGATGGCCATCATGAACTCCAGGGGCTATATCCTTGCCGACATTCTCAGGAAAAACGGGATAAAGGAAATATGCCTGATATCATTCGACCTTACACAGAACAACATAAAAGGAATAAAGGACGGCACCATCGGCGCCATCCTTTGCCAGCGTCCCGAGCTGCAGGGCTTCCATGCCCTGAAATCCCTTATAAGGCAGCTTCTGTACAACCAGAAGGAAGAGACTGTCAACCATACTATGCCGATTGACATAATCGTCAGGGAAAACCTGCCTTACTACAGGGAATTCTTCGAGATGTAACCGGGACTATTTCAATTCGAAAGAAACACTGCCACGCACATCGTCTGCGGCTGCGGCCACTATAGCATCGAACCTGCCAGGCTCAGCCACCCACTCATGCTTTTCGGGGTCGAAGAACGACAGGTCATCGACGTCTATGGTAAATGTGACCGTCTTCGTCTCCCCCGGCTGAAGGAGTATCTTCTCAAAGCCTTTCAATTCCTTGACAGGCCGCGGAAGCGATGACTTGCGGTCAGCGATATACAGCTGAACAATCTCCTTTCCTGCACGCTGTCCGGCATTTGTTATGTCGACACTGACTGTGACATGGCCGTCAGAGGTCATTGTGCTGCTGTCTGTTGTCGGCTTGCCGTATTCGAACTCGGTGTAGCTGAGGCCGTGGCCGAATGCAAAGAGAGGCTTTGTCTTCTTCTGTCTGTCAGTCCAGCGATATCCGACAAAGATTCCCTCCTTGTACTCTATGTCAACCGTATCCTTGACCGGTTCGCCGCAATACTCCCCGAGGAGATGTGCAGGACAGTCCTCGAGCCTTGCAGGGAATGTGAACGGAAGTTTACCGGACGGATTCACATCTCCGGAGAGGACATCGGCAATCGAATGTCCGGCCTCGGAGCCGATGAACCAGGCCTGAAGCACGGCCGGCACCTCCTCTATCCATGGCATTGCCACGGCATTGCCCGAGATATTCACTACGACCAGACGGTCATTCACAGCGGCAAGGGCCTCGATTACCCTGTCCTGGTCATAAGGAAGCCCGAGTCCCTTACGGTCCGAATCCTCGCAGTCCTGATGCTTGCTCTTGTTGAGCCCGCCGATAAAGATGACATAGTCGGCATCCTTCGCCTGGGCGACAGCCTCCGCAATCAACTCATCAGCAGACCTGGTGTCGGCAAGGTCCTGCCCGCTTGTCACTCCGTTATATTCGCCTGTGACATCTCCTATATATCCGCGTGCATAGACGACCTCGACATCCGAGCCTGCTCTCTCCCTGATTCCGTCAAG
Organism: uncultured Bacteroidales bacterium; assembly: GCA_944323805.1. Classification (GTDB taxonomy): domain Bacteria; phylum Bacteroidota; class Bacteroidia; order Bacteroidales; family UBA932; genus Cryptobacteroides. Next base: position 119,681 of record CALUTW010000005.1, on the reverse strand, counting down.
AGGGGATATTTCCCTCTCCACCTTAAGGGAAGAACTTCCTCCGCCGACCGTCATCATCTTCACGGCATTCTCTCCGACGACAAGAATCTTTTCCACACTGCCAAAATCGACAGGGAGGATATTGCCCTCATTCTTCAGAAGTACAATACCTTCATCTCCGATCGCCCTTGCTGCTGCATAATGCTCCTCTGAACAGAAGCTTCCGAATCCACGGTCCCCGTTCATCGATGTGCGGAACATCAGCCTGAGCACCCGGCGCACCTTGTCATCGAGCTCTTCCGTGCCGACTTCCCCTTTGCGTATCTTCTCAAGATACGGGAATGCCATATGATAGCTGTCGTATGCATTTCTTGCTCCGGACCTGAGACCGTCAGTCCCGGTGCCGAACTCCATGTCGAGCCCGTTACGGATTGCCTGGTCAGTATCATGGGTGCCTCCCCAGTCCGAGACCACAACACCGTCATAGCCCCACTCTCCCTTGAGGATATCGTTCAGGAGATAGCTGTTGTGGCAGCAATGCTGGTCCCTGTAAAGGTTGTATGAGCCCATAATCGCCCATGCTCCGCCTTCCTGGACAGCCGCCTTGAAAGCCGGGAGATATATCTCGTACAGGGTCCTGTCATCGACAATGACGTTTGTCCTGTGCCTGTTGATCTCGTGGTTGTTCAGGGCATAGTGCTTGACGCATGCGGCGACACCGTTTTCCTGCACGCCCTGCACATAAGGTACGACCATCCTCCCTGCAAGATACGGATCCTCGCCCATATATTCGAAATTACGTCCGTTCAATGGAGAGCGGTAGATATTGACCCCGGGCCCGAGGAGCATGTCCTTGCCCCGGAAAGTGGCCTCTTCGCCGATGCTCTTGCCGTAGAGATGCGCCAGCTCGGTATTCCATGTGGCGGCAAGACAGGTCAGGGCAGGGAAAGCCACGCATGAGTCATTGGTCCAGCCTGCCTGGTTCCATTCATCCCAGTACACTTCGGAACGGATGCCGTGAGGGCCGTCCGTAGTCCATACTTCCGGAATCCCGAGACGCGGCACTCCGCGCGAACTGAACTTGGACTGGGCATGGATTACCTTTATCTTCTCTTCGAGAGTCATCCTGCCGAGCGCATCTTCGACACGCTCCTCTATCGGCTTCGTCCCGTCCAGATATACTGGCTTATCTTGCGGATAAGCTGCGACAGCCGCGGCTGCCGACAAAAACAGGACACCGCCTGCCTTCGGCAGTGTCCTGACAAGAAATTCTGAAAAACGCATAATATAATATCGGTATCTGTTCATATCTTCTGATGAATACCTGCTCCGGGAAGCACGGCGTCCGTCATCTGGCGGCCTCCTTCTCCCTTATCTTCCCGTACCAGCGCTGCATCACATAGAAAGCCTTCTTCTTTCCGCCCTGGTCGGATACAAGACCTTTCCTGTTGTAGTCATCCTGTATGTCACGCATCTGTCTGCGCGGAGACCGGAAATCCTTGAGCACCCACGGGGTGGTCCCGGCAAGACCGGGCATTCTCTCGAACATGCCTATGCTCCTCTCGTAGAGGTCTTCCATATATTCCTCGGTAAAGCGTTCATTGACATCACCGTGACGGCCATAGACCGCACCGCCGCCGAATTCCGAGATAAATACAGGCTTCTCTATGCCGAAGGTCCAGTTGACCCTGTCGCATTTCTCCGATGTGCCGTCATACCAGCCCACATATTCATTGAAACTGATAAGGTCGACGTATTCCGCGAGCTCATCCTTGACAGTAATGAGGCTGTCATTGATATAGTCTTTCTCCATTGCCGCGCTGACAAGGCGGGTAGGGTCCATATCCCGTGCCTTGCCGATGAGCGAAGTCAGGAACTTCAGCCGGGCATCCCCATGAGGAGTCTCATTGGCAACGGACCAGACAACGACATTCGCCCTGTTCTTGTCTCGCGTAATCATGTCCCGGAGCTGGGCCTCGGCATTGGCATAGGTCTGCGGGTTCTCCCACTGGATAGTCCAGTAGACAGGAATCTCCGACCAGACCATCAGTCCCATCTCTTCAGCGACACGCACCATTGTCTCATTGTGCGGATAATGGGCGAGCCTGACAAAATTGCACCCGAGTTCCTTAGCCCAGCCGAGAAGGGTCCTTGCATGCTCTTCAGACCATGCCCTGCCTCCCATTCCGTACGGCTTCTCCTCGTGGATGGATACTCCGCGGCAGAACACCTCGCGACCGTTCAGAAGTATTTTCGTGCCTTTTGTCCCGATTGTCCTGAATCCTATCCTGTCAGTGATGCTGTCAGTCTCTGCGATGATGCGGACCTCATACAGCTTCGGGTGTTCCGGAGACCACAGCTCAGGCCTGAACCTGAACTCGAATCCGGCATATCCCGAGGCGTCTGTCCTTACCTTCTTTACAAGACCGAGCTCAGGAATCTCTATCGTCACATCCTGCTCAGCCTGCTCTCCGTCCAGCTGAACCCATCCGGCAGCCACGTTTGACGAGCCTTTCTTAAGCTGCAGGAAATAATCCCGTACAAAAGTCATCGGGGTCTCCACTATCATGACGCTCCTCGTAATCCCGCCATAGTTCCACCAGTCGGAATTGAGGGTCGGCACCCCTTCCGCAAGCCTCTTGTTGTCGACCTTGACGATAAGGGAATTCTCCCCGTCAACGAGCTTTCCGGTAACCTCGAAATTGAACGGAGTATATCCTCCGGTATGACGTCCAATCTTGCTCCCGTTGAGTCCGGCGACAGTCTCATAGTTGGCCGCACCGAAATACAGGAATGTCCTTGTATTCTCCTTCGGATGATAAGGGAAACGGTTCCTGTACCATACGGTGCCTTCATAATAGTACAGCTCCGGTCGCTGCGTGTTCCAGTCCCCGGGGACATTCAGCGTCCGGTCGGTATTGAAGTTATACTCATACAGCTTTGTCCGGTCGCTGTTGAAGTCATCGTCCGCAAAATATGAGGACCTGTCTCTCAACGGGGCCCTGCGGTAGTCATAGTAGCCGTTCTCATACGGGTCCACGATTGTCTTCCAGAGGCCGTCGAGCGAGACGGTCTGCCTTGCCTCTACATTTATTATCTGGGGTGCCGGCAAGGGCTCTCCGGCAAAGGCACCGGTAGAGAACAGCCCTGCTGCCAGCAATGTCAATACTGCTTTCCTGTCCATGCTGTCATTTGTCTTCGGGGTTCATATACAAAAGGTTGAAGCGGTCTCCCAATGCGACCCTGGCATTCTTCCTGAAAAGCTCAAGATAGTCCGTGCGTGTCGTATCGAGGAGTGTGGCCGTGCGGTACAGATCCCTGTAAAGGTTCTGTTCCACCCCGTTCCAGCCGCTTATCTGCTGATACGGCCATGTCTCCCCTCCCGTGCCCAGATACGGCACGAGGAAGTCGAGGGCCTTATAGAAGCTGCGGCCGTCTTCAGACTCTGCCTGGTCGATGTCTATCCCGAGCTTGTCCGCCATGAGATAGATGTCTATGTAGTGAGTGAGATTGTACCAGGAATAGTGGTAGGCTATCGTCCTCCTGAGCTCATGAGGCTGTCTCCCGTCCGGCTCGATCTGCGTAAACGTCCTTTTCTGAGGGAATTCCATGATAATCTCGCGGGCGATATCGTCTTTCCCCGCATGCAGGGCAAGGGATATTACCTGGGCATCATATGCCGTCCCGTGATTGTTTGCCTGGGAGCATTCGTCCTTTCCCTGCTGGCTTGTCAGCATCCAGTCGAGAAGCTCGCCGAACCATGCCCTGATTCCCTGCGAATCTTCATCCGTAAATGACTTCGAAGTGTCCAGCAGCTCTACGGCGTCCAGCATCTCCACGAAAGAATAGGAGTCCAGCACACCGTAGCAGCGACCCTTGCCGTTGTCCCTGCCGGGAACCATCTGGGCGTATTCCAGATTGGGGTTCATCTTCGTATCCTCGTTGAGGAACCACACCCGGAGCAGCTCGGTCGCCTTGCGGGCATACTTTTCATCCCCGCTGAAGAACCATGCAAGGGACAGGGTCGTCACACGGTCGGCCGTCTCGGAAAGCCTGTTCCTGTCCAGCTCCTTCAGTTCCGGGTTGGAAATCCCGTCCCTGCTGATATACGGAAGTCCGTCCGGCTTGCTCGGGTCAGGCCAGTAATACCTGGCAAGACTCATATAGTCATGCTTGTCTCCGCTTGCCGGGGTCTTTGTCTTCATCATCACGGAAAGCGGCTCGGCATCGAGATCCTCGTCAGCTTCCGCCTTCAAGGCCTCCCATGCCTTTGCATAGAAAGGCTCCTCCTGAAGGGACCCGCGCACCTTCTCAAGATGCTCCAGGTCCCATATAAACTGCGCCTTTGCCGGCAGGAACGGCAATATCAGGAACAAGGCGAGAAATACTGTCCTTCTCATACGGCAATCAGTATTCAAGCCCGAGAGCATTTATATAGCCGCCGTTCACATTGCATTTCCCGAAGAGGATGTTGTCGAGATATGCATCGAGGGTACGTCTTGCGGCTGCCTGGTCAGGCCTTGCTGCCGCAATCTTCGAATAGCTTGACCTGTCCGCGGCAAGGAACTCGCATACGGTCTTCCAGCCTTCAGGCATCTCGGCGCTCACGAACGAGCTCGATGAAGCAAGTTTCTTGTACGGCCAGAATGTCCATCCGATATTCACGGAGTCGAGGGCCATCCTCATATTCATTACCCATTCATCGGTATTCTCCCCTGTCTCGCCCATATACATAGGCAGGCCGGTCTTTTCCCTGACGGACGTGAAGCGCAGCAGGGACTTTACCTGAGGAGAGCACTGGTATGTGTGGCAGGTCCATGCCATGTTGCTGTCGAACGTATAGTTGTCGAACATGCTGAAATTGCCGTTCCACTGTGCTCCGCCGATAAAGAATATATGGTTCGGGTCTATTTTTCTCACAGCCTCCGATACCCTTATCATCAGAGGCTGGAGAAGGGCGTTAAGTTCGTCCTTGTCGGCAAGCCTTGAGGAGATAGGCTCGTTCATGAAGTCATAACCGAGGATAACAGGCTCATCGGCATACCGTTCAGCGATGCTTTCCCAGATGGATACAAACTGGTCCTGGGCTTCCTTTTCGGTAAAGAGCCATGCATAGCCGTATGAATCATCGATATTGTCGCCTGTCTGTCCGCCAGGGCAGTCATGCATGTCGAGGATAATCTTCAGTCCATACTGCCTGCACCATGCCACGACATTGTCGATGGCGCGGAAGCCGTCTTCAGGGTCGCGCATCCCGAGATACCCGTCCCCTGTGAATATCCGGTAATGGAACGGAAGACGGATTGTAGTGGCCCCGGAAGCTGCGATGAATGCTATATCCTCTTCCGTGACATATCTGGAGACGAATTCTTTCCAGAAATTCTCCATATACTGCGGGCCTACAAGCTGGCACAGGGCCTCATTGATGAAATGCGCGGAATTGATATGCCCCGGGAACCTGAACATATAGCCCTCGGGATTGAGCCAGTTGCCGAGATTCGTGCCCGTGATATGGAATTCGCTCCCGTCGGGATTGACAAGTATCTGTCCCTGTACCTTTACGAAACCTTCCTGTCCGGAAGTGCCGGAACATGATGCCATCATTAATGCGGATATGGCGAAGCCAATGAGAAATATTATCTTTTTCATGATCGGTTATCAGTTTTTGCCATAAGCGGCTATAAACGTTCCTGTCTCTTTTTCAGCTGGTCCTTGTAAAGCGACTGCGGCTGGAGTGTGGCACCCATGCCGACTCCTTCCACAAAGTCCTCAGGGGATGTATCATATGACTTCCCGTTCTGAGTACCGGATACAGGCTGTGTGGTAACTGAGGTCACTGCACCCTGTGTGCCTATCACGTATCCGTTGCCGTACTGCTTCGATACCACAAGGACTCCTTCGCCGTCGGCCTTAAGACCGGTAGTGTTCCAGATGACTGACTCGGTGGTGGTGTACATGTGCACGGCCTTTGCGCTACCCCACGGCCTGAACGAAGCATCGATATGGTCTCCGTCAGCCACAAACCCGTCTATGAGGTTCGCCATGCTCAGATGCATGTGGAAGTCGGAAGCGAGACTCGGGTCCTTGGACGTACATCTGTACAGGACATTCCCGTTGGATGTCATGCTCTTGAAGTCATAGTTGTGCCGTCCATGCTCTGCAACGCATTCCTCCAGCAGGCAGTCATTGCCGCTCAGGGTGTACATGTAGCCGTTTCCGCCGCCGCCCTCATACTGGCTGCGCTGGATATTGCACCCGGTAACTGTCACGAAGCGGCTGTCCCCTATCTCTATGCCGTTGGAAAGGATGTGGACATCCTCATCATTGCCTTCCGGACGCCATGTATACACGTTGCGGGCCCAGCAGTTCTCGGCATTCCTGAACTTTATGACATGGGATGCATGCACCTGATACGAGCCGTTGCCCGAGGTATTGTAGTCCTCCTCTCCCCATCCTGTCTCGATCGGGTTCTGGACATTGGCTATCGCTATATTCTCTATGCCGCATTCCTTGAGCTGGTCCTTGACACGGTACATGCGGGCATTGTCCCTGGTCTTCATCGGGTATCTTGTCGGCACGTCGACCGTTACCGTCCCTGCAGCAGCATCGACAGATACCACCTCCCTGAGGAAATGCGGGCCTTTCGTAAGATTGTCCCAGTTGTCGCCGACCTTATGCTCCTCCCTGAAGGCATCGGTCACATCGGACTTGATCATGACCTTGTCCCCCGGGGCAAACGAGCCGGCCCCGTCGACGGGAATCACAGTGGAAGGCAGCAGGACATCCTCTGTCAGCATTGCCTCGGCACCCTGAGGGGAATCCCATGACGCACTGCCGTTGAACGAGATGATGGTCTTGCTCCTCATGTCGGTGGTCGTATTCTTAAGGAAGGTCTTATCCGGACCTGCACCTCTGATAATCACATTGTTCTTCGTCACGGACAGCACATTGCTCTTCCCTGCAGGAAGGCTCAGCACATATGTTCCGGCAGGGATATACACGACTCCGCCGCCCTTGGCAGAGACATCGTCGATGGCCTTCTGTATCGCAGAGGTGGCATCGCTTATACCTTCCTTGTCCGCGAAGTACGGAGACTCCGTCACATCCGTCACATTGAGGCTGATATCCGGAATCCGGTCCAGGCCCGAATGATATCCTGCATACGAGAAATCATGCAGGAAACGTCCCTGTCCGTCACTGTATCCCGGTGTCCAGTCGGCAGGATACAGGGCACTCCACCAGCCGTCAGTCTCCGACGGTTCATCCGGATATACGCCCCAGTCGTTATCCTGCTTCTCCTGGGCTGTGCAGGACACAACCCAGAGAAGCATCAACACCAATATAATTGATCCATTTATTTTCATAAGCGGAATCAGTTATTCTTGTAAAGATAGAAATTATCGTAGTATACTACGCCGCCTTTCTTTCCTGCACTACCGCCGTTTGCATTGACGAATGGCCTCGGCTGGAGCTGTTTCATGCCGGCAAAGTCTATGTCGTACTCGAGAGTAACCCATGTATCCCATTCATACGGCTCGCCGGTCTCCTTGTCAAAGCCATTTGCATAGACGTAGTTGGAGCCGCTGGTCTTGGCATCCATCACAGGATAGAACTTGGCCACATCGCTCGGGATGTACATATCCACCTTAATGCCGTCCCAGTCATCGATATTGATGCCCATTGCCGAAACGACGCTCTCAGTGAATCCGAAATATCCGGAGCCGCTGTCCCCTCTTGCAGCAAGGACATATGCACTGCTGTTCTTCTCGGACGGGAACGGATTTGCTTCTATACCGACTTTCGCTCCGTTCTGGGTCACGAATATGCCTTTTTCGCCGCTCTCGAAGTCATCGAGCAGGAATTCCTCTCTTGTAGAGACTACGACCGCCCATGTCCTGTTGACTTCCTCGCCCTTGGCGTTGACTCCATAATAGGAGATCTCATAGTCTCCGGCCTCATTGAACTTATGGCTGAACTCATTGGTGGTAGAGACCTCCGCATCGTCTACCTTCCATGAATGCTCTATACCTGTGGCACCATAGTCGACTGTAGCCGTAATCGATACGGTCAGGCCTTCCAGACCGGCAATTGTCGTCGCTTCTTCAGAGAAAGATACCGTAAGAGGTCTTTCAACCACATTCGCGGTAAACTCCTTCTCTATTTCCCCTACACTGTTCCAGCCCCGGTATGACACAGTATGAGTAGCAGCTCCGAGTTCCAGCTCATACGTATTGAAATACGCCTCTGTACATTTTACCTCGCCGTCGACCTTCCATTCATGCTGTACATTGGAGCCTTCAACCACGACGGCATACAGCCTCATGAAGCTGTCTTCGTAGAAATCGACACTTTCGCCGACCTCATACTCGCTTTCGGACGAGATGAAGATTTCAAGCCTGTCCGTGACCGATACATTGTACTCCTTCTCTACGGAGCCTGCTCCGTTTGAAGCCTCGAATCTTACGACATATTCTCCCGGGGCATCCCAGGTATATGTAAGTGTACTGCCCGATGACTCAAGCACTCCATCGACATACCAGCCGGTCGTAAGCCCGTTCCCGCTGACTATCTCTGCGGTAAAGGTAGCCGGCTCGCCCACTGACACTGTCGCCAGCGACTCATTTTCATCCGGGAATTCAACTACCGGAGCGGTAAATGTCACCGGCTCCACTTCTGCCGTACATCCCCAGAGAAGAACTGATGCTGCAAGCAGCATGTATAATATTCTTTTCATCTGTTTCATTTTTTAACTGTTGTCATTTCTGACTGTCATAGAATTCAGCCAGGTTCCACACATTATGGTTGAACTCGTCCATGCTCTCGACAAGAGGGACCCACCGGTTGTAGTTCCACTGGACCATACCCTTGTTGGAATCACGGTTCGACGGATCCGCCGATGTGTCTTCCGGGTCATTGTCCATATACTTGAACCAGTGCCATCCGACACATGTCCCGCCTTTGACAAGGACCCTGGTAAAGTTCTGGAAGAAATATCCGCGCTCGGTCTGGGTCCTGACATTCCATCCTGCACCTGTTGCATTCGGCAGGCCGGAGTCCTCCCCTTTCACATAATACTCGGTAACCATGAACGGCTTCCCGGACCAGGCCTCCCAGTTGCGCATCGCAGTCTCGTCCGGCTCCCATTTCTGGTAATGGTTGAGGGAAATCACATCCATATAGCGGCCGGCGACCTTGAATATCTCCTCATTCACGAGCTCATATTTCCACTGGTTGAACCGGCATCCGAGATAAAGGTGGTTGGGGTCGTACTTCTTCAATGCGGCCGTTACCTTCTGCAGATATATGTCAAGACAGTAGGCTATGAATGCCTTGCGGTCATCATCCGTCGCCTCGTCGAGAGACACTCCGGTCCTGCCTTTCCTTGCGTCGAGCCATTCCTGTGCCTTGATATGGTTGATATGGGTTGCAGGCCATTCTTCAAGGCATCTGTCAAGGGCATAATCCTTCCACGGTATCTCGTTGTCGGTAAAATATCCGATACAGTAAGGGTCATCCCTGTACTTGGATATCACGGATATCTTTTCCTCGACGTACCTGTCGAAATCAGGATGGAAGACACAGGCGAAGTCGTATGGATAGCCTTCCCAGCCTGCTGCCGCATAGCCGTCCTTCTCTTCCCCGCTGCTCTTCATCGCCCCGTTGAGGGCTCCCATCGGACTTACAATCACGCAGTACGGAATCTTCTCACTGTCGTCAAGACGCAGTATCTCGCTGTCCCTGGACCATGAGCCTACAGAATTGAAACCGGTCTCCTTCAGCCAGGAAATCTCCTGCCTTGCCCATTCCGAGACAGTCCCGAACCGCGAGGCAAGCTCTGCCTTGGAACGGTCCGAATTCCCCGGAGCGAACGATGTGACGCCCTTGGAGAGATACAGGTTGCCTTCCGGGGTAATCATCCACCAGCGGCTGCCGATCTTCTGCACCCTGAAAAAGCCTGTCGCCCCGTAATCTGTCCCTGTCTTCCACCCGCCGAAACGGTCGGTCTCAGGCTCGGGAGCACCGGGAACAAAGCCCTCAATGCAGTCCAGGGTATAGGCCTGCCATGTGGACCACTCGGAAGTGGCCTGGCTGTTCTTCCTGGCGTCCACATTGTAAGGAGGCAGGACCTCATGGCTGTCATCAGGATATACCTCCGGGACACCGGAATCCGGCATGTCATTGTTACAGCAGCACAATGCTCCTGCAACAATGATTGCCATGACCTTTATTCTATTTGACATCAGAGACATAGGATTGATTCATCAGTTATAGTGTTCCGGATTCTCGTCCTGCCATTCGTTCACGCCGTCTCGGACGCGGTTACGGAACTGGAGGACATCCTTGCAATGCCATGTATCGCCGTTTTCGTCAGTGAACTTATAGCTCAGATGGATTTCACGGTCCTGAAGGAGACGGGCCATGTTGTAATAGCTTTCCCCGTCAGGCTCGACCTTATAAGGAGCCCCGTCAACAGCGCTGACAGTGATCTTGCCTGTCGCACAGTCGAGAGTGAGCTTCATCTGGGCCGCCGAGCCGTTAAGTTCGTTGGCGATGGCATTTGCAGTCAATGAGTAAGGACTGAAAGTCGTCAATGTCCAGACCATATTGTCGCTCTGCGGCACTTCAAGGTCGTATGTCACAGTCCTCGACTCGCCTGACGGGCTGACAACCTCAGCCTCGCCGCCATGCCAGTAATTGCCGAACAGCATGTTCTCATAGCGGACAGCAATGACTGTCGTCTCGTATCCGGCCATGATCTGCAGGTCATCGCTGCCTGTATCGGTAATCCTGAACGGGATGACATGGTCAGGGACCAGGCTTGCAGAGCCGTTAAGGAAGGCTGTCGAATCCACCTGTATCTCGATTGTCCCGAGATGCGACCCTGCCCTGATGACGGTCTTTCCCGGCTGTCCGCCTGAATTCTTGAGGTTGTACTCCTCTTCAGGCAGCATATGAAGTTCATCGATATCCCCGAACAATGACGTGATATAGCCGAGAGAATGGGTCTTCAATGCATTCAGGGTCTCGTCATTCACGAGAGACTCGTCTATCTCATAGCTTATGACCCTGTCTGCCTCATTGTTGATGACTCCTCCAAGAGCCACGCCAGTAGAGAATTTCATTCCCTCCCCCACTATGACTGACCTCACATCGGTATGATTGGCAAAGCCGACAGCCTGCGTGTCATAGTCGATGAGATAGTCATCATAACATGAAGTAAATGCAAATGATGAAATTGCAAGAAGCAGTATAAATTTTTTCATATTCCTGTATTTGTTTCTGTTTATTGCCAGCTTTCCCAGCCTTCATTCTGGACAAGTCCGTTGATGTTCAGCATCTCCTTGTAAGGGATAGGGAGATATGCAGACCTGAATGTGCGTTCCTCTATGACTTCATAGTCATATGTATACGACCCGTCCGCTTCCCTGGTAATGACAGGACGGTGCACAGGCTTGTTGAGGTCGCCGAGAGTCGTGGACCATCTGCGGATGTCGAAGAACCATGTGCCCTCGAAACATGTCTCGATCCTGCGCTCGTTCTTCAGGAACTCGTTGAAAGCATCCTTTCCTGCAAGGGAAATCTCATCGAGATAAGGGTCAGATACCAGTCCCGGGTCCCCGTCATAAGTCGGCCTGCTGCGCAGCCACGAGATAGCCTGCTTAGGAGTAAGGCCGTCTATCTGATGATTAGGTCCGCCTATCTGGTTGGCAGCCTCCGCAAACGCAAGCACCATATGGTCCCAACGGATGAAGAACTTGCAGTGAGGCATCTTTGCGACGCTGCTTTCAGACCAGTTGAGCCCGCTGTAGACGAACTTCTTGATATGGTAGTTGGTCAGGGAGTTGCGCGAGCTTCTCTCCGCCTCGTCCTTGCCGCCGACATAGTTCTCGAATGTATAGAGCTTGTCACCGGCAGCACCTGTGGATATCGTCCTTCCGTTATAGAATATGACACTGTAGAAGCGAGGGTCCCTGTTCTCATAAGGTTTATCAGGGTCGTACTCATACTGTGAACGCGGATCTCCGAGCGGGTAGCCGTCTGCCATGCCGAATGCATCCACGAGCTCCTGGGTAGCACCCATGTTGCCGTTACCCTGCATGCCGTCAGGATAGAACATGCGCTCCATATCCTCGTTATTGTTGTTGTAACGTGAAGCGAAGATGATTGAAGGGTCGTTAGGATTTAAGAAGTTGACAGACTTGTCCACGGCGAATCCGTTGGATACGGCCCCGTCCACCTCAAGCTTGAAGTCAATGACTTCCTTGGCGAATTTCGCAGCGTTCTCCCATCTTGTCTGGTCGCCTTCCGGATTGAACCTCGGACTTGCCCATGTCAGATATACAAGAGCCTTTACAGCCGTCATGGTGATGCCGTCAAGCCTGCCGTAGCAGCGTGACCCGAGGATACGCAGGTCAAGAGGGTCCTCAACCAGGAAGTCCCTGTGGGCCTTGGGCAGATATTTGATGGCCTCATCGCAATCGCTGATAATCTGCTGTACACACTCTTCATAAGTGGCACGCTTGATATCGATATTCCGGATTTCTTCCGGGTCGAGCTCCCATATCTTGACCGGCTCGAGGATGAGAGGCACACCGAGAAGCTGCCCGTCAGTACCCTTGCCGCCGAACTTCTGGAGAAGATCCCAGTAGAACCACGCCCTGAGTGCATAGGCCTCGCCCCAGAGCCTGTTGCGGAGCAGTTCATCGAAGTGCTCGTCAAGCATGTAGCGGGTATTGCGCCCGTTCTCGTCCTTGAGGAAGAGATTCACGTTATAGATTCCCTTGTAGTCCCTGTCCCAGTAGGTCTGGAAAGGGTCATCGCCAGGAAGGGTAACACCTATCGCGATGCGGCTGATGGCATCGGTCCGGGATGTACGCACCGCATTGTCGGTGGCACAGTCGAGATAGGCGCCCTCATTGTTGTTATAGTTTCTGGACATGTATTCGTAGCACTGGTCTATAAGCCCCTGCATTGCTGTCGAGGATTCGAGCACATAGTCCTCATCGCGGATTGCGCTCGGATACGGATCCAGGAACTCGCTGCAGGAGATTGCCAGGAACGAAATGATACATCCAAGAATCAGATTATATTTTTTCATCATCATTACTCTTTTAGAAAGTTACTTTGACACCGGCTACAAATGTCCTCATGAGAGGATAGTTGGTAAGACCTGAATTGATGGCTTCCGGGTCCACATATTTCACTCCTGTCAATGTGAATACATTGTTGCCCCTGAGATATACCCTGAGACCCCTGAGCCCGCGTGATATGTTGAGGCGCTCTACAGGGAGCTCATACCCGATCTCCACGGTCTGGAGCTTGAAGAAGCCTCCGTCGGTAAGCCAGAAAGTCGACGCCTGGTAGTTGTTCTCGACCTTGTTGTATGCAAGGCGAGGATGTGACGGATTCGATACATTGTCAAGCGTATACTGTGAATAATTGCCGTCTCCCCATCCGTTCCAGAAATAGCTGTTGGTAAGGGCTATGTCATAGAATGCCCGTCCGGTACCTGCAAGGAAGAGGTCGAAGTCACGGTATTTGAGATTGACAGTGATGCCGTATACGAGCTTCGGGGAACTGTCGCCGATGACGCACACGTCATTGTCGTCAATGTAACCGTCGCCGTTCATGTCCTGATATTTGAGGTCGCCTGCAGAAAGGCTCTCATCAAACAGCTGAGGCACTTCGAGAGTCTCCTCGTCCGTCTGGAACTGTCCGAGACAGCGGAGTCCCCATATTGCAGTGCTGGAGTTGCCTACCTGTGAACGGTATGCCTGCTTGTAGTTCATCTCATCGACACGGAGGACTTCAGATGCCTGGGTTGTAGCCCATCCGTTGACTGCATATGTGAAGTCGCCGATCTTGTCTTTCCAGCCGAGAGTCAGCTCGAGTCCCTGGTAACGGGTCTGGTTGTAGTTCATCCACAATGCTCCGGAAGATACACCTGCCACGAGAGGAAGCACATTGCTGAGCTGTGTAATAGGTCCGTCCTCGAGGACATTGTAGTAAGTCAGCGAGAAGTTGAACCTTCTGTCGAATGCGAGTCCGTCCACACCGGCGATAATCTCTTTCCTCTGCTCCATACGCAGGTTAGGGTTGCCGAGCATGGAGATGTAGGTCCTGTTGATATTCTCGCTGGTGGTGCTGCCGAACCACTGGTTGTTCTGGTAAGGTCCGAACTTGGATCCGCTGCTGTTCCATGAATAGTTGTCGATGTCCCTGTTGGCGGAAGTGGAGCTGTCATAGTGGAGAAGTCCGGCCTGCACCCTGAGCTTCAGGAAGTCAAGGTTCCTGGCATCCTTCAGCCATTTCTCCTGGGACATGATCCATCCGAGGCCGACAGAAGGGGAATAACCCCATGTGTTGTTGCGCAGATAATATGTGCCGTGCCAGTTCATGGCAGTCTGTACGATGAACCTGTCATCATATACATAGCCTGCATCGAATCCGAAGTCCATCTCCCTCCTGTGCTCGGTAATGAATTTCTGCGAACGCTTTGTAATCATGTAGTCTGCTCCGGCATTCACACGGTGCTTGCCGAAAGTGCGGTCATATGAGAATTTATGCACGAAATACAGCCTGTTGGAGAAATAGTCCAGGAGCTTGGTCTTGTTGGCCATCTCCGATACGCTGTGGCTTCCGCTCTGCTCCGGCACCATGACCATGACACCGTCCTGCATCTGAGGATTCAGGATATATGCGGCATAGTCCTCTGCAGTACCGAGACGCACAAGATTGGTGGCATCGTATGCCCCGTAGGTCATGGACTTCAGGCCCTTTGTTAGGAATGACCAGTCGATGTCCACACCTACATTGATCAGGCCCTTGCGGATAGTCTCGGTATATGCACCGTTGCGCGTAAGGTTCGCAATCGGGTTCTGGTTGTACTGGGATGTCACCGCATACCATGGATGCTCCAGAGACGGGTCATTATTGGCATATATCGGGAACGAGATTGCAGGAATCGTATTGATGTCGCTTATGACATCCGGGAACTCCGTGACACCGAGTGTGGAGTTGTCGTCCTCATCGTCGCTCGAGTAGTCTGAATCATAGCCATAGTTGGCCGAACGCCTGATGCCCATGGATGAAATCAGTCCGAAACGGGCCTTGATATACCTGTGGAGCTTGATGTCGAGGTTGGCATTGATGTTAATGCGGTTGTAGTCGGCAGCCGGACCTATCTTATAGATGTCGTCCTCTCCGGCATAGCCCAGATATGCATAGTACCTGACAATGTCGTTACCGCCGCCGGACTGTACGCCGGCCTTGGTGTACCACATGACATTCTTGAGCATCATGTCCTTGAAGTTCACATTCGGATGGAAGAGGTCGTTAGGGTTACCCTTCGCATAGGCTGCTACATCATCCTGCGTATACAGAGGGGTCATGCCGCTGTTGGCCCTTGCCACATTGTTGAGCCTTGCATAGTCTGCACCTCCTACATAGCCAGGCATCTTGTCAGGGATGTTGACACCGCCCTCGACAAAGACATTCAGGTATCTGTCATTGTACTGGCCGCGCTTTGTCTTGATATAGACGATGCCGTCAGCGCCAGAAGCTCCGTACAGGGTCTTCTCCAGGACATCGCGTACAATGGTAATCGACTCGATCTGCTGAGGGTCGAGAGGGGTCTCGTTAATCTGCACAGGGATATCGTCGACCATATAGATCATCCTGCGGCCTCTGGCAGTAGGGGACACTGCCCATGCAGCCCCGTAACGGTTGGTGTTCTCGAGAGGGGTTATGCCGGTGTCCCCGAAGTTCTCAGTAACCTCGACCCCCGGAGCTATTGCGGTCAGGGCATTCCTGATATCGGTAGAGGAATACTTCTCCAGGTCCTCGCCCTTTATCACAACGGTACTTCCCACGGAATATCTCTGCAGCATCTCCATATATGGGAGAGGGATAATATCCGACTCGCTCGCATAAAGCAGGTCTTCATGAAGTGTGACAGACTCGGAGTCGGTCATCGCCTCCACAAGGACATTGACTGAAGTGTATCCGTCCTTGCTGATTGTGACCATGTCCCTCAGATCGGCAGTAAAGCTTACCGCCCCGTTAGCATCGGCAGTACGGTGGATGGAACCTTCCCCTGCCGAGATTTCAGCGTAAGGGATGCCGTTCCCGTTCTCATCCACGATGACAATCGATACACTTGCCATCTTGCCCCCATTCTTCTGCTGGGCAAAGGCTTCGCTTCCTGCTGCAGGCAGCAGAAGGCACACGCACATGAAGAGCGAGACGGTGTACCAGAATTTTGCCTTTATATTGTATTGTCTCATAAATAATTCAGTTTTAAGATTGTACTACCATTCCATCTTCGGGGTGTAGTTCTTCATTTTCTGAAGGATGTTCTTATTGAACTGTATATAGTACATTCCGTCATTCTTCCATGCAATCTGGCGGTTGTCAGGAAGCGCGAACCTTTCATATCTGAACCCTGTTGGGTACATTTCATGGTCATACGGTTCGTTGAGCTTTGTCGCACGCATACCCATGAGGGTGCTCCTTCCGATTTCAGGGGCATCCATCCATCTGCGGATATCGCAGTAGTAGTGGTAGCCTTCGGAGCAGAGCTCTATCGCCCTCTCGTTCTTGATTCTTTCGAGATAACGCTCAGGGTCATTCACGTACTCCTCATGTACAGCCGGCATACCAATCCTTGTGCGGATCTTGTTCAACGCCTCTTCGGACGTCATGGTAGCACCCGGGGCACTGCTTGAAGGAGACCCGTATGCCATGAAGGCAGCCTCGGCATAGTTGAGATACAGCTCGGCAAGGCGCACGATAGGGTCGGTAAGGGTCACAGGCTGGGTATTGTTGACATACGGGCCTCCGATACGCTTGCATTCGTAGTAGTATGTCTCGGTTACCCCGTCTGATGCACCCTCCGGCTTTGCAAGCAGGGAATTCGTCGGAAGCGAGCCGTCCTCATTGACATAAAGCGATGCAGGCTCGCTGATACCGCCGGCGCTCAGGTCCTTCTGGTTGTAGATGATGGTAAGGTTGAACCTCGGGTCCCTGTTGGCATAAGGGTTCTGCTCATTATACGAACCTGCTGAAGTCGCAAGAGCCCTGTCTTCCTCAGTATTCAGCGCGTAGCCGTCAGCTGTCTCGAACTTGTCTATGAAGTTCTGGGTAGGGCACTGTGCCGAAGAATACTTGTCCTTGGAATAGCAGTAAGGTACAAAGGCCTGGAAGAGGGAGTTCTTGTACTGCTGGTTGGTAGCTGCAGGGAAGCCCCAGAGCTGCTCGTTGTTGTAACTGTTGCCGTAGAAGTTCCTCATGTAGTTGGCTGCATCAAGCAGTGCAAAGCCATTGGCCTCGGCAACCTCTATGGCCTTCCAGTTGGCCTCTGCTGCCGCAGCCCAGTCTGCCTGGTTTGAGCCGTGGTCAGGCTGGTTGAGCGGACTTGCCGCATACAGGAGGGCACGGGCCTTGAGGGCATATGCCGCTGTTCCGTTCGGCTTGTCCTGGTCAGGGCCGTTCAGGCTCATGTCACGGTCACGTCTCATGAGTCCGGCCTGCTCGAAGAGGTCGGCAGCAGTCTGGAAATCCTCTGCGCACCTCTTGCAGAACTCGTATTCAGAGATTGCAGGAAGATCCCACTCGTCATCCGGTCCGAGGACCTTGTCAACATAAGGCACTGCCCCGTAGAAGCGGAATATGTCGAAGTTGACATATGCCCTGATAAAGTATGCCTGGGCAAGCAGGTCGAGTTTCTGGGACTCGGTTGCATCCTGAAGCATGTCTATCTTGGATATCGCGATGTTGCAGATACGTATGATTTTCCATGCGTAGGTAACCTTGGCTGCCTCCTTGTTCTTGTTCTTGCTGTCGGCAGTATTCTCGCCGACAATCCATATGGCGGCCGAGCCGTTGCCCATCTTTATCGACTGGCTGTCTGTCAGACGCGCCATGTCGTACATGTCGGTCAGACCTTCAAAAGTGAATTTCTTGTTGTTGAATGCGAATGTCAACGGATGGTAAGCCCTTATCTTGGTATTGCTTCCGTCATAGACAGCATACAGGAAACTCTTGAAGTTCTCATATTTCGAAAAGACTTCCTCTTCAGTAAGACCCGAGTCCGGTGCCCTGTCGAGGTATTCCCCGAGACAGGATGTCGAAGCCGGAGCAAGGCCCAGAAGCACTACAAAAGGAAGTATATGTCTGAATATCTTTTTCATTGTCTTATTCATTTATCGTCAGAAATTCAACTGGATTCCGAGCTGTATATTCCTCATGTGAGGGTATGCGCCCCATGCGAGGTTCTTGCTCTCAGGGTCGCCTTCAATCAGATCGGTAAATGTCAGGAGGTTGTTACCCATGACATATACCTTGATGCCGGACACGCCGAGTTTCTCCCTGACCTTAGGGCCTGACCATGTATAGCTTATGGAGGCCTCCTTCAGACGTACATAGTCGGCTCTCCTCCATGTCCTGCCGAGAATCTTTCCGTAACCTCCGGTCGTGCTCTCCGAGTAGCCGGTCCACTGCACGTTGGCAATCTGCGATGCGGAGAAGTGCACTGCCGAGTGGTTTCCGTCAGGATTGGCCGGAGACCAGTAGTCGAGGGATGAAATGTGTGTCTTGTAGTTGCCCTTGTAGAATTCGAACTCATAGATCTGGTTGAAGTTCACATACTTCTGGGCATATCCCTGGAAGAGCACATTGACATCGAGCCCTTTCCATGAGAATCCTGCATTGAATGCGAATGCGATAGGAGGATAGAGGGATCCTTTCATCCTTGAAAGGTCGTCATTGTTGATGACACCGTCCGCAGTATAGTCGAGGAACTTATAGTCTCCGAGAACCACTTTCTCGATATTGACCGTATTCGGAAGGATATTGCTGTGGATGTCATCTACTGATGTGAAATATCCGTTCCCGATAAGGTATGCCCCGTTGGTAGGGGTTCCGATAGGCGTACCGATCTGGCGCTTGTGGTCAAGTGCATAAGGGGCGTCATCGGCATACACGATCCTGTTCTCATTGAACGAGAAGTTACCTCCGACATGGATTGTCCAGTCCTTGCCGAGCTGCCTGAAATAATTGGCCTCGATTTCGATTCCGTGCTTCTTGATGGCACCCTTGTTCAGCTCCTTAGATGTGGTTCCGAGCCAGATAGGGGTATTGTTGTCCACCGAGATAAGCATCTTGTCCCTGTACTCGTTGAACAGGTCGACGCTCACAGTGAGGTCATTGTCGAAGAATCCCATCTCGATACCGAGGTCCTGCTTGAATGCCTGTTCCCACTGGGCGACAAGGTTGGCGGACTTGTCCTCGACGATATGTCCGTTGCTGTCAGTGGAATAGTCGCTGATATAGAGCCAGCGGTTGTTGGCATGGTCGCTACCTACGAGACCGGCGGAATAACGGAATTTCAGCTTGCTGAACCACGGCTTGAGAGGAGTGAAGAACTTTTCCTCAGACACTACCCAGCCGACAGCTCCTGAAGGGAAGAATCCGAAGCGGTTGCTCGGTGCAAACCTTTCGGAACCGGTGTAACCCATGTTCAGCTCGAGGAGGTACTTGTGTCCGTAGTCATATGTGGCACGGGCAACGAGAGCCTCATTGTAGTAAGGGAAATCCGTACCCTTATCCTGCTCCTGGCGGTTGAACAGGAAGAGACCTGTTACCGTATGCTTGCCGAATGTACGGTCGTAATTGACAGAGAGGTCATAATAGAGGTCCATGTAATAGCCGCCCTGAAGAGAGTTGCCGGCGCTGGTGGACAATGGCGGGTCGGTATACACATATCCGTCATCCCCGCTTCTTTCCCACGGGTTCTCGCCTGTGCCTATCCTCTCGAAGTAAAGCTGGTAGCTCGGCCTGTTGTATGAGGTATTCAGGGTCGAATACTTGTAATATGTACTAAGGGACACCTTTCCCTGCACGGACAGTCCTTTAGTGATGAAGTCGAGCTTCTGGTTGATGATGATATCCGAGAAGAGCTTGGTATCGGTATACTCGTTGAAGCTTCCCTTCATCATCTCATAATACGGGTTGTACGTACTCTGGTCGGATACACTCACGAGCCTGTCCTCATGTGCATCCGGATAATCGAGGTCAGGAACATCCTCAAGGGCCCACGCTGGATAGTACATAGGATATTTCGTAGTACTTGACCCGTAGAGGGCGAGCCAGAGCTGGTCGTCGCCACCGCGGGGCGAAGGCTTCTTTCTGATGCCGACATTTCCTCCGAGCTTGAATGACACCACCGTGCTGTTGGTCACGTTGAAGTCCACATTCGTACGGAAATTGAACCTGTTGTAGTTGTGGCTCGCATTGACCTTGTCATCAGTGAAGCTCTTGAAGATAGACCCCTCATGCGTATAGCCGACAGAGGCGAAATACTTCACGAACTTGGTTCCTCCGGTAATGTTGAAGTTGGCATTCGTAGTCGATGCGAACGGCCTTGTCATCTCGTCGAACCAGTTCACGTCAGGATACCTGAGGGAATTGATCCTTGTGGACGGATTGCGGTACTCGTTCAGCACGGACTGAGGTGTAAGGGCGCTGAACTGCCCGTCATTCATCTTGGCCACGTTCAGCAGAGACATTGTAGCATATGCATCCACATGCTCAGGGACATTGATAGGGGTTGCGAAACCCTGCTGTACTGAAACATCCATGCGAGGCTTCCCTTCCTGTCCGCTCTTGGTGGTCACGATGATTACTCCGTTCGCACCTTTCGCTCCGAAGACGGCCGTTGCAGAGGCATCCTTCAGGACGGAAATGTTGGCGACCTCGTTAGGGTCGATGCTGGCAAAGTCTCGTTCCACACCGTCGACCAGCACAAGCGGACTGTTGTCGTTGAAGCTGGATACGCCTCGGATGACGATTTCAGCATCATTTTCTCCAGGCTGTCCGGATGTCTGGAGGGTAGTCACACCTGAAAGCTTACCGGCAATGGCATTCGTGATGTTCGTGACACCACCTTCGACGAGAGTCTCGCCCTTTACCTGGGAAATCGCACCTACGACACTTTCTTTCCTCTGTACGCCATAACCGACGACAACGACGTCATCGAGCATAAGGGAATTCTCCTGCATCACAAGAGAATATGTCGCCTGCTTGGTAATAGGTACGATAAGTGTCTCAAAACCTATGTAAGAGACATGAAGACGGCCAGTTTCAGGCACTTCCATCGAGAAAGCTCCGTCAATGTCGGAAATCGCGCCCATCGATTGGCTTCCTTCGATTACAATGTTGGCCCCGATGATAGGCTCCCCGTTACTGTCTACAATCTTTCCCGTTATGGGATGCGTAGGTTGAGTATCAACCCCCCCCCACCCGCTGCTGATCAGCAGCGAAGACGGCAGCAGAAAAAAGAACCTGAAGGGCCAGAACAAAAGCAAATGAAATCATCCATAGGAACAACCTATGGACAATCTCCGGTCTTTGTGAACTTGCAGAATTGTTCATACTTCCGGTCAGTAAATTAATTAATAATGTGGCTCAAAAACACAAATTGTGTTCGTGCACAAAGTTACGCATTTTTCATATAACGGCAATATTTTTTGATAATATTTGCTTGAACCGCACCAAAATGCCCAAAAATACAGATTGGGGCACACATGCAAAACATATGTGCCCCAATCTGTGCTCGCACACAAAATGTGTGTGTGCCGTCAATTCCTGCCAGCCTCGGCAGGGAAAATCGCATCAAATGTGGTCTTCACGCCTTCATAGCTTGCGCTTACGCATGAGAATCCGCCGTTGGTCCTGATACGGATTTCTCCGCGCCCGTTCCTTGCCTGGACTTTGCGCGAACCGGTCACTGTCCCCTGATTCTGGACAAGCTCCCCGTCCCCGGCTATGCCGAACTCGAAGAAGCCCGCCTCATCGAGGCACGGGATACCGTTGCTGTCAACAACCTGCACATGCACGACAGCCTGCCCGTCTTCCTCCAGCACTGTCTCAATCTCGACAGATGCAGGCTCGCCCCATTTCTCTGTCTGATACTCAAGGGTTATCTCATCCTCAACCGCACCATCGGCAGACACGGCCCTGAGGGTATTCTCCCCAGGCTGGAATACGACATTCCAATGCAGGCCCGCAGCAGGGAAATCCTGGCTCTTCCTGCGTTTCACGCCCAGGCTTTCCCCGTTAAGGAAAAGCTCGACCTCCGGACAGTTGGAATACACAAGGACTTCTTTCCCTTCGCCTTCCGCACCCCAGCGCACAGGCCAGTCATGACCGTATATATGCATCATCGGCCTGTCTGTCCAGTATGACTGGAACACATAGTAGCTTTCCTTAGGGGTAAGGTCCCTCTGTACGACACCTTTCTGGTTGACATACGGGACAGGGTTCAGGGGTCTCAGCGGTGTCGCGAAATCCTTGAATGTCCAGAATGCGGCACCGGTCAGCCAAGGCATCTTCTCCTGCTCCTTCAGATGCCAGTCGAAGAGCTTCACGATATATGTCTCGGACCAGTCGCCGTTCTTGTCGGCAGTCTTCAGGTCATCCGGGATGTACTCGGCATTCCTTCCTGCATGGCTGTCTCCGCCCCATTCGGCATGGAACATCCTGTCCGTTTTCCTGAACTCCGCCTTTGTCTTTGACACATAGTCCCTGTATGCCCCGGAATACCACCCGGCCCATACACTCGGAGAATATACATCAGGGATATCGCTGCAGAATGCGCATCTCCTTATTGATGTATAGCGGGACGGATCGAGCGAATGCGCAATCGAATCCAGCTCCGACATGAAGTCCCTTATGGCATCCTCGCTGAATGAAGGAAAGTCCCCCGGCCAGTCGTTTTCATTGCCGAGCCCCCACAGGATGACAGACGGATGATTGTAATGCTGGCCGATCATGTTGCGGAGCATCCTCCTGGCCTGAGCCTTATATGCATCTCCGCCAAGCCCCCCACGGCACCACGGAATCTCTTCCCAGACCATTATACCGAGGCTGTCGCACAGGTCGAGCACGAGGTCGGACTGCTGATAGTGCCCCAGACGGATGAAGTTGGCACCCATGTCCTTGATCATCTGCATCTCCTTGCGGATGACATCCGGAGTCATTGCAGCACCTGTACCTGCATGGTCCTCATGACGGTGGGTGCCCCTGAGCAGAAGCCGCTCCCCGTTGAGAATGAACGGGCCTTTCTCCTCGAACAATATGGTCCGGAAACCGGTCCTTGAAGACACGGAGGAAGTCCCTGCCGGAGTGCTTACGGAGACCTCCACCGTATACAGGGACGGCTCGGACGGACTCCACAGGCTGACATTGTCTATCCTGTAGGTACCGAGATGTACGGTCCCATATGGCCTGACATCCTGTTTCCTGTCCTCCACGACGGTCTTCCCGTCAGGAGACTTTATCACTATATCGACATCGGCATTCCAGAAACCGGACGGATTGAGAAATTCCACCGATATGGAAGAACTGCCGCCTGCCATGTCCCCGTCAGGGACGGAATCGACTTTGAGAGAAAAGGCAGAGACTGCCGGCAGGCTGACAAGATTGACATTCCTGTACAGGCCGCCATATATGATGAAATCAGACATCGAAGACGGTATCATCTCGGCATCCTTGCTGTTGTCGCACCTTATGCTCAGCGGGATACGGCCACCGAACCTAGCAGACTCCCCGCTGCCGAGAAAATCCCTGACTTCGTCAGTGATGTCGACATACCACTTGTCATAGCCTCCCACATGGCTTCCAGCCTTTGTCATATAGACATAGACATCCGTCTTCTGTCCGGCGCCCTCGAACTCGAGAAGCACCCGGCCATCAAGCCATGAAGGCTCGACATCTATAAGGGTCCTGTACCAGCCAGGGCCCTGATAATAGTTTACATCAGGGTCTACCGCATCCTCAGCATTGAATGTATGGGGAAGGGTTACCTCTGACCATATCGGCTGTTCCTCAGGCTTCCCCTTCGGGACAGGACGGACGAGCTCCCATATACTCCCGACATCCTCGCGCAGGAACTGCCAGCCTTCCGAAAGGGTCTGCTTCGAGCATGCAAGCCCGGCAGATGCGGAAGCCCGCTCGATATCCCTTTTTCTCAGCAATGCCTCGAGGAAATAATAGTCGGCATATACCAGAGGGGCATCTATCTCGAAATTCCAGGCTCCGGTGCTGTGCATGAGGACAAATCCGTAGTCCCCGCCCGCCTTTGCGCGGTAGTCCGCGTTCAGGCTGCACACAATCCTGTCAGCCTTGGACTTGTAATCCGATGCCAGCTGCGGGCAATAAGTGGAAAGCTCATAGAGCGCGCTTGCCGCGACTGCCGCAGCCGATGCATCACGAGGGACATCCGGAATCTTCGGGTCGTCATAATCCCAGTAGAAGACCCCGTCGGCCGGCACTGAGCGGGAAAACATGAAAGAAGCTATCTTCTCAGCCTGCGCCAGGAACTCCTTCATACCGGTCTCCCTGTAGCACATGGCATATCCGTACAGCCCCCATGCCTGGCCTCTTGCCCATGCAGAGTCATCGTTATATCCCTGATGCGTCTGCTTCTTGAGGACCTCGCCCGTATCCGGGTCATAATCCACGACATGCCATGAACTGCCGTCCTCCCTGAAATGGTTCCGGATTGTCGTCAGGGCATGCGACACGGCTATATTATAATAGGTGGAATCCCCTGTCTCCCTGAAAGCCCAGAAGAGGAGCTCGAGATTCATCATATTGTCGATGATTACAGGATAGCGCCACTTGTCCCTGCCGTGGTCCCATGAACGGATACATCCGACGTTCGGGTTGAACCTTGTGGCAAGAGTGGCGGCAGACTCGAGCAGGATATCCCGGTAGCGGGCATCGCCCGTAAGACGGTAGCCGTTGCCGTAGCTGCAGTACATCTTGAAGCCCATATCATGCGTTCCCGCATTGGTCTTCTGGTCCTCGATATTGGCCGTGAACCGCTCCGCTTCTGTTTTCCAATAACTGTCGCCGGTATATTCATACATGTACCACAGCTCCCCAGGGAAAAATCCGCTCGTCCAGTCCCTCGACGGCACCATGACAAGCTTTCCGTCCTCTATTGTCCTCGGAGACACTGCCGGCCGACCCTCCCCGGACAGACGGCTTGCCCTGGCAGAGGAATCAGATGCCTCGACAGCGACCTTAAGCTGCCCTTCGGCAAATCCGAATCCTTCAGCGACGACATCGGTCAGATCCCTGCCATATATTATCCTCTGCAGGTCAGATGCAGGGCTGGTGCACCATTGCCTGAAATCCCGGATGTATTCCGGACATCCGGCCAGCGGTGCGGCCCTCAGCAATACCCATGTAAGGGAGTTCTGTGCATCTTCCCATGACGTGATCTGCTGGTACGGGAATTCTGACTGCGGACGCCCGAGCCACTGGCGCATGTACCTGACCGCCCCGGCTATCGAATTGTCCCCGTCGGTCGCATCATTGAACAGGTCCGCTGCATCCTCCCCGCACAATGTGCACATATCGAGGAAATGCCCTATGTTGAATACGGAATATTTGAAGCCGGTCGTCCTTGCAAGCTCGCGCGGCTGCGAGCCGTCAGGCATTATCTGCGCATGGATCCTTTTCTCCGGGAAATCGGCGATGAACTTTTCAGCCACCCCGGTATTCCCTGTAAAGATGGCGTAGGCCACAACCTGGATGTCATAGGCGACTCCATGATTATTCTTCGCACCATGCTCGCCTTTCCCCGACTTGCTCGTCAGCATCCAGTCGAGATACTCCGAGAACCACTGCCTCAGACCGTCGAGCATCTCATCGGTCACTGCCGGAGAGGCCGACAGATAATACAGGCCGGAAAGCATCTCCACAAAGCCGTATGTATCGATTATCCCTTCAGAGCGGCCCTTATTGCCGTTATGCCCCGGGACATACTGCCCATAGGTCAAGGACGGGTTCATCCTTGTCTCCTCGTCGAGGAACCATACATCGAGCAGCTCGGCAGCCTTTCCGGCATATTTCTCCTCCCCGCTCAGATAGTACATCAGCGCAAGTCTGGTAACCGCACCCGACATTTTGCCGAGTCGCACACGGTCAAGCTTCTCCAGCTCAGGATTGCTCTGTCCGTCCCGCCTGATATAAGGGAGTCCGTCCGGCTTTTCAGGGTCAGGCCACCAGTACCGGCCCATGCTGACATAATCATGCCTGTCGCCTGACGGAGGCACCATATCCTTATCCATGACAGTATAAGGGGCCGAAGCCAGCTCCTTCTCGCAAAAGGCGCGCAATGACTCATACGCATCCATCCATGCAAAAGCGCCGTCGGAAATGTGTTCTTTCACAAATTCAAGATTGTCTCGTCCCCAGACATCAGGGAACATCTGCTTGTCTTCTGCAGCTGCCGACATGTCATTTGCCGTGAAAAACAACAACATAGCAACTGCAAAAAGAGAGAAACGGGTTATCAGCTTCATGATTACCAAATATGAAAATTAAAATTAATCGATTCTGTGTTCGTGCACAAATTTAAGTGTTCTTTCCGTATATAGCAACAAAAACATTGATTTACACACGAATTCCCCGCAAAAAGCCCTTCCGGCATGATAAGACGTGACCCCCAAAAGTCCTTGTCTGACTTTTGAGGGCCGCATCAATCAGTCGAACCAACCGCAGAAACCCGTCTTATTCAGTCGCTCCCGAGCCGGTGCCTTCCTCATCATCCCCGAAATAAAGCTTGTCCATTATGATTATGGAGAGCTCCTTGACTTTCTCGTTCGTGCCCAGATAGTTGGCATTGCGTCCGACAAAGACTGCATTATATGTCCCCGGCTCATCATAGGTGTACTCGTATGTGGACATATAGTTCTGCATATTCTTTATGACGACACCCTTGTCATTAGGAATCGAGTTGAACGCCTGAGGGAAAGACACACACCATCCGTCGAGGCTGTAGTCGAGTTTCCCTGCGGCAACCCCCTGGAACTTGATGTCATAGTTCGAGTCATCGAACCGGATATTCCCCTCTGCATTTTCAGTTGCATACGGGTTTTCCCTCTCGTCGTTCATCATGACAGTCGTCACGAGGAATTCCCCGAGGTCTGTCGTGGCTGTACCGATTCCCTCTATCTCGGTATTCAGTTCTCCCCTGACGGAGTACGTCCTCTGGATATCCTTGGCAGGGTCCCCTCCCGGATGCCAGTGGAACGCAAGCACGAAATTGTCCTTCATTTCAGTGACATCGATGGTAACGGTTGTAATCGACCCGCTCTTCTCTACCCATTCCACTTCTGTCCAGCCCTGCATGTCTCCTGCCGCGAAGCTCTCCTCAAGGCTCTTGAGAAGAGCCTTGTCGGCATCGGCATCATTGCGGTTAAGACCGGCAAAGGTATTGGTATAATATATGTCAAGGCCGTCCCCTATTGCACCGTATTGAGGGAAGATATCCAATGTCAGTGTCGCGGACTTCACTGCCTCCATCGGGACTTCATAACGGTCCCTGTACCGGTATTCAGACCCAGGCTCCCCGCTATAGAAGAGGAGATTGTCAATCTCCCCGGAGATATTGAACCGGACAGGTTCGCCGGCATAATACGTGTTGGAAGGATCAAGCGTGACATTATAGTCCGCTTCGTAAAGGATGTCATTCTGCGTGCATCCGGCCAGGATGGCAGGAAACACAAGGCAGAGTAAAACGATATATGATTTTTTGATTCTTGTCATGACTGCATGTTTTTAGATACTACCACAACTCATTCTGGACAAGCAGGGTATTGACCCCGAGCTCTATTGACGGGATAGGAAGGAGGACATGCTTTTCCTGGACGGCAGCCCCGATTCCCCTGGCGTAATCTGCCTTTGCATTGGCTGCAGGCCAGTTCTCGTCTTCAGTATCCGTCAGGTAATCCTGCATGGCATCCACAAAGATTCCCCACCGGATAAGGTCATACTTGCGGAGAGACTCGAAGCAAAGCTCACGGCCTCTTTCGTTGCGGACGAACTCCCTGAAGGACAGATAGTCATATTCTCCGAAAGACCTTGTCTCGATACCTGCCCTGTCGCGGACTTCCACGACACAGTCATATCCTTCCTGTGACGGGCCATTGTTATATTCATTGTCCGCCTCCGCGAACATCAGCAGCACGTCAGAATATCTAAGGATAGGATAGTTGATGCAGGTATACAGGTCCTTTGCTATCATCTGGCCCTCATACTGCACCTCCCTGCGATACTTGCCGCAGTTCCTGATTCCGCGGGCAATCGTAGGGTCCTGGCTCGTAGTCACCTTGTTGACCACATACGGGGTCTTGTCATAGCTGCGGACAGCCTTGTATTTCTGGCCGGTCTCATCCTTCCCGTCATATTCGCCCGGATTAGGGTAAGGCGGGACATGGTCATTCCCGGCATAATTGTACGGGCACATGTTCCATATCTGGCGCTTGTCCCAGCCGGTGCCTTCGATCTTTGTCTCGTCTGTCAGGTCGGTATTCATCGGACCTGCAAGATCGGTCTCGGCATCAGTCCTGTCTTCATGCCAATACAGATTCCACAATTTAAGGGAGCCGTCATACTGCGCATATGAATAGTTGCATGCCCATTCGGAGAAATTATCCGAGCCGTTGCTCTGCAGACCGATGAGGTCTCCGATACGGCCGTTGGTCCAGTTTGAGGAGCTCGACCTGTCCCCGAGGAAATCAGCCTCCCAGAGGGACTCGTTGTATGTCTTGTCGTAGACATTGGAAATCATGTTTATGAAGACCCGGGAATAGCTCGGGTTGAGCTTGATGGCAGGAGTCTCGGCATCGGTCTCGCCTCTGGCGGTCCTTATGACCTCCCATGCGAAATTCCTGGCCTTGCCGAAATATTCGTGGCGGAGGCCCTCATTCCCTTTGACGGATTCTCCGGCCATGAAGAGATAGACTCTGGCAAGGATTCCCTGCATCGCCACCTTTGTCACGCGCGAAGGGGCGTTCTCAAGGGATTCATCTGCAAGTTCAAGACAGGCCTCCATCTCTCCGGCCACCCACTGGAGGACCTTGAGCTGAGACGTGGCCTTGCACATCACATCCATAGGATTGGTGGTGGCCTCAGTCTTCAGAGGGACGTCTCCCCATGCCTGTGCAAGGAGGAAATGGTAGAATGCCCTCAGGAATCTCGCTTCATTATAATACTTGTGCTCCGGGTCGTATTCGGACTCCGCGACAGCCTCCATAAAGGCATTTGCATTCTTCACGCCTGCATACAGTTCTGTCCATGCAGCATAGATTTCGCTGCTGCTGGCATCATGTGTATACATCTGGGTAAAGTTCTGTGTCGTAGACCTGTTGAAATAGCTGAGGTCATCGACATTGGATATCATAAGGGAATAGTAGTTCCCGTACAATGCTTCATTGTTTATGGCGCCATATACTCCGGCAAGGCCATAAAGGACTTCTCTCTCGCTGTTATAGAATGTCCCGGCTTCTATGATATTCGGCTTCAGGTCCAGGAAACTGCAGGACACCACCGAAAATGAGAGGAATGAAACCAATAGTATATTCAGTTTTCTTTTCATATTTCCTGACATTTTAGAAAGTAAATGAAACACCTGCCGTCAGACCGAACGAACGTGGATAGGCAGACCAGTCGAATCCAGGAGTCAGGACGGAATTCCTTGTGGACACTTCAGGGTCCGGACCGGAATAATTGGTCCAGGTCCAGATATTATCCGCCGATACATAGACTCTCATAGTATCAAAATGCATCTTCCGGAGAACCGACCTCGGCAATGTATAGCCTACGGATATATTCCTGAGCCTCAGGAATGACCCGTCCTCGACCACTCTCGAAGAATACACGAACATGTCATTGGCCCCGATAGCCGGAATGTCGCTGTCCGGGTTCCTGTCCACGTCAAACCTGTTGTTGTATGAGGCGAGCTGGTTGAGGTTGGCCGTGTTGCCGTTCTCGAATATGAGCCTGTTGGCATTGAGGACATCGTTGCCGTAGCTCCATGAGAAGAAGATGTTCACATCGAAGCCGTAGAAATAGAATGTATTGCCGAAACCTCCTGTATGTACAGGCTGGCCGCATCCGATGACCGTACGGTCATTGTCATCTATGACGCCGTCGCCGTTGATATCCCTGTATTTAGGGTCTCCAGGCTTCACATTCGCCCTTCCTGTAGAGGAACTGTAAGGGACGCCCGGCTTCAGGAGACTTCCGTTGATGAAATCATCAGTCTTGTATGTGCCCTCATAAATGTAGCCGTACATCAGACCGGACGGTTTTCCCACCTGTGTCACATAAGGATACTGGCTGTTGAACCTCTGGTCCCATGACACTGCCGAGAAAAGCGAATACTGGTCCTGTGTCAGGGCAGTTACCTTGTTGCGGTTAAATGCGATATTGAACGATGTGCTCCACTGGAAATTCTTATGATTGATGTTGAGTGTCTCCAGCGAGAACTCGAATCCGCTGTTCCTCATCGAACCGATGTTCATCATGGCCGACGTATAGCCGGATGACGCAGGAATGGTCGCCTGGAGCAGAAGGTCATATGTGTTCTTCAGATACCAGTCTGCCGTGACCCTGATCCTGTCATTCTCGAAGAAGCTCAGGTCGACACCGACGTTATACTGCTCGGTGGTCTCCCATTTGAGCTTGTCGTTGGCCATGTTGTTCGGATAATAGCCCGAGACAATCTGTCCGTTGAATACATAGTCGAATGATTCCCCGTCTCCAGGAAGAGTCGTTATCTGTGCATAGTAGTCGTATGGGGTGGTTGTCCTGTTGTTTCCGGTAAGACCCCATGAAAGCCTCAGCTTACCGTTCTTGAGCCAGCTGCTGTTCTTCAGCAGGTCCTCCCTGTTGAAGTTCCATGAAAGACCC
Organism: uncultured Bacteroidales bacterium; assembly: GCA_944323805.1. Classification (GTDB taxonomy): domain Bacteria; phylum Bacteroidota; class Bacteroidia; order Bacteroidales; family UBA932; genus Cryptobacteroides. The sequence goes on along the minus strand of CALUTW010000005.1, from coordinate 88,934 downwards.
ACTGACGGGAAGTATCCCCATTGGTTGTCCGTCGGGAACTTTGAAGATCCGTCGGCACGGAACGATGCGGTAAGATAGTATTTGTACCTGTAGTTGTAATTGATCCTGAACAGGCCCGACATCAATGTCCAGTCGTACTGGTAAGGTGTGACATTCTGATACTGACCGGTATGCAGGCCGTTGAGCCCGAGCGATTCCGTAGACATCTGTTCGGCCCTGATACCCTTATAGTCCTGGGTCTGGCCCTGGAATGTGACACCGGCAAGGATGTTGAGATGATGGTTTCTCTTTATATGCTTGTTCCATGTGAGGGTGTTCTCGTTCAGCCAGGTTGTCTGGTCTGTCCAGTAGATGCCTCCATTGATACCTTTACCTGACGGGGAGCCCTCATATCCGGTGTATGTCTGCGAGCCGAAGAACTCCTCTCTGCGGCGTTTGTTCAGGGTATATCCGCCCGAAACCTTCAGCACGAGATCCGGAACTATTGTCCAGGAGATGCTGGCATTCGCATTGAGATAGTCCACAATCGTCTTCTTGTATTCATTGCGGACAGTCTTGGCCGGATTGAAACGATAGTCATCGGCACTGGCTATATCCTCATCCACGAGCTCATCCATAAAGTCGTCCATGATATCCCCCTGGCTGAGAGGCTTGACCGGACGGTATCCCCAGATGGAATAGATGAGCCATCCCGAGGCCGATGAGGACTGCTGCGCACTCGTCGGAGTATTTCCGTTAGTGACAGCCCTCGAATAGTTGGCAAGCAGGTTGACCTCGACATTCTTTCCGATCTTCTGGACAAAATTGATCTTTCCCTGGTATCTCTGGAAATTGGACTTCACTATGATACCGTCCTGGTCGAGGGCCGAGAAGCTGACATTATACCTGTTTCCCATCTCCTTGCTTCCTCCGGAAAGCGAGATGCTGTAGTTCTGCGTCAGTGCCGGCCTGTAGACCATGTCCTGCCAGTCCACCCATCTTGCATCCCTGTAGTCCTCCAGCGTATATCCGTCGCTGAGATATGGATTGGTGTTGCTGAAGACCTCATTCCTGTCGGTCTGGAACCGGACGAAGTCATATCCGTTCATCAGGTCCACCTTGTTGGCAATCTTGCTTCCTGTCCATGAAGCACTGAAATTGATCTTAGGCTTGCCCTCTACACCCTGCTTGGTAGTGATGACTATGACTCCGTTGGCGCCTCGTGCACCATAGATGGCCGTCGCGGATGCATCCTTGAGGATGTCTATGGACTCGATATCCGCAGAGTTGAGAGACAGTGCCATGGAGCTTTCCGACGGGAATCCGTCGATGACATAGAGTGGCGCACTGCTCTGGGTAAGGGAGTTGTTTCCTCGGATAGTGATATTTGCCTCCGAACCGAGCGCACCGTCGGAAGTCGTCACGACGACTCCTGCAATACGACCGGTAAGGGCCTGGTCGAAATTAGGGACAGGCGTCTTCATTATATCTCCCATATCCACCTTGCTGACAGAGCCGGTAAGGTCACGTCTTGTGACAGAGCCGTATCCGATACTTACCACTTCCGCAGCGTCAATTGAGAGCTGCTCCTCTGCAAGGGCAACATTGATCACGCTTCTCTTTCCGACAGCCTCCTGCACTTCCTCGAAGCCGAGGCACGAGAATATCAGCGTCGCTGATTGCGGAACAGAGATTGAATAGTTTCCGTCCATGTCCGTAACCGTTCCGTTGGCAGTGTTTCCGGACTCATAGACAGTAACGGCGACAAGAGGTTCTCCTGCTGTGTCCGTCACACGTCCCTTGACCTGGACACTTTGCGCGGATATCTCGAATGCCGTAAACAGGGAGAATATCAGCGCAGTCAAAAAAACTGTTAGTCTGTACATCTGTTATGCAGTTAGTTAGTATGTGTTAATATAAATTGTAGAGTCTCAATATTGTTCCGTCCATGTGCCGGACAGTCCGTCATTTCTTCAGGAGCCTGAACTCGACAGGCTGTCCGTCAAGACAGGTCGCAGTGATTGTCGTCTTGCCGTCCCCGTTTGCAATGGCGACATTGCCGGCCTCCCCGGCAAGAGCCCAGTCTCCGTCTATGACAACCGTCCTGAGCAACGGCTGGCTCGGCTGGGCTGTAGTATAGCCTTTCTGTGTAATGCCGAGGTCAGGGGTGCATATGCTCATTACCACGCTTCCGTCTTCAGTGGTCCTTTCCATGACAATCGTCTCCCTCTCGATAGAAGCCACCGGAAGATAAGGCTTGGCATCCTTTCCGGAAGGTATTGCCGCAAATGCATCTGCAGATGCAGCCCCGTCATAGGCAGAGTAGCATACATATGCCGTAATGCCCGTGATGTGGTCATTTACCGCATGTACGTCATTGTCATTCCTGATAACCGTATATGGCAGCTTCTTGGAGAACCTGTTTACCTCCTTCCCGGCAGGCTGCACAAGCATCATATACTCGTATGAGGCATTGGACGGGGATGTGCCGTGGTCGATATAAGCCGTAACGAAATCTCCGGTGCCTGTCTTCTTCTTGGTATCCGAAGGCGATGTCTGGTTCTGCTTCGTGACCACCAGTCCTCCGGCGTTCTTCACGATGAATGTATTGCCCTTTGTATCCGTCAGCACAGCCTGGCCGTCTCCAGGGAAATAATATGTGGTCGGGAACGCATCGAGCCACTCCTCATTTACATCGACTTCCGCATTCTTGTCATCCAGCCTGTACTGGAAGAGCGTAGTCTCCGTAGGATAGCTTGAATCATTGCTTATCCCGCTGCCGATATAGACAATCCTGTTGTCGAAGCAGAAGACACTCTTTGTAGCAGTAGCACCCGGACAGAAATTCTTCCTGTCCTTCTCGACATATGTGAACGCAAGCACACCGTTGCGGCCTTCAAGGGAAGACACTCCAGGGAAACGGCTGTCATTGCGCTCCATGAGGGTCCCTTTCAGAGGGTTTTCAAGCATATCGAACGGCAGATGTATTGTCGTCGCGCCCGGGACACGGTTCCAGTCCCATCCCTCCTGGGAATAACCGCTTGCCTTGGCGGATACCGGCACTCCCGAACCGATGAGCTGCGCGGAGCCATAGCTCTGGTATCTTCCGTACCTGTTGTCGGCCGTATAGATCTCGGACGACCACACATCAGAATTGTATCCTTTAAGCACGAGCATCCAGTTGTCCCTGCGATGTATGCCCATTGCACCGTAATTCATCACGAAGAATCCCTGCGGAGCCTGCGCCGGAGAGATGCCGGCTTTCCTTATTGCAGCACTGAGATTCTCATCCGGAGCCCCGAGATACAGATATGCGCCACCGAGTTCCGGATCGGCCGACAGGCCTGAGCCGGTAAGGTCCCCGAGCAGGGCAAGCTTGGCAAACGCATTGATGTCCGCCTTAGGGATGAAGCCGTTGAACGGATGGCGTCCGCAGACACCGAGACCCCAGTCAGTAAGGTTGCAGTAGTCCCGCATCGTCAGAAGGGCATGCTTGAATGTCCTGCGGGCATCCTCATCGATGACAAAGTCGGTCTCCGCCGTACAATAGCAATAGTCGCCGAGCGCAGCGAACGCCCCTACCGAATATGCCGGATAGAGGCCGCCATGATGGAAGGAAGTCCCGTCCACCTTTATGCCGCCGAGCGTTCCCGGAGAGTACGCAAGCGAACCTGAGAGCCACACCCCGAGAGCCTTCATCTTGGCATACCTTGCCTCGTCGGACGAATTCATCATCGCGGATATCAGCTTGGTCTCCAGAAGCGTATGCCAGCTGTCGAGCATCTCATCCCTGCCGTACTTGAACGGCAGCCTCGACTCGGAAAGACCGCTCCAGTATTCGAGGACCTCCACATATTCATCTGTCTTGCCAGCAGCGGCAATCTCTTTCCTCAGGAGCCACATCCCCTTGTAAAGCTCCCGTATCTGGTAGCCGTAATGATGGTTGGTGCCCTGTCCGCTTCCGAAGGCAAAGCCCTGGTCTATGGCATGGTCCATTGCGACGAACACCCTTTCGAGATTGGCTTTGTTACCCGTATAATAATAGTCCTGGGCATAATAGAATATCATCTGCCCTATGAACCTGATTCTCATCTCCCCGAGCTGGTTGTTGAACTCGTCGTCGCTGAGGAGAGGCATCCCGATTACAGACCCGTCGGGAAGGCGCTGAAGCCCGTACTTGGAATACATGTCGTCCGCCCTTTTCAGCAGGGTATTCTTCACATACGGCGCGCTCGACATGCTTGCAGTGACGAGCTTGTCGAGGCGGGACTCCACAGAAGAGAGCATCGTCTTCTGGCTGTCATCCACAGGCGACAACTGCAGCTGCGGATACTGCTCCCACTCCCAGAGGCGGCACCAGTGCCACATGTTCCTTGCCAGATGGTTGTTGTTGTCCGGAATCTGCTTGTCCGGGGTAATCTGGTCATGCAGCCTTGCCTGCCTGAAGGAAAGCCTGTCAATATATATTATGCCGGACGGGACCGACGGAGGTGTGGTAATGGTCATTTTGGAGACATTGGTCGGACGGTCTGCAACCTTCAGGTCCCCGTAATATCCCTTGCCGTCAGGAAGACGCATGTCTATGTATTTGATCCACGCTGTCCTCCATCCCTTGAAATCCATGTTGAAATCGAAATGGCAGATCTCATTGTCGCTCCAGTCCCGGAATGTGAACCTGAGCGGAGCATCCATAGGGGTCTCACTGTATATCCAGACCATGATGCCGGCCCCGTTCACCTTCATTGAGGCCTCTATGTCAAGGAAATTATTGAAGACAAGCTCTGCCTGCCCCTGCCAGCCGAATTTCAGGGACTGGACACCGTCCTTGAACTTCGCCCCGGAAGTCACGACGTCCCCGTTCCCGTTAACAGAGACGAACCGCGGCACACCGTCCTCGAATCCGTACTGCGGATTTATGGCAGCATCGGAATCATGGTACAAAAATATAAGCGGGAACAACAGAAATAATGATATAACGAATCTGTTCATTATACAACAATTATTAAATCAGAAAAGCAAATTTATTAAGATTTTCATCATTTACAAACTGAACATCATAATTTTATGGAATATTTTGATTTTTTATAAAAGATGTTTATTTTTGTCACTTACGTGACCGGTAACATTTTGAAACCTGTTCGGATATTTTACAGTTATAATGTTATTCTAAAAAAGGACGTTTATGCACTTCAAGACAGCACTGGCCATGGCGATAGCTGCCACGGCATTTTTTTCCTGCAACTCAAGACCTGACCTGGTAAAAGACAACATTGCCAATGCCGAGATCCAGATAGGTTCACTGCTCGAAGCCTCGGAGGAAGGCGACACCATCCGCATCCCGTCTTCATATCAGAACGGGGAGATTGTTTATGTCCCTACCGATGACTGGGTAAGCGGCTTCTTTGCCGGCACGCTCTGGTACATGTATGAGCTTACCGGGGACGAATACTGGGCCGAGCATGCGCAGAAGCACACGGAAGTCCTGGACTCCATACAGTATCTCACATGGCATCACGATGTCGGGTTCATGATTTATGACAGCTACGGCAACGGACTCAGGCTGAAGAATATAGACGGATACAAGGATGTCTGCATCAATACCGCGAAATCCCTTTCGACAAGATTCCGCCCGGGTGCGGGAGTCCTCCAGTCATGGAATGTAGACAGGGGCTGGCAGTCTGAAAGAGGCTGGAAATGCCCTGTCATCATTGACAACATGATGAATCTCGAGCTTCTGTTCAAGGCCACGGAATTCACAGGCGACCCTACATACGCCAACATAGCAATCAGCCATGCGGACAAGACCCTGGAAAACCATTTCAGACCTGACTGGAGCTGCTACCACGTGGTTGACTACGACCCTGAGACCGGAGAAGTCCGCAGGAAATGCACAGCCCAGGGATACGCAGACGAATCGGCATGGGCAAGAGGACAGGCATGGGCGCTCTACGGATATGCCGTGGCATACCGCTTTACCGGGGACAAGAAATACCTCGACCTTTCGGAGCATGTGGCCGGATACCTGTTCAACAGCCCGACAATGCCTGAAGACCTCGTACCTTACTGGGACTTCAATGCACCGGGGATTCCGGACGAGCCGAGAGATGCATCTTCAGCAGCAATCATTGCTTCCGGACTGTACGAGCTCTATCACTTTACCGGCAAGGAGGACTACAAGTCCAAGGCCGACCGGATACTCGAATCGCTCTCAACTCCGGCATACCGCGCAGAGCCGGGTACAAACGGAGGATTCATCCTCATGCACTCTGTGGGCAGCATCCCTCACGGGAGCAGCATAGACGTGCCTCTCAACTATGCAGACTACTACTTCCTTGAGGCCCTTGTACGCAAGACCAACATAGAGAACGGCCTGCCTCCTGTAAAATAATACCGGACTGCTATTGACGACCTGTATAATGCTGAGACTGACAAAATCCATAGCTATGATGGCTGCACTGCTCCTCGCCGCAGGAACAGTGCAGGCGTCATCTTCTGCGGACAGATATGTGGACTTCCCCGGGCAGCCGGCCATCCTCTCGTTTGAAGACGGGACAGGCCCGGTAAAGGCAGGGAGAAGATCCTCCATAAAGGTGTCCGGGCTCCACTCCAAGCTCGGGGCAAATTCATTGCACTGGAAATGGACAAAGGGAGGGGCAGGCATCGAGATTACCGGAGACATCCCGTATCTCCCGGAAAACCCCAACCCGAAAGAGACATCCGTCTCGACGTTCGTATTCTGGGTATATTCTCCTGAACCTCTGTCCGGGAGCATCAGATTCAACTTCATGAAAGGGGACAAGGTCTGCTGCGGATTCGACTACAAGCTCGGCTTTACAGGCTGGAGAGGGGCATGGGTGGCATTCGACCGGGATATGGGCGGCACACCCGAAACCGGCATGGACAGGATAGTCATCACGGCTCCGGAAGACCAGAAAAAGGGAGAACTGTACCTTGACGGCATCATCGCTTCGGCATTCGAGGATGTAAGGCACCATACGGCAGACTGGCAGGCACCATTCATCAACAAGGAGACCACTTCCCACTGGCTGATTCTCAACAACAGCTGGAACCTTTCGCTGGACATACCTCTCGAAAAGGAAATTACCCCTGCAGAAGTGGCGGACATGGACTCTGTCAGGGAAAGATACATAGCATTGGTCAGCGAAGGCCGCAAAGTCAGGAAGACTGAAGAGCTGCAGAAGACATTCGACTCGTACGGAATCCGCTATAACGAGGACGGGACCATTACGGGCAAGCCGATATACTTTACCAGATACGGGGAGACATTCATCAATCTCGGCATTCCCGATGCCTCCAGACAGTTCAGTGAAAACGGGCAGCTGTTGAGGCCGGCGAATGATTTTCTCCTCGACCTTGCCGTGGCATGGATGAACGCCCCGGACGGGCAGGACCGGGACAGGATTGCAGCCATGTATGTCGACATGACCCGGCACATGCTGGACCAGGGATTCGCCGCAGGAAGCGCCCTCGGCACACTCCACCATCTGGGATACAGCATGAGGAACTTCTATACCGCACCTGTCATCATGAAGGAAGTGCTTGAAGAGGCCGGGCTCGCGACTCAGGTACAGCAGGCAATGGAATGGTTTTCGGGAGTAGGGGAAGTCAAGCAGGCTCCTTCAGGCCCGGGGATGGACATAGATGCCTTCAACACATCTCTGATGGGCAGGGCGGCATCAGTCATCATGCTCGAGGACACCCCTTATAAGGAAGCCTACATGAAAGCCCTCTCGAGATGGATTGACAACGGATTCAGATACACCGACGGACTTCAGCCATGCTTCAAGAGGGACGGAAGCGTCCAGCATCACAGGAAAGCCTATCCGGCATACGCCACAGGAGGATTTGACGGGGCGGTCAATGCCGTGTGGCTGCTTCACGGGACAGGATTCGCCGTCTCCGAGGAAAGCCACGCAATCCTCAAGAGGGCGCTCCTGGAGATGCGTTTCTACTGCAATCTGAAATCGTTTCCTCTCGCCATGTCAGGCCGGCATCCTGACGGAAAGGGAGCCTTGATCCCGAGACATTATGCACTGCTCGCGGATGCGGGTACGCCTGACGGGAAAGAGGATATCGACAAGGACCTTGCTGCCGCATACCTGAGGCTTGAGGGGGCGTCCGGCAAATGGGGGAAGATGTTCTCAGAGGCCGGAATCACAGCCGAGAAATCCCCGACAGGATGCCATGTATATCCGTTCAACTGCTCGCTTTCATACAGGCAGGATGACTGGCTCGTGACGATAGCCGGACACAGCAGATACCTCTGGTCCGCCGAAATCTACAACGGGGCCAACCACTACGGCCGGTATCTGACCCACGGAAGCATGGAGATAATCGCGGACGGCAACCCTATAAGCTGCATCGGAAGCGGATACCAGGTAAATGGCTGGGACTGGTGCCATATCCCCGGCACCACGGCAGCCGCAATACCGCTCGAGGCAATGAAAGCGGATGTACGGAATGTGGACGAATTCTCGGGATATGAGGAGATGCTTCTCTCCGACGAATGGTTTGCAGGAGGAGTGACCCACAAAGGCACATCCGGAGCATATGCCATGATTCTGCATGAGCACGACAAATACAACGGCTCGCTTCGGGCGCGCAAGTCATTCTTTGCATTCGACAACAGGATCATCGCCCTCGGGTCGGACCTGCAGAATCTCCTGCCGGGCTCGACCCTGCACACCACACTGTTCCAGAACTCCCTCCCTTCCCCTCAATCGGAAGAAGGGCAGTCTGTGGACATCAACCATATCCTGTCCACGGCAACCACTGTCAACGGAGGCAAGATATCGGTCATGAACTTCGATGAGACATACTCGGGAGACCTGACAGTCCTGCAGGACCATTTCGGCAACGCATGGTTCGTCAGGAACGGCATGGTCGAGGTGTCACGAGGATTGCAGCATTCCTACCATGAGGAGACCGATGCAGAGACTGAAGGATACTTTGAAAAGGCATGGATATGCCACGGGGACATGGTTGGCAAGGGAGCCATAGCGGGAGACAGCTATATGAAGGATGACTACGAATACATGGCAGTCGTCCATGCAGACAGCTCCCAGATTGCAAGATATTCGGAAGACCTGCCTTATACGGTCATCCGGTGCGATACCAAGGCGCATATCATCCGTGACAAGGAGACCGGAGTGACAGCATGCGCGATATTCGAGGAGCTCGAAAAGACGGATACATTCCGCGAAAACAGAGGTGCGGCATCGGGACTCCTTGAAGCCACTCCTTGCATGCTGATGTACAGCATATCCGGGAACGAGCTGACACTCAGCGCAAGCAACCCTGACCTGAATCTCTATGAAGGGGAAAGCGACGAGAAGGTCGATGAAAACGGCAACCGCATCGAACGGAGCGTCTACGGACGTGACTGGATCGATGAGCCATGCGCCCCGACATCCATAAGGCTTGTCATCGCAGGAAGATGGCATCCAGGCAAGGACACGCCGGCCAATGTGGGCATATCCTATGAAGGCAACGGGACTGTCATAGAGATACAGACCATGGAGGCCAGGACAGAGGAAATCCGGCTTACAGGACATCTTGAATAAAACGGTACAACAGACTGACAGAAATGAAACTGAAGAATATGATACTGCCGCTGAGCGGCATAGCGGCTGTCGCCTGCTCCCAGGCAGATGACAGCATGCCGAATATCATCTACGTGTTTCCTGACCAGTTCAGGATATCGTCACTGGCATACTGGGACGAGCCTGAATATTCACAGCACGTAGGATGGAAGGCAGACCCTGTGCACACACCCAACCTCGACAGGTTTGCAGACGAGTCAGTCGTCCTGTCGGATGCCGTAAGCACCTGTCCGTTGAGCAGCCCGCACAGGGGGATGTTCCTGACCGGCATGTATCCCGAAAGGAACGGTGTAGTACTGAACTGCATGGCTCTCCGCCCGGAGAGCACGCTCAACCCGGAAGCCGTGTGCATCTCAGATGTGCTCAAGTCTGCCGGGTATGAATGCGGATATATCGGCAAGCTGCATGCCGAGACCCCGATGAAAAACGACCCTGCAAACCCTGGCCACTATGTAAGTGACCGTGACCCTGAATGGGATGCCTACACTCCTGCCGAGAGGAGACACGGATTCGACTGGTGGTACTCATACGGCACATTCGATGTGCACAAGGATCCCCATTACTGGGATACCGACGGAGTCAGGCATGACCCGGAAGAATACTCGGTAAAGCATGAGACCGACAAGGCCATCGAATTCCTGCGGAACAGGAACGGGGAACGCGATGCCTCCAAACCATTCTTCCTCGTACTTGCCTACAACCCTCCGCACAGCCCGTATGAATGTCTCGACGACTGCATGGAAGAAGACTACGCCCTCTATGAAAATATGGGGTACGACGAGCTCTATGTCAGACCGAATGCAGACACGACCCTGTCCAAGGCGCCAAGCGCAAGATATTATTTTGCCAACGTGACAGGAGTGGACCGGGAGTTCGGCCGGCTGCTGGCAGAAGTGAAGAAACTTGGCCTCGACAAGAACACGATTGTGGTCTTCACGTCTGACCATGGAGAGACCATGTGCAGCCAGGGGACGCTCGACCCGAAGAATTCAATCTACTCCGAATCATACAGTGTCCCGTTCATGATACGCTATCCCGGGAAAATCCGGCACAGGGTTGACAACACCATGCTCAGCTCGACAGATATCATGCCTACCCTCCTCGGTCTGGCCGGTCTTGAGGACATGATTCCAGAGTCAGTCGAAGGTCATGACCTGTCTCCTGTCTTCCTTGAGAACGGACGGGAATGCCATGTGCCGACATCTACCCTGTACATACGCAATCTGGACGGAGAAAAGGACAAGGACGGCATAGTCCATGGCTTCTTCCCGGTAGCAAGAGGAGTACAGACCGACAGATATGCAATGGAAATCGCCATCAGACGTGACGGCAGCCTTGACAGGATAATGATATTCGACAACCGGGAAGACCCGTACCAGATGCACAACATCTCCTGGAAAGACAATCCGGACCTGTTTGCCAGCCTGTGCGACGCCCTCCAGGACAAGCTGGAGGAAGCGGACGACATATGGTACAGGGAAGGCATCCTGACAGGCCTGCTGGCCTCAATGAAATGACACCAGGACAATTGATATAACCTGCTTTAACCACAACTTATACTGACCGACATAAAATGACAAGACATCTGAAATTACTGTTTGCCGGCATCCTCGCCGCAATGTCATGTCTCATATCGTGCACTGACATCTCAGAGATTGAAGACAGGCTCTCCGCCATGGAGGATATGACAGCACAGATTGAAGAGGATGTGGCAAAGAACAACGCCAATATCTCAGCCCTCAAGAAGCTTCTTGCAGACCAGACGTTCATCATCAATGTCCTGGTCCGCGAAGACGGCACGGGCTATGACCTCGAACTGAGCGACGGCACTACCGTCTCTATCTATGTACGCGAAGACGGCTCTGGGGTAACCCCGGTCATCGGCATAGACAATGACGGCAACTGGATAATGTCCCTCGACGGCGGAAAGACCTGGACAGTGATTGAAGGCTCTTCGAATGCCTTCGGGGAAGATGCCCCCGTCCCTCAGGTAAGGGTCAATGCCGACGGCTGCTGGGAAATCAGCATCGACGGAGGCAAGACATTCAATGTCATTACCGACAACGAGGGGAATCCGATTAAGGCGACAGCCGAAGACCCTCTGAGCTCATTCTTTACCGATGTCGTCTACAACGCAACGGACGGCACGCTCGAACTGCATCTTGCTACCGGGGAAGTCATTACTCTTCAGGTGCGCAACATGCTGACCATGGACCTGGAAGGCTACGAGGAAGGGATGGCGATATGCCTTGACGAAGAGCTGCATTTTACCGCAGTCTTCTCGGACGATGTGGCGGAAGCCTTCAGCAAATGTCCCGACGGCTGGCGGGTGGAAATCATCCCGACCGATGCCGGACATGAAGTCGTTGTTACCGGACCGGCAAGCGGAACGGAAGGAGAATATGAAGTCCAGATATACCTCACATCGGAAGAGCATTATCTGAGGGTATATACACTCGGATTCCTGCTCAATCCCGTATCGGTAGAGGATACATGGTGCACGGAATATCAGGAATTTATCAGTGGAGATGAGAACAACGTACTTCTCGACTTCTCATATGCCGGGTATGACCACGGGGAATCCGCCCCCCCTGAAGTCATCATGGATTTTGCCTCAGGCACGGCCAATGTCAATGGCGTGACATGCAAGATATACGACATTACCGATTACGGTGCAGTTCCGGATGACGGGCAGTCCGACAGGGAGGCATTCCTGTCATTGCTGACTGAGATTTCAGGAGAACCCGTGCTTAACGCAGCCGGAGACCAGCTCACATTCCCGCACAAGAACAACCTCAACGCAGTAATCTGGTTCCCTGAAGGGGACTTCATTCTGCATACCTCGGAAGACAATGCCAATAACCGGACCCAGTCCATCATCATCAGAGGCGGCAATCTCGTGCTCAAGGGTGCAGGCAGGGACCTGACGACAATAACCATGAAAGACCCGGCCCTGCCGTCTTCTTCAGCGCTGTATTCGTCCCCTGACATGATACAGCTCAAGCACAATACAGGGGTACAGTATAACAATGTGCTTGCGACAGTTACGGGAGATTCCCCGAAAGGGTCATTCTCTGTCACAGTAGACGGGACAGGTTCGCTGAAAGCGGGAGACTGGGTATGTCTGTATCTCGCCCCGAACAATGACTCTGAAGTGGTCAGGGAAGAACTGCGTCCATACACCGGGACCAGCTCATGGGTAATCGTAAAGGATGGTGTCACTGTTGAAGACCTGCACCAGGTCGCTTCCGCAGACGGCAATACAGTCACTTTTGTCGAGCCTCTCATGCATGAAGTCAAGGCAGGATGGAACTGGAAAATCGTCAGATACCAGCATTACGAGAATGTTGGGGTGGAAGACCTGACATTTGTCGGGAATGCAAAGGAGAATTTCGACCACCACGCCTCCTGGGAAGATGACGGGGCGTACAAGCCTATCAGCATGACAAGACAGGTAAACGGATGGATGCGCAGAGTCCGCTTCACAAGTGTCAGCGAAGCATGCTCTATCATAACCAGCGCCAACGTATCCGTGTATGACATAGAGATAGACGGCAACAGAGGACACTCCGCAATCCGTTCGCAGGGCTCATCGAGAGTATTCATAGGGGCTGTCTATGACCATGCATCCGGCAATATAATGGATGAGCTCGGACACAATGTCACGGGTACATGGAGGGACGATGCCGGACAGTACCACGCAGTCGGCGTCTCCAAGCTCAGCATGGGGGCAGTCCTCTGGAGAAATGTATGGGGATATGACTCATGCTTCGAATCACATGCCACCCAGCCCCGTGCAACACTCATCGACTGCTGCACCGGAGGATGGAGAAGATGGCGCCAGGGAGGAGATGATGTACAGATGCCGAACCACCTCGCGGACCTGACCGTATGGAACTTCAACAATACTACCCCGTATTCCGGGACATGGATATGGTGGGACAACGCTTCCGCATGGTGGAAATTCCTTCCTCCGATAGTGGTAGGCTTCCACGGCGAGCCTGTGACATTCGATGAGACACAGTCTCTGAGGCTCAATAATCCGGGTAATCCGGTCGCACCGGAATCCCTGTATGAAATCCAGCTGCAGAACCGTCTCGGCTACGTGCCGGCATGGCTGACCGCACTGAAATAAGACATGATACAAACTATCAACACTAAAATAACAGCAAGATGAAATCCAACCTATTCAGAACATTGAAACTTGCAGCCCTTGCCTTCTGCGGGGCCGCAGCGTTTGCATGTACCAATCTCGATGACATCGAGCAGAGGCTCGATTCACTCGAGAGCGATATCCAGAAACTACAGACAGCTGTCTCATCGCTTAATGAAGCTGTCGAGAACCTTACCACCCTCGCTGAATCCGGCGTGATAAGCACTATAGAAAAGACTGATGACGGCTTTGTCATCACGACAGTTACCGGAGAGGAAATTACCATTACCAACGGTGCAGTCGGCAACACCCCTCTTCTTTCCATTGAAGACGGCTACTGGAAAGTAAGCTATGACAACGGCGAAAGCTGGGAATTCATGGAAGATGAGAACGGCGATAAAGTACCTGCAGCAGGAATGACTCCGCAGTTCCGGGTAAATGAGGGAGGCAACTGGGAAGTCAGCTATAACGGCACACAGTGGACAGAAGTCCTCGATACGGAAGGCAATCCTGTCAGTGCAATCGGCGAAGGCTCGAACCTGTTCAAGGACATCACTTATGAGAACGGCGTCCTGACTATCGTCTTCCAGGATGACAACAAGCTCGAAATCCCTGTTGTCCCTGATTTCCTCTGTGCGATAGCCGGTGTAGACTATGCAACCCCTGTACAGTTCAAACATGGAGAAAAGAAAGAGTTCACTGTCAATATCAAAGGCGTTGCCAATGCCATTGTGACCGCCCCGGCAGGCTGGAAAGCCGAACTGAACGGGGAAGAGCCGTCTGCCATCCTTTCTGTCACTGCCCCTGAAGAGGATGCCGCATCTGCAATGACAAAGGTCAGCGCAGACACCGACTCTGATGTCAGCATCCTTGCCGTAAGCACAAAGGGCAACTACACTGCAATCACAAAGATGCAGGTAATGGTTGTCCAGGAGGTTGTCCCTGTCCCTGCAATATCATCAATTGCCCTGAAAGAGGCTACCCAGGAGTCCCTCACATTCACTGTAACACCTAACAGCGACGTGACATCATGGAAATACATCCTCCTCAAGGCTACAGAAACGGCTCCTGCCGATGAGACTGCATTTGCAGAAGCTGATGAGAAGACCGGAAGCACGGCACAGGATGTGACAATCGACGGACTTGCCGCCGGGACATCGTACAAGCTCTATGTATTGCCTGTCCACACTGACACCGAGGCCATCTACGGCGACATCAAGGCTTCCGAGCCTGCATCTACCGAAGCTCCGTCATACGATACATATTTCGCCATGTACGAGGCCGGACTGAATATCACGATTGCCGGCAAGGAGTATAACAAGGAAACTTATGGCGACGCTGTCCAAGTCACTGAGAATATGACAATCTCTGAAATAACTCCTAATGATAAAGGTGTCTCCATATATTTTGTTAACCCTGATGCAACAGTGACATATAATTATGGGACAGGAGTACAAAAACTGATCTTTATCGGCAATGACCCGGACAGCAGAAGCACTCTGAAAGTTGAAAGGCAGATTAATCTTAATGACCAGACTATCAGTGGACAGGGTATATTCCTGTGCTATAATATCAACCTTGACGGCACAGGAGCAAAGAATGGGGAAGGGAAATCGTCTTACACTGTAGCACAAAACGGCAATAACGCTTTTGGGTATTGCGGGTATGTAAACTGTCACATTGAAACAGTATCCGGACAACCTCTGTCGTACATAAGCACATCGACCAGAAGTTTCAATGAATTTGTAATGGAAGATTGCATCTACAAATTTGCATCTGCCGGAAAATCATCAAATAAATTTGTTTTATCCCTTGGTTCCAGCACAGCCACATATAATAGCCTGACTTTCAGAAACAATGTATTTTATTGTACTGTCTCTGAGCAGAATTTCAAACTGTTCAATGGAAATAATGCCAATGTGGGAAATCTGGTTCTTGAAAACAATTCTTTCATAAATCTTGATACAAACACTACTTATACCGTTTATGCAAACAGTATTCAAAATGTATCAATAACAAAGAATCTATACAGCAACAATGCTGCAACTACTGGAAATGGACTTATCAGGAGCACTGTTGCTGTAACCGGCACAGTTTGTACAGACAATGTCGCATATGGAAATGAAACTGTAAGAATATTCTATACTTCAGGAGGAGTAAGCTGTGGTTTCGAAGGTGCCGATGATTTCATTTTAAGTGAAACCAATCCATATGATGGAGGCACATTGAATTTTGAAGATGAAATTTTTGTTCCTAATAATACATACAGCAGCTACGGATATCAGCAGCCTGCCAAATAATTATCTGGAAACAGAATAGCTCTATAAAAGAACCAGCCGCATTACGAATCGTAGTGTGGCTGGTTTGTTTCTGTCTGCATTATTTTTCTGGCTGTGTGCCGCGGAAACTGTATTCACAGCCGCAATATTGCTGGTTGTAGAAGCCGTAGTCCCTGATTATCTCCAGCCTGCGTTCCTGTAGACCGCCTTTGCGCCAGTTATGATCCCACCATGTCACGTCAGGGTAAAGGCCTGCGGCATACCTCCCGGCTTCGTTAATCTGGTCCAGGCTCTTCCAGCGGGATGACGCAAGGGTCGTAGTGATGACCTTGAACCCGTGTTCGTGGGCATATGCCGCAGTCCGCTCCAGCCGCATCCGGAAGCACTTCAGACACCTGCCGCCCCTCTCCGGTTCATTTTCAAGGCCTTTGACAGCCGAAAGCCATGTATCATGGTCATAGTCGGCATCAACTGTCTCAAGTCCGAGCGCAGATGCATAGCGGCTGCACTCATTCTTCCGTATCAGATACTCTTCCTGCGGCCATATGTTCGGATTACAATAGAAGATGACAGGCTCGATGCCGTTGTTCATCAGGCACTCGATGATTGCCGATGAGCATGGCGCACAGCACGTGTGCAGCAGCACCTTCCTTTCCCCTCCGGGGACTTGTATTTCCAGATTCCTTTTCATACAGATATTCCTGACAAATATACGCAGAAGCCGAGCGCAATGCAAACTTGTTTGCAA
This sequence comes from uncultured Bacteroidales bacterium, assembly GCA_944323805.1. Taxonomy (GTDB): domain Bacteria; phylum Bacteroidota; class Bacteroidia; order Bacteroidales; family UBA932; genus Cryptobacteroides. Next base: position 72,152 of record CALUTW010000005.1, on the reverse strand, counting down.
TTGCCGAGGCGCAACAGTATATGTGGCCGCAAGGCCAAATTGCGCAGAAGCCGAGCGCAATGCAAGTTTACTTGCAATTGCCGAGGCGCAACAGTATATGTGGCGCGATAGCGGCAAACATACGCAGAAGCCGAGCGCAATGCAAACTTGTTTGCAATTGCCGAGGCGCAACAGTATATGTGGCGCGATAGCGGCAAACATACGCAGAAGCCGGAAGCAATGCAAGTTTGCATATATTGCGGACATAACCTTTAAAATACAAGATATGGCAACAACTGCAACAATCCGGGAAATCTCGGGAATGTGGAAAGAGGACAAGCGCAAATACGTCAAATACTCCAGTTTTGCTGCATACGCGCTCATCCTGGAGACCCATATCCTGCCTGCATTCGGAGACAGGACAGAAATACATGAAAACGATGTACAGGCTTTTGCCCTGCAGAAACTCCAGGAGGGCCTGAGCCCTAAAAGCGTGAAAGACATGCTTGCAGTGCTGAAAATGGTAATCCGTTTCGGCGAAAAGCTCGGGTACTTCAGCCATGAGGAATGGCATATCAGATTTCCGCTCAGACAGGGCTGCCAGGCCCCGGACATACTGGATACGGTCCAGTACAAGACAATCCTGAAATATGTCGGGACGCATGTCACATTGCGCAATCTCGGGATATACATCTGCCTTTCCACGGGCATGCGCATAGGAGAGATATGCGGGCTGAGATGGGATGACATAGACACGGACAGCGGGCTGATTCGTGTAAGGAGGACCGTCGAGAGAATCTACGTCCCGGAGGGAGGGAGGAAACATACCGAGCTGATAATAGGGCCGCCCAAGACCCGTAATTCAGTCAGGGACATTCCCATGACCAGCAATCTGCTGGAAATGGTCCTCCCGTTCAAGGAAGCATCCGACGGGCAATCCTATGTCCTCACGAACAGCCGCAGACCGACAGAGCCCAGGACATACAGGGCATATTACAGGAAACTGCTGGAAGACCTGGGTATTCCCCACCTGAAATTCCACGGGCTGAGACACAGTTTCGCCACCAGATGCATAGAAAGCAACAGCGACTACAAGACCGTGAGCGTACTGCTCGGGCATTCAAATATCAGCACGACCCTCAACCTGTATGTACATCCGAACATGGAACAGAAGAGAAGATGCATCGACAGGATGTTCAAGACCCTGATATAAATGCACATGGTCCGGAGAAAAACCCTATCTTTGCAGGCTGTTGCATCAGACGGGATGACTTGGATATGGGGATAATACCGGACAGATATATCAGTGACCTGACAAGGATGTTCAGGAACATCGGCAGGAAAGGCCCAGAGAAGCATGGGGCAGGAAACGGAGGGGACAGGGAGGACACAGCCGCTCCGGCAATGAACGGCTGGCTGGCACTCAGTCCGCTGCTTGTATTCCTTGCCGCATATCTTGTGTCATCTGTCATCGCCGGGGACTTCTACAGGATACCGATTGCCGCGGCTTTCCTCCTTGCATCGGCATATGCGCTGCTTATAACCAGAGGTACTGCCGAGCAGAGGATAGCCATATTCTCAGAGGGTGCCGGGGACAAGAATGTCCTGCTGATGATATGGATATTCGTGCTGGCCGGGGCATTCGCAAGTACTGCCGAGGTCATCGGGGCAATTGATGCATCAGTCAGCCTCGTACTCGGCATATTGCCGGGAAAGCTTCTCTATGCTGGCATCTTCGTGGCATCATGCTTCATCTCCATGTCCATCGGGACAAGCGTGGGGACAATCGTAGCCCTCGTTCCCGTTGCCGCCGGCATAGCCCAGGAAACCGGCACGGGTATCCCGTTCATGACGGCCATAGTCGCAGGCGGGGCATTCTTCGGCGACAATCTTTCCTTCATCTCGGATACGACAATCGCCTCGACCCGGACGCAGGGCTGTTCGATGTCCGACAAGTTCAAGGTAAACAGCCGCATAGTCGCTCCTGCCGCCATAATCGTCACGATAATATATGTGCTGCTCGGGCTCAAGGGCGGCCAGGCACCGGAACAGGGTGCAATCGAGTGGGTAAAGGTAATCCCTTATGTCCTCGTCATATGCCTTGCAATAGCGGGTGTGAATGTGATTTCCGTGCTGGCGACAGGAATCGCCGCCAATGCCGTCATTGGCTTTGCAGACGGAAGCCTGGACTGGTCCGGATGGCTCGGGGCGATAGGAGACGGCATAGGGTCAATGGGAGAACTGATAATCGTGACAATGCTGGCAGGCGGGATGCTTGAACTCATACGGCACAACGGGGGACTGGATTTCATCATCAGCCTCATGACCCGCAGGATAAGCGGGAAAAGAGGGGCGGAACTGAGCATCGCCGCCCTGGTAAGCCTTGCCAATCTCTGTACGGCCAACAATACTATAGCAATCATTACGACAGGAAGGATAGCCAAAGACATCACGGAAAAATTCCATCTCGACCCGCGCAAGACCGCCAGCATCCTCGATACATTCTCGTGTCTTGTGCAGGGAATAATCCCTTATGGGGCACAGCTGCTGATGGCTTCCGGGCTCGCAGGGATATCCGCGATATCAATCATAGAGTATCTGTACTACCCGATTACAATGGGTGTATGTGCACTCCTGTCAATCCTGTTAAGATATCCGAGAAAATACTCGTGACCTCCACCGGAACCGCTTTCCGATGTCCGGAAGGGCCACACCGGCAGCTACTCTACCGAGCTGGAGTCTATCAGATTGTTCAGCAGGGCATATACCGTGAGGCCAGCTACTGTCTTGATGCCGGTCTTTCTGGTGATATTCTTCCTGTGGGTAATGACGGTATAGATAGAGATATTGTAAAGGTCTGCTATCTCCTTGTTCAGCATTCCCTTGGCAACACATATGAGTATCTCCTTCTCCCTGGATGAAAGCTCGTGGCTGTCCGTTGCCGGAGACTCCTGATGCGAGGACAGTGCGGAGCGGAGTTTCCTGATGATGTCCGCCGGAGCATCATAGATATTGATGACCTCGTCATACTGTTTCCAGGAGTCGTCCTCCATCGTGACTGTCTGCAGGGCGACAACTGCAGCATCCGAATACTCCGAGATCTTGCTCCTGCCGGACTGACGGGTCGCATAGTCGAAGACTACGGGATCGATGATGATGATGTCCGCATCTATATTCTTCAGCCTGGCCTCGCTCGTCCTTGAGATATCCGACAGGATCCCTTCGACCTTGAACTCCCCCAGGTCGCTGAACACTCCTTCTATCCCCCTGACCATTATCCTCGACGGGACTATCAGGAGGACCTTTCTGTTACTTTCGCTTTTCATTTTCCTCCAGTCTGTTTACCATAGGCACAAGGACATTGTTCTCAATGAGGGTATGCCTGTCAAGATCGTCCTCAAGAAAAAAGATATGATAGAGTACGCTGTTCCTCAGTACCGTATCGCATACCGGAGGAAGGTATTTCATCACTATGTTCTTCAGGTCGTTCAGTTTCTCGTCTATATTGCTGTGGTTCTCCTCGAACTGTTCGATTGAGTAGCCTCCCCTGCTGTTCCCGTGAAGAAGGGCGTCGACATAAGGGAAAACCGTATTCTCCTCATATGCAAAATGATTCTCGACCTCTTTCCTGTACTCCGAGAAAAACCTGTATATGACTTTCTTCTGCGTCGAGTCGCACGGAGCGACAAGCTCTTCGAGAGAATCCTCCAGCTTCCTGAGTTCGTCTTCGAGATAGAACGAGTGCGAGCTGTGGAGATATCTGACGACATCGGCAGGGTTGCCGGTCTTGAGCAGTCCGTCAGGAGCTATATAGTCATCATAAGTATAGATGCCGCATATCAGCAGGAAGGAATTCAGGTCGATGCCATGGTTGCGGCAGACTTCCTCTACCGTATCCTCGCCGAAACCCAGGCCGATGCCCAGCCGGGAAAGCACGATAAGAAGAGAGTAGTTCAGCTCTATCAGGTCCGCCAGCTTCATCGACGGGGAAAGCACCATTCTGGATGCCTCTTTATTAATCTTGCTCATGTCCTTGACGTTTTCACAAATAAGTCCCATATCCGACAAAGTCCAAAGTTAATCAAATAACATTGTATCTGCTCCTGCCCGAGCCGGGAAAGGCCATATAAAAAAGCAAAAGGGCACCTCCCTTAAGATTGGGGTCGTGCCCTTTCATGATTTCCGTATGTTGATTCTCATCAGCACAGGAACACAACAATTAAAAGGATCTAAACTTTTTAACTTTATGGCCTAAAATCTCAATCTTCTGTTGCAAAGGTAGCCCATATAAGAATGTCCAGCAATCCCAACAAATAGGGAAAATGCCGGACATGAATCATCAATGATAGCGAGACAGGCTTCAGTCAGTGACATTTATGACGGCTGTCCTGTCCTTGACCATGATACGGTATTCCCCAGGCTCGACAAACCTGTTGCCGTCACCGTCCACGAAACCGAGGTCGCGGAGAGGGTCGATTTCAAACCTGAATGTCACACTCTCCCCCGCCTTGATCAGCTGCTTCCCGAAAGACCTCAGTTCCTTAACAGGACGTGTAAGCCTGCTGTACGGGTCGCAGATGAACCAGTGAACGGTCTCCTTGCCATCGACATTGCCGGTATTGGTCACCGTAATCTCTGCGGTAATGCTTCCGTCCGGAGCGACGCTGTCTGAAGAGACTGTCAGCGGACCGTATTCGAATGTCGTGTAACTGAGTCCGTACCCGAACTCATACATAGGCGTGCTCTGGATATCCTGATACAGGCCCTGCGTACCGCGCCGTGCCCTGTTGCGATGGTTATAATATATCGGAATCTGCCCCGTACTGTAAGGGAACGTTATCGCCAGCTTCCCTGACGGATTGTATCTGCCGCTCAATATGCCGGCTACAGCCTTGCCTGCACAGACTCCTGGCTGCCAGATTTCAAGGATTGCATCTGCATACCTGTCCATCCTGGAGACATCCAGAGGCCTTCCGCTTGAAAGGAGCAGAACGACAGGCTTTCCGGCACGGCTCACTGCCCGCAGAAGCCGCTCCTGTATATCAGGGAGGGAAATTGTAGACCTGGATGCGTTCTCCCCGCTCCAGCCACGCTTCTCGCCGAGACAGACAATGACGATATCGGCCTCGCCCGCTATCCTTTCCGCTTCCGGGAACATTGTGGTATCCTGTCCGTCAAATCCGCATCCCCTGGCAAGAAGCACCTCGGCAATGCCTTCCATCTCCTTGACAAGCCCATCATGGATGCTGACGACATCTTCCGCACGACCCCTGGCTGACCAGTTGCCGAGAAGATCTTCCTGATTGTCGGCAAGAGGGCCTATCAGTGCTATTTTCGATACCCCGGACAGCGGAAGTGTACTGTCTTCGTTTTTCAGGAGCACCATCGATTCCTGGGCCAGCTGTTCCGCAGCGGCCAGGCTTTCCGGAAGCAGGAAGCATTCCTCCTCCGGACGCTCGTCCGTATACGGATCCTCGAACAGGCCCAGCCTGAATTTCAGCCTGAGCACCCTTCTGACGGCATCATCGACCATATCCATGCTTACCTTGCCCTCCTCGACAAGTGCCTGAAGATGCTTCATATAGAGCCCGTCGTTCATATCCATTTCAAGTCCGGCATTGAAGGCATAGCATGCCGCCTCCTTCCCGTCGGCAGCCATTCCCTGATTGACAAGCTGGGCTATCGCATCCCAGTCCGAGACAATAAAGCCGTCATGGCCCCATTTCTCCTTAAGGACCTCTGTCATCGTATAATGGTTGGCCGATGCCGGTACTCCGCTGATAATGTTGAAGGCGCTCATCACTGTTGCAGCCCCTGCCCTTACCCCTGCCTCAAAAGACGGAAGGTAAGTATCCCATAATGTCTGGGCTGAAATCTCTGTCGGGACATAGTCCCGTCCTGCCTCGGAGGCGCCATACCCGACATAATGCTTCAGACAGGCCGCGATATTCCCTTCGGCAGACAGGTCGTCCCCCTGATAGGCCTTTACCGCAGCCGCCCCGAACACTGCATTTGTATACGAGTCCTCCCCGTATCCTTCGGACACTCTTCCCCAGCGGGGGTCACGCGCCACATCCACCATAGGAGAGAATGTCCAGTCGATTCCTGCCGCCGAGGCCTCCTGCGCAGCTGCACGGTTTGCCTTTGCGGCCAGGTCCGGATTCCATGATGCTGCCTGACCGAGGGGAATCTGGAACACTGTCCGGAATCCATGTATCACATCATATCCGAACAGGACCGGAATCCCGAGCCGGGACTCCTCGACCGCCCTCCGCTGCATGGCATTCCTCAGGACGGCATTCCCGTCAAAATATATCAATGAGCCTATTTCAGCCGGAATATGGCTTACAGCCTCCCCGAGATTGTTGACATTGTCATTCCTGCCGAGGGTATACTGGGAAAGCTGCGCAACTTTCTCATACAGGGTCATCCTGCCGAGCAGGTCTTCCACGCGGGCCTCAACCGGAGCCGAAGGGTCCTTATAGACCTCCTTGTCCTTTGCCGAAGCCGTTCCGGCAGCAAACAGCACTGCCGCTAAGATCAGATATTTGATTCTGGCCATAATTGTGTTATTGATATGTGTGTCTATAAATCAGAACAGCAATGCTATCCTGTATACGATAAATGCCATTACCCAGGCAAGTATGACCGTGTAGACAGCTGAGCCGATTGCCCATTTCCATCCCCCGGCCTCCTGCTTTATGGCAACAAATGTAGCGATACAAGGGAAATAAAGAAGCACGAATACCATGAATGCAAGGGCCGATGCCGGTGTCATCGCCCGCTGGAGGGCCCGCTGGAGCATGGTATCCCCTGAATCTGCCGGCTGCCGGACTTCCGAAGTTGCCCGGTCATCCTGCAGATTGGAATCCGATGTCGCGGCAAGGCTTCCCGACTCTTCATACTCAGCCTCTTCAGCGCTGTACATTACCCCGAGGGAGCTGACGACAAGTTCCTTGGCTCCGATTCCGGAAAGTATGCCGACACCCATTTTCCAGTCAAATCCGAGAGGCTCAAGCACAGGTTCTATCGCCTTGCCGATATAGCCTATATAGGAATTTTCCTGCTGCTCCGCCACCGTGTCATAGGCCTTATGGTTCGGGAAATAGCCGAGGAACCATATTATTACCGAACATATGAGGATAATGCCTGCCATCTTGTGGAGATACTGCTTGCCCTTCTCCCATGTATGCCTGAATACGGACTTGGCTGTCGGCACGCGGTATGGCGGAAGCTCCATTACAAACGGGAGGTCGTCATCCTTGATAAAGCGGCTCATTACCTTGGCGGAAAGCACTGCCAGCACAATCCCGAGGGCATAGATTCCGAGCATTACCAGACCGCCGTAATGAGGGAAAAACGCTCCGACAATCAGTATGTATATCGGCAGCCGTCCTGCACATGACATCAGAGGAATTACCAGAATTGTTATCAGACGGCTCTTGCGGCTTTCGATTGTCCTTGCGGCCATGATTGCGGGCACATTGCAGCCGAAACCCATGATCATCGGGATGAAGGATTTGCCGTGCAGCCCCATCTTATGCATCAGCTTATCCATTATGAACGCCGCTCTCGCCATATAGCCGGAGTCCTCGAGCAGGGAAATGAACATGTACAGCAGCAGTATGTTCGGCAGGAACACAAGCACGCTGCCCACGCCGCCGATTATGCCGTCCACAATCAGGTCCTTGACGGCTCCGTCCTTCATATATGCCGCGACAAAATCCCCGAATTTCTCCACAAGCCATTCTATCCACTGCATGGGATAGTCTCCGATGACAAACGTGCATTCGAACACCAGATACAGCATAAGGAAGAATATAGGGAATGCCAGCCATCTGTTGGTGACGACCGCATCAATCTTGTCCGTGACGGTATTCTTCCTGCGCTGTCCCTTGTACGGGTGGTATGTCTCGGCAAGGGCACCCTGGATAAAGGCGTATTTTGCATCGACTATGGCTGATTCCGTGGTCGTCTGCATCAGTTCGTCTATCCTTTTCTGCTCCTCGAATCTTGCAGCAATGATTTCATCCCTGTTCGGCAGGGCCTCGACAACCTTCTCGATATCCTTGTCATTCTCAAGGTACTTTATCGCAAGATACCTTGTCGAGTACTTGAATCTGATTTCCTCATTCTTCTGCAGGAGGAGCTTGATACGGTCTATGCTCTTCTCGATCTCGGCGCCATGGTTGATATGGATATGGCGGCTCAACTGAGGCGTATTCCTCTCATATATCCTGATGACCATATCGAACAGTTCCGGGATACCTTCCCCGTTCCGGCTGACCGTAGGCACTACAGGCAGTCCCAGAAGATGTCCGAGGGTAGTGATGTCGAGCTCGTCCTTCTTGGCCTTAAGCTCATCGAACATATTGAGCGCCATCACTACGCGGAGGTTCATGTCAATCAGCTGCGTGGTAAGGTAAAGGTTCCTCTCCAGATTGGATGCATCGACGACATTGATGACGACATCAGGCACCTCTTCAATAAGATTCCGCCGGACATAGAGCTCTTCCGGGCTGTATGCGGACAGGGAATACGTCCCTGGCAGGTCCACCAGCGTAAACTTGTATCCTCCGTATTCGAACTTCCCTTCCTTTGCATCAACGGTCACTCCGCTGTAGTTGCCGACATGCTCGTGACTGCCCGATGCAATATTGAAGAGGGACGTCTTGCCGCAGTTGGGATTGCCGACAAGGGCGACCCGTATCATCTTGCGGCGCTCTGCAGCCAGATGCGCCATCTCTTTCTCTATCAGGGCATCTCCATTGCCGTGGACACCGGCTTCCGTGTCCCTGGCCGAAGCCGGCATGTCTTCGCAATCACTTGCTTCAATGGGCGGGACAGGTTCCTGGGCAGCCATCACTTCTTTTGCCTCGGACTCGCTCAGGACTTCTATCTTGTCCGCCTCCTCTCGTCTGAGGGATATCTTGTATCCTATGATTTCGTATTCAATGGGGTCTTTCAGCGGGGCATTGAGCACAACCTTGACGAGCTTGCCTCTTACGAAGCCCATCTCTATGATTCTTTTCCGGAAACTCCCGTGTCCGTTTACTTTCACTATCACGGCACGTTCCCCGGTCTTAAGTTCTGACAGTTTCATCTGTTTTCCTTTTCTGTTGCGGCAGTCTCGTTCCTGCCGGTATCCTTATATCCGATAATCCGGGCCGAAGATACAAAAAATGCAGGCACGACATATCGACAAGGCTGTAAAATGAATCACTTATACTCATTTATAATGATTCGTGCATCCCCCTGTCACTAATAATGGGTATCCCCTCCTTCCGGCCACAGCCACACCCCACCGGCTGTCACAGCCACGCCCTACCGGCTGTCACAGCTACGCCTCAGTCCGGCAATATCGGCCCTCCTCAGTCCAACTTGCCGAACAGAAATCGGCCAACTTACCGAATGAAAACCGTCCAACTTGCCGAATAAAAATCGTCCAACTTGCCGAATAAAAATCGTCCAACTTGCCGAATGGGCTCGGCATTTATTTGGAAATCAGAGAATTTATAAATAGCTTTGTACACCATGTTTTACCCGAACACCTATACTATGAATCCATATAAAAAAAGAATTGCCGATAAATTGCTGGAGGAGCAGCTTGCCGCATCCGGAATTGTTCTGATACAGGGACCGAAATGGTGCGGAAAGACCACCACGGGAGTCCAGCGCGCAAAGAGCATATTGTACATGGACGACCCGCGTCAATTCAGAACGAATATGATTATAGCCGAATCCGACCCACAGGCCCTGCTTGCCGGGGACACTCCACGGCTGATCGATGAATGGCAGCTGGCCCCTCAGCTCTGGGATGCAGCCAGATTTGAAACAGACAGACGGGGCATACCCGGCCAAATCATTTTTACCGGATCTTCTGTGCCTCCTGACATGTCGAGGCTCATACATTCCGGTACGGGAAGAATAGCACGGCTGACAATGCGCCCAATGAGCCTGTGGGAATCCGAAGAATCCAACGGGAATGTCAGTCTGAATGAAATATTCAAGAAAAAGACAGAGACAGTCGCCGCACCGGACATGCCTCTGCACAAACTTGCATATCTCATCTGCAGGGGAGGGTGGCCAGGCTCTCTTACCCTTGACAATAAAGCGGCCCTGCTCCAGGTCCGGAACTACGTGGATGCTATAGCAAACAGCGACATATCCAGGGTTGACGGAGTAAATAGAAATTCTGATTTTACAAGGAGACTGTTATGGTCATATTCCAGGCATCAGGGGCAGCAAGTCCCTTTGAGTACAATATATGCCGACCTGGAACAGAACAGCTCAGCCAACATGAGTGAAGATACCATAGCCTCATATCTCTCAGCACTGAAAAAAATATTCGTTGTGGAGGATATGCCTGCATGGAACCCTAATCTTCGTTCAAAGACCGCAATCCGCACATCGGACACAAGGTACTTTGTCGACCCGTCCATTGCAGCGACATCAATGGGCATAGGGCCGGATGACCTTCTTGGGGACGTGAATACATTCGGGCTGCTGTTTGAGACTCTGGCTGTAAGAGACCTGAGGATATACGCAGACGCCCTTGACGGACAGGTCTATCATTACAGGGACAAGACCGGACTCGAATGCGATGCCGTCATACACCTGCGTAACGGCTCCTATGGCCTGGTCGAAATCAAGTTGGGCGGAGACACCTTGACAGATGCAGGAGCCGCCTCCCTCCTTAAGCTTGCGGCAAAAATCGATACGGACAAGATGAAAGCCCCGTCATTTCTCATGGTACTTACAGGTACCGGCCAATTTGCCTACATGCGTCCTGATGGAGTATATGTCGTCCCTATCGCCTGCCTTAAAGACTGACAGGGGAAACACTGCAATTAATTCATCTGTCGGTAATAAATCAGACGTATAGTTATATATCTCGCATCAAATGAGTTATATTCCCGCAATGTAGTTCCTGGTATCAGGTCAGTAGATGTATCGCCTTTTTTCCAGCTTGATACAGTACAAGCTGATGCCGAATCTTTCCAGCTACCGCCACATATATCCCCGTCTGTCGAGTGATATGCAGATTCACTATAAAGACATGCTTCTGCCATATTACCAGACATATCATAAAGGCCCAACTCGTTAGGAGTCTTGAGAGCACATTCGTGAGAGGAATTGAGACTGTTATTACCTTTATACCAGGCGACTTCGTCAATGTCATTACTTCCACTATATGTATAACCTAAAGACCTGTTACCGCCTCTTGCAGCATATTGCCATTCTTCTTTTGTCGGCAACCGGAATTGAATCCCTGTAGTTGTTCTCAAATCATTGAGAAAATCCTTTAATTCTGCTGATATGACTCCAATATCTCCGTTAGAATTGAGTTTGCTTATGTTATACGAACCAAACTGTATGTCACTATTTACAAGCAGTTCTGTCTGCATTATACTGAAATCCGAAATTACACCATTCCCTTCCACAAGAATCATCTTATATGTTTTGCCATCAATGACATATGTAGCTTCAGGAGTATCAAAAGTCTTGACATCTCCTAAATAACATACTCCATCAACAACAGCATAAGCGCAATAATAGTATGTCGTCTGATCAAGCAAACCATTAATCGTCACTGTGAAGTTCCCTGATGCACGTGTAGCTACTTTTTGCTCGCTATATTCAGATAAATTATTGTCAACACTATAAATAATGCCGGCCTCAACTTCTTCTTCGATTCCAGATACCGAGCCAGACACTTCCGCTGAAAAAATATCCAAATGAACATTTTCATCTGTGGAAACTGAAACAGGACCGATATTTTCGTACTGATCCGATATTATCGGAGCAAAGCCTATTGCATTAAAAGAAGAATCATACTCTACCGGCGTCCATATAATGGCCATCGTATTTTCCGAATAATTAGCATAAACTTTGCCATATCCCAAATCTCCGACATATGCATATCCATTCAATACGGATGATATATCCATACCTGAGGATGGCGCAGGAATAATAACTGCCGTGCAACAAAGTTTTCCATCATGCAAATAGTATGAAATACTTTGACTACCTCTATGGGCAGTAAACTGCATAATGTCGTTTTCTGTACCTTGCACCTGATTGTACCCGGACATTGACGATAATATATAGCTTTCAGAAACTCCCCAATCCTTAATTGCTTTTTCAATAATGCTGTTGATATTCATACCACCTGTATTATCCTGCATTTCTCCGATATTATTACAGGAATATAAGACAACATTCAGTACAAGAATTGCCAGAAATTTATATGTGTTACGCATACCTATATTATTTCAAATTATCCAATGATTTTTTTATCAGATACTTTAATGTACTGACCCGGGTTTCCACATTATATAATTCCATACCTTTCATCGGAACTGCTACTATAACACGGCAAGAAGCCATTTTTCCATTGTCCGCCGTTACAGTAACCTCAACTTCTCCCTCGGCCTTACCTTTAACTCGCCCGGAATCGTCCACAGTTGCTATAGTAGGATCAGAAATTTGCCATTTGTATGACGAAACTGCATTAGTCGGAATGACAACCGGTTCCAATTTAACAGAATAACCGACAAAAACCTCTTGTACATCCGGCAATATTACTTGTTGAGGGAGAGGGCATACCTCCACAGTAGCATTTGCAGCAAGACCATTGTCTGTTGTTACAGTGATAGTTGATGTCCCCTCACTTACTGCAGTCACTCTGCCTGCAGAATTAACTTTTGCCACACTTTCATTTGATGAAGACCAGGAGACTTTTGCGTACGCATCCTCCGGATAAAGACTATAGGAAAAAGTAGCGGTAGCACCTTCTCTAAGAGACAGTTTTTCTGGAGTTAAAGATATTGAAACAGGAGGAGATGCAACTACATTCACTACGCATGTCGGAGCTTCTTTTCCGGTATGGCCTTCACAGGTAATTATACATTGTCCTACATTTACAGCTGTTACCATTACATTCTTTTCCCCTATTACAGACTCGTCTCCGTTGAAATCAGCCACTTCATCATTGTCCGTAGACCAGAATACGTATGGCAAATCTATACCGGAAGAATTTGTATATGTCAGCTCTGCCTTTTGCCCTACTTTCAGGGTAATCTCGTTTTTGTTTAATGCTAATTGAGAAGATTTACAGGAAATACTGTAGTATTTCGTATCATTACCATACTGTTTCTCTCCTCCTATATAATAGGAGTATGCATATTGGCATGCTATCGTAGCAGTTCCACTGAAATACGAATTAATTCTTACATTACATCCGGAATTATTGCCCGAGACTGAAACATTATCCTTTTTATCTGTACAATACCATGCAGCACCATCAATTACTCCATATACTGCCGGTGCTGTCAAATAAACAGATTCTCCCACATAAGCCGACTGAGCTGCAGCCTCTCCTACTACAACTATAAATGACGCCAATGCAATTAATAACCTTAATTTATTCATATTGAAGTATATTTTGCTCTTTCAATAGTTCTTCCATTCGCTGTGTCTTATCCTTTCCAGAAAAAATTTTTAAAGGTACTATTTCAGATGATTATTTCAAAAACAGTATTAATTATATCAGCATCATTAATCCATCACTTGCATAACATCCAATACACAGGACAGCATTCAGCTACATCCGGTTCTTGTAAAGGCGAGCCATGAGCTTGTGCCAGCTGTTTTGCAGGGTAATGTAGGCTGTCAGGTTGCCGTAGATGGATGAAGCCTCGACAAAGTATTCTATGAGGGAGATTTCCCCGCCTTCCACAGCCTTTCCCAGCAGGTCGAGCGTCTCCCGCATCAGCGGCTCGTCATATGCGTCAATGGCCGAGGCAGTCTGGTCTATCTCATTCAACAGAGAGCGGACTTCAGATTCCGCCTGCAGCCTTACCGCATTGAGAGTACTGTTGGCTGACACCGACTGGGCCTTGGCCATGGCAACCTTGCGGTGGTTGGAGAAAATCGGTATGGAGCCCCCTACCAGGAATCCGTGCTCGGCTTCCCGGATGGCGGTGTTGCGCCGATATCCGACCTCCAGCTTCGGTATCCAGCCCTGCCTGTTGACTGAAACATCCTTCCTGGCTGCGGCAGCGGCACTTTCTGCGGCAGCTATGGATGCATCAGACGAAAGATACTCTTCCACTGCAGCCTCAATGTCGGCAACTTCCTCTACAAGAGGATAGAAACCAGCCGTAAAATCTATCTCATGGCCGCCGTTCATGGCATTGAGGGAACGACAGGCGGCATCAAGAGCCGCATTGTTCTCTGCAACGGCAGTGGCCACACTCATCAGCTCCATCTTTATCTTGTTCACTTCCAAGACAGAAGCATCTCCGGTTTCAAGCCTTGTATTGTACAGGGTAAGAAGCTCCCCGGCTATTCCGGACTGCATCCCGAGAAGTTCCCCGATCTGGCGGTACATGATGATGTCGTAGCAGAGATTCCTGGCATCGAGGAGTATGAGTCTGCGCTCGTTGTCAAGGCCGCTCCCGAGAGCAGCCTGCGACAATTCATTGCGTTTGTGCTTTGCAGCATACAGGGTCGGGAAATCAAACCCCTGCGACACGACCAGTTCAGAACCGGACTGGCCGGACACCCCGCTGCTGTAGAATGAACTGTACTCAACTGTCGGGTCTTCCAGCATGTTTTCGCTCTTCATCAGCATTGTCTGCGCCTCGACATCCTTGCCTGATGCTATCAGCTGAGGATTATTGACAGCAACAGCCATCAGCACATCCTCTATGTTGTCCGTGCGGAGTATCCCGTCTTCATTCCCCGCATAAGCCTCAACATCAACGGATACCGCAAGAGCCACTGCCACAGCGGCCACATATGTTTTCTGCAATTTCATATCTGTCATCTTTAATTGTTTTCAGCCTTGGACTCCTCCTTGCGATGCAGCCACCAGTACATGACAGGCACGATGAACCCGTTGAGGAATGTCGATGTAAGCAGTCCGCCGAGAATTACCTTGGCCATCGGACTCTGGATTTCGTTCCCAGGGAGGTCGCCTTTAACTGCAAGCGGAATCAACGCCAGCGCCGAGGAAAGAGCCGTCATCAGGATAGGGTTAAGCCTGTCAAGAGACCCCTGTACGATACTGTCATACAGGGAATGTCCCTGTTCCCTCAAAAGATTGTAATGGCTTATCAGGAGCATCCCGTTCCTTGTCGCGATACCGAACAGGGAAATGAACCCGATTATCGCAGGTATGCTCAGTTCGCCCGTAGTCAGCAGGAGGGCAAATACGCCTCCGATAAGTGCAAGCGGCAGGTTGAGCAGCACCACCCCGCTCTGTGCCGCACTCTTGAACTGCATGTACAGGAGCAGGAAAATGACGATTATACTCATTATGGAAGTCAGCAGAAGCACGCGGCTTGCGGCCTTCTCGCTCTCGAACTGCCCGCCGTATTCTATATGATAACCCTCAGGAAGGGAAATCCCCGAATCCACGATTTCCCTTATGTCATCCACGACGCTGCCGAGATCCCTGCCCGCCGCGTTGGCGGAGATGACCACCTTACGCTTCACATTCTCCCTGTTGATTGCATTCGGCCCCGTAGAAGATATGACATCCGCCACATATGAAAGCGGCAGCTTGTTGCCATATGCATCATCAATCATCAGGTTGCGGATTCTTTCGGCAGACCCTCTGTCCGATTCGGCCGCACGGACTACAAGATTGAAGGACTTGCCTTGCTCATAGACCTGTGACACGGTCTCCCCGGCCATATTTACCGTGACAAACTCACTGAACGCAGGCATCGATATGCCGTATCTGGCAAGCATTTCACGCTTCGGCACTATCTTTATCTCAGGCCTTTCTATCTGCTGCTCCACATTCAGGTCAGCTATGCCCTCCACCCCGCTGATAAGGTCCTTTATCTGATTGCCTATCGTAAACATCCTGTTGAGGTCATCCCCGAACAGCTTGATGGCAATGCTGGCCTGTGTCCCGCTCAGCATTGCGTCTATCCTGTGACTGATAGGCTGTCCTATCTCGATATTCGCCCCGGATATTGCCGACAGCTTTTCCCGCACTTCGGCAAGCAGCTCTGCATGGGACCTTTCCTTCAGTTCGAACGGGGCCTCTATCTCGGACACGTTTACACCGAGGGCATGCTCATCCAGCTCGGCCCGTCCTGTCTTTCTGGCCACGGTCTGTATCTCCGGTATCGAAAGCAGCAGTTCCTCCGCCTGACGGCCTATCCTGTCCGATTCCTCAAGCGATATTCCCGGCAGAGAGCTTACATTGATTGTAAACGACCCTTCGTTGAATGCCGGAAGGAAACTGTGCCCGAGCGTAAAGAACAGACCCAATGCCACACAGAACAGTGCCACGGTCGCGCCAACGACACTCTTCTTGTGCCTAAGCACCCATTCCAGGGCCTTCCTGTAATACTTCTTGAGCCATACTGCAAGGAATGCCTCCTTAGGTATCCCGTCTCCCTTTACCTTGTAGTCGAGCATATAGCTGCAGAGCACCGGCGTCAGGGTCAAAGCTACGAGAGTGGAGGCGAAAAGAGCCGTGATGAAAGCCACTCCAAGCGGTGCAAGCATCCTGCCCTCCATCCCTGAGAGGAAGAACAGCGGTACAAAGCTCACTATTATTATAAGTGTGGAGTTGAGTATCGGCATACGCACCTCTTTCGAAGCCTCGAACACGACTTCGAGGATTGGCCTGCGCTCCCCGGCCGGCAGGGCCTTGTTTGCCCGGATATGTTTCCATACGTTCTCCACATCGACTATCGCATCATCTACAAGAGAGCCTATGGCTATCGCCAGTCCTCCGAGACTCATTGTATTGATGGTCATGCCCATCCAGTTCAATGTAAGGATGGATATCAGGATAGACAAGGGAAGGGTAACAAGGGAAATGACAGTCGTCCGGACATTGGCAAGGAAAAGGATAAGGACGATGACGACAAAAATGGCCCCCTCGTACAACGACGACTTCACATTGCTTATAGAACTTTCTATGAAGCGGGCCTGCCTGAATGTATCAGTGGAAATCTTCACATCCGGAGGGAGATTCTTCTGCACATCCTTCAGGGCCTCCTCCAGCTTCGCTGTCAGCTCCAGTGTGCCGGTCTCCGGCTGTTTCGTGACCGTCACAAGCACTGCAGGCCTGCCTTTCTCCGAAGCCAGGCCGAGCTTCGGCTGCTGCGCCCCGATACGGACATCGGCGACATCCTCCAGAGTGACAGGAGCCCCGCCGACAGTCTTGATTACAGACCTGGCCATCTCCCTGACATCCTCCGTGGAAATCACTCCGCGCACAATATATTCATTGCCGTACTCATAGATTACCCCGCCGTTCGTATTCTGGTTCATCCCTCTTGTGACAGCCATCACTTCCCCGAGTGTGACGCCATAGTATTTCATCTTGTCAGGATGTATCAGCACCTGGTATTCCTTGATATCCCCGCCAAGGACAGCTACCTGCGCGACACCTCCAGTAGACAGGAGACGCGGACGGACAGTCCAGTCCGCGATTGTCCGCAGGTCGAGCATCGATGTAGTGTCTGCGGTCATCCCGACTATCAGCAGCTCTCCCAGGATGGAAGACTGCGGTCCAAGTGTAGGATTCCCGACATTGTCCGGAAGCTCCTCAGCCGCCATTGCAATCTTTTCCGAGACAATCTGGCGGGCAAGATAGATATCCATGTCCCAGTCGAATTCGACCCAGACCACAGAGAACCCGGTTGTGGATGACGACCTTACACGGCGGACACCGGTCGCCCCGTTCACAGCCGTCTCAATAGGGAACGTAACAAGCTGTTCAACCTCTTCCGCAGCCATCCCGCCCGCCTCGGTCATTACGACGACCGTAGGGGCATTAAGGTCAGGGAAGACATCCACCTCGGTGCGGTTCAGCACATAGACCCCTGCAACCATCAGCAGCACGGCGGCCACAAGTATCAGCAGCCTGTTGCTGAGAGAAAAATGTATTATCCTGTTCAACATCGCTGTCTATCGCATTTCGAAATTATACATCATTCAACCGGACAATCCTAATGATTATGCGTATGTGCCGGTATGACATTGCTTGCCGATGCAAGCCTGACATTATAGGCTCCCTTCACAACGACATTGTCCCCGGCCTTGAGTCCCGAGATGATTTCCACACGGATGCCATCGCTTTCCCCGAGCATGACCTCCTGTTTCCTGTAACAGCTCCCGTCGAGCTTCAGATATACGAAATACAGCCCCTGCTCCTCCGTGATGGCCGAGACCGGCAGGGAAAGGACACCCTGTCGCTCAGCGGTCCGGAGCCAGACCTCGGCAAAAGAACCCGGGACTATATCCCCGTCGTTTACAAATTCAAATGCCACCGGGATATAATATGACGACTCCGCGGAACTGCGGCCCACAGACAGCAGGCGGCCTCCGAGAGAAGCTATGCTGACGGCTTCCTTCATGGACGGGGTCATGAAATTGGCGGATACGATTTCGCGGACCCTGTCATAGTACCTCTGGGACACATCGGCCTGCAGTACAAGCCTGCGGTTCTGCGTGATGCATGCAAGAGGAGTCCCCATGGAGACATAGTCCCCATCCTTGACAAATATGCTCTCGACATACCCTGCGAAAGGAGCAGCCACTTCAACACCGGTGCCGTCCGCGTTAGGCTTCAGCGCCTCATATGCAAGCCTGGCATTGTCATAGTTCTCCTTTATCTTCACATATTCCTTCCTGGAAACTATCTTGCTGTCCACCAGCGCAGAAGCCCTTTCGTATTCCGCCTTTGCAGACTCATATGCCACCTTCGCCTTTCCGATGCGGTTCCCGTCCTGGATAGTCCCGGATATCAGGGAAAACATAGGCTGGCCCTCCTTTACGGCAGCCCCTTCGAAGTAATTGCCGCTGAATGAAACTATTCCGTCAGCCGTTGCCACCAGAGTCCTCTCATCCCCTTTTGCCGGCAGGACCTGTCCTCCTGTACGTATTACCCCCGAGAAAGCCGACGGCTCGATCTTTTCCGCCGTGATACCTGCCGCCTCAGCCTTTTCCGGGGCAATCACTATCTCGTCTGAATGGCCTGCGGCTCCTGTTTCCTCATGGCCATGCAGCGCCCCGTGGTCATGAGGATCCTCTTCCCCATGGCCATGAGCCGCTTCTGCAGCATGCATTTCCTGTTCGTGGTGGGTTTCGTGCCGGTGTCCGGAGTTGCAGGACCAGAGAAGGAGCATCGAGCACACTCCGGTAATAAGGACAAGTCTTTTCATATCTTTGCGTATTGTTTGTCAATGTAAACGGTTGCAAAGATATCTCCGGGCTGGCGCAACCCGGTTGCAATTGAGCCATCAGGCAGATGCCCGACTTACAGCAGGCCGTCCCTGGAAAGCCTCCTGCCGCACTCACGGCAGGTCCCTTTGACGATATAATTGACAGAATTCATCTCGAAGCCTTCCGGGAGGTCGACGACCGGGGCACTTATTTCCTTGAGGCAGTATGTCTTATGGCATTTTTCACAATAGAAGTGTGCATGCATGTCCGAGACCGTGCATTCATCCTCCCCTTCGCATACCTCATATTTGACTGAGCCGGTGCCGTCATCGATTGAATGGACGGCATGATGTTTTTCAAAGGCTTCAAGGGATCTGAATATACTGGACTTGTCCACGGTATCAAGCACCGTTTCAAGGTCGGAAAGAGACATCGGACGGGAAGCTGCCGTCAGTGCCTCCATCACAAGGATTCTTATCGATGTTACCCTGACACCCTTCCTTTCCAGTATCTCTATTATTTTCCGGTTGTCCATTATTCCTCCAGATATTGAATTTCAGCCGTCCGGCTGCATTATCTGCCTTTCATTCAGGCAAAAATAGGAAATAAATGACATAAAAATATCATCATACCCCGCTTTTTGTGCACAAACTCCGGGATTCTTCCTATCTTTGTAGGCTGGAGTACTGGCATCATCATGTCGGTAATGCCTTCGGGCACGCATGCTGATGTCTTTGTCAATCGCGCTAATTTCAATCTTATGAGAGGCAGACAATTTCTCAGGAACACATACACCAACCTGGACAAGGGTTCCCAGTATGTGGTATTCAAGATCAAGAAACTGAACTGGAGGCAGTGGCTTGCCATCGGGCTTGCCGTTGCTGCCGTAATCGCACTGATAATCTGGCTTTCACGGCCGCAGCCGGCAGAGGAAATCATTCCTGTGGTCAGCACCGAGACCGTGACGACAGAGGACGTGGAGATATATGGAGAATATCCGGGAAGCGTTACCGCACAGCAGTTTGTCGAGGTGCGCGCCCGTGTGGAAGGCTATCTTGAGCAGATGCTATTCGAGGAAGGCACCTATGTCAAGAAGAACCAGGTGCTCTTCATCATCGACCCGAGACAGTACAAGGCTACCGTGGACAGGGCAAAGGCATTGCTGGCCAAGAACAAGGCCATGGAACTCAAGGCGGAGCAGGACCTTGAGCGAATCCGGCCTCTATATGACCAGAAGGCCGCCAGCCAGCTGGACCTGGACAACGCCATAGCATCATACGAAAGTGCAAAGGCGGAGGTGCAGATGAGCGAAGCCGACCTCAGGCAGGACGAGCTTGCCCTGAGCTATACTACGGTCAGGTCCCCTATCAGCGGATATATCAGCGAGCGATATGTGGATATCGGTTCCCTGGTAGGTCCCGGAGGGCAGTCCCTGCTTGCCACAATCGTGAAAAGCGACACCGTGACCGTGGAATTCAAGATGACCGACCTCGACTACCAGAAAAGCAAGGCCAGGAATGTAAATATCGGCCAGAAGGATACCCTTAGGAAGTGGGACCCGTATGTCACTATTACTCTTGCCGACAAGTCCGTATATAAATACCGCGGGCTTGTTGACTTTGCAGACCCGCAGGTCGACTCGAGGTCCGGGACATTCTCCGTGCATGCCGACCTGCCGAATCCGGACAGGGAGCTGCTTCCTGGCCAGTTTACCAATGTGACCCTGCTGCTGGATGTCAGGGAGGATGCTGTTGTCGTCCCGACAAAGGCTGTAGAGATAGAGAAGGACGGGTCGTACATCTTCGTCCTCCGCAATGACAATGTCGTCGAACGCAGATTCATAGAGCTCGGGCCTGAGACAGGCAACAAAGTGGTAGTGGAGAGGGGTCTCCTGCCGGGCGAGCAGATTGTGGTCGAGGGATACCACAAGCTTTCACACGGCATGAAGGCAATGCGCGCCGACCAGATGCAACAATAATCCCCGAAAGGTCCAATTAAAAAAGACGAAAATGAAATCCGACTTCTTCATAGACAGGCCCGTCTTTTCGATAGTCATATCTATCATAATCGTGCTTGTCGGACTCATAGGCCTGGTAATGCTGCCTGTGGACCAGTATCCGCAGATTGTGCCGCCGGTTGTGAAAATCTCGGCTTCCTATCCGGGAGCGAGTGCCCAGACTGTGGCCCAGGCTGTGGCAACCCCTATCGAGCAGGAACTGAACGGTACGCCGGGAATGCTCTACATGGAGTCCACGAACACCAACTCGGGAAGCTTTTCCGCGACCCTTACATTTGATATTTCAAGCGACCCGGACCTTGCCGCCGTCGAGGTGCAGAACAGGGTCAAGCTCGCCGAATCGAGGCTGCCGGCAGAAGTGGTGCAGAACGGTATCTCGGTGGAAAAGGAGGCCGCAAGCCGCCTCATGACCATTACCGTACTGTCCGACGACCCGAAATTCGACGAGATATACCTCAGCAACTATACCACACTCAATGTGCTGGACATGTTGCGCCGAGTGCCGGGAGTAGGCCGTGTATCCAATGTGGGCAGCCGTTATTACGGTATGCAGATATGGGTGCAGCCTGACAAGCTCGCCAGCCTCGGGCTCACGGTCGATGACCTGACAAGTGCGATTGAAGACCAGAACAGGGAGTCTGCCGCAGGAGTCCTGGGCCAGCAGCCTATCAGCGGAGTCGACATCACGATTCCTATCACGGCGACCGGAAGGCTTTCTTCGGTAAGCCAGTTTGAGAACATAGTGGTCAGGACCGGTAAGGACGGGGCCATCATCAGGATAAAGGATGTGGCCCGCGTATCCCTCGAGGCCCAGTCATATAATACAGAAAGCGGCATCAACGGAGGAAATGCCGCTGTGATGTATGTATATACCCTGCCCGGGGCCAATGCGATGAAGGTGGCGGAGAATGTCAAGGCGACAATGGAGGAAATAAGCAAGAATTTCCCTGACGGCATTACCTATGACATCCCGTTCGACATGACCACCTATATATCAGAGTCAATACACCATGTGTACAAGACCCTGTTCGAGGCCCTGTTCCTTGTGATTCTTGTCGTATTCCTGTCCCTGCAGAGCTGGAGGGCGACCATCATTCCTGCGATAGCCGTCCCGATATCCCTTGTGGGAACTTTCGGGATAATGCTGGTATTCGGCTTCTCCCTCAACATGATGACATTGCTGGGACTCATACTGGCAATCGGTATTGTCGTGGATGACGCCATTGTCGTGGTCGAGAATGTGGACAGGATAATGGCCGAGGAGCATCTGCCTCCGTATGAGGCGACGAAAAAGGCCATGAGCGGCATAGGCAGCGCACTTATCGCGATGTCCCTGGTACTCTGCGCCGTATTCATCCCTGTCAGCTTCCTTTCAGGTATCACAGGCCAGCTGTTCCGGCAGTTTACAATAACCATTGCCGTCTCGGTCATCATATCTACGGTAGTGGCCCTTACGTTGAGCCCGGTAATGTGTTCGAGGCTGCTGAAGCCGCATGACCCTGCCGCAAGACAGAATTTCCTCTTCAGAAAGATCAACCAGGGATTCAGTGCAGGCAACTCACTGTACGAAAGAATCATACATGCCAGCTTGCGGCATTCCCCGAGGATGTTCGCCATGTTCGGCGTGACGGTCGTATGCATCTGGGCATTCGGACAGCTTGTGCCGAAAAGCTTCATGCCGCAGGAAGACCAGGGATACTTTACGGTCGAGCTGGAGCTCCCTGTGGGGGCGACACTCGAAAGGACCCGCGCCGTTACCGAGAGGGCAATGGATTTCCTGCTGAGACAGCATGATATAGAATATGTGCTGAATGTCACGGGTTCCAGCCCGCGTATCGGGACAAGCCAGTCGAACAGCACGCTCACTGTCATCATGAAGCCATGGGAAGAAAGAGAGGAGAGAGACATCAACAAGATGATGCAGAAGGTGCGTGATACGCTGTCCCTGTACCCGGAAAGCAAGGTATACCTGAGCAGTCCGGCTGTCATACCGGGCCTCGGAAGCTCAGGAGGATTCTCGATGGTGCTTGAGGCAAGGGGGGATGCGACCTATGACGACCTGCAGGCGGCAGCCGATACCCTGCTTTACTATGCCTCCCAGCGCAAGGAGCTGACAGGGCTTGCATCTGGTATGCAGAAGAATATCCCGCAGCTCTACTTCGATGCGGACAGGGACAAGATCCAGCTGCTCGGAGTGCCGCTTTCGGATGTATTCTCCACATTGAAGGCCTTTACAGGGTCCATCTATGTAAATGACTTCAACATGTACAACCGTGTCTACAGGGTGTATATCCAGGCTGACGCCCCATACAGGGGACACAAGGACAACCTCAGCCTTTTCTTCGTCAAGAGCGACAGCGGGGCGATGATTCCTGTGACTGCATTAGGGTCGACCCAATATACGACCGGCCCGGGTACAATCAAAAGGTTCAACATGTATTATGCTGCCACCATCACAGGAGAGGCAGCCCACGGGGTCAGCTCGGGCCAGGCGATGGATATCCTCGAGGAAATCACGGATGAGCACCTTCCTTCAAATATCGATGTCGAATGGAGCGGACTCTCCTTCCAGGAGAAGAAAGAAGGAGGACAGACTGGCCTTGTGCTCGGACTTGCACTCCTGTTCGTATTCCTTGTGCTTGCTGCACAGTATGAAAGCTGGTCAGTGCCGATTGCCGTCATCCTGTCCCTGCCTATCGCCATTGCCGGAGCATATCTCGGGATATGGATTGTAGGGCTGGAAAGCAATGTGTACTTCCAGATCGGGCTCGTGATGCTTGTAGGACTTGTGGCGAAGAATGCAATCCTGATTGTGGAATTCGCGAAGGAGGAGGTCGAGAAAGGCAAGACAATAGAAGAGGCCGCCGTCACTGCCGCACACCTGAGGTTCCGTCCTATCGTGATGACATCCCTCGCGTTCATCCTCGGCATGCTGCCGCTGGTGTTTGCGACAGGACCGGGGTCGGCAAGCCGGCAGAACATCGGTACAGGTGTATTCTTCGGGATGATTGTGGCAATTACCGTCGGCATCACGTTCGTTCCGTTCTTCTTTGTCTGGATATATAAACTGAAGCACAAGATGTCAGGAAAAAGCAGAAAGGCAGGTACAGGGGCCGCTGTAATCGCAGCGTTGATAATGTTCGGGGGCTCGGCTACATCATGCTCCCCTGCAAAGCACTGCGCACAGCCGCAGCTCGATCTTCCGGAAAACTATATGGAATCCTCTCCGGCGGCAGACTCGCTGACCCTGGCCGATCTGGAATGGTGGGAACTCTACACCGACACCACCCTCCAGAGCCTGATACGCCAGGCACTTGAATATAACAAGGATATGCTGATGGCCGCCGAAAGGGTCAGGGAGCTGGAATACAGATACAGAATCCAGAGGGCCGACCTCTGGCCATCACTGTCCGCCCAGGCATATGCCAGCAATGAATACACCAATTACGGCGGAGATGACCCGTCTCCGGATGACCCCGAACATGGTCCCAAGCTGTCGTTAAGCTGGGAAATCGACCTCTGGGGACACCTCAGATGGGCAAGCAGGGAGAAAGCTGCCGAGTATCTGGCAAGCATAGAGGCTCAGCGGGCGCTCCAGATGACACTTGTATCGGAAGTTGCAAGGACATACTTCGAACTCCTGTCCCTCGACAATGAACTTGAAATTGTCAGGCGGACACTTGAAACCAGGCAGGAAGGAGTAACCCAGGCCAAGCTCAGGGCAGACGGGGGACTGACATCCGAAATCCCTCATCAACAGGCGCTTGTGGAATATGCCACAACTGCATCCCTGATACCTGACCTTGAAAGGCAGGTCGCCATCAAGGAAAGCGAGCTGGCATTCCTTACAGGCTCATACCCGCAGGTAATCCAGCGCCCGCACATGGCCCTGGAACTGTCCTACAGGAACGAGCTCCCTACAGGGATTCCGTCACAGCTTCTTGAACGCCGTCCGGACCTCATGGAATCATACCAGAGACTGAAGGCAGCGGAAGCGGCAGTCGGAGTGGCACAGGCAGAGCGTTTCCCGACTTTCGTCATAGACCTGACCGGAGGTCTCGAAAGCGACTCCTTCCTGAACATTCTGAAATCCCCGTTCTATTATGCCGCCGCCACTTTCGCCGGTCCGGTATTCGAGTTCGGCAAGCGCAAGTCGGCATTCAAGGCTGCAATCTCCGAATACAACCAGGCAAGGCTGCAATATGAAAAGGATGTGATGCAGGCTTTCAAGGAAGTCTATGACGCCCTCGTGACATTCAATTCAGCCAAAGAGAACACAGACCTGAAGATGGACCTCCGCGAAGCATCCAGAAAATATGTCTCGCTCGCCAGCTCGCAGTACATCAATGGCGTCACAAACTACCTTGATGTGCTCGATGCCCAGAGAAGCTATTTCGATGCCCAGGTGGAGCTCAGCAATGCAGTATCCCAGGAATTCCTCGCCCTTATCGACCTGTACAAGGCCCTTGGCGGAGGATGGGAATGACGCAAGGCTCCTGAGACACATACTCCTGCATAGAATGCAGAAAGACGACCGATACCTTTGAAAATGTTATGGACAGGGTATCGGTCGTCTTTCTGTCTGCCTGTAGCGGCGTCCTACTCTTTCTTCGCGGTTGACTGCAGGAACAGCTCGTCCATCTGTACCTGATCGATATATGAAGGGGAATCAATCATCACGTCGCGGCCCTGGTTGTTCTTAGGGAACGCTATGAAGTCACGGATTGTCTCCTGGCCTCCGAACAGGGCGCACATGCGGTCAAAGCCGAATGCAAGTCCGCCGTGAGGTGGCGCACCGAACTTGAACGCATTGATGATGAAGCCGAACTTATACTGTGCATCCTCATCCGAGAAGCCGAGCACTTCGAACATACGCTGCTGTACCTGTGAATCATGTATCCTGATTGAACCGCCTCCGAGTTCAGTACCGTTGAGCACGAAATCGTAGGCGTTTGCACATACCCGCTCAAGGTCTTCTTTCCTGTCGCTGTAGAACAGGTCGAGATGCTCCGGCTTGGGAGCAGTGAACGGATGATGCATCGCATAGAAGCGGTTGGTCTCGTCATCCCATTCGAGCAGAGGGAAATCAACAACCCAGAGAGGAGCGAACACATGAGGATCGCGGAGCCCGAGCCTGTTGCCCATCTCGATACGGAGAACTCCGAGCATGGTCTGCGTCTTGCGCTTAGGACCGCAGAGCACGAGCAGCATGTCCCCAGCCTTTGCTCCGGCCTTTTCAGCGACAGTCTTCAATTCCTCCGGTGTATAGAACTTGTCGACGGATGATTTGATGCTGCCGTCCTCATTCACTTTTATGTATACAAGCCCCTTGGCTCCCACCTGAGGCCTCTTTACCCATTCAGTGAGTTCATCAATCTGCTTCCTGGTATATGACGCCGCGCCTTCCACTGCAATGGCGCCGACATACTCCACAGAATCAAATACGGAAAAGCCGTGCCCCTGCACATCGGAAGTAATCTCATGGATTGTCATGCCGTACCTGATATCAGGCTTGTCCGAGCCGTAGCTGTCCATCGCATCGAACCAGCTCATACGTGGAATCGGGTTCGGGATATCGACATCGAGCACATTCTTGAAAAGTGTCCGCATCATACCCTCGAATGTGTCGAGGACATCGTCCCTCTCGACAAATGACATCTCGCAGTCTATCTGGGTAAATTCCGGCTGACGGTCTGCACGCAGGTCCTCGTCGCGGAAACAGCGGACAATCTGGAAATACCTGTCATAGCCGGCCACCATCAGCAGCTGCTTGAATGTCTGCGGAGACTGAGGCAATGCATAGAACTGGCCAGGATTCATCCTCGACGGCACAACAAAGTCCCTGGCACCCTCAGGAGTGGACTTGATGAGATATGGGGTCTCTATCTCCATGAATCCCTGTGCATCCAGATAGTTGCGGACCTCATGTGCAAGCCTGTGCCTGAGTTCCAGCGCTTTCCTGAGCGGATTTCTGCGAAGGTCGAGATACCTGTATCTTGCCCTCAGCTCCTCGCCGCCGTCACTTGTATCCTCGATAGTGAAAGGAGGTGTCTGGGCCTTGTTCAATATATTGATTCCGGTCAGTCTGATTTCAATGTCGCCGGTAGGCATCTTCGAATTCTTGCTCTGGCGTTCAATGACTTCGCCTGTCGCCTGGATAACATATTCCCTTCCGAGAGAATTTGCAGCCTCCTGGAGGTCCTCTGCGGCAGCGCCATCTACAGCAAGCTGCGTAATACCGTATCTGTCACGCAGATCAATGAAAGTCATTCCGCCGAGCTTTCTTGTCCTCTGTACCCATCCGGCAAGAGTGACTGTCTTCCCGACATCAGCAATACGGAGTTCTCCGCAAGTATGAGTCCTGTACATATCGATAATGGTTATTTATTTCCGGAACATCCGGCCGGATACGGTATTCATCCCGTCTCCGGTCATTTAACTTGCAAAAGTACAAAATTATTCAGAAGGCAGCAGCGAAAACTTCCGGAATTTGTCCCGGAAACAAGTGTTTTATATATTTGCAGCACATAACTGAATTTTAATGTACATGTTCCGGTATATCAGACCGGACCGACTGGAGAAGAATATGGAGGTAAGGGCAAAAAAATCACTCGGACAGCATTTCCTGACGGATCTCTCGATTGCAAGACAGATAGCAGATGCACTGATTGTCCCGTCCGGCCCGGAAAAGGCCGACGTGCTGGAAGTAGGCCCCGGAATGGGGGTTCTGACACAATATCTGCTGCAGAGGCCTGAGATTGCCCTGAAGATGGTCGAAATCGACCGTGAATCAGTGGATTATCTGCTGGTCAATTTTCCGCAGGTAAACGGAAGCCTGATTGAAGCCGACTTTCTGAAACTCAGACTTGAAAACTTCTTCAAGGATAGTTTCCGTGTCATCGGGAACTTTCCATACAATATATCATCCCAGATTTTCTTCAGGATACTGGACTATAAGGAATCCGTTCCGGAAGTAGTATGCATGATACAGAAAGAGGTGGCGGAACGTATTGCCGAGAAGCCGGGGACAAAGACCTACGGCATCCTTTCGGTACTGCTGCAGGCATGGTACGATATCGAATACCTGTTCACTGTGGGCGAAGGGGCCTTCAATCCTCCCCCGAAAGTCAAGTCGGCTGTGATAAGGCTTACCCGCAACGACAGGACAGGACTCGGATGCGATGAAAGCCTGTTCAGGACAGTTGTCAAGACATCGTTCAACCAGAGACGCAAGACCATGCGCAACTCACTGAAGCCGCTGATTGCCGCCAAAGCGGAACGGGAAGGATGGTCAGAGGAGCAGTACGAATCTTTCGCCTCGGACCCGGTATTTGCATTGAGACCTGAAAGACTGGGTGTGGAAGATTTCATAGCCCTGACGCTGAAACTCTCTTGATGACATCGCCCCGACAGCACAGCGCAACCGGAAGCCGGCACCCCTGCGCTACGCAAAACCGGCATTGACGGAAAGCTATATCCTTCCTCTCCTCAAAGCGAACATTGCCGATGCAAGGACGGCAACGGTAAATCCTCCCATGATATACGGCAGATGCTGCATGATATGCTCATGAATAGCCGGGACAGCAGTATAAACAGCCATAATACCCGAAAGGGCCGCAACAGATATCGCTGCAACGAGTACTGCAGTAAGCCTGTTATGCTTTTTCATTCTCCCGGCAAGCACTGACAGCCGGCTCGCGGCAGCCTGTATCTCCCCCTCGGAACGCTTCCTCAGGGCTGCCGGCTCCGGAAGCAGGTCAATCTGGGATACGAGCTCCGCCATGAATCTGTCACTGTCCTTTACCTTCGGCATATTTGCCTTGACAAACTGTCTTATTTCCTTGTCTGTAGCCATATTACCGTTAATTTATCTTTGTCCTTCAAGAAACTTCCTCAAATGTTGCCGCCCTCTCGAAAGATGGGAGCGGATCGTCCCTGACGGCATGCCTGTGATTGATTCAATGTCCTTTACCGACTTGTCCTCCATATAGAAAAGCAGGATGACCGCCTGCTCTGCGTACGGAAGGGACCGGATAGCCATATAAAGGTCCTGATAGGCAAATGCGGAAGAGGCATCCGCACTCTCGTCCGCTTCCTTTTCATGGTCAGGACGCAATGGCTCGGCCGCATCTCCTGCGAGCCGGGCCTGCCTGTCGTAGAAGCAGTTATATGCTATCCTGAACAGCCATGTGGAAAATCTGGACCGCCCCTCGAACTTGCCGAAAGACAGGTAGGCCTTCAGCAAGGCCTCCTGGGCAAGGTCGTCCGCCGTAAAGGAATCCCCTCCGCACAGCACGCACAGGAACCTCCGCAAAGATTCCTGTTCCTGTGCTATCGCATTTATGAATTGCGACTTATCCACAATTTCCGCCCTTTAGCAGACATTCAGAGTTCAGCATCCCCCTGACCGGGCTCTTTCCCGTCAGTCCGGGACTTGTCGACAGCGCCTTTCTCTTCCGCCATTATTTCAGGCTCCAGCCATTTTTTCCCGACGGCAAATGTGACAAGCAGGGCGACACCGCATGCGACAAGAATACCTCCGCCTATGAACATCGAGACATTGTCCGCTGTATACATGGTCCCGATAAGGATGCCCGCACCGGCAAGGAACAGTATCACTCCCCAACAAAGCTGCTTGAGCAGACGCATCTTGATGTTCGCAGGCCTGTGCCTTGAAGCTGCATCGTCGGCAAACAATTCAGGGTCGATATCCTGACCGTTCTCAATCGCCTTCATCAATACTTCCATCTTTTTATCCACCATACGGTTTCTTGACCTGAACACCAGCCATACAATCATAACGGGCATTACCACACAGACACCAAGAGGAATAAGAATATCTTCCATAACAGATTTTGATTTTAAATTAAACTTCAGCTGCCAGAGCCCTGATTTTTCCGGAATCCGCACGTTAGACTGCCGGAAGACATGAAATGTTGCAGGAATCTTGAAAAATTTTCCTGTCCTGGCCGGCCCGGGATTGTCAGAAAGGAGATATATCCCTGGTCCTGAATGATTCACGTGCCTTACGAACATACATTTTCACGACATCATCAGGCAAATGCGCATGACGCAGATAAGCCCTCGTCCCGTCCGGGAATCTGGCAAGGGCAGTCGCAAGCAGCCAGGCCACAGCCATCCTGACATAATAAGGCTCAGGGCCAGGCACCGTCCCTGTCCGGCTCCCTGTCATAACATAGCCGGCTCCGGATGCAACAGCCCTGTTGACATCATCTTCCACTTTCGCGGCAGATTGTTTGCCAAGGCACCTGTATTGCGAAGTTATCCTGTTGAAATCCAATGAATCAAGCCTTGAAAAGGTTTTATCGCGCCACTCCCCGTCAAGGAAATAGGACATCGACATGATGACAGCAAACCTGACCTCGAATTCCCTGTCTGAAGACCACCACCGGTCCAGCCAGTCCCATATCTTCTCCCTGTCAGTAAGGCATCCTGCACCCGTCCCTGTCTGCAGCCTGGAGCCAGTCCGCCTGCCGTGCTTTGCAGCAGCCCATTTCGCTGCCCCGCAGACCGTATCACAGACTGCCCAGTTCGCCATATGCGGGACAAATTCCGAAAATCCTGCAAGCCGTTCATCCGTATCCATCCTGCAATAATTCAGCATCATTCCCCATACGATCATCTCTTCCTGGCACAATCCGGAGCCGCCTGCATCCCGGACAGCATCGTTGCGGGAAGCGGCGGCATCCCTGAATCCATCCAGTAAAGCCAGGCAATTCTCCTGGCGGGACAGTTGTCTTGCAATCTTTTTCATCTCAGGGATATGCAGCCCGAGCACAACAGTATCAGGAAGCGGATTGACAATCCTGATGTGCCAGTCCCGGTAATGGGAGTCTATCCTGAACTGCCCTGTAACAAAAGGCAGAAGAATTTCTTCTATCATGTCATATATTTTTAACAAAAATAAGCAAAATTGCAGGTTTAATCCGGATTTGCCTCCGGATTTCATATTCTGTTCATATTCCGGCTGTACCTTTGGCGCCGGAAATCAGAATACGCCATTTAATTTTGGACCTCTAACTTCTTGTATATGACGCCAAGACAATCTGCGGGGAAGAAACATTCCCTTAACCTGAAAGCCTTAGCAATCAGATGTGCCGCCATCTACGCTGCAGCCATCTTCCCGGCCATGGTATCCGCCACTGAAAACAAGCCTGCAAACAGAACCGGTCTGGATGACATCCAGACATATGTTGCCGATTCCCTTGACGGGGGAAGGACAGACATCATGGAAAGGCTCCTCAATCTGCCGAACATAGAAGTCGGTAAAGGCGTGACTTTCCGGCCAAAGAACAATTCCTACGAAATGACCCTCCGTTTCCGCATGCAGAACATGGTGGGGCTGTCCTTCAACCGGAATATGGGGCTGACATCGACTGACGCTCAGGTCAAAAGGCTGAGGCTCAGATTCGACGGCTATATCTTCTCTCCGAAGATAGTCTATTCCATCCAGCTCGGATTCAGCAGCTACGATACGGAACCTGTCCCGAACGGGGAAGGGGGCTACAATATGAACCTCATACGTGATGCCATCGTATATTATGTCCCGAGCCCGAAATGGAACATCGGCTTCGGACAGACCAAGGTCAAGGCCAACAGAGCCAGGGTCAATTCATCCAGTGCCCTGCAATTTATCGACAGGAGCATCGTCAACAGCGAATTCGGTGGAGACAGGGATTTCGGCTTCTTCGCCGAATACAATTATGGTGGCTTCGACTCGTTCGCGCTTGCAACAAAAGCATCTGTCACTCTCGGCGAAGGCCGCAACTTC
This sequence comes from uncultured Bacteroidales bacterium, assembly GCA_944323805.1. Classification (GTDB taxonomy): domain Bacteria; phylum Bacteroidota; class Bacteroidia; order Bacteroidales; family UBA932; genus Cryptobacteroides. Next base: position 40,161 of record CALUTW010000005.1, on the reverse strand, counting down.
AACTCTTCCGATGTGGACGGCTTCGCATATACCGGACGTCTCGAGCTCTATCCTTTCGGCAGATTCCACAACAACGGCGAACTGCTTGAAGGCGATGTCTATGGAGAGAAGGACGTGAAAATGATGATAGCCGGAGCCTATACATTCAACCATAATGCAAAAAGGACACAGGGAATGAAAGGCAGCGTCTTTTCCGGCCCGACCAAGGACATCGGCTCCTACTATGCCGATTTCATATTGAAATACAAGGGATTTGCATTCGTTGCCGACTATATGGGCAGACACGCGTCTCAGCCGGCCATAGATGAAAGCGGGGAATTTGTCTACACCGGATGCGGACTCAACGTGCAGACAAGCTACCTGTTCAACGGGAAATGGGAACTTGCCCTGCGCAATTCGACAATGTTCCCGGATGCCGAAGCCAGGCCTCTCGTAGGCTACAGGACGTGGAACCAGAGCACAATCGGGGTAACAAGGTATCTTATAGGCCACAGCCTCAAGTTCCAGATTGACATGTCGTATAACTACAGGAGCGATGTTACCATATCGCCGGACTACGACAGATGGATGCTGCGTTTCCAGGTGGAACTGGGACTCTGAGCCGGTACAGGTCCAAATACGTAATAAGGGCGATTCAAAGGGGGATTTTCAGCGTTACGCCTGATTCCTCTCTGAATCGCCCTTACAAATAGCCTTGTCTTATATAGCAGTCTTCTTTTCTGTATGAGGATTACTCGTCCTTATCCTGCTCCATATAGGCTTTCAGGAGCTTCTCCTGGACATCTCCCGGCACAGGCTGATAGTCAGCAAACTGCATCGTGAATGTCGCACTGCCTGATGTAAGGGAGCTGAGAGCCGTAGAATATTTGTAGAGCTCTGCAAGCGGAACCCTTGCCTTGATGACATCGAACCCCCTGTCGCTGCCCATACCCTCTATCAGGGCACGGCGGTTCTGCAGGTCGGACATGCAGGCACCCATATATTCCGACGGAGTCATGACCTCAAGGCTGTAGATAGGCTCCATAATCTTCGGACCTGCATTGCGGAACGCCTCCTTGAATGCATTACGCGCCGCAAGGACAAAGGATATCTCGTTCGAATCTACCGGATGCATCTTTCCGTCATACACATAGACCCTTATATCCCTTGCAAGGGATCCTGTAAGAGGGCCTTCGCTCATCTTGTCCATGATTCCCTTGAGGATGGCAGGCATGAAACGGGCATCGATTGCTCCGCCGACAATACAGTTATAGAACTCGAGCTTGCCGCCCCATTCAAGGTCGAACGATTCCTTGCTCTTGATGTTGAGCACCATTTCCTTGCCGTCAATCTTGAACCTGTTGGATGCCTCGACACCCTCGACGATAGGACATACCAGGAGGTGCACCTCACCGAACTGTCCGGCTCCTCCGGACTGCTTCTTGTGCCGGTAAGTTGCCGTTGCCACCTTAGTGATTGTTTCCCTGTATGAAATCTTAGGAGGGAACAGCTCGATCTCTATCTTGTTCTCGTTCTTCAGCCTCCATTTGACGATATTGATATGCTGCTCGCCCTGTCCCTTGAGGATGGTCTGCTTCAGTTCCTTGGAATACTCGACAATGATTGTAGGGTCTTCTGCCGAAAGCCTGTTCAATGCCTCGCCCATCTTTTCCTCATCCTTCTGCTCCTTGGCCTTTACTGCCGTACGGAACTTCGATGCAGGGAATACTATGTGCTCGTATTCTATCTCAGTGCCAGGCTGGGACAACGTGACATTGGTCCTGGCATTACGGAGCTTGACGGTACATCCGATGTCTCCGGCATAGAGGTCCGAGACCTTCTCCTTCTTCTTTCCGGCCACGGCATATATGACGGATATGCGCTCCTTGTCTCCTGTAGCCGGATTCTCAAGGTCCTGGCCTTCAGTAAGCTCTCCGGACATAACCTTGAAATATGCGACTTCCCCGAGATGCTGTTCTACAGCCGTCTTGTATATGAATATCGATGTAGGAGCATCCTGCTTGCATTCTATCTCAGAGCCCTCGACAGTCGTGGCTGTCCTCTCTGCCGGGGACGGTGCAGTCCTGATGGCAAACTCCATGAGTCTCTTGACCCCGATGTCCTTCCTGGCGGAGAGACAGAATACCGGCATCACGTCTCCCGTCCTCAGACCGAGACCGATACCTTTCCTTATCTCGTCCTCCGTAAGGGCACCCGAATCAAAGAACTTCTCCATGAGAGTATCGTCATACTCCGCTGCCCTCTCGATAAGGGCTGACCTCAGCTCCTCGGCCTCATCCTTGTATTCTGCCGGAATCTCGAGGTCCTCCCTTGTCCCGTTGTCATCAGTAAAATGGTAGTATTTCATCTTAAGGACATCGATGAAACCGTCGAATCCGGGACCAGGATTGACAGGATACTGTATAAGGACCGGCTTCTTGCCGAATGCCTCCTTCATGCTCTCGAGTACGGTCTCCCAGGAAGCCTTCTCCCCGTCGAGCTGGTTGACTGCAGCAATAAGCGGCAGGTCGTACTGCTCGGCATATCTTGCAAATATTTCCGTGCCTACTTCAACCCCCTGCTGGGCATTTATCACAAGAATGCCTGTGTCGCATACCTTGAATGCGGATACGGCCCCGCCTACGAAGTCATCCGCTCCCGGAGCATCGATAATGTTGAACTTCGTATCCATGAATTCCGCATAGAGAGGAGTGGCATATATCGACCTCTGGTTGCTCTGCTCTATTTCTGAATTGTCTGAAACCGTGTTCTTTGCCTCGACGGTCCCCCGCCTGTCAATGACCTTGCCTTCATAAAGCATAGCTTCAGATAATGTGGTCTTGCCGGACTTCGTGCTGCCGAGAAGAACCACATTGCGGATGTTCTGGGTTGAGTAAGCTTTCATTTCACTTATCTTTTTAGTTATTAGTTTCTATTGGCGCTCAAAGAGACGCATCTTTGCAAATCTAATGAAATAAAACAGCAAAATCAATAGAAAATCATAACATAATCCCGTATTTTTGCAGAAAATGTAAAGGGAGGGAATCCCTGTATGCTTTCATAATGTCATGTCCGCCGCACCCGAGCTGTCCCCGGATATAGTCATCCAGCTCCCGATGCCCTACCCCGATCAATGCGCACACGGAATCGAATGTAAGGAACGGATTCATGTACACTTTCTCGTCCTCCATGAGTCTGGCGAAAAGCTCGTAACCTTCGTTGATCTTCATTTTTTCCATGTTTTTTGTTTGCAAAGCTGCCATATCGGGAGGCAAATAGCAAGTACTTGTTGCCATTTTTTCTTTTTTCAACGACACATTTTTCTCTTTTTTTCGATTTTTTCTCTTTTTGGAAATATTTGCTTGGCATTGACAAGTTTTTATTATCACAGAAGGCCGTCCATATGGCATACTTTTGCTGAAAATTCAACAGCGTTGATTATGGATAACAGGTCTGTCAAGGAGAATATCTCCAGGATCCGCCGCAGCAAAGGGCTGTCACAGGAACAGATGGCGGAAGAGATGGGCATATCCAGGACAGCTTACAGAAGTATCGAGTCCGGCAGCACACGCCTCATAAGCAACAGCATAGGAAGGATATCGGCAATCCTGGGCACCACTCCAGAGGAGCTGCTTCTGGGTTATGTCCCTGCGAAGGGAGACAGCCAGGAACTCAATGAAGTCAAGGTCCGTTACGGGGAAAGGATACAGAGAATCGAATCTGACCATGCCGATGAAATCAAACGGCTCCAGGAGCACATCGGCATACTGGACAAGCTCATATCATCATTGCAGGAGACACTCAGGACAAAGGACGAAGTCATCATGATGCTCAGGAAAAGCATCCCCGGAAACATGCAGTAGACACTGTGCCGCATATCGGCATTTTTAGCTAATTTTGCGCGGACGGATGCCGGCATATCGCCGCCGGGATATCCGGGCGTGAAATGAAGACAGACAGGACAATCTCTTTAAAGGAAAAGGTATTTGCCTCGATGCTTGAGGCAGGATGCGACGAAGCCGGCAGGGGACCTCTGGCAGGTCCGGTGTTCGCTGCGGCCGTCATACTCCCTGACGGGTTCAGCCATCCGCTGCTTAACGATTCCAAGCAGATGACGGCAAAGGACAGGGAGACTCTCCGGACAATCATAATGGAAAATGCTACAGCGTTTGCAGTCGAGGCGGTAACGGCAGAGGAAATAGATGCCATCAATATCCTGAACGCATCGATAGCCGGCATGTGGAGGGCCGTCATGAATCTCCCCGTCAGACCGCAGGCCATAGCGGTGGACGGCAACAGGTTCAAGCCATACGGGATGATTCCGCAGGCCGGGGAGCTTTCGCAAGAAAGCGTCATGACAGCCGAGGCTGTCAGGCGGCACGGCCCGTCCGGGCTGCCGCACCGGCCTGCCGGCATGGACCGTCAGCACATGAAACGTCCTGGCAGCCCATGTCCTGATGGTCCATGTCCGGACTGGTCCCGCCCGGGAATGGACTATGCGGACATCCCGTACAGGTGCATAATAAAGGGGGACAGTCTCTTTACCGACATTGCAGCCGCTTCCGTCCTTGCCAAGACCGCAAGGGACGAATACATGAAATCCCTTGCCGAAGAATATCCGCAGTACGGCTGGGAGCGAAACATGGGCTACCCCACCAGGGAACATATCGAAGCCATACGCAGGTTCGGCCTGACCCCGCATCACAGGAAAAGTTTCCATGTCAGGGAACTTGAGCCTGTCCTGTTCTGAAAAAATGCTATCTTTGCAGATTGTGCGGCCGGGGAATCCGCCCGCAGCCACAGACATGACAAAACTCATTAAACCAGTTATATAATGAAAAAGTTGCTTTGCTTCATTACCGCCCTCGCCGTATTCTCAAGCGGCTTGAGAGCGGACGAGGGCATGTGGATGCTTCCTCTTCTGAAGAAGATGAACATCAAGTCCATGGAAAGCCTCGGCTGCCAGCTTTCGGCAAAAGACATCTACAACATCAACCATTCATCCCTCAAGGATGCCATTGTCCAGTTCGGAGGAGGCTGCACGGGGGAAATCATCTCTGATGAGGGACTGCTTGTGACCAACCACCATTGCGGATACGGCAGCATCCAGAAGCTCAGCTCCGTTGAACACGATTATCTGACAAACGGATACTGGGCAATGAACCGCAGCGAAGAGCTCCCGGCGGAAGGGCTTACCGTCACTTTCCTCGAAAGCATGACAGACCTGAAGCCTGCATTGCAGAAAGCCGCCAGGAAAATCCTCAAGGAACACAAGGGCAACCCGAATATCGACAAGGACTCCCTCGTCCTCAAGGCAATGGCCGACAAGGAGGCAGAGCTTGTAGAAAAGGCCCGTGAAGACAATCCGCACTGCGATGTCGAGGTCGTGTCATTCTATAATGACAATGTCAAATACATGATAGTATACAAGACATACAGGGATATCCGTTTCGTAGGGGCACCGCCTTCATCAATCGGCAAATTCGGTGCGGACACTGACAACTGGATGTGGCCTCGCCATACCGGGGACTTCTCCATGTTCAGGGTATATGCCGACAAGGACAACAACCCGGCAGACTATTCCCCTGACAATGTGCCGTACTCTCCGAAAAAGCACCTTACCATATCGCTTGCAGGCTACAACGAAGGAGACTATACGATGATAATGGGCTATCCGGGAAGGACGAACAGGTTCTTTACATCGCCTGAGCTGCAGTATCTCCTCGACCAGCAGGACATAGCAATCGAGGCCCGCACAATCCGTCAGGACATAATGATGGAAGACATGCTTGCCGACCCTAAGGTCAAGATCCAGTATGCCAGCAAATATGCAGGTTCATCAAACGGCTGGAAGAAATGGATAGGCATGAAGCAGGCTTTTGCAAAGCTTAACGTCATCGGCCGCGCCGAGCAGGAGGAAGCCGAATTCATGGAATGGGTAAACAGCAGGCCGGAAAGGCAGGAGGCATACGGCGATGCCCTTGACCGTATCAGGGAAGGAGTCGAGGTCGGAGCCGAGGCCGGGCTGATATCACGGACCATCATCGAATCCGTATTCAGAATCGAGCTTGAAGCCGTGTCAACCACTTTCAACAACGCCGCCAAATCGTCTCTGGCCGCATCGGACGAGCCAGACACCCTTAAGGCGTTCCAGGATGCATTTGCTGCAGTCAGGGAATTCTACAAGGATTATTCTGTCAGCACAGACATCAAGGAAGCAAAGGCATTGCTCCGATATTACAGGGACAAGGTGGATTCCACATACTATCTGACAGGAATAGACCCGGATTTCGGAGAGATGGACATCGATGCATATGTGGATTCGCTTTTCGCCACAAGCGTCTTCACTTCCGAAGAGAGACTTGAAGCTGCAATCGGCAGCATGTCCCCGGAAGATATCTTTGCCGACCCGGCCATTGACCTTGCACGTGCAGTCGGAAAGGTACTGATGCCTCTCTACGGCACAATCAGCAAGAGCGATTCCCTGCTGGCAGAAGGCAGGAAAACCTATACTGCTGGACTGCTCGAGTGGAAGGACGGGGAGCCGTCATATCCTGATGCAAACTTCACGATGCGCCTTACCTATGGCACAGTCAAGGGATATTCTCCGAAAGACGCTGTAATCTACAGATATTATACAACCCTTGACGGGGTAATGGAAAAAGAGGACCCGGACAACTGGGAATTCGTCGTTCCGGCCAGACTGAAGGAGCTCTGGGAAAACAAGGACTTCGGGGACTATGCAATGCCTGACGGCAGTATGCCGGTAGCGTTCCTTTCAAACAATGACATTACCGGCGGCAACTCAGGAAGCCCGGTACTCAATGCTGAAGGGGAACTTATCGGCCTTGCATTCGACGGCAACTGGGAATCGATGAGCAGCGACATCATGTTCGAGCCGGATCTCCAGAGATGCATCAATGTAGATATCCGTTATGTGCTGTTTATCATGGACAAGTTCGGCGGGGCGGGATACCTCCTCGATGAAATGGACATAAAAAGATAGCAGACAGGAAAATGAAGCAGAATGAGATAATGAAGATGCTCTACGATGTCCAGCACCCGGCAAAGGGGGACAGGAATATCGTTGAGCTCGGGATGGTGGACAAGGTGGAGTGTGACGGCAACAGGGTTACCGTTACACTTGCCTTCCCAAGACACAGGGACCCGCTTGCCGAATACCTCATCGGAAGCACCCGGGCCGCAATCATAAGGCATGCCCCGGAATCAGAAGTCGAAGTCAGGACAATCATCCGGGAAGAGGCCAGGAAGAAGCCTGTCGGACTTGATCTCGGGACCGAGGAACTCGCCGGAGTCAGACATATCATCGGGGTCGCATCCGGCAAAGGGGGTGTAGGAAAATCCACTGTGGCCGTCAACCTTGCTGTCGCCCTTGCACGGCTCGGCTATAAGGTAGGCCTTGCAGACGCCGATGTGTACGGCCCGTCCGTCCCGAAAATGACCGGAACAGAGGAAAGCACCCCGGAAGCCTACATAGACGGGGAGAAGGAAGTGATAATGCCTCTTGTGAAATACGGGGTAAAATGGATGTCCATCGGATATTTCGCAAAGCCCGAACAGGCGTTGATATGGCGCGGACCGATGGCCTGCAACGCACTGAAGCAGATGATACTCCAGGTCAGATGGGGCGAACTCGACTTCCTGCTGATAGATATGCCTCCGGGAACAGGAGACATCCACATCAGTCTTGTGCATGACATTCCGCTTACCGGAGCCGTCATTGTCACGACACCGCAGCCGGTGGCCCTGGCCGATGTCGAAAAGGGCGTGAACATGTTCAGGAACGAGAGTATCAGCAAGCCTATCTTCGGCCTCATAGAGAACATGGCCTGGTTTACCCCGGAAGAACTGCCGGAAAACAGGTATTATATCTTCGGCCGGAACGGCGGAGAAGAAATGGCGGCAAAATACGGGATCCCGCTTCTCGGACAGATACCTATTGTCCAGAGCATCAGGGAAAGCGGAGATAACGGGGAGCCTGCAGCGCTCTCTGACAGGCCTGATGGCCTGGCATTCGTCCAGCTTGCCGGGAAACTGGCAGATGCCGTGAACCAGACACATCAGGGCTGATTCCGCCCATATCATAAAGAAAGAGGGTGCCCCAAAAGCCATAAGGCATTGTGGACACCCATTTTCTTTATTTGATAGAAATAGCGGCCATACCGTTCACGAGACCGCGGACGGCCTGCTGCCACCGGACAACTACCGCCTCATCCTTACGAATATGCTCAAAGGAAGCCTTTTCCCGAAACTGTCGTTGAGGACAAGTTCGCCGGACTCTATCCCGACCTTGCTGTCACTTCCGAGTGCGAACGCCTGTCTGACCACAGTCTCCCCGAGGACTGCTGAAAAACCGTTGGAATACAGGTTGAGAACCATAAAACTGTCTGCCGGCGCCAGAATCGACGCGACATTGCACAGCATCTCATACAGACATTCGTCCAGTTTCCATTTTTCCCCGTCAGGACCATGGCCATAGGCTGGAGGGTCAAGTATTATACCCTGATAGACGTTCCCGCGACGGGCTTCCCTGCGGACAAACTTCATCGCATCCTCCACGACCCACCTTATATTGTCGAGCCTGCTGAGCTCCATGTTTGTCCTTGCCCATGTCACGACCTGCCTTACAGAGTCCAGATGAGTAACATCCGCTCCGGCCTTCTTTGCCGCAAGGGACGCTGCCCCCGTATATGCAAACAGATTGAGGACCTTCGGCCTTGGCCGGCCGTTCCGCTCTGCCTCCGCTACAAGCTCCCGTGTATTCCTGTAAATGTATTCCCAGTTGGAGGCCTGTTCGGGAAACACCCCTACATGCTTGAATGCCGTCATGCCGAGCCTGAGTGAAAAATCAAGCCCTTCCTGGCCTCCGCCATACCTTATTACCCACTGGTCATCCGCTTTCCGGCATTTCTCCCATGTGCCGCTGTCTTCCTTGCCTGCCTTTCCGAATCCCGCCCCGGGTCTGAAGCGGATATGTGCGGCCCTGGCCCAGTCAGCCTCCGGCATGGATTTGTCCCACAAAGCCTTCGGTTCAGGACGGACAAGACAATATTCCCCGAATCTTTCAAGTTTTTCACAATTGCCGGAATCTATGAGTTCATAGTCCTTCCAGAAGCCACCAGGCATTTCTACCGACATCATATCTCAGCCCTATTATAATTCTCAACATGCAAAAGTACATATCTTTTGTCAAAAAACTGACTCAAGCGCGATTTTGCTGAAGCCTTTCGCTGAAGCCTCCCGGGATATTGCGAATATCCGGCATTTATTAGTATATTTGCAGATTACAGGCAGAGGTGCGGGAAATGCGTCCGGATATGCCATGAATGAAATAAACTTTTAACAATAATAACGTTATGCAACAAAGTATTGACACTTATGATTTCTCTGGCAAGAAAGCGCTTGTCAGGGTTGACTTCAATGTTCCTCTCAACGAAAAGTTCGAGATTACCGACGACACCCGTATCAGGGCAGCCGTACCTACGCTCAAGAAAGTCCTTGAGAAAGGCGGTTCAGTAATCATCATGTCACATCTCGGACGTCCGAAAGGAGTCACGGACAAGTTCTCCCTCAAACATATCCTCGGCAGGGTAGAAGAGCTTCTCGGTGTCCCTGTCAAATTTGCAGACGACTGCATGAAGGCAGACGTGCAGGTGGCTTCCCTCAAACCGGGCGAGGTGCTCGTGCTCGAGAATCTCCGCTTCTACGCAGAGGAGGAAGGCAAGCCGAGAGGCCTTGCCGAAGACGCAACCGACGAGGAGAAGAAGGCTGCAAAGGCTGCAGTAAAGGAAAGCCAGAAGGATTTCGTTGCAAAGCTTGCCTCATATGGCGACTGCTATATAAACGACGCATTCGGTACAGCCCACAGGGCACATGCCTCGACAGCCCTCATCGCAAAATATTTCCCTGAGGACAAGATGTTCGGCTACCTCATGGAAGGGGAAATCAAGGCCCTCGAAAGAGTTGTCAACAATCCTGAGCGCCCGGTAACGGCCATCATCGGCGGAGCAAAGGTTTCTTCGAAGATCGGCATCATCGAGCATCTCTTCGATGTAGTCGACAACATGATCATCGGAGGCGGCATGGTCTATACTTTCGTAAAGGCACAGGGCGGCAAGATCGGAAATTCCCTCTGCGAGGATGACCAGCTCCAGCTTGCTCTCGATACAATCAAGAAAGCGGAAGAGAAAGGTGTCAAGCTCTACATGTCAAAAGAAGTGGTCATCGCCGATGCTTTTGCGGACAATGCCAACACCAAGATCTGCCATAACACGGAGATTCCTGACGGATGGGAGGGTGTCGATGCCGCTCCGAGCACTCTTGCTGAATGGGAAGACGTCATCATGAAGTCAAAGACCATCCTGTGGAACGGCCCTGTCGGAGTTTTCGAGATCCCGTCATTTGCAAAGGGAACAAACAGGGTTGCCGAAATGCTTGCAAAAGCCACAGAGAACGGCGCATTCACACTCGTCGGCGGCGGAGACTCTGTAGCCGCAGTAACCCAGATGGGCTATGCGAAGAAAGTCAGCTACGTATCGACCGGTGGCGGAGCAATGCTCGAATACCTTGAAGGCAAGGTGCTTCCAGGCATCGCAGCCATAAGGGAATAACAAGGTTACAGACATGGAAAAAGACATCGGGGTCCCGATGTCTTTTTTTATTGTGCCTGATGCCGATTACTGCAGAAATACTTATCTTTGCATGGTTGCTGCAACAGCAGCCTCTTTATAATTTAAAACAAAAAATGATGAAAAGGTTTATCCTGTCACTGGCAATACGCCTGCCGGTCATCGCAGGCTGCGAAAAATCTACTGACTATGAGCTGTTCGACAAATACTATAACCAGTTAACGGGTTATTCCATGTCCTCCGTTATAACACCGCGTCACGCAGGCATATGCCGGCCCGTACAATTTCCGAGATAAAAATGCATGAAATGACAGATCTGCTGTTCATAAACTGGAATGTGAATCCGGACATATTCCATATAGGGTCCCTCGCCATCAGATGGTACAGCCTGCTCTTCATTTCCGGATTCTTCATCGGATGGTTCATCTTCAAATGGTTCTTCAAGCGCGAAGGTGTACCTGTGACACTGCTGGACCCGCTTCTCTATACACTTCTGATAGGAACAATTGTCGGTGCCCGGCTCGGACACTGCATCTTCTATCAGCCCGACTATTATTTCGGAAGCTGGAAGGGTTTCCTGGAGATATTCATGGTATGGAAAGGAGGCCTTGCAAGTCACGGCGGGACAATAGCATTGATTCTTGCAATGTGGTGGTTCGCACATCATTACGGGAGAAAATACGATTTTGACCTGCTCTGGATTCTGGACAGGCTGTGCATTACCGTATGCTTTGCAGGTGCCCTCATCAGGATAGGCAATCTCTTCAACTCCGAGATATACGGGGATGTTACCACCCTTCCGTGGGGATTCATATTCGAGTTGCGGGGAGAGACCCAGCCGAAGCATCCTACCCAACTTTATGAAGCCTTGAGCTATGTCATACTGGGATTCGTCCTGCTCTGGATGTACCGTTACAGGCTGGAAAAGCTGAAACGCGGCACTATCCTCGGCATTTTCTTCATCGTGCTTTTCGGCATGAGATTCCTCATCGAATTCATCAAGGAACCTCAGGTAGGCTTTGAGGAAGGGATGGCGCTCAATATGGGGCAGATTCTCAGCATCCCGTTCATCCTGATTGGCATAGGACTCCTCATATACAGCTTGAAATGGGGAAAGCCGGCCATGATACAGCATCCCGTGAAGCGCCATAACGAACCGACGCACTACGCCAAAAGCCTCTCCAGATGACAATGCCGACGATATTGCCCGGCCTGGAAAGGACTTCCGGAGACCTGTCTGAACAGGAAATGCAGGACAGGCTTGAAAGGCGCCGCAGGACACTGGACTTTCTTACGGAGCACGACATCGGATACGAACTGTATACCCATCCTCCCCTCCCGACCGTGAAGGCGGCTCTGGAATACTGGAAAGATGTCGATGCCACACACTGCAAGAACCTGTTCTTCCGGAATCACAAGGGCAACAGGCACTATCTTGTCGTCCTGGAGTGTCACAAGGAACTGGACATCCACGGCCTCGAGCATCTGCTGCATCAGGGTAAACTCTCGTTCGCCTCTGAAGAACGGATGCTGAGATGTCTCGGACTGCGCCCGGGGTCGGTATCTCCGCTCGGACTCATCAACGATATCGGCATAGCCGGGACTGCAGACCCGAAAGAGCTGTTCGATAACGGACACAGGGTCAAGCTGTTCCTTGACAGCGACCTGAAGAAGTCGGAGAAACTGAGCTTCCATCCGTGCGAGAACACGTCAGGTGCAGTCATCAGCAATGCTGATTTCATGAAATTCCTCGGCATCTGGGACGGAGAGACCGAATGGATTGATATTCCAGGACATACAGACAGCACAATATGACAGGAAACAAGGTAAAGGCCATATTCTTCGACATAGACGGGACTCTCGTCAGCTTCAGGACGCACGAGATATCCAGGGAGACGATTGAAAGTCTCCATGAATTGAAACGACGGGGCGTCAGGCTTTTCATCGCAAGCGGAAGACCGCTTGAAATGATGGACAATCTGAGCGGCTTCCCGTTCGATGGATACATTACATTGAACGGGGCTCTTGTCCATGCCGGCGGAAAGGTCATCAGCAGGCATCCGATAGACCCGGACGCGGCAACAGGGATTGCCGGGACAGCCGATTCCCTCGGGCTGCCATGTGTCACTTACGGCGAGAACACGATCGCCATAAATTTCACGGACGAGAGGACCGAGCAATCATTCAGGATGATAAAGCTGCCCCCTGTCCCCGTGATTCCTGCGGTCACGATGGCAGAAAAGCCGGTGTACCAGTTCACTGTATTTGCCGATGAGGCGCAGGAAAAGGATCTGATACTGCCTGAAGCGGAGTTTCTCGAGCCATCAAGGTGGAATCCGGTATTCTTTGACCTCAACCCGAAAGGACTGAGCAAGGCAGATGGAATCAGGGCCATACAGGAGCATTTCGGGATAGGCCGGGATGAGACAATGGCATTCGGAGACGGCGGGAACGATACTGCAATGCTCAGATATGCAGGTACCGGGATAGCCATGGGCAATGCAGGGGACGATGTTAAGGAAGCGGCCGACTATGTGACTTCTTCCGTGGATGATAACGGCATCCCTGCCGCCCTCAGGCATTTCGGCATACTGTAGCTGCCGTCGGGAGGGAAAGACAGGACCATGGCATATTTGCATTACGGATGCAATTTGTTATATTTGTAACCGGTTATGCAAAATTGTGACAATTATGAACAGGATTATCACAACAGCAGTCATTGCATGCTTGCTTCTGGCATTTCCCGCCCTGTCCTCAGGACAGAGTTTCGGGATAAAGGGAGGCGTGAATTTCTCCAGCATCAACTCCGAAGTGAAGGACAACCTCGGATATCAGGCAGGCCTGGTATATCAGATAGACCTTCCGCTGTGGTTTTCCATCCAGCCCGAACTGATGTTTCATGTCAAGGGCGGCAGGGTCGATAAGGTAAAGGAGAATGCTTTCGGGCTCGGATACCTTGAAGTGCCGGTCAACATCCAGTGGGGGCCGAGATTCCTTGACGGCAACATACGCACTTTCGCCCAGGTAACCCCGTTCGTCGGATATGCCATTTCCAAGGACATGAAGAATTCCGAAGGCATAGAATATGACTGGGTCAACATAAACAGATTTGAATATGGCATCGGAGTCGGCCTGGGTGTACAGCTGTGGCATTTTCAGGTTACGGGGCAGTACAACTGGAGCCTCGGCGACCTGACCAACCAGAGCAAGGCCGAATCCGAATTCAAGGAGACCTTCTCAAAGTCGAACTTCGGGGGATATACGATTTCCCTGGCCATACTTTTCTGACGGATAAGGAATAACATATTAAATTAAACAGACATTATTATGGAAAAGACAGTTACTGACTCAAATCTTGCCGAGATACTCAACACGGAAAAGCCTGTAATGGTGGACTTCTGGGCAACATGGTGCGGTCCATGCCGCGCAATCGCTCCCGTTGTGGAGGAGCTTGCCGCCGAATATGAAGGCAAGGCCGTAGTGGCAAAATGCAATGTCGACGAGTGTGAGGATGTCCCGATGAAATACGGCATCAGGAATATCCCTACCCTGCTTTTCTTCAAGGGAGGGGAAGTTGTCGACAAGCTGGTCGGGGCAGCCCCGAAATCCGAGATCGCAAAGAAAATCGACGCCCTGCTATGAAAAGGCTTCTGACCATTACCCTGGTCCTTGGACTGCTCATATCCGCAGCATCCGCCAGCGGACAGAGCCGGTACGGTGTAATCGGCGGCTTCTCATTCTCCCATGCATCGGACGTGAACAACCGCGGAACGATGACACTGTACAGTGCCGGCCTTACCTATCAGCTTAAGCTGCCTCTCGGTTTCTCGATACAGCCGTCTCTCATATACCATGCAAAGGGGGCGAGAATCGGGACTGCCGGGAATATCGAAAGGGCCAACATGGACCTGACTGCAGGGTATCTTGAGCTTCCGGTATCCTTCCAATGGGGACCGGACCTTCTCCTTTTCCGGCCGTTCCTTGACGTGACCCCGTATATCGGAGTCGGGCTGAACAACCATCTGGCATGCAGTGTTGCCGGCGAACAGGCATTCGATGACAGGAATGTATGGTCCACAGCAGGTCTTGCAAGGATGGAATACGGACTGGGGCTCGGGGTCGGCATAGAGATCTGGAGATTCCAGGTAGTAGGACGGTACAACTGGAATTTCGGCCCATTGTATCGCGACAGCGGCAATGTAGACCAGGCCGCTAAAGTTTTCACGGAAGGTACTTTCGGCGATGGAAGCAACTTCCGGGGGCTTACCCTTTCCGTAGCGTTGCTGTTCTGACACAGGACAGGCACGGGAAGCGGGATATGAATGACAGCAGAATATGAATCTTAACGAAATCAAGAACTTTCTGGGCAAAGACTGGGAAAGGACCCAATACTACATAGCAAAGGCTCTCAGCAGCAGAATCACCCTGTTGGACGATACCAACAGGATGATTTTGTCTAATTCCGGCAAGCAGCTCAGGCCAGTAATATCCCTTCTTGCCGCCAGGGCATGCGCTCCGGGGAAAATAAATGAGGACAGCTACAGATATGCCGCAGGTGCGGAACTCCTGCACAATGCGACACTCCTTCATGATGATGTGGCTGATGACAGCGACCAGAGAAGGGGGAAGCCGACAATAATGTCAATGATGGGCCCGTCCGTGTCGGTGCTTATCGGAGATTTCTGGCTTGTCCGGGCAGTTGACCTGATCCTGGAATGCAGCAGCGGCCTTGACAGGGTAATGAAACTGTTCTCCAAGACCCTGGGAGACCTTGCGGAAGGAGAGCTTCTCCAGCTGCAGAAGGCAATGAGCGGGGACACGGACCAGGATGACTACCTCAAGATCATATTCAACAAGACAGCATCGCTATTTGAGGCGTCTGCAGTATCGGCCGCCATCTCTGTCGATGCGGACAAGACCTGCGAGGATGCCGTGAGGGACTATGCGATTGCATTGGGACTGGCATTTCAGATAAGGGATGACATATTCGACTACTCCCCGGAAATGGACACGGGGAAACCTGCCGGCGTGGATATCCTTGAACAGAAGATAACCATGCCTCTTCTCGGGGCATTCGCCAATGCAGGGAAAGAAAGGGAGATGGAGACCAGGGAGAAAATCAGGAGAATCGGGGAGGCACCGGACAGATACAGGACTGAAATCCTCGATTTCGTCCACGCAGAGAAAGGGATAGAGTATGCCGGGGAAATCCTGTCCAGATATATAGAAAAAGCCGTCAGGGCACTCGATGTCCTGGAGGATTCGAAAGAGAAGAATTATCTGAAGGAGCTTGCATATTTTGTAGGAAAGCGCAAATCATGACACAGGGGATACGCTAATGAGATTTTCCGACATCACAGGTCATGACAGCATCAAGAAGGTGCTTACCGCTATGGCAGACAGCGGCAGAGTGCCTCATGCCATGCTTTTCTACGAGAATGAAGGATGCGGGGCCCTGCCTCTTGCCCTTGCATTCGTCCAATACCTCGAATGCCGCCACAGGCATGACGGGGACTCATGCGGCGAATGCCCCTCCTGCGGCAAGATATCAAGGCTCATCCATCCGGACCTGCATTTCATATTCCCGGTTGCTGGAGGGCCGAAAGCGGACTCCTCATCGAAGCCTACTTCAGACAGCTACATGCGATATTGGAGGGAGCTCGTCCTGAAGAACCCTTATTTCCTGGAAAACGACCTGTTCAGGGCTCTTGGCATCGAAGGCAAGGCGGGGAACATCGCAGTCGCAGAGGCAAAGTCGATCCTTGAGAAACTGTCCCTGTCTCCCGTCGAGAACGGATACAGGTCCTTCATAGTCTGGCTGCCGGAAAAGATGAATACCGAGACAGCCAACAGGCTCCTGAAAGCTGTCGAGGAACCGCCGGAAAAGACCCTGTTCATATTCATCACACATGCCCCTGAGAAAGTGCTCCAGACAATATTTTCACGGTGCCTCAGCCTCAGGATCCCTCCGCAGGACAAGACAGAGGTCGAGACGGCCGTGGCAAGGCTCTGCGGGGAAGACAGCGATGAGATACGTATCCAGTCGGGAATATGCGGAGGCAGTGTAGGCAGGGCCCTCTCCGCATTGTCCGGGAAAGAGGAGGAGACAGGATTCCTCGACATATTCGCAGACCTGATGAATGCCGTGCTCGCAAAAGACCTCTACGCGGCACTCGAGACAGGAGATGCAATTGCGGCACTGGATTCCAGAGAAAAACAGAAAGCTTTTTGTACCTTTGCAGGAGACTGTATCAGAAAGATATTCATGATGCAGAACTGCATGGAGCAGATATCATGGATTGCTCCGCAGGAAAGTGCCTTTTTCAAGGAGACGGCGGCAAGGCTGCAGCCGGGGTTCTGCAGGAAGGCCCTTGATTTCATAGACAAGGCATCTGCACTCATAGACAGGAATGTAAACGCCAAGATAGTGTTCTGCGACCTTGTCAACCGTATGTTTTTAAGTGTTTAGGAAATGTATTCAGATAACGAGGCAAAAAGATTCGACTGCTCAAGAGGATGTGCAGTGGAAAGGACAGACGAGGGAGAGCTCATCTGTACATACAGGCAGGGATGCTGCAAGCAGGAAGTCTACAACTGGCTTTCCGGCGTAAGACAGGAACAGTTCAAGGACTATTTTGAAGTCCGGTTCAAGAATACCCGCAAAGGAATCTACATAAACACTTCAGGACAGAGCATAAAGACCGGCGACCTTGTAATCGTCGAGGCGGCAAACGGGCATGATCTCGGGATAGTTACCCTGGAAGGGCCGATTGTAGCCAGACAGATGGAATGCCGGGGCATAGACCCTTCTGCAACCGAATTCAAGAAGATATACCGTAAGGCCAAGGTATTCGACATAGAGAAGTGGCAGGAAGCCATCGCCAGGGAACATGAGACGATGATCCGTTCGCGGCAGATTGCCGCAGAGCTCGGCCTGGAAATGAAAATCGGGGACGTGGAGTTCCAGGGAGACGGGACAAAGGCCATATTCTATTATATCGCCGACGGAAGAGTGGACTTCCGGCAGCTGATCAAGGTCTTTGCCGAGGAATTCCGTATCCGCATAGAGATGAAACAGATCGGGGCAAGGCAGGAGGCCGGGCTCATAGGAGGTCTCGGAGTCTGCGGCCGGGAGCTGTGCTGCTCCAACTATATCAGCAGCTTCCAGTCAATCACGACTTCTTCGGCCAGATGCCAGGACCTGTCCCTCAATCCTCAGAAACTGGCCGGACAGTGCGGCAAGCTGAAATGCTGCCTCAACTACGAGACTGCCGCCTACCAGGATGCCCAGACCAGAATCCCGAAATTGAACGGGCCTCTTGAATTCATGGACGGGGCAGCATACCTGATGAAGACGGACATACTCAGGGAGACCATGTACTTCTCCTATGAGCAAGGCTCATTTGCAAACCTCTATCCGCTTCCGGCATCACGTGTCAAGGAAATCATACGGATGAACCGCAACGGGGAGAAGCCGGAATCGCTGAAGCCGGATACTGTTCCTGCCGCTCCTGAATTCGTATCTGCAGTCGGGGATGACAGCATAACAAGATTCGACGACACAAGAAAGAAAAAGCGCAACAACCAGAAACGGAACAGGAACAGACAGAGGAACAACAGGGGGAAACAAGGAGAATAGACCGCCGCCACTATGAATCTGCCTTCATACAGGAAACTTGCAGTCCCGATACTGTGCATCATGGCAGTCTGCTGCATTGCAGGCTGTACTGAACCTGCCGGATACGAGATTTTTATCAGGCAGGGCGATACGGCCGGGACAGGACGCTATGATTTCAGGCTTGACATGTCCGACAGCCTGTCGGCATATGACATTGCATTCTTCACAAGGACGGACAATGACTCGCTTTTTTCCGTCCCTCTCGACATAAGGCTCATATCCCCGTCCGGAAAGGAATACCGGGAATCAGTACATATCCCGGCCTCGGGATTCAGGGCCCGCTCCGGTTTTTCAGCCGAATACCGCGGGGACTACCGGACAGGGGCAGTACCTGCAGAATACGGCATCTGGATGCTTCAGGTCACAATTCCTGGACAGGACAGGCTGCATGGTCTGCGGGGGCTGGGACTCAGTGTCAGGAAAGACAAACGCATAGAATGACCATGGAAAAGATCATAATAGCGGCAGTTGCCGACAATATGGCCATAGGCAAAGGAAACGCCCTGCTCTGGCACATATCCGAAGACCTGAAATTCTTCAAGAGGACAACCTCGGGATATCCAGTGATAATGGGAAGAAAGACATTCGAATCCATAGGCAGGCCTCTCCCGAAAAGACCCAACATAATAGTGACGCGTACCGGGCAGTACGACGGAGCCGTCACGGCTGCATCGCTTGAAGAGGCATTCAGGATTGCCGGAGATTATCCGGCTCCCTCCACAGACGGGGACCATACAGGGAAGAAATGCTTCATCATCGGGGGCGGACAGATATACAGGCACGCTATCGGCATGGCAGACAGGCTTCTGCTGACCCATGTCCATGTCACAGTCCCGGATGCCGACACCTTCTTTCCGGAAATCAGCCCGGAAGAATGGAAAGAGACATCCCGTTCGGAGACATTTACCGACCCGGAGTCAGGATACCGGTTTGAATTTACCGGATACGAAAGAAGAAGATGACACACCGCTTTCTGAGGAAGACATAAAATTGATATGGAAAGAGAACATTTCAGAAGCACATTCGGAGTCCTTGTTGCAATGGCCGGCTCAGCGATAGGCCTGGGAAACCTGTGGCGTTTCCCGTACATGGTCGGGGTATACGGAGGTGCAGCATTCGTATTTGTATACATCATCCTTGTGTTTGTACTGTGTCTTCCGATACTGTTTTCAGAGGTAATTGTCGGGAGAAAGAGCCATACCAACGCATTCCGGGCATTCGACAGGCTGGCTCCGGGAAGTGCATGGAAATGGACCGGAATCCTGATGGTCGCCACGCCGATCCTGGTGGTCTCATATTACAGTGTCATCGGAGGATGGTCTCTTGAATATCTCTGGAAGTCCTGCACATTCAGTTTCACGCAAGGGGCGACAAAGGAGGAGCTCGGCACAATCTTCAACAGCTTCATAACTTCCTCATGGGGCCCGGTCATATGGCATACGGTATTCCTCGCTCTTACGGCAGGCGTAATCCTCGGAGGGGTCAACAAGGGGATTGAGAAGTTCGGGAAAATCATGATGCCGCTCCTGTTCCTGACAGTGATTGCCATTGCCGTCAGGTCTGTCACTCTGCCGGGGGCAAAGGAAGGCCTTATGTACCTTTTCAGACCGGATTTCTCCATGATAACACCGGAGGTCTGTGCCGCTGCGCTCGGACAGGGGTTCTTCTCACTGTCTGTCGGATTCGGGATAATGCTGACCTACGGCTCATATACGAGAAAAGACGAGAATATCGCGAAGTCTTCCACACTGACCGCAGTGGCAGACCTTGCTTTCGCACTGATTGCAAGCTGCGCAATCATGCCGGCCGTCTTCGCTTTCGGACTTGACCCTCAGGAAGGCCCGGGGCTCGTGTTCGAGACCCTCCCTTTCATATTTGCAAACATGCCGGCAGGTGGGATTATAGCGATATTGTTCTTCCTTGCCCTGCTTGTTGCAGCCCTTACATCGTCCGTATCATTGTTTGAAGTCGGCGTAGCATATCTCATGGAAGAGAAACGTCTGTCAAGGAAAAAGTCCGCCGCCATCATATTCGGCATCACATGGGTGCTCGGTATCCTGTGCTCCCTTTCTTTCGGGCAGCTCTCGGGCATACATATCCTCGGCAATTCGATTTTCGACTTCTTCGACAAGATGTCCGCGAACTATCTGATGCCTTTCGGGGCACTGCTGATAGTCATCTTTACCGGATGGAAGATGAAAAAGAGCGATGTCACAGGAGAGTTCACGAACAACGGCACCCTGAAAGGCAACAGCAGGATTGCAGGACCGGTATACTTCCTGATAAAGTATATGGCCCCTCTGGCCGTGCTGACGATATTCATATCCAATCTGCTGTAGCCGGATTCCGGAGGGCGTCTCCTATATCCCCATCTTCGCTTTCATGTCCCGCAGCAGGTCAAATGCCTGGAGCGGTGTCATATTGTTGATGTCTGCCGCATTGAGGTCGTCCCGCAGGGACATCAGCAGCGGGTCTTCAAGCTGGAAAAACGAGAGCTGCAGGGCCCCGTCGCTTTCCACCCTGCCTTCCCGGATATTATGCGGATGCACCCTCTTTTCCCGGCGGGAGGACACGGTGCCTTTCCCCTGCTCCTTTTCCTGGCTTTCAAGGGATGCCAGAGTCCGCTCGGCCGAATCAATGACCTGGCGCGGCATTCCGGCAAGCCTTGCCACGTGGATACCGAAGCTGTGTGCCACGCCTCCTTCCCTGAGCTTGCGGAGGAATATGACATTCTTCCCGACTTCCTTCACTGCGATATGATAGTTCCTGACCCGTGGATACAGGTTCTCCAGGTCATTGAGCTCATGATAGTGCGTGGCGAAAAGGGTCTTGGCCCCTTGTCCGTATTCATGTATGTACTCGACTATCGCCCTTGCTATCGACATGCCGTCATAGGTCGATGTCCCGCGGCCTATTTCATCCAGGAGCACCAGGGAGCGGGAGGAGAGATTGTGAAGAATCATTGATGTCTCGAGCATCTCGACCATGAATGTCGACTCTCCACGGGAGATGTTGTCCGATGCCCCGACCCTTGTGAAAAGCTTGTCGCAATATCCTATTGCAGCCGCATCGGCCGGGACATACGACCCTATCTGGGCCATCAGGACAATCAGCGCCGTCTGTCTCAGGAGCGCCGACTTACCTGCCATGTTGGGACCCGTAAGGATGATTATCTGCTGCGTGCGGTTGTCGAGATACACGTCATTGGGAACGAATTCCTCCCCTGCAGGCATCAGCGTCTCGATGACAGGATGACGTCCGGCCTTGATATCAATGGCATAGCCGTCATTCATCTGAGGACGGCAATACCTGTTGGATACAGCCAGCTCGGCAAAGCCGGCAAGCACATCAAGCCGCGCTATTATCCGGCAGTTGTTCTGGATAGTGCGTATGCAGTCCTGTATCTTCGACACAAGGTCCGCATAGATCTGCGACTCGAACATGTATATCTTCTCCTCGGCACCGAGAATCTTTTCCTCGTAGTCCTTCAGCTCCTGTGTTATGTAACGCTCCGCATTCACGAGGGTCTGTTTCCTTATCCAGTCGGACGGCACCTTGTCCTTGTGGGAATTCCGGACCTCCAGATAATAGCCGAAGACGGAGTTATAGCTAATCTTCAGGGATGTGATGCCGGTCCTCTCCATCTCCCTCTGCTGTATCTGCAGCAGGATATCCTTGCTGTGTCTGGCAAGATTCCTGAGAGAATCCAGTTCATCGCTGACCCCGGAGGCTATCACGTCTCCCTTGCCGATTGCGGCGGCCGGCTCGGGGGCCATTGTCCTTGTGAGGGTGCCGAGCAATCCGGAACAATCGTCAAGGGAGGACATCATTTCATCGAGCGGGGCAGAGCCATGGCCTTTGCAGATGGACATGACAGGACCTGTCTGCTCGAGCCCGCGTTTCAGCTGCATGACCTCCCTTGGGGAAATCCTTCCTGTAGCCGCCCGCGATATGATACGCTCAAGGTCGCCGATATTCCCTATATGTTCCTGCAGGGTCATCAGGTCTTCCCTTCTGGAAATGAAATGCCCTACTACGTCATACCTTGAATCAAGCTCCTTCAGGTCCATTACAGGCATTGCGAGCCATGACCTCAACAGTCTTGCGCCCATCGGGGAGGAGCACCTGTCAATGACGGACACCAGGGAGACACCTTCCCCGCCCGCAGCAGAACTGAATACTTCAAGATTGCGGAATGTAAACCTGTCCATCCACACGAACCGCGTCTCGTCTATCCTGGATATGGAACATATGTTCTTGAGTCCGGTATGCTGGGTCTGCTCCAGATATACAAGCAGAGCACCGGCGGATGTGACCCCGAGCGGGAAGCAGTCTATCGCAAAACCTTTCAGGGAATCGACCCCGAACTGTTTCTTCAGCTTCTCGACCGATGATTCGTATACGAAGGCCCATTCATCGAGTGTGGATATGTAATAGCCGTCCCCGAATCTCTCCCTGACTCCCCTGGCACAGCTTCTCGACACAAGCAGCTCCTTCGGGGCGAACGAGGACAGCAGGGTGGATATATAGTCAAGAGTCCCTTCAGCGACCTGGAATGTGCCTGTCGAGACATCAAGAAATGCTGCCCCGCACCTGTCTTTCTCAAAGGTAAGGCCGGCAAGGTAATTATGCTCCTTCTGTTCCAGAAGCTGGTCACTGAAAGCAATCCCCGGGGTCACAAGTTCCGTAACACCCCTTTTGACTATCTTCTTTGTCAGCTTCGGGTCTTCCAGCTGGTCGCATACAGCCACCTTGTAGCCTGCGCGGACAAGTTTCGGGAGATAGCTGTCTATAGAATGGTGCGGGAAGCCGGCAAGAGGCACTGAAGACGCGGCGCCGTTGGCTCTCTTGGTAAGGACAATCCCGAGGACCTTGCTCGCCACAAGCGCATCATCCGCAAATGTCTCATAGAAGTCCCCGACCCTGAACAGCAATATGGCTTCAGGATGCTCTGCCTTTACCTTGAAATACTGCTTCATCAGCGGTGTCTCGGCTATTTTTTCCTGTTTCATCTCAAGCATTTTTACCGGGCTGCCGTCCCGTGATACCATACATCGGCGACAGAAACCCGAACCGACAAATTTACAACTTATTCAGCAAAGATTTTGCTCTGCGCCCTGCTTTTGCATATCTTTGCACCAAGAACATGAAACGGGTACTGATTATAACATATTACTGGCCCCCGTCAGGAGGTTCAGGAGTACAGAGATGGGTCAAATTCTCGAAATACCTCCCGGAAAACGGTTGGCAGCCCGTCATATATACTCCGTCAAATCCGTACCTCGCCCTGAAAGACAGGACTCTTGAAGAGGAAATCCCGGAATGCGCAGAAATTCTGAAAAAGCCCATATTCGAGCCATACGGAATCTACAGCAGGCTGTCCGGCAGGAAAGGTCCCGGACAGGAGGAGGTCAATCCGGTCAACGGCCGGAAAAAGAGCCTGATGCAGAGAATCTCCATGTCGATACGGGGCAACCTGTTCATTCCCGATCCGCGCTGCATGTGGATAGCCCCGTCGGTAAGATTCCTGAAGAAATACCTGAAGGAGCATCCTGTCGATGTCATAGTCAGCACAGGTCCGCCGCACTCGATGCATCTCATAGGGAGAAAGACCTCTCTTGCAACCGGTATCCCGTGGATTGCGGATTTCAGGGACCCGTGGACGAAAATGTTCTACTTCAAGCATCTGCAGCTGGGACACCGGGCAGAGCACAGGCACCATGTCCTTGAAAAGAAGGTGCTGGACGATGCCTCCGTAATAGTGGCGGTATCCCCTGTCGTACAGGACGAATTCCGGGAAATGACATCCACTCCCGTAGAACTTATTACCAACGGATATGATGAGGCCGATTTCGACCAGGTCGTGGAACCGGACGGATATTTCAACCTTGTCCATACAGGGCTGTTCGCCTCCGACGGCAATCCGGATATCCTCTGGAAAGTCCTCAATGAAAAATGCAGGAAAGACAGTGAATTCAGAAATATGCTCAGGATAAGGCTTGCCGGCAAGACCGACAGGGAAATCATCGCATCAATCCGGGAATGCGGACTTGACAGGAACCTGCTCGACCTCGGTTATCAGCCGCACCAGACAGCGGTCAGGGAGCAGAAAGGCGCCTCGGTCCTCATCCTGCCTTTGAGAAAGGAGCCTGAATACCGGGCCGTGCTCCCGGGAAAGCTTTTCGAATATCTCGCCTCATGCAGGCCTGTCCTCGGGATAGGCCAGACAGACAGTGCAATGGCACGGATTCTCAGGCAGACAGGTGCAGGCACGGTGCTGGACTGGGACGATGCCGACGGAATATCCGGCTATATCGACAAGAGCTGGGACATGTTCAGGAAAGGCTGCCTTGACTCCGATACCGACAACATAGCACAGTATTCCAGACGGGCCCTGACGCAAAGGATGGCCGACCTTATGGAGACCCTGATAAAATAACCGGCAGTCCCGTCATGCGACGGCACACTGCCATAAACAAGCAGAAATGGAAAAGAAATCCCTCCTTCCACGTATATTTTCCTTTATCGGAATAATACTCCTTTTCATCATTATCGCCTATGCGTTTGTCCCGCAGGTGCTCAGCGGGAAGATTGTCAACCAGTCGGACATCTCAGGCTGGCATGGAATGGCGCACGAGGCACTGGAATACAACAGCGCCCATCCCGATGACAAGACGGCCTGGACAAATTCGATGTTCGGAGGAATGCCGACCGTAACCATGTACGATGATTTCGACGGAGACTGGACGGAACCCATATATGATTTCCTCCTTTCCGGTGCACGGCCGGCATCATATCTTTTTGTAGCCCTGCTCGGAGGATTCCTGCTGATGCTGTCCTTCGGTGTCAGCCGGACCCTGGCTGTCGCCGGAGCAATCGCAATTGCCTTCTGCTCCTACAACCTGCAGATTATCCAGGTGGGGCACAACACCAAGATGCAGGCAATAGCGTTCATGCCATGGGTTCTCGCAGGCATGGTGTTCACATACAGAAGCGCCATGAAGGGCATCTCCGGCAAATGCGAGGGACGGACAGGAGTCAGGTCCTGGCTTCCGGAGACGGTACTCGGAGCCTCATTGTTCGCCCTTGCCCTCAGCTTTCAGATCAAGGCCAACCATCCCCAGATAACATATTATCTTGCCATCATCATTTTCCTGTATGCGGCAGTATATCTGATATGGCTATTTATCGATAAAGAACACAGGAAGGGACTGAAAAGGTTCCTTGCCGCATCGGCCCTGCTGCTTTTCATCGGAGGCCTCGGCATCGCCACCAACCTCAACAAGCTCATCCCTACAATGGAATATTCCAAATACACGATGAGAGGCGGCTCCGAACTTACTCCCGAACATGACCTTGAAAGCAATGACGGCCTGGATCTGGACTATGCGACTGCATGGTCGTACGGCATAGAGGAGACCCCGAATCTCATGATTCCGGACTTCAACGGCGGAGCATCGTCAGGGGCAATCACATTCAAGGATTCAGAGACGGAGACGCTGCTGCGCGAGGCAGGACAGACCAACCTGAAACAGGTAATGAAGAATCTCCCTCTCTACTGGGGACCGCAGCCGTTTACCGCCGGTCCGATGTATATGGGGGCCGTTACCGTCTTCCTGTTCATCCTCGGCCTGTGCATCTGCGACAGAAAGGAAAAATGGTGGCTGCTGGCCACAAGCATTATCGCCATTTTCCTGGCATGGGGCAGCAATTTCATGTGGTTTACAAGGATATGGTTCGAATATGCCCCCCTGTACAACAAGTTCCGGACAGTCTCCATGGCGCTTGTAATCCTGCAGGTCACGCTTCCGGTACTCGGCTTCGTCACGCTTGACAGGATACTGCGCAACAGTCCCGGCAACAGTCGGACAATGAGAGGTATCGGGATATCCGCTGCCGTCACAGGAGGATTCTGCCTGCTGTTCTGGTTATTTCCGGGGCTTGCGGGCACGTTTACAGGCGCGTCAGATGCCGGATTGCCGGATATCCTTGCGGAAGCCCTGGCTGATGACCGAAAGACCCTGCTTGCACATGACGCCAGGAGAAGCTTCCTGCTCATCATGATAACGGCCGCTGTCATCTGGTGGGCGACAGCCGGGAAACAGACCGGGAAATACAGGTGGCCGGCATCGGCTACAGCCGGTCTGGCAATGACGGTCCTTGTCATGATTGACCTGTTCCCTGTGGGCAAGCGTTACCTCAACAAGGACCATTTCGTGACGAAAAGGGATTTCACGGGACAGTTCGCCCAGAGGCCTGTCGACAGGATTATCCTTGAAGACCCGGCCCTTGACTACAGGGTACTCGATATAAGCGTGAACACATTCAATGATTCACATCCGAGCTACTGGCACAAGTCAATAGGGGGCTACAGTCCGGCAAAGCTCCAGAGATACCAGGACCTCATAGAAAAATACCTTACCGGGGAAATCAACAGTCTGATACGTACCGTCAATGCATCGGCCACAGTCCAGGAGGTAGAGGAATCCCTTCCGGACATACCTGTCACATCCATGCTCAACGGGAAATATATCATCATCGGAGGAGAGTATCCTCCAGTGGTCAACGGCAAGGCTTTCGGCAACTGCTGGTTCGTGGACAGCTCAGTGGCTGCAGCTACGCCCGATGATGAGATTGCCCTTCTTAGAGACACGGATTTACGCACTACCGCTGTCATAGGCAACGACTTCGGATGGGCCAGGGAACACATCGACTCCCTCGGGACACTTGCCAGGCCGGACATTGCTCCGCCGGATTCGATATGGATGGTCTCATACTCCCCGAAGGAACTTACCTACAAGTCCTGTACAAGCTCGGAAAGAGCTGTCATCTTCAGTGAAATATACTATGCTGACGGCTGGGAACTGACTGTAGACGGCAAGCCTGCAGACATATTCCGTGCGGACTGGATTCTCCGCGGGGCATTTATCCCTGCCGGAGAACATGTGATTACCATGCGTTTCGAGCCGCATTCATATATTGTCGGGGAAAGGCTCTCCCGCGCATCTTCCATCTCCCTTATCCTGCTCGTCCTTTTATCCGCAGGAGCCGTTGCCATTACCGGCCGGAAGGAAGCCATCTGTCAGGCTCCCACTCAGGACTGACGTAGTCTCCCTGATGGTCTATGCGGAATGCCAGATAAGTGATAGGGATACCCTGCGCAAGATACTGCGACTCATAGAATGTCTGTACCTGGAAAAGGGCATCCACGGCATCCTTGCCGCAGACAGAGGCAAGAGGGGATGACAGCAGGTGCTGATATGCGCTTGATGCGACAAGGTCATCAGCCGAAACCGGTGCAGCCCCGTTCTCAAAGAAACTGCCGGACAGCACTTTTCCAGAGGCCCGTCCATATATGTCCGTGGATGCGGCCAGAATCTCCAGGCCGTTCTGGACGGCAATCGCCCTGGTATATTCATGCAGGTACCGGCTGTCCGTCTTGAGGTGGACAATACCTCCTTTTCTCAGGAAATTCCGGTATCTGGCAAGGAACAGCGGAGATGTAAGCCGTTTCTTCTCACGTCCTATCTGAGGGTCTGCGAAAGTAATCCATATTTCCGACACTTCCTCCGGCCCGAAAAGCGACTCTATGAACTCTATCCTTGTGCGGAGGAATGCGACATTCGGCAAGCTGTGCTCATGGGCATATCTGGCTCCTTTCCACAACCTTGCCCCCTTGATATCCACTCCGATGTAGCTGCATCCCGGATTGCGTAAGGCCAGGTCCACCGTATATTCCCCTTTCCCGCAGCCGAGCTCCACCACAATAGGACGGCTGCTGCCGAACATCTTCTCTCCCCAATGCCCTTTCAACGGGTAATCCCTGCCGAGCACCTCGTCTGTCCGAGGCTGGACCAGGCAGCTGAAAGTCTCGTTTTCCTTGAATTTTCTGAGCTTATCCTTTCCCATAGTCAAAATAATCGTTATACGGCGACCGGAGCCTTGATTGCCGGCCACGGGTCATATCCCTCAAGGGTAAAATCCTCATATCTGAAATCGAAGATACTGCTTACGTCAGGATTTATCTTCATCACGGGCAGCGGACGCGGCTCCCTGGAAAGCTGCAGGGCCACCTGGTCAAAATGATTCCTGTATATATGCGTATCGCCTGTAGTGTGCACAAAGTCCCCCGCCTGCAGACCGCATACCTGGGCAACCATCATTGTAAGCAACGCATAGGAGGCGATATTGAACGGCACTCCGAGAAAGACATCGGCACTTCTCTGGTAGAGCTGGCATGACAGCCGGCCGTCAGCCACATAGAACTGGAAAAGGGTATGGCACGGAGGAAGCGCCATCCTGTCCACTTCGGCTGGATTCCATGCCGACACTATAAGCCTGCGGGAGTCCGGATTGCGCCTTATCATTTCTATGACATTGGACAGCTGGTCTATAGACCTTCCGTCAGGAGCAGGCCAGCTTCTCCACTGATGGCCGTACACCGGTCCGAGGTCCCCGTTCTCGTCAGCCCATTCATCCCATATCGACACCCCGTGGTCCTTGAGATACCTGATATTGGTATCGCCTGCAATGAACCACAGGAGTTCATGGATTATTGATTTCAGATGCACTTTCTTCGTAGTCAGCAGCGGGAAGCCTTCCGAGAGGTCGAACCGCATCTGATATCCGAAGATACTCTGCGTCCCTACCCCTGTCCTGTCTTCTTTCATTACCCCGTTGCTCCGGATATGCCTTAAAAGATCAAGATACTGTTTCATCTGTTCCCTTTATGAAAACCGTCCGGAATACCGGACTTCAATAATATCATTTCCTTACCTTGAAAGCAAAGATTACAGCCTCCTCAAATACTTCCCCCGGGCGCAGGACAGTCGAAGGATAGTCCGGCCTGTTCGGGGAATCCGGGAAATGCTGGCACTCTATGGCTACCCCGTCATAATCTCCATAGCTCTTTCCGCTCTTGCCTTCCGGGCATCCTGCAAGCCAGTTGCCGGTATATATCTGGACTCCGGGCTGGGTGGTAAGGACCTCGAGGAGCCGTCCGCTCTCCGGAGAATACAGCTCTGCAGCCGGCTGGAGCTGTCCGTTCCCTGCCCCGTCAATTACCCAGCAGCTGTCGTATCCCTTGCCATATCTGAGAGCCGGGAAATCCGCATCGATATCCCTTCCGAGAGGCTTTGCCGTCACGAAATCCATAGGAGTACCCGCAACAGGCTCACTGTCGCCCGTCGGGATGAGGGATTCATCTGCAGGAAGATACTCCGAGGCATTGAGCATGAGCTCATGCCCGAGCACGCTGCCGCTCCCCTCCCCGTTGAGATTGAAATACGTGTGGTTTGTGAGATTTACGACCGTAGGGGCATCACATTCAGCTGTCAGAGTCAGTCTGAGCTCATTTTCCTCACTCCAGTCATAGCGGGCTACAGCCTTGAGGGCTCCCGGATATCCCATTTCCCCGTCTTCGGAATAATACATGAACTCCACCCCGTCATTCTCGATACGGCTTTCCCAGACCTTGTTCTGAAAGCCGTCAGGACCTCCGTGCAGATGATTAGGCCCGTTATTCACTGGAAGCCTGTATTCTTTCCCGTCAAGTGTGAACCGTCCTTTTGCAATCCTGTTTGCATATCTTCCCGGAATCTTTCCTGCACACGGGCCATCTCCGAAATAACTCATCGGGTCCCTGTATCCGAGGACAACGTCCCCAAGCCTGCCGTCCCTGTCCGGCACACATGCCGCCACGACGGCTGCACCGATACTTGCGACCTGTACATATGCCCCTGCGGCATTCCGCAGAGTATAGCGGAATATCTCCTTCCCGTCTGGGGCGGTTCCCCATAGTTCCCTTGTGATTTCCATGATACCTGTATGTTTCTGTTACAAACTGTCTATCGCTGCAAACACTATCTTTTCCGGGGCATCCTTCAGCAGCACCTTCTTGTCCCTGTCAAGGAGGTAGAGCGACGGTATCGCCCTTACATCATACAGGGTGCCGGTCCTTATCGAGAGATTGTGGTCATAGCCGTTGTACCAGCTTTCCGGGTACACCTTCATGTATGAATACCATGAAGCCACGTCTTCATCGATGTAGACATTGACTACAGCAAGCCTTCCTTCTGAAATCAGAGCCCGGACAGACAAGTCATTATCAAGGATATTGATTATGCGCATGCATGCCTCGCATCCCGGATTGGAGAAAAACAACAGGGTATAGTCCGCCTTGATTCCGTACAGCGAATACACCTTGCCCGACCTGTCGGAAAACTCGAAGTCTGTGGCCGGACATCCTATCATGTTGAGAGAGCACATGTCCGCCGTACGCCGGTAAGCGGCCCTCTGTACATCCGTAAAGCCAGTGTACTCTGCCAGCCTGTCAACAAAGCGGAAATACATGTTCTCGTTCCTGAAAGGGGAATTCGGGTCATAGAGATATTTCTCCGCAAGGGCCGCAGTCTCTTCAAAGACATTCGTCGATGAATCATGCCTTTCAAATGCCTCCGACCTGATGTACAGGTCCTCAACTGCCTGTTCCGCATCTTCCAGGGGCAACATGCCGAGAATCCCCGCATAATCTGCGAATGCCTGCTCGAAATCCCGGTCAGTGACTCCGTTGACATGCGATGAATCGCAGAGGAATACCTCTGTGGTGTCTATGAAATCATCCCAGAAATGCTCCCCGAGGAATTCCGCTGCCTCAGCCCCGTCTGTAATGACCCCCGGGACCGTCACATATGGAAACGGCCGCTCTTTCCCTGCATTTCCCCCGGCACATCCGGAAACCAGCGCTGCAAAAACGGCAACATATACCGGCCAGATATGGATTGTCCTGTGGTTTTTCATGGATATATCTTTTCAATGACTGACAAAAATACTCAATTTCCCCGATAAATCTGACTGTCCCGCGCAATCATCTGGGACAATTGATATTTTATCTTTAATTTTACGGCCGTGCTCCTGCGGGAGCGGGATAATAACAGAATTGCATGGACACTATTATTCACAAGATATATTGCCGGCTGTCCGCCATAATGATATTCCTTGCCATACCGATGCTCTCAGCCGCACAGTTCTACAGTCTCGGGGATGATCCCGGACGCACAAGATGGTACAGCATTGAAAGTCCGGAATACCGGATAATATATCCGGAAGGACTTGACTCCCTTGCAAGGGTATACGGCTCGCTTTTAGAGAAATACCGTATCCCTGTCTCGAGAAGCGCCGGATATGTCCCTGGGGAGATGACAAGGAGAAAGACCCCGGTAATCCTCCACCCGTACAATGCCCTGTCTAACGGCTCTGTGGCATGGGCACCGAGACGTATGGACCTCATTACATCCCCTGAAGCATCCGGGGCCGAGGCAATGCCTTGGGAGAAGATGCTTGCAATACACGAGTCGCGGCATGTGGCGCAGATGCAGTTCGGGATGAGCCATGCCTTCCGCCCGTTCTACTGGCTTTTCGGGGAAATGGCAGCAGGGGCGATGGCCGGACTTTATCCGGAACGCTGGATGCTGGAAGGCGATGCCGTCGTTGCCGAGACGGCGCTGACAGATGCCGGCCGAGGCCGTTCTGCAGACTTCCTTAACTATTTCATGGCGGCATTCGACAACGGGGATTTCCGCAACTGGAACCGCTGGAGATACGGCTCCTACAGGTATTACACACCTGACAGGTACGCTGTCGGATACATGGCGATAAGCGGACAGAGATATATCTCGGGAAGGCCGGATTTTACAGGGGAATATCTCCGGCATGCAGCAAGGCGCCCATATGACATCGTCTCGCAATGGAATGTCAGCAAGGAATTCACGGGCAAGGGATTCCGCAAGGCCTTCCAGGAGACAATGCATATATACAATGGCATATGGCAGGAAGAGAAGCGGCAGAGAGCCCCTTTCATGCCGTATGAACCGGTCACGGGACCTCACAGGAGATACACCGTATACTCCGGGACAACAGTGACTTCAGACGGGGTCTATGCCATCCGGGAAAGTCTCGGCAAGAGCCCTGCGCTCGTAATTGTCGACAAAGCCGGCAAAGAGCGCGATGTCGCATCTTTCGGGAATACTTCCGGACACCTGCGGATGTCTGCTGACGGGAAGACTCTATGGTGGAGCGAATACAGGGGCGACATCCGGTGGTCGATGAAAGTCAATTCCGTCATACGGTACATGGACTGCCGGACCGG
Organism: uncultured Bacteroidales bacterium; assembly: GCA_944323805.1. Classification (GTDB taxonomy): domain Bacteria; phylum Bacteroidota; class Bacteroidia; order Bacteroidales; family UBA932; genus Cryptobacteroides. Next base: position 7,709 of record CALUTW010000005.1, on the reverse strand, counting down.
CAGGAAACACACGTTCACAAAAGAAGGGAAACGGTTCAACCCGGCTCCATCCCCTTCCGGGGAATGCATCCTGGCAATAAACTATCCCGTCGAGGGTGGCTCGGAAATAGAAATCTTCAGCATAGCCGGAAAGAAAGCCATATCGATCATACCCGCACCGGACACTCTCCAGCTGACCGAAGCCGTGTGGGCAGGGGAACGCATATTCGCTGCCGGGATATCCGATGCCGGCTACGGCCTGTACAGCCTGGAGTTCACGACCGGGAGCGATGGACAGGCATTCTCACGTACAGGACAATGGGATACGGAGCTCAGTCCGCAGCCTGTAAAGATTTCAAGGCTGATGCCGGACGGCAACGGCATACTTTTCACATCCGGGAGGACCGGTGTCAACGAACTGTACCGCCTTGTCCCTGATTCGGGGGAACTTTTCCAGCTGACATCAACGGAATACGGGGCAGAAGGCTTCTGCTTCAGTCCGGACAGATCCATGCTTTACTATGCAGCCTCAGGGGTGGAGGGAAAGGAGCTCAGATGCACCGGCACAGCGGACCTTCCTGTAAAACAGGTATCATTCAACGAAATACACAGATACAGGATTGCCGATGAACTCAGCAGGCAGGAGCAGGCTCTTGCCAGAACAAAGACTGATAAGGGCAGTACCACTGATATCATATGCGACGACACATGCTCCACGGTCTTTACCGCCCCTGAACGGTACCGCAAATTCCCCCATCTATTCAGCATACATTCATGGGCCCCGCTCTACGTGGACATTGACAATGTGATGTCCATGAGCTATGACTATGCATACCGGAGCGCCACTCCCGGAGCAATGGCCATAATACAGAACTCTCTCGGGACCATGTCGGGCACTGTGGGATACTCGGCACATAAAGACCCTTACAACCCCGATTCATGGAGACACTCAGGGCATGTCAGGTTTACATATTCCGGACTGTATCCTGTACTGGAGGCATCTGTGGACTTCAATGACAGGTCTGCAATACATTCCGGGGTGGACGGCTACATCATGCCGGACATGCAGTCGTTACTCATTGCCATGACCGGGCAGGAATCCTCTTCCCCGTACATCGAAGGAAGGATTTCTGCCTACATCCCGTTGAATTTCTCTTCGGGAGGCTGGTCAAGGGGAGTCATTCCGCAAGTGTCATATGCAGTCTCCAACGACATCTATGACACCTCGGTTACATACTACCGCATCAATGAAGAAGACGGAAGCGGCGACGGGACAGGGGATGCCGGAGACGGGGACGGCAGCCAGACACAATATCCGGAGCCGGTAGGGACCAGTGCCGGCAAACGGATTGTAAGCCAGACACTCAATGGCTCAATACGCGCATATGTTACCCGTCAGACGGCCCATTCCGAGATATATCCCGACTGGGGCATCGGGCTTGAAGCCGGGGTATCATTCAGTCCCGGGATGACGGACTGGTTTGCTCCTGCAGGATATGCCTACCTGTACGGATACCTCCCGGGCATTACCCGGACACAGGGACTCAGGCTCTCCGCCCTGTACCACACGTCACTCGGCAGCAAGGCTGTATTCAGCACTTCCGTAGTCAACACCCTGCCACGCGGCCTTACTGCAGTCGGCAGTCTGCAGGAGGAGGTAAACCGTTCCGGACAAAGCCTGAAGCTCACAGCCGACTATGCTGTCCCTGTCTTTCTCGGGGATTTCAGCATCGGCTCGGCATTTTACGGCAAACGGGCCGTCATTACACCTCATTTCGATTATACGGCATTCGATGGAGGGGGGCTGTTCTCGGCCGGAGTGACCGCATGCATAGAATTCGGATGCTTCTTCTGGATAGGGGTCCCGATAAGCATAGGACTGACCTACTCATATAACGGAGGCCCATCCTTCAACGCCCTCGCCTCCGAAGGTATCCTGATGAACCGCCATTATTTCGGCCCTTACCTGAGCTTCAGCCTTCCGGACTGAGGCACAGAATTGACATGCCTGTAAGGCTAGCTACAGCACCGGCTTTATGATGCCGAACATGACATAGGCGACAACAAGCGTCACTATGATATTGAATGTCTGTGAAATCAGGAAGACATAGAGAGGCCTGCGGTTGTCCCTGCTGAAAATCTCCTTGAAGCGCGTTTCAAGCCCGATACAGACAAACGCTATGCTGAAGAGAGTATTCTGGAAGCCTTTGGTAACCACTCCTACGGCCTTGGCTGAAGTCTCGTCCATACAAAAACTGAATATCAGGGATGCGGCAATGAATCCGACGACAAATTTCGGGAACCTGTCCCAAATCACGCCTAAGGTAGGACGGTCGACATGTTCAGTACCCCGGTATGACCACATCAGGGAAATGACAAAGGCCGCCACACCAAGCAACACATTCTGCGAGGATTTCACTATCACGGCTGTCTTTGCGGCAGTCTCCCCGATAAGGGTACCTGAGGCTGCGACTGCCCCTGTAGTATCGATCGTACCGCCGAGCCATGCTCCGGCCACCTCCTCGTTCAGCCCCATAAGACCTGCAAGCCACGGAAGGAGATACATCATAGGAATGGCTATTATGAGTACCAGGGATATCACGTATGACAGTTTCCTGTTGTCGCCCTTTATGACTCCGCAAGTGGCGATTGCAGCCGATACACCGCATATGGAGACTGCCGATGAAAGCATTGTCCTCATTTCCGGGTCCACTTTCAGTTTCTTTCCGACCCAGAATGCGAAATACCACACCGAGAACACCACAATGAGAGACTGGGCAAGGCCATATGCCCCTGATTCGAGGACTTCCTTGAAAAGAATTGTCGAGCCAAGGCATATGATGCCTATCTTGATATAGAACTCACTCTGGATTGCAGGCTTAAGCCAGCCAGGGACACGGAACACATTGCTTACAATCAGGCCGAGGATAACGGCAAAGAACACAGGCTCAAACCCGAGTTTCTTCACAGCGGGGATGGAAGCGATGACCTGTGCGCCCAATGTCAGGGCAAATATTACCAGCAGTGAAAGGAAAATCCCTTTCAAAGGCCTCCTTAAGGCAGCCGATGTGACATACGTAAGCACCAGCACGAAAAGGAACATATAAAGTGCGGACAGCCAGTCCTCTGCAGATGCGAGAGACTTCGGCATCTCCGGCATCACAGACGGGAATGCAATGGCAAGCGCAAGTATCACGGCTCCCGCAAATACGATTATCCAGTCCTCGGAAGTAAATTGTCTAAGCCATTTCTTCATCATACAACGGTTTTTCTGACACGAAAGGCGCAAAGATAAATGCAATTCATAATAATTCCAAATCAGGGATAAATGAGTAACTTTGCATCCTCAACGGATAATGCCATGTCTATAATCAGAAATGCAGAGGCCGCCTGCTCAAAATGCGGACACAAGAACGGAATCACGGTATACAGGAGCATAAACGTCTCGGAGAATCCCGAGCTCAAGGACAAGGTCCGCGACGGGTCATTGTTCCTGTGGAAATGCTCTTCCTGCGGTCAGACAAACCTGTCCAGATACGAGACACTGTATCATGACCCTGAGAAAAAACTTATGATATGGCTGTTGCCGGAAGGAGTGGAAATCTCTGAAACCCAGATGAATTCAATATCTCTGCACGCAAAAGCCATCGGAGGCTATACTCTCCGCCTGGTAAAGGATGCCGGGTCGCTCATGGAAAAAGTGCTCATATTTGATTCAGGCCTTGATGATGCCGTGATTGAACTCTGCAAATATGTCACACGGATGGAGATGATATCAAAGGCCCCGGACAGATCCGGAGCCCTCGGGATATCGGATGCCGTCTTTCATTTCTATTCCATGCAGGGGTCAGACACAGACCGTACCATTACCCTGATGTACCCTTCCGAAGGCAAGATGTGCGGTGTCAATATCGGATGGAATGTATATGAGGACTGCTCCGGCATCATGCAGCGCAATCCCCATATGAAACCCGGAGAAGGATTTGAACAGATAGATTCCGCATGGGTAGACTCACATATAAGATAGCCCGGCGGAATATATTTCCACTGGATGAAGCTACTCCAGCTTCCTCGCCCCGTCGCTGATCACGACATCATAGACCTTTGGTTCATGCCCGAACCTCTCCTTGAATGCGGCCCTGGCTTCCGCTATGAACCTGTCGTAGAGTTCCTCTTTCACAAGGTTGATTGTACATCCTCCGAATCCTCCGCCCATTACCCTTGAGCCGGTCACTCCGCACTTCCTGGCGATATCATTGAGGAAATCGAGCTCCTCACAGCTTACCTCATACAGCCGGCTCATTCCGTCATGTGTCTCGTACATCTTCCGACCGACAGTCTCATAATCGCCTTTCTCAAGTGCATCACAGACATCGATGACCCTCTGGACCTCCTCTATCACATATTCGGCCCTCTTGTAATCCTCTTCCGAAATATCCGTCTTCACTTCATCCAGCCATTCTTTCCCGGCATCCCTGAGAAACTCCACCTCCGGATGGTTCTTCCTTATGGCGGCAACGGCACGCTCGCATGATTCGCGTCTCCTGTTATAGGCGGACGATGCCAGTTCATGCTTGACGACAGAATCCAGAAGCACCAGCCTGTATCCTTCAGGGTCGAACGGATAATATTTGTATTCGAGGGTCTTGCAGTCGAGCCGGATAAGACTTCCCTTTTTGCCGAAAATCGAAGCGAACTGGTCCATGATACCGCATTTTACACCGCAATAGTTATGTTCTGTCGCCTGCCCGATCCTCGCAAGGTCAAACTTGCCGATTCCGAGGTTGAAAAGCTCATTCAACGCAAAGGCAAACGTGCTTTCCAGAGCAGCAGATGAGGACATCCCGGCCCCGAGAGGCACATCTCCGGCAAATACGGTGTTGAAACCTCCCACTTTGCCTCCTTTCTTTATGATTTCGCGGCATACCCCGAAAATATATCTTGCCCAGCTCTGTGAAGGGGCATCTTCCTCTCTCAGCCCGAATTCAACATACTCATCCAGGTCAAGTGCATAGGCGCATACCTTATCAGTGCCGTTCAACATGATTTCCGACATCATGCCCTTATCGATTGCCCCGGGGAAGACATATCCTCCATTATAGTCGGTATGTTCCCCTATCAGATTAATACGTCCGGCGGAAGCAAAGAATTCCCCATCTTTTCCGAAGAGAGTCCTGAATTTTTCAGATATTCTTGATTTCATTTTATATGTGGTTATCCGTTTTCAAACAGTTGTCCAAAGATAACTCATATCATCCGATAAAACAATCGGCAGCCATGTTTTCATTGCTTATTTATCACGGGTAGCACAATCTTCATCAGTACCGGGAAATGATCGCTCACTCCTCCGATATATCTCGGGCCGGAATAGGTCCTGAAAGGCTTCTCGCCGGCAAAGGCGTTGTCCCATACGGTCAGGAACGGTACACGGCAGACCTCCATCCCTGACATGGCAGACAAGATATCCGAGACAATGAACATATCTATCAGGTCCCATTTGCCACGATAACGGATTGTACCTTCCCCCGCCATGGCCAGAGGCAATGCAAGATTGACCATCCCTGTCCCTTCAAAGGCAAACAGCGGACTGTCCGGAGTATCATTGAAATCCCCCATCGATATTATCCTCGAGCCTCCCGCCGCGAAGACCGAATCGCATATCCCCATCATGACATCCATTGCTGCCCTCCTTTTCGGGGCAGACGCCTTTGCTCCGCCGAACTTGGAGGGATGATGGTTTACAAGGAAATGAAATACAGCGGCATCTTCACGGCCTTCCCGACATCCATCCACGCACAGCTCCAGGGCCGCATACAATATATCCCGAGTCCTGAATCCATTGCCGGAAGAACCCATTCCCACAGGAACGGGTCCGGATCTTATCTTCCTGAAAACGGATTTCCTGTATATGAGGGCTACATCTATCCCCCTGTTGTCAGGGGATTCATAGTGCACTATCCCGTAATCGTACTTCCTCAAGGACGTCGAACCGAGAAGGGAATTAAGCACATGCCTGTTCTCGACTTCGGCAAGACCGGCAACATCCGGAATCCTGCCGTACTCACTCTCTATCCACAGCAATGTCTTGGCGACTGCGTTGCATTTTGCATAAAACCGTCCCTTTGTCCACCGTCTTCCGCCGAAAGAGGAAAACTCCCTGTCCGAGTCATTCTGTCCGCTGTCGGTGTAATCAAAGAAATTCTCGAGATTCCAGAACATGAACAGCAGCGTGTCCCTTGGTTCCCAGGCCTGTCCCATGCACGGCATTGCGGATAAAAGGAACAGAAGTACGATTCCCATGCCCGTCAGCGGATACCGCCCCGGCAAATACCTTTTCCATATAAAGATGCTATCTTTCATAATCCTGCATATTAATCCGACATATGAGATTCTTCCGCAATATGTACCGGGTAAAGAGAAATAAGGACCAAAAAGAGAAAAATGTGGCGAAATGCATGAATAATTAGTAACTTTGCCGCCCGTAATCAAAACGATAGATATCATGTCATTGAAGTGTGGAATAGTAGGACTGCCTAATGTCGGCAAATCGACTCTCTTCAACTGCATCAGCTCCGGGAAAGCCCAGAGTGCCAATTTCCCGTTCTGTACAATCGAACCGAATATAGGGTCGACGATTGTGCCTGACAAGCGTCTGGAAGTACTCGAGAAACTGTGCAACCCAAAACGGGTTGTGCCTGCAACAGTAGAGATAGTGGACATTGCAGGACTTGTGAAGGGTGCCAGCAAGGGGGAAGGCCTCGGCAACCAGTTCCTTGCAAACATCAGGGAGACCGATGCCATACTTCATGTGCTGAGATGCTTTGATGACCCGAACATTGTGCATGTGGACGGAAGTGTAGATCCGGTCAGGGACAAGGAAGTGATAGACATGGAGCTCCAGATGAAAGACCTGGAGACAGTGGAGAACCGTCTTGCCAAGGTCCAGAAACAGGCCCAGGCCGGCGGAGACAAGAACGCAAAAAAACTGTATGAGCTGCTGCTTCGCTACAAGGAGGCCCTCCTTGCCGGCAAGTCATGCCGTACCGTACAGCCGGAGACTCCTGAGGAGGAGCAGATGTCAAAGGACCTTTTCCTCCTTACAGACAAGCCGGTAATGTATGTATGCAATGTAGATGAAGCATCGGCGGCACACGGGAATGAATATGTGGAGCGAGTAAAGGAAGCTGTCAAGGACGAGAATGCTGAAATACTCGTAATTGCAGCTAAAATAGAGTCCGATATTGCAGAGCTCGAGACATACGATGAAAGGCAGATGTTCCTTGAGGAAATGGGGCTTGAGGAATCCGGTGTGGTGAGACTTATCCAGAAGGCATACTCACTGCTGAACCTGCAGACATTCTTCACTGCGGGAGCCGATGAATGCCGGGCATGGACAATCTGCAAGGGAGACAAGGCCCCTAAGGCAGCCGGTGTCATACATTCAGACTTCGAGAAAGGCTTCATCCGCGCCGAAGTAATCAAATATGATGACTTTGTGGAACTCAAGTCCGAGGCTGCATGCCGTGCTGCAGGCAAGCTCGGCATCGAAGGCAAGGATTATGTCGTCCAGGACGGGGATATAATGCACTTCCTTTTCAATGTCTGATGTCACGACAGTAAATCTCCTCAATACCGAGAACGGGATAAAAAGATGAGGGCGAATTCTAAGTTAAATCCAAATTTATTTTAGGTTTCGCCTTAAATTTATTGAAGAATGGCTTGAGCCATTC
>CALUTW010000004.1 GCA_944323805.1 uncultured Bacteroidales bacterium | reverse complement strand
AGCATATAAGGGAATTGTTTCTTTTCGATACCAAATACAGATTGATTAAACTTCTCTCTGTCTTCAGCAGTAACCACTCGCTTGTCAAGTTCTCCAAGCCAACTGGTAATAAAGCCACCGGTTCCACAAGCAAAATCCGCCATCTTCTCCCCAATCTGCGGCTTAATTATTTCCGCCATAAATTCAGTTAAAGCTCTCGGCGTATAAAACTCGCCGGAAGATCCGGCGGACTGCATTTCCTTGAGTATGTTTTCGTAAATTTCACCGAAAGCATGACTTTCTTCATAGTCGGCAAGATTGAGATCGTCAATTACATTCAGAACCTGTCGGAGTTGTACCCCATCTTTCATATATTGGTTGGCATCTTCAAAAACAGTTCTTACGATTGCTTGCCGGATAGGTGTGTCGGGAGTAATCTCTATCTTCTTGAGTTTATCAAATACCACATTGTTGACAAATAATAGCAGGTCATCTCCCGTCAGGGCATGCCCGCTTCCATCATCGTGAGCCCAATTACGCCAACGGCATTCTTCAGGAATAATGGATTTATAATCATCCTCCATTTCCCAGTCATTCTCTTTCTCGTCATAAACTTTAAGAAAGAGCATCCATGCCATCTGCTCTATGCGCTGTGCATCACCATTGATACCGGCATCATTGCGCATTATATTGCGTATCCGTTTTACGAAATTCGACAAACTCATATTTTACTTTTCTTTTTATGCTACATTATATATCAGTTGAGTCAGATTGTTTACTGCATTAAGGTAACCTTGCTTGCCGCCAAACAGTCTGGCAATGTTTGCAGGGGAGCCAAATCTTCTGAATGGATCGTTTTTCAAAACCGAAAGATTCTCCAGTTCAGAAATACCCTCGTCCATATATTTGTCAAGCAGAGCTTCAAGCACGAGTCTGGCTTGCTCTCCATATTTACTAAAGACATCTCGTTTCTTTACTTGCTCTGCTCGTTCTCGTCTTGTCAAGGTCTTCTTTCCGTATGCAATATGACAGATAAAGTCAAAGTCATCCACATCATCCATATTCCGGTCATGCTTCAGAACCGCAAGGTCAATACCGGCTTCTTTAAGCATTTCCGCTATCTCGCTTTTCCTTTTTAGGGCATTCCACTTAGAGGTAAAGGTTTCTATTGTCGCATATGTGTCAATAATATTCTTCTTAGTATAATCTGTGATGCTTTCTGTACGAAGTAGTTTCCCGTTCGTATCATAAACGGAAACCACTTTATTGATTACTTTTACTTCACAACCATTTTTATCCACAATTGGTTTTGGTCGTGGCACCGGTGTCGGGCACTCACAAGGATTTTTGCCACAGACGGGACATACCGAAGGTGGAGTAGGTTTTGGACAGACACAAGGATTTTTGCCGCAAACAGAACATGGCTTCGGAGGATAATCTGGATCAATCTCTATCGGGCCATCCCAATCCGGATCAGCAAAAAGGCGTGTCACATTGCGAAAGTCCATTACTACAAAATGTGTTTTCCCTTCTTTTTCACGAATGCGGGTGCCTCGTCCTATAATCTGCTTGAACTCTGTCATTGAGCCGATCTGTTGGTCGAGGACTATGAGTTTGACCATTTTACAGTCAACACCAGTTGATAGTAATTTACTGGTCGTAGCTATTACCGGATATTTTGATGCAACAGAAATAAAATAATCCAGTTTCCCTTTGCCATATTCATCGCTGCCAGTAATGCGGACTACATAGTCGGGATTCTTTTTGCACATATCTGCATTGGCATTGACCAGTGCGATTCGCATTCTCTCCGCATGCGCCTCGTCAGCACAAAATACAATGGTTTTTGCCATACGATCTGTGCTTTTGAGATAGTTGGTTATTTCTTGTGCTACTTCCCGATGGCGATCTTCAATCACGATGTTATAGTCGTAGTCACTGTTGTTGTATATCCTGTCTTCGATTTCATTGCCGTAAATATCCTTTTGGCCTTTGATTGGTCTCCACTCATCCCCGATGTTTGTTGAAATATTTATGACTTTAAACGGAGCAAGGAAGCCATCTTCTATCCCGTTTTTCAAACTATATGTATAAACAGGCTCACCAAAATATCCAATGCTTGATTGATAACGTGTTTCTTTTGGCGTTGCAGTCATTCCGATGTGTGATGCAGAGGAAAAATAATCCAGTATGGTGCGCCAGTTGCTGTCATCTTTTGCACTTCCTCTATGACACTCGTCAATGATTACGAGATCAAAATAATCCGGATTAGGGAAAAGCTCTCGATAGTTTTTTGCATCATTTTGTCCGATAAGTTGCTGGTAAAGTGCAAAATACACTTGATGAGAAAGCAATTCCTTCAATTTGTCCTTGTCCTTGGAATAATCTATTTTATGGATTACTTTTTCCAAAGGCTTGAAATCTTGTTCAATGGATTGATCTACCAATATATTGCGGTCGGCCAGATAAAGAACTTTTTTCTTTAATCCACTCTTAAGCAGTCTCCAGACTATTTGAAACGCAGTGTATGTCTTACCTGTACCGGTAGCCATCACAAGTAAAATACGGTTTTGCCCTTTTGCAATGGCGTTGATAGTACGATTTATAGCATTAAGTTGATAATATCTTGGAGGGAAAATATTTTGTCCGCTACACAATGGCTGGTTAATGACAGCTTCCTCCTGTTCATTAAGCCCGTTTCCTTCGTTTATCTCTTTTTTATACCGTTCAATCAATTCTTCGCGGGTCGGAAATTCATCCATACCGAAACATCGTTCCTGTCCGGTTAGAAAATCATGCTCGGCAAAACCCTCTCCATTAGAACTGAACGCAAATTTGACATCGAGCATTTTTGCGTATTCCATCGCTTGTTGTAAACCATAGGAAACAGTATGCTTGGCATCCTTTGCTTCAATAATAGCGATTGGCGTAGCTTTATTCACATAAAGCACATAGTCAGCGAACTTTGGTTTTTCACGATGCACAATATTGCCATGCAAGCTGATTTTACCATCGGTAAATTTCACTTGTTGTTCCATGAAAATACTATCTTTTGTCCATCCCTTGCTTGTGATGGCTTCGTTGATATAGCGGAACTTTACATCTTCCTCTGATAATTCATGACTGATGCCCATGTTCATATAATATTTTATTATCGGAAGTTACAGACCAAAATAAATAGTCCCTGTCGGCTAAACATCATTGGCGTTCGTTCTTGTCTGTTATTAAATCTTTCAGGTCAACCTGAAGAATTTCTGCAATTTGCTGAAGAGTCTCCAAGTTGGGCTGGATTCTATTGCAAGCATAGGAATTGACCATACTGAAACTCTTATCCAGTTTTTTTGCCAACCATGTTTGAGAAATACCTTTTTCTGCCAAGACGGCTTTTATCCTGTTTAATTTCATATTATGCCTTGATTGAATAATGCAAATATAGGGAATTATATTCGATAAATTGATTTGATTTTCGTACATTTGCACCAATTAAAGAATTTCAATATGAAAAGACATCAGATAATCCATATTCGTCTCAAGCAAGAGTCTGATATGCGGCATATTCGACGTCGAAAACATATTGAGAAAACGATCCATAAAAGAAGGGCATATCGTCACATAAGGAGAACGCCTGGAGATATACAAAATACGCGTCAAGATTCAAAAACATATGAAGCTATTGCACCGTCTAGATTTAACATTGGCAATATTAATGGAATAATCAAGTTTTTGCAAGAAACTGAAAACATTTGTAAGAGACATAAAATTAATTCTCTAAAAGTTAATTTGGATAATGTTGTTGCCATTGACATGTATGCTATTTCTTTAATGTTGTCTATGCTTAATAAGTTGTCATGTAGAAATATAAGATATTGGGGAACATATCCAAATGATGTTCAATGCCGTCAATATATTATTGACTCTGGCTTCTTGGATATTGTTAAGACTAATATAAAGAAACCAGAAAACCGTCAAAAGGGGAATCAAATTTATATGGTTGGAAAGGACTGTGTAGATAGTAATAGAATAGGGAAATCCGTTCGTGAGTCAATGACCCATCTTGTAGGTACGCCAACTATATATCCTCCGGTCTATGATAATATGTGTGAAATTAGTGCTAATTCCGTTGAGCATGCGAATGAACATATGAGAGAAAAAAATTGGTTAGTTTCCATCTCTATAGAAGGAGATAAAATACATTTTATTTTAACTGATACAGGTCTTGGGATTCTCGCAACTTTGCGGAAGAAAGCATCTCAAAAAATTAAGGATATGTTTCTTAAGAGTGAAGTGGATGTATTAAGAGATGTTTTTAAAAAATTATATCAATCAATTACTGGCGAAATAAATAGACATAAAGGCTTGCCAATAATATATGAGTCATTTGAAGATGGTTTTATATCAGACTTGCAGGTATTGACAAATAAAGTATTATTAGATTTTGAAACAAAACAGTCTGCCTCTTTGAGGCGGGGCTTTAATGGAGTTCTTTTCTCATGGACAGTCTCATCAAATAATTATAACAAATGGATAACTTCACTATAATGGAACAGATTAAAATTAAGGTTTTGGATTTCACAGAGAACCCAGGACCACGATATATTAGACAAGATAAGGTTGGTGAGTCAACTTCTGGTGAAGCATTTTATCTACAGATATTAAATGAAACATTTGCACAGGCATATAAGGATAATAAACAGTTAGTGATAGAATTAGATGGAGTGTCAGGTTATCCATCTTCTTTTCTAGATGAAGCTATAGGGGAGTTGGTATTTGATTTTACTTTGGAAATCGTAGAAAAGTACCTTGATTTTGATACACATATGTACAAAAGAAGAGTAGCACAAGTAAAAGAAGAAACATATCCTCAATGGGAAGAAAGAAGAAAAAATAAGGAACACGTAACTCACTCATCTGGAATAAATAATGAGATTTATTATATCAATGAGAATGGTGAGTTAGATCGTAGAGCATTGTATGGAAATAGCTGATATTCTTACTATTATTGGAATTGTTGTATCAATAATATTCGGTTTTTTTGTCACTCATTTTTATTCAATAAGAGATGCACGAACTAGAGTCCTAAAGGATTATTATATTGAGCAAGTCAAAGCTGTTAAAGTTCGTGTTGACAAGTTCTTTCATACGGTTGCTTTCGGCAAGAGTTCATTTAAAAAAGTTGTAAATTGGTATGACCATTTGAATATTGATGTAGTTGGTATAGACAAAGGAATTCGAAAATTTCTAGATCTCCAAATAACCGAGCTTATCACTGTCATAGATGGTTATTATGGTGAGATCACTAAATGGGACGATTTTAATGATCAATTTTCAAGTTCCAACTATAGACCGTCAACTGCACATGTGATTAGACTCAAGCAGATGAAGTATGAAATTGATGTCTTTTTTAATAACTATATCAATCATGTAAATGAGTCTAATATTTACCCAATTTGGAAAACTCAGTATAGAAGAATTAAGCAAAGTTGCACTTTTTATAGGGGAAAAGGTTGTAGATGTCCGTTTTTACGATCTATTTGGGAAAGGATAGAAAAACATTTTTTTGAAATCATAGTAGTATTAGTTTTAATAGGGGTATCCGCTTTCTTAATCACCAAAATAGAAATAAAAGAGAAAGATGATTTGATTACTCCAATGAATAAAATATCTAACAAGCAAGATTCGATATATAGAGAATTCCTGTTACTAAAAGAACAATATAGACTAGATGAGATAAAATCTAAAGCTTTTGAAAGGTCGACATCTGTTAATACAGGCAGTAAGGATTCAGTACATATAAAGTTGCATCATGGGCAACATAAAATTGTGCTTGAAGAATTGGAAAAATAATGAGATGAATCGGTTGAAGTTGTTTCTTGATGCATTTCAAACAAAAATAATTTGTTTGTCCACCAATTCCTCCCATCGCTTCAGCTCGTCTCAGACAGTGCGGTTTGTTTGTGCAAATTTCATTGTGATTTAACTAATAGTTTGAAATTCAATATGCAAGCAATTCTTCAACGAAGAGGAATATTGATAGCCTTCAGATAGGTTAAACGATTGAATACCAGCGCGATGAACAAAGATAATTTGTTTGTCGCGCTGGTGTTTTATGGCCTCAAATGGCGCGTTTTGTTTGTCTAAAATGCGGTTTTTCTTCCCGGAATCGGAGTCTGTATGTGTAAAATCCGGTGCATATAGGGAGGTTTGTGAGTATTACGGACAACATGTATCATGGCCTGCCCTCGGATATTTTGCATGAGTATGGACAAATTGCGATAAATCATTAACTTTACATCGACTCAGTATTTAAATTATGAAAGCGGTATTCTACATATTGTTGGTCGTCCTTATTCTCGGCGGCATCTGCGTGGCTACCTGTCCGGACAGGGAAGCGCATTCAGCGAAATTGAAAGAACTGATCAATCAAGTTATTACGGCAGAATTGTCCAGCGAGGAGGATGATGCGAGTCTGGTAATGTTCGGTTCTGTGATCGGCACTGGCCTTGGTGCGTTCGTCATTGACAACATGCTGAACGTTGAAAACTATTTTGTATACAGCATAGGAACCATTACTTATGACGGAGAGACTCAGGTCGTTTCCGTCGGGCTGTTGAACCATGTCTTTACGGTTGATGAAGAGAAGGCGCTTCAGATGGCTGGCGAGTTGTTTTAATCAGACGACCATGTGCTTGAGAATCAGGTCATACAGATGTTATTTGCCATTGGAGTATTCCTGCCAGGCCTTCTCTCCGGTAGTGTAATAGGAAATCCAGTATCTTCTGATTGAATAGTCACCGGTCGAGCTTTTCATCACGACAAAGTTGTCCACGGTATATGAGATTTCATCCGCCATCAGGCCTGTCGGTTTCCCGGATGCGGTCGTGAGGGTGGTTGCGCTGTTGGGCGTATACAGGATGTCGGCATATCCTTCGTCATTGAAATGCGCACCCCATACAGTAAGGGCATGGGAAACTCAACCTCCGTACCATTGTACCATCCCAAGTATTCATTCCATGGCACTGATTCAGGGGTTCCTGATAATGATTCCTGTTCCCGGTCGCTGGCTGCCGGAGGAACAATGCCGTTTACCCGGACGTCCTCATTCTGGATTTTTCAGGAACGTTCAGTTTTGATAATTTTGCACAGGAATTCATTATGCCGGGGTACATGAGGATAGTAATGAGAAAGTGCGCTATAGTCCTGATACTCTTGTGGTAATGAATCTTTATGGGGATTTGAAAGGAAAAAGATATGAGAAGAATAGAAGTAGCAGCTGCCGTCATCAGAGAAGGGGACAGGATTTTCGCGACACAACGGGGATATGGGGAATTTAAGGACTGGTGGGAGTTCCCGGGAGGAAAAATCGAGGCGGGGGAAACACCCGAGCAGGCTCTTGTCAGAGAGATCAGGGAGGAACTTGATGCGGATATCGTTATAGGACCTCTTATACGTACTGTGGAATGGGATTATCCTGAATTCCATTTGATTATGCATTGCTTCTGGTGCAGAAAGTCTTCCCCGGAACTGCATCTGAATGAGCACGAAGCCGCAAGATGGCTGTCATGTGATGAACTCGATTCGGTAAACTGGCTGCCGGCAGATGAAGAAATCATTTCAGCAGTCAAGGATGTATTAGGCAATCTTTCCAGAGCCGGTCTGCCGTTCCGATAGAGATGTCCAGCAGTTTCATCATCGTGTGAACACTATCCCCTGACACGTCAGCTGGTCATAGGCCCGCACAATGGTGTTGACCTCCAGCATCCAGGACAGTCCCCTGACATTAGGAATCCTGTCTCCGGCATTGCAATAGCATATTGACGCGCTCATATATGATTATAAATACGTATGCAGAAGCCCAAGGCTACTAAAGCGATAAGAATGCAAAGTAATACCTTGATGCCTTTTTCCGTTTTCTTTTCCATACAAAAACAAGTGAGTTTAAGATTTCCCTAATTTATCGTTTATTATCTTCCTTTGCAAATTCTTGCTCAAGATTATTGCATTTCTTATCTGTTATAACAGGCGAATCAGACTTGATTCTCTTCCCATTCCTCTTTCATTATCCTCATGAAAAGCTCTGTCCGGACATCTCCCAGTGGAGACGTCTTGCTTTCTGCCGTATGATGGAAACGGAAACCGCATTTGTCCATCACACGGCGGGATTTCGTGTTCCCGTCATAATATGCTCCCCATACAGTCTTGATGTCCAGGTCTGTAAAGCACCGGTGCAGAAGACGGCGTACGGCTTCCGGTATCAGGCCTCGTCCCCAATACGGTTTGCCTATCCAGTAGCCGATTTCCACCTCGTTAGGCAGTATCCCTGCGACATGCGAGTCTTTCCCGAACAGCAGACCGATGCTTCCGACCGGTTCGCCTGTTTCCTTCAGGACAACGGCATATGTCTCAGGGGAGGAAAAGACCTTGCGGATTACGTTAAGACTGTCTTCAACCGATGTATGAGGAGGCCAGCCGGCCGCCGGGCCTATTTCAGGATCTTTTGCGTATTTATACAAGGCTTCTGCGTCCGATTCCTGCCATCGGCGTAAGAGAAGTCGATCAGTTTCCATTATTCCAAGCATCGTAGCATACAGGTGTTTAATCGCAAAGATAAGGGTTATATTAACATTTTGGGTAATGTGGACAAAAACAGTTGGTGGAACTGCATATAAAAATTTGATATAAAGATAATTATAAGAACTTTGATGAAACGCGTTTCATCAAAGTTCTAAAATGCAAAAATTAAGACGTCATCAGAGATGCCCCAAATGCAGCACACTGAATGTGATTCGCTGGGGCGTTCAGAATGGACATCAGAGGTTCAGGTGTAAGGAATGCGGGGTCATGTTTACACCACGGAGGCCAGATATAAGCACAGCCAACAGGTTCATATGGTTCCGTAAATGGGTATTGGGGAAGCAGTCGCTGGCGTCATTGTCAGAGGAGAGCGGCTACAGTGAACGGCAGCTGCGGAGATGGTTTTCGTAATACCTCGAGAATGTCCCGGAATGGACGGTTCCCAGGCACAAGGGCATACATCTTCTGATTGACGGGACATGGCTCCCTGACGGGAGATGTATCATCGTATACCGGGACTATGACCGCAAATCCATTCTGTATTACCATTTCGGAGAAGACGAGAACGAATACGAGATATTGTCAGATCTGATAATGCTTCGGGAGATGGGGGTCACAATATCAAGTTTCACGACTGACGGCAGCGAGAACATAATCAGGGCAATCAAATATACACACCCGCATACCCTCAGGCAGAGGTGTCTCGCGGGGAGTGCCTGTCATGGCTGACGCAGCATCCGAGGACATCGGCAGGCATCATGCTCAGGCGGCTTGTCAGGCAGATAAACAGCATCAGGACAAACAATGACAGGATATTCTGGCTCAGGGAGCTTGACAGGTGGCATGAGGAGTACGGGGAGTTCATCCGGCAGAAATCCGTCAACAAGGAGACCGGAGAGATGTCCTATACCCACGATAAAGTCCGAAAGGCATACATCCATCTGAAACGGGCAATCCCCAATATGTTCAAATTCATTGGCCGGCCGGATGTCCCCAAGAACACAAATGCCATCGAATCTTTCTTCGTCCACCTGAAAGACAAGCTCAGGATACATAGGGGACTCTCTTTTGAGCACAGGATAAAATTCATCAGATGGTATCTTTATTTCTCCAATGAAAGAAATCGTAATATTGAATGATTCAATATTGACCACCAACTGCTTTTGTTCGCCTTATCAACTGTTTTTGTCCACATTACCCATTACTGCATTTTCGTCGGTCCGGGTGTGACATTGGAGGGTACACCTGGCATGGTTTCTCGGCTTTTCTGTGGCAGGTGTCACGCGCGAAACGCGAAAAGGGAAGAAAGGAAGAAAGGGAAGAAAGTGGAGAGAAGAAGGAAAGAGGGAAAAGAGAAGACGAGAGAAAATGGAAGAAAGAAAAGACAAGAGGAAAGGGAGGGAGTAAAGAGTAGGGGTGGAAAAGAGGATAGCGCCGGCCGGCTATTTCTCGGTGGGACCGTTCCAGCCGAGAATCCCGTTCTGCAGATTGTAGACCCTGAAGCCTGCCCCGGCAAGAATCCTGGCTGCTGTCATGCTTCTCACTCCGCTACGGCAGTAGACAGCTGCTGTCTTCTCCTTGTCCAGGGAAGTGATCCTGTTCTTGAAATCATCTGCCTTGACATCGATGTTTATCGCTCCGGGGATATGCCCTTGGGCAAATTCTTCGGCGGTCCGCACATCAATGAGTATTACGGACGAGGTGTCGGATATCGCTGCGGCAAACTCCGCATTCTGCATCGATGTTATATCATTGCCGGTGCAGCTGTGAAAGGCCATGAGGAATGGAAATATAGTGGCGTAAAAAATCTTTTTCATAATGAGTCAAATGCGGATACTGTCAAATGCGGATACTGTCAAATGCTGATACTGTCAAATGCGGATACTGTCAAATGCTGATGCTGTCAAATGCGGATGCTGTCAGATGCGGATGCTGTCAGATGCGGATGCTGTCAGATGCCGGATGCTGTCAGATGTCGGATGCTGTCAGATGCCGGTTGCCGTCCCGTCAGGCTGAATTGCATCCTGATATCTTTGAGTCTCCTGATCTGTTCCTGTACGGGCAGGCTGGCAATGCCTGTCACATGGCCGAGCATTGCGGCTCCGCCGAAGCCGAGGGAATCCAGGTATCCGAGTCTGTCGGGTGTCACGCCTCCCAGGGCCACTACCTTATTGTCTATCAGGCCTGACGCCGATGCCCCTGCAAGGACTTCGGGAGTAAATGCGGCATTGTATCCCTGCTTGGAGACACTGTCGAATATCGGGCTGAGAAAGACATAGCTGTACCTGTCCTTGCAGTCCCGCACTTCATCAAGCGAATGACATGAGCGGCTTATGTGACCGGTATATCCGGCCGGTATTTCACTGTGGCGGGAATTGAGATGTATCCCCCGCAGGCCGTATGGCTCTGCAAGCCCGAAGAAATCATGGATGACAATCCGTCTGCGTTCGTCGCCGGTCAGAGAGTCGAGCAGTCCGGCACAGTCATTTTCTGTCGCTCCGGGCTTCCGGAGATGTACCAGATCGACCCCATGTGCAAGCATGCGGCTGATAAACAATGCTTCCCCGTCGGAGAATGACGGGGAAGTGATTACAATCCAGAGCATTCCCCGGAGTGTTATTTCAGTTTCGCGATAATGAGCTCTGCGACCTTCTTGCCGGACATGAGCATCCCTCCGAAGATTGGCCCCATGCGCGGAGTCCCGCTGACTGCCGATGCTGCCATGCCGCATACATACAGTCCAGGGTAGATTTCCTTGGTGCCGTTCACGACTTCCTGTTCCCCGGCCACCACATCGAGGGAACGTTCTCCGATGACATCCCCGGTATCTGTTGACAGGCGGATTCCGTTCTTGCGGGCAACTGTCCTGCAGATTTCGCTGTCGTGCCCTGTCCCGTCAATCACGCATCTTGCCATGATATTGAGAGGGTCCACATGCAGCCCCTCGCGGAGGACCGGAGTCCAGTTGACAACGACTCCGCTGACGACATTGTCCTTGAATACGACGTCTTCCACGGAATAGCAGTTGAAGATGGTCGCACCTGCGTGTACCGCCTTGTAGAGCAGTGCGGATGTGCTTTCCACTGAATCCATGACATAAAGTCCGTTTCCGTAAGGCTTGTAGTTGATATCGAAATCCTTGACTATATCAAGTGCCTCTTCCTGCACTACAATCTGGTTGAACATCATGGCTCCTCCCCACATGCCTCCTCCCGGGGAAAGCTTGCGGTCGAACTGCGCCACTTTCAGGCCGGCCTTTGCCAGATAATATGCTGCAACTATGCCGGACGGGCCTCCGCCTACAATGGCGACATCGATGTCGAGATTCCTTTCCAGTTTTTCAAAATAGGTACTGATGATACCCTGTGAAACATTCTTTTCAATCATTGCAAATTATGTTTTTAAACTACGTTTTCATTATAGCGGTACGCAATGGGCATGCCTTGTTATATCGGCTCTCACGGTCATGATGTGAAACACCTTGTCTTACCGCATCGGATGGCCGGCATCGCCAGCTGTCTTACTGCTGCGTGCATCATTCGGTCTCAGAGCCATATATCGCATCGGCAATCCTGCGCATCTCCTTGACCGGGTCTGCCGCCCTCAGGATGCTCCCGCTCAGTGCGATGCCGGTAACCCCGGTGGACAGTATCTCCGGGATGTCGGCAAGACATATCCCTCCAATCGCCACTATCGGCAGCGCGATGCCTCCGGCTCTCATCCGGGAGATGATATGCCTGTATCCGTCAAGTCCGAGTACCGAAGCCAGATTCTTCTTTGTGCTTGTGAACCTGAAAGGCCCGCATCCGATGTAATCTGCTCCTGATCCGGCCAGACGGTATACGTCCTCCGCCGTATTTGCCGTGCCTCCGATGATGAGCCGGTCCCCGGCAATAAGCCGTGCCTTGTCGACAGGCATGTCGTTCTTGCCGAGATGCACACCGTCCGCACCGGTACGGAGTGCCACATCGACATGGTCATCGATGATGAATACGGCATTCCTCCGCCGGCATTCCGGCAATATCATCCGTGCCGTATGCTCGACTTCATCTTCCCCGGCATCCTTCATCCTCAGCTGTATCCATCTGCATCCCCCCTCTAAGGCAATCATTGCCGAGTCATAATATGAGTAATCCTCCGTAAAATGAGTGATGAACTGCAGTCTTGACGCTTCTGTGGTCTCTGCCTTCATTTCCATTGTCTCCCGTTTTCCGAATCAATCCGGCAAATATAAGTCATTACATGAAAATGCCAAATTTTTCTGCATCGTCTGAGCCCCGTCTGCACCCCATCCTGCCCTGGCTGAGCCCACGTCCGACCTCGCCAAAGCAAGCATCACAGCACCCGACTGAGCATCCGGCTGCGACTCCGCCTGCGCCTCGTCAGGGCGATCGCCTAAGCGCTCCGCTGAGCTTTGCCAGAGCTCTGCCCGACCACGTCTGCGCCCACACCAGAGCTTTGCCCGACCATGTCTGCGCCCACGCTTGAGCTCCGTCTGCGCCCCTCCATGTGCTCCAGCCCAGTCCTCAGATGTATCTTCCCGTGATGCTTTCCCGGCATGC
The DNA here is from genome assembly GCA_944323805.1 of uncultured Bacteroidales bacterium. Lineage (GTDB taxonomy): Bacteria > Bacteroidota > Bacteroidia > Bacteroidales > UBA932 > Cryptobacteroides. The sequence goes on along the minus strand of CALUTW010000004.1, from coordinate 126,223 downwards.
CCTTATGTCCTGCGGGGTACCTTCCGCGACTATGCGCCCGCCTTCTTCCCCTCCGCCAGGACCCATGTCTATGATATAGTCGGCATTACGTATGACATCCAGGTCGTGTTCTATGACAACCACAGTCGCCCCGTGACTGACGAGGCGCTGGAAGACCTGGAGCAGGGTCTGGACATCGGACGGATGCAGGCCTATGGTCGGCTCGTCAAAGACAAATACGGAATCTGTCTGCCCTCTGCCCATCTCGCTGGCCAGCTTCAGCCGCTGCGCCTCTCCTCCTGACAGTCCCGGAGTCGCTTCTCCGAGTGTCAGGTATCCGAGCCCCAGCTCTTCAAGTACCTGCAGCCGTTGCCTGACAGTCCTGAGGTCGTTGCAGGCAGCCAGGGCATCGCTTATGTCCATTGCCATCAGGTCTGGGAGAGAGTAGTATTCCCCGGCGGCATTCTCCCGGCGGACAAGGCTTGCCTCCTTGGCATATCTCGAGCCGTGACAGTCCGGACAAGGTATGTCCACATCCGGAAGGAACTGCACGTCGAGGCTGATTACTCCTGTCCCGTCGCATGTCGGGCAGCGCAGCCTGCCGGTATTGTAGGAGAAATCCCCGTCCCTGTATCCTCTCTTGCGGGCATCGTCCGTCTTCGCATATGCCTTTCGGAGCTCGTCATGCACATTGGCGTATGTGGCTACGGTCGAGCGGACATTGATGCCTATCGGAGAGGCGTCAATCAGCTTGACCTGTCTGATTCCGTCCGCCTCGATGTGCCTGATATGGTCAGGCATCTGTCTGCCGGAAATCCGGGCCTGCAGCGCGGGAATAAGGCTTTCCAGCACGAGCGTGGTCTTTCCTGAGCCCGAGACGCCGGTCACGACTGTCAGCCTCCCCTTGGGGATGCATACCTCCAGAGGCTTGACTGTATGTATGGCATCTGTCGAAAGCCGGATGCTCCCTTCATCGTACATCTTTCCGGGCGGCACAGGTTCGCGCATGTGTATCTCCGCCTTTCCGGACAGGAACGGGCCTATCCTTGATGCCGGATTGCCGATTATCCCGGCAATAGTGCCTTCTGCGATTACATGCCCGCCTTTGGAGCCTGCACCGGGGCCCATCTCGATTATATGGTCCGATTCCGACAGTATCTGGGTATCATGGTCTACAAGGACTACGGAGTTGCCGTCGGCTATCAGGTCCTTCATCACTCCGGCAAGCCCCGCTATATTTGCCGGATGCAGGCCTATGGACGGCTCATCGAGTACATACAATACTCCCGTGGTCCGGTTCCTTACGGCCCGGGCCAGCTGCATCCTCTGCCTTTCTCCGGTCGACAGCGTGGAGGCGGCCCTGTCAAGTCCCAGATAGCCGACCCCGAGGTCCAGAAGACGTCTTGACGAATCAAGGAAGGACTCGCAGATATTGCGTGCCATAGGCTGCATCTCTTCCGGTAATGTCTCAGGAATCCCCTCTATCCATCCGACAAGCTCATTCAGCGTCATCCTGCATGCCTCGGCCAGGGATATGCCCCGGACAAGGGGCGCACGTGCAGCATCGGAAAGCCTGGACCCTCCGCATGACGGGCATGTCTCTGTCTTGAGGAACTTCTCCACCCGTTTCATGCCTTTCTCGTCCTTGACCTTTGCGAGGGCGTTTTTGACGGTGTAGACAGCATTGTAATATGTGAAATCCAGCTCCCCTGCCTGGTTGGTATTCTTTGATTTATAGAATATATGCTTCTTTTCCGCAGGTCCGTGGAATACTATGTCCCTTTCCTTTTCTGTAAGCCGGTTGAACGGGATGTCTGTGCGGACGCCCATTGCCCTGCATACATCTGTCATCAGAGACCACATCAGGGTGTTCCAGGGCGCAACAGCCCCCTCATCGATGCTCAGAGTCTCGTCCGGTACCAGCGTCGTTTCGTCCACCGTCCTGACCGTGCCCGTCCCGTCGCATTCCGGACATGCTCCCTGGCTGTTGAAGGACAGCTCTTCAGCCGAAGGTGCAAAGAAATGAGCCCCGCATTCAGGGCAGACAAGCTCCTGGCCTGCCGCCACCAGAAGAGACGGCTGCAGATAATGCCCGTTCGGGCAGCGATGGCTGCCGAGCCTCGAATATATGAGCCTGAGACTGTTGAGCAGCTCTGTCCCTGTCCCGAAAGTGCTCCTGATACCGGGGATGCCGGGTCTCTGGTGCATGGCCAGGGATGCCGGTACATAGAGTACCTCGTCCACATCCGCCCTTGCAGCCTGGGTCATTCTCCTCCTTGTGTAGGTCGAAAGGGACTCCAGATATCGTCTGGAGCCTTCCGCATAAAGTACCCCGAGCGCCAGCGACGATTTCCCCGAGCCTGATACCCCGGCAATGCCTGTAATCCTGTTCAGCGGTACCTCGACGTCGATATTCTTAAGATTGTGCACCCTTGCCCCGTGCACGATGATCCTGTCCGGCCTTTCTGTATCCTCTGTCATATGCTCCTTGTTTCTGAGAGTGCAAAATTACATTCTTTCGCAGATGCTTATGCTTTGTCCGGCAAATTTATGTAATTTTAATGCGGAAAATCCGACAGATGGGAAAACTTCTCAAAGGCAGACACGATGTCCCTCATACCGAAGGGATAAAATATACCGGGTCGAAGCTCCGGCTTCTTCCTGTCATACTGGACACTGTACGGCAGCTGGATGTCAAGGACGTGCTCGATGCATTCAGCGGCACGACACGTGTCTCACAGGCATTCGCCCAGGAGGGCTATGATGTTACCGCAAACGATATCTCCGAATGGTCGGAAGTGTTCGGCAACTGCTATCTGATATCCGGCAGGCCTGACGCATACTACGGGGAAATCATCGATATGCTCAATGCGCTTCCAGGGTATGACGGATGGTTTACGGAACATTATGGCAGCGATGACCCGGCCGGGAAGAAGCCGTTCCGGATACACAATACCAGGAAGCTGGATGCCATAAGGGACAGGATAGATGACCTGGGGCTGGAATGGGTCGATAAATGCGTTATCCTTACAAGCCTGATTCTCGCCCTGGATGCAGTGGACAACACCCTGGGACATTTTGCCTCCTATCTTTCCGGATGGTCGCAGCGGTCATACAGGACTCTTGAGATGAAACTGCCCCGGAGATTCCCTCTGAAGACATCGAATACAGTGATGAAAGGAAGCGTGTTCGATGCCATAAAGACCCGCCATGACATGGTCTATTTCGACCCTCCCTACGGGTCCAACAACGAGAAGATGCCCCCGAGCAGGGTGCGTTATGCTTCATATTACCATATATGGAAGACGGTCATACTGAATGACAGGCCGCCTCTGTTCGGAAAGGCCGGGAGGAGGGATGACACCCATGATGCCGGGGCCGCCTCCGTGTTCGAGGAATTCAGAAGGGACAGCAGCGGTAATTTCATAGCAATGCAGGCGATAGACAGGATGATAAGGGAAGCGGATGCCGAATATATACTCCTGTCATACAGCTCCGGAGGAAGGGCGACAAAGCGGGATCTGTCGGATATCATCACATCATACGGCACCCTGATATCCGCACGGGAGATCGACTACAGGAAGAATGTCATGGCCGGGTTCACATGGACGAACGAGTGGCTCAATGATGACAGTTCGCACAAGGAATACCTGTTCCTTATGCGCAAATAGCTGTCAGCGGTTGTACAGCATGGCAAGCAGCATCAGGATGAGGAAATATTTCTTCAGGACGGAATCCATGATTCTGGTTGCCTTCATTACCTCTTTTGCGACCCTGCCTGTCGTCAGCCCGTACAGTTTTGCTATCTCCTTGTGGGAAAGCCCTCCTATGCGGCTTGAGACATAGATGTCATATGTCAGCTTCTCCATCTTGAGGCCTGCATCTGCAAGTATCGCGTATATGTCCTTTTCAAGGATCCGTCTTGAGATGTTGTCATCCGAGAGCATATCGATATCCGTATCGTACAGGTTCCTGAATGTCGTCTGGCGTACGGTGTCCCTCCTGATTTCGTTCAGGCACCTGTGCTTGAGGGTCTGCATCAGATAGGCCTTCATGCCCGGGAGGTCCCCGTCAAGCGTCCCTTTCCGTTCGTATACATAGGCAAAGGCATCGGAAAATACATCCTTGGCCTTCTCCATGTCCTGAAGATAGGAAAAGGCTACGGAGACATATTTCTCCTTGTCCGCATACAGTCCGATAAGGACATCGTTAGACAATCCGGTTGAGGCCATGTCATGTATCAGATAAAAACATTCATCCGCCCGTAAGGTAACGGAGCATTGCAAAAGTATAAATTTTGTAAAAAAATTGAAATTTTCCGGAAGTTTTTTCTGCAAGGATTGTTCTATATGTAAAACGCAGAAAAATGCAGCAGGAAATTACAAAGGACAGGCTTTTCAGATATTTCAGGGGAGAGGCATCCCGTGCGGAGGTCGCGATGATAGATCTCTGGCTCGGAGAGGACGCCGCCCATCGCCGGCAGTATAAGGCTGCAAGGGCCGAGTTCGAGATGCTTATGATGTACGGGGACAGCGCGGTAGTGAAAGACGGGGCATATGGTAAGGCCTCCGGAAGGAAGAAGACCGTACGTATTGCTCTAAGGGTTGTCCTAAATGCTGCCGCAGTCGCTGCATTCTTCCTTGCGGCATCATGGGCTGCTGAATACAGGGTTGACAGGAGGCTTGAGACAGAGCCTGTTTCAGTGTCAGTCCCGGCGGGGCAGCGGATGAATCTGACACTTGCAGACGGGACTTCCGTTGAGCTGAATGCCGGTGCACGTCTTGTCTATCCTGCACTGTTCAAGGGAAAGGAGCGCAATGTCCATCTTGAAGGGGAGGCTGTGTTCCATGTCACACATGATGAGAGCAGACCGTTCAATGTCAATACATACGCTGCAAGGGTGCAGGTGCTCGGGACCGACTTCAATGTGCTGGCTGACAGCGAGACCGGGGAATTCTCCACCACGTTGATAGACGGCCGGGTAAAAGTGTCGAAGAACGATGATGCGGCAGTCTCCGTAACATTGCAGCCGGACCAGAAAGTGTCCATCATGGGCGGAAAGCTTTATGTCGAGAGTGTCGCGGCTTCGGAAGAAGTGCTCTGGACGGAGGGCATCCTTGATATCGGGAAGATGGACTTTTGGAGGCTGATAAGGCAGATAGAGAGGACATATGGCGTAGATGTCATCATCGAGAGGCAGGAGATGCCGTCAATCGACTGTACCAGCGGAAAAATCCGAGTCGCGGAGGGCATAGACCATATTATGCATGTCCTCAGCCTGCTCTCCGACTTTACCTATTCCATAGATACAAGGACAGGTACCGTGTACATAAGATGATGCCGTATATCTGAATTGACATCTGGCCGGAGCGGGACGGCTCATCCTGCTGTAAGCCTTGGATTTATAATATTAATAACACTAAAAACCTCTGAACCATGACATAGATTGCCACATTTTCCCAATGCCGGTAATAAAAGCCAAAAGCCCGCGATGGTAAGGACATCGCAGGCCATAAAATGGCAACAGTCCGGCTATCAATACACAGAACTGATTACCTCAATAATGTAAAATTATGAATAAAACGGCATTCTACAAAACTTTGTGTAGATTTCTCTGTTTTATGTCTTTCCTGTCAATCTTCCATTTGACAGCAATTGCAAGGACTTCAATACAGGACGGCGGTATCACTCTCGAGTTGACCGATGTCCCGCTGAGTGAAGCATTAAGCGCTATTGAAGACCAGTCCAGATACCTTTTCGTGAACAGGGGTGTGGACCTTTCTGCGACAGTCAGCATCAATGTATCGGGAGTATCCATAGATGAAGCATGCAAAAGGCTTCTGGAACCGCTTGCAATCAGGTATGACATACAGAGATCAAGTATCATCATTGAAAATCTTCCTGTTCCCGAGCCTGTCAGGGTCAGCGGAACAATCATTGACGCATCAGGGTTCCCTGTGCCCGGAGCGGCTGTCCTTGAGCACGGCACAGTCAACGGTACCGTGACTGATCTGGACGGCAACTTTTCGTTGACTGTCAGCAGCCCCGATGCAGTGCTCGAAGTGAACTGTCTGGGCTACGATGTCCAGACAGTACAGGTGGGGACACGGACTGTATTCAATCTTACTCTCAATGAGGCGGCTGTCGCCCTGGAAGGGACGGTGGTCACGGCTCTTGGAATCAGGCGTTCCGAAAAGGCCCTTTCCTACAACGTCCAGGAAGTGAAGTCCGAGGCTCTTCTTTCCAATAAGGATGCAAACTTTGTCAACTCGCTCAACGGAAAGGTCGCCGGTCTTGTCATCAATGCTTCATCATCCGGAGTTGGAGGGGCTTCTAAAGTAGTTATGAGAGGGCAGAAGTCCATCTCGAAATCATCCAATGCCCTGTACGTCATCGATGGAGTGCCCATGTATACGTCAGCCCGCGATGCCGGTACTGAATTCGATTCCAGAGGCGCTACCGATCCGATTGCTGACCTTAATCCGGAGGATATCGAGTCCATGACGGTATTGACAGGCGCGGCTGCCGCTGCCCTGTATGGCTCTGCCGCCGCCAATGGGGCAATCGTCATCACTACGAAGAAGGGAGAGGAAGGGAAGACCACAGTGACGGTTACCAGCAATACCGAGATCTTCAGCCCTTTTGTGCTTCCACGTTTCCAGAACAGGTATGGGACAGGTGACTACAGTTCTTCCGAAGGTTCGGCAGTACGCAGCTGGGGAAAGAAGCTTAACAAGGCCAATATGATGGGGTACGACCCCCGCAAGGATTATTTCCGCACAGGGGTAACAGGCACAGAAAGCGTCGCGTTGTCGACAGGGAATTCCAGGAACCAGACTTATCTCTCTGCAGCCGCAGTCAATTCCATAGGGAACGTTCCCAATAACAGCTACGACAGGTATAACTTCACATTCCGTAATACGACGAAGTTCTTCGGGGACAGGATGACCCTGGATGTATCTGCAAGCTACATCCTGCAGAATGACCGGAACATGACCAACCAGGGAACATATAACAATCCATTGACAGGTGCATACCTTTTCCCGAGAGGCAATGACTGGAATGACATATATATGTTTGAAAGATGGGATCCTGCACGCCTTATACATACCCAGTACTGGCCTGTCGGCGATGCCGGCATGACAATGCAGAACCCGTACTGGATCAATTACCGCAACCTTCGCGAAAACAGGAAGACCCGCTATATGCTTTCAGCAGGCCTTTCATATGAAATCCTGGACTGGCTGACCCTTTCCGGCCGTGTGCGCATAGACAATTCCCATAACAGATTCACTGAGAAATTCTATGCCACTACCAACACCCAGCTTACTGAAGCTTCCGATAACGGGCTTTTCGGCGAAGAGATATCGGAGGACCGGCAGGTATATGCGGATGTCCTCATTGATATTACCCGGACCTGGGGCAGATGGAGCCTCCATGCCAATGCCGGAGCTTCCATCACAGACATGAAGAATGATATGTTTGCCAACAGGGGGCCTATTGCGGCTGACAATATCCCCAATGTCTTCAACATATTTGCAGTCGACCAGTCCGCCATGGTAAAGAAGCAGGCCGGTTGGAGGGAGCAGACACAGTCCGTATATGCATCTGCCGAAATAGGATACAGGAATGCGGTATATCTGACCCTGACCGGAAGGAATGACTGGCCGTCGCAGCTTGCAGGACCCCGTTCGACAAGGTCGTCGTTTTTCTATCCATCTGCGGGTGCCTCTGTGGTCCTGTCTGAGCTTATTCCGGACATGCCTGACTATCTGGAGTATATCAAGGTCCGGGCTTCTTATGCGTCTGTAGGCTCCTCGTTTGAACGCTGGCTTGCCAATCCTGTCCATGAATGGCCGGACAAAGGCAATGCATGGGCTACGGATACTTCATATCCTGTAAATCTTCTTCCTGAACGGACCCAGTCCTGGGAGGCCGGTCTCACAATGCGTTTCCTCAGGTGGTTCTCTCTCGATGCGACATATTATAATACCCATACGAAGAACCAGACATTCTTCCCTGAGATTTCCACAGGTTCCGGCTATTCCAGTATCCCTATCCAGTCTGGAGATGTGCTGAATGAGGGTTTTGAACTGGCATTGGGCTTTGAGAAGGAATGGGGCATATTCGGGTGGAGCAGCAGCTATACATTCTCGACAAACAGAAACAGGATAGAGTCCCTGGCCGAAAATGCCGTCAATCCTGTTACCGGGGAGAAGCTCAATATAACCTCCCTGAATATGGGCGGTCTCGGGAACGCCAGGTTCATTCTTCGTGAGGGAGGTTCGCTCGGCGACCTCTATTCCAGGTCGGACATGATGCGTGATGACGACGGCGGTATCTTTGTCGGTAAGGATGGAGAGGTAGTCCCCATGACAATTGAGAATGTGGATGACTATATAAAGCTGGGAAGTGTCCTGCCGAAAGCCAATATGGCATGGAGGAATGATTTCCGTATCGGCAATTTCAATGTCGGATTCATGATTACAGGAAGATTCGGGGGAGTGGTGTTCTCAAGGACTCAGGCTGTCCTGGACTATTATGGCGTGTCCGAGGCGACTGCAGTGGCAAGGGACAATGGCGGCATCATCATCAACGGCTCAGACGTCGTTGACGCGAATACATGGTATTCTGCCGCTGCAGGTGGCGATGTCATCCCTCAGCTGTATACCTATTCAGCGACGAATGTCAGGCTGCAGGAGGCTTCGGTCGGCTATACTTTTCCCCGGAGCATGCTGGGGGATGTATGTGAGCTTACTCTCCAGCTTGTCGGCCGCAATCTGCTGATGATATGGAACAAGGCTCCTTTTGACCCGGAGGCGATAGCTACGACGGGCAACTATTACCAGGGAATAGACTATTTCATGATGCCGAGCACAAGGAATTTCGGCTTTAATGTCAGATTAAAATTCTAGGAAGGACTATGGATAAGAGAAAAACAAAGATGTGTCTCGGTCTCTCTGCCGTGGCTTTCATCTCTGTCGCCTGTACTGCCGGATATATCGATATCAACAGGAATCCGTACGGGGTCACTGACGATGAGATGCAGCGTGACGGATATGCGGTAAAGGCTGCGCTGCTGGGCATCGCAAATGGAGTGATATCCCCGGATGTCAATACCGCACAGTTTACTGAATGCCTTCTCGGAGGGACTATGGGAGGATATATGGCAGACGGCAATGCCGGCTGGAACAATACGATTTCCAATTACAATCCGCAGGACAACTGGACAAACGTATTCATGAAAAGCTCATGGATTATCCCGACCGTCTATGCGAACTACAGGCTGCTGCATCAGGTAACGGACGACCCTGTCATATGGGCTGTCGGCGATATCATAAAGGTGGCCGCCATGCATCGCGTAGCTGACACCTACGGGCCTGTCCCGTATTCGAAGATAGGCCAGAACGGGGAAATCAATGTCCCGTATGACAGTCAGATGGATGTCTACAGGACAATGTTCGCGGAACTTGATGCTGCTGTCGCGACTCTTATGCCGGAGAGGCTCAACAATTTCTCTCCTTCTGCAGATGTCATATACGGCGGTATCGTGGACAACTGGATAAAGTTTGCCAATTCGCTCAAGCTGCGTCTCGCCATGCGCATCTCGTATGCTGACCGGGAACTTTCCCGCAGGATGGCGGAGTCCGCCGTAAGCCATGAAGTCGGAGTCATGATCTCCAATGCTGACAATGCACTATTCTCATCATGGGGGACAGACGGGAATACCATTAACAGGTCCGTGGAATACAATATGGTAAAGGCGCACGAAGACGGTTCTTCATGTACGACGCAGAGCGGAGATTCCCATGCTGCTGCAGACATAGTCTGCTATATGAACGGATATCAGGACCCGAGGCGCAGTGCATATTTTACACGGAGCGAGTGGCCGGCTCCGGCAGAGACCTACATAGGGCTTCGCCGTGGGATAGTCATCCCGAACCATAATACCATCGGACATAAATATTCAGGTATCAATATAGATGTTGATGACCCTGTATGCTGGATGTCGGCTGCCGAAGTGGCGTTTCTGGAGGCAGAGGCCGTAGCAGTATTCGGTTATGACATGGGAACGGATGCCCGGACCGCATATGAAAGGGGAATCAGCCTGTCTTTTGAACAATGGGGTGTGACAGGGGCGGCAGAATATATCTCTGACAAGGTGCGGACTCCAGGGGCATACAATGACCCGTCCGGTGCGAACAGTACGGCCGCACCGTCGTCCATTACTATTGCATGGGACGATGCTGCATCTCCGGAGGTCAAGCAGGAGAGGATAATTACCCAGAAATGGATTGCCGGGTGGCTTCTCGGGAATGAGGCATGGGCAGACTGGCGCCGTACCGGATATCCCCGTCTTTTCCCTGCAACGGATGCCGGCAACAAGAGCGGAGGCCAGGTGGACAATGTAGCAGGAGCCCGCAGGATGGAATATCCTGATGATGAGAATACGTCCAATACTGCCAATTATCAGGCTGCAGTACAGATGCTCGGAGGCGATGGAGACAAGATGAGGACGAGACTTGAGTTTGACTGCAAGGAAGACAATCCTGTATATACCGGATATAAGGGCCTGTAATTCCTCTTATGGTTAATCAAATGACAACGAATTGTATGAAAAATAACTTCTTTATTGCCGCTGCTGTCATGATATCATCGGCAATGGCGGCATCCTGTTCGGGATGGACTGAGCCCGAGGCCCTTGATTACGGGGCATACGGGAATCCGGCAGGAAAGTCGGAGCAATACCTCGAGGCTTTGCGGTCTTTCAAGCTGATTGACCACAAGGTTGTCATTCTCAGGATGGATGGTACTTCTTCGCAGCCGGTGTCCCGTAGCCAGCATATCATGGCCATGCCTGACAGTGCGGACTTTATATGTGTTGTGGTGTCAGACGGACTGCACAGCTCTGTCGCATCCGAGATATCCAGCGTAAGGGAACAAAAGGGTACCCGCTGTGTAAGCTATGTCGATTTCAATTCCATCCAGGACATATGGACTGAACTGGAGGACAGCAGACCGTCAGACCAGCCTGCGGGAACCGCTGGGGACTTTGCCGCGTTCTGTCTGGAAGAGACGAAGTCCCGGCTGGAATATTGTGACATGTACGGCTTTGATGGAATCATGTTTTCATTTCAGGGGAATATCAGTTCCGAAATGAGTGCAGCCGGTCAGTCCGCATTCCTCGATGCGATTGAAGAGTGGCGTCTGACACATCAGGATGCGCTTATGTTCGCTAGGGGCAGCCTGTCAAATATCGCGGAGGACCGCAGGGATATACTGTATGACTGCGACTATACCATTCTGGTATCCACAACCGAAGCATCGGCAGGACAGCTCAATACCTTTGCAGGAAGATATGCCCGGACCGAAGGCGTTCCTGTGGACAGGATTGTCATCGAAGTCGCCGTTGCATCGGAAGCCGACCCGGAACCTGCCTGTGCGACACCGCAGACAGCTGCATCATGGACCATGGCGCCTGCTGAGGACTATGCCAAATGCGGAATCTGCATCGGCAATGCTGCGGACGACTATTTTGCCGGCTCCACATTCAGGAACATCAGGTCCGCCATCACTATTCTGAATCCGGAGGATTCGCAGGACAATGACCGGATATAAAAATGACAGATATGAGATATTGTATTATATGTGCAGCAGTTTCTGCTATGGCTCTTGTTGCCGCAGGCTGCAGCAAGGATGAAGGAAACCTTCTGTTCGAGAACAAGGTATTCATCTCGGCATCATCGTTCTCCGAAGAACTCAGGGTCCAGCTGGATGAGGATGAGACTGAGAAGACATCCAGTATCGTGGCTGCCCTGGCAGACCCTGAGGACTCGGATATAAATGTAGTGTTCCGACATGCTCCGGAACTCCTTGAAAGGTACCGGCTGGCATATTATGATGAAGATGCCGAGCTTCTGCCGTCGGACAAGTGCATCACTGACAGGATGACCGCAGTGATTGCTGCCGGGAATATGCAGAGCGAGCCTCTGGCCTTCGATTTCACAGGACTTGGCGACCTGGACTATTCGACAAGCTATGTCTATCCGGTCACTATAGAGTCCGCGTCCGGGATGGGTATACTTGAGAGTGCCAGAACAATGTACTTTGTCATCAGGGAAGCATCCCTTGTCAATGTCGTCGCCGACATGAAGGATAATTGCGCATGGCCCGAATGGGGCAGTTTCGCTCAGGTATCCGATATGGCGGAATTTACGATGGAGGCACTTGTGAAAGGCATGGCCTTTACCAATGAAAGTTCAGTGCATACCATAATGGGTATAGAGGACTGCTTTCTCATAAGGGTCGGGGATACTGCCATCCCCAAGAACCAGCTGCAGATAGCGGTTGCCAGGAAAGATACAGAGGCCAATACCGTGTACAGGGAATCCCTGTCCGACGCAACATTGCAGCTGAAGACGGACAGATGGTACCATATTGCCGTGACTTTCGACCATGGCCTGATAACATTGTATCTTGACGGCTCCCTGAAAGGGACAAAGGATGTCTCCGGAGGTAACGTGAGCATGACATCCGTAAATTTCCAGGTGCCGCATTCCGATGAGGCCGATGATAAGCCAAGATGTTTCTGGGTGGGGTATTCATATGACAAGAGCCGTTCTTTCAATGGCCATATGGCTGAGCTGCGCCTTTGGAACAGGGTGCTTACGGCAGATGAAATCAATGCAGACAATCATTTCTACAAGATCCAGGATCCTGAGACGGAAGAAAGCCTGGTTGCCTACTGGAAATTCTGTGACGGGACAGGAAAGACCGTCAAGGATTATTCCATGTACGGGAATGACCTGACTGCTGCCAGCGATATAGTGTGGAGAAATGTATCGCTGCCTGAAAAATAGGGAAATGGATAGGATTGAACATGATAATTAATGACACATTTTTTATGAAAAAGATTCTAAGATTATTTGCAGGCATGCTTATGCTGTCTGCCGCTGTAATCTCCTGCAAAAAGGAGGAGATGCAGGAAACACTTGAAGTGACCCCGTCTTCGGACATCACTTTCAATGCCACAAGAAACGAAGCCAGGGTATTGACTATCAATACAAATGCAGCATCATGGAAAGTCGAGGCGACAGAATGGATACTGACTTCGGTTAAAGGTAACAGCCTGACGGTCAATGTGAAGGATAATGTGTCGCTGAAGTCGCGTTCAGGATCCCTTGTCATTTCTGCAGGAAATGCGGAAGATGTGATAATCGGTGTCTCCCAGAATGAACTTACCGGGGACGAGTGGGCCATAAGTGTCACGCCGATGGATCCGATAGTCTTTTCTTCCTCGGTTACAGAGGCTGTGCTTACTGTTGAGACAAATGTGGCTGAATGGACATATGAGGTGCCTGAATGGGTCAATGCTGTCAAGGACGGAAATACGTTGACCTTGACTGCAACAGACAACACGACAGGAGTGGACCGTTCCGGATTTGTCGATATCATGGCGGAAAAGGCGCAGACAGTGTCCATACCTGTTTCCCAGACTCATGAATCATCTGGAGACCCCGGGCTTTCTGACGGAGTGCCGGGCAGGCTGTCAGATGCATCGGGGGATGATCCTGTGAATATCATCGTAACCAAGGCCCAGACAAGCACCGCAGAGATTGTCTTTACATTGGACGAGCCTGCCGCTGAGGATGTATCCGTAGAGGTGTATGTCGATGCCGAATATCTTGCAGAGTACAACTATATTAATTCAGCATCGCTGTATCTTTTCCCGGCGCAGAATGTGACATTCTCTGAAGACGGGGTCATTACTGTCCCTGCCGGAGAACTTTCGGGAAAGATACAGATGACGATAGACGGGACATCTGGCCTTGCCATGGACATGTCCTATCTCATCCCTGTATGTGTCAAGGCAATCGACAATGCCAGTGTGACTTCTGCAACAAAAAGGGTAAATTACGTCTATACCTACCAGGATCCAAAGCAGGTCAAGAACCTTTACTATGTTGCAGTCAATGACACGAATCCTCTCAATGCCCTTGAATATGTGCTTGAAGACGGGACACAGTTCTTTGATGCAGTAGTCCTGTTTGCGGCAAATATCAATTATAATATGGCTGAAGACAGGGTATATCTTTACAACAACCCTAATGTCCAGGCGCTGCTCGACAATACGGATACATATCTGCAGCCGTTGAGGGAAAAAGGTATCAAGGTGTATCTCGGTCTTCTCGGTAATCATGATGCTGCAGGTCTCTGCCAGCTATCGGATTGGGGTGCACAGGAATGGGCAAGGGAGGTTGCCATGGCTGTCAGGGAATACCGGCTTGACGGAGTCAACCTTGACGATGAATATTCCCTGTCTCCTCTTGAGAACAACAAATGGTTCGGCATAGAAGGTGCGGAGGCCGGCTGCCGGCTGTGTTATGAACTCAAGAAAGCCATGTCTGAAGAATGCTCATGGCCTACGGAGGTATCAATCTATAGGATGGGTAATCTGCGTAAACTTGTCAGCGTCAAGGATCTTGATACCGGCATCGAATATATGCCAGGGCAGTTCGTGGATTTCTGGGTAGGGGACTATAACAGATCCACCAGTCCTGATGATGCCCCGGGAATGACGATGAAGCAGTGCAGCGGCATGTCCGTCGAGTGCGATCAAGAGACAGGATCCATAACTGAAAACAGTGCAAAAGCCATAAAAGAGGCTGGATACGGTTGGGTAATGTGGTATGCCTTTGACCCGAATCCTGAATCCCCTATCTACAATAAGGACAAGTCCTGCGGATTAAGCATGATGCAGGCTGCCGCAAGGGGATTCTATGGACAGGAACTTCTTGCTCCGACAGGGTACTACAAGAAATACAACAGTAACGGTGCATACGATTCAGCCAGATATACCTATTGATAAATTAACTGAGATATGAAGAAGATTATAGCGATATTCGCTGCGTTCTGTGCCTTGGCAGCATGCAGCAAGACAGAAATGGAGGGCGTTGTAGACTCAATCTCGATTGCCCCGGAAAAGAATGTGTTCAGCGGTAACGGCGGTACTGCCGAGGTTGTGGTAAAGAGTTCGGGAGACTGGACTCTGGAAGGAGAGTCGGAATGGGTGTCTCCATCCGCTTTAAAGGGCAAGGACGGCGATAAGGTGCTGTTCAAGGCTGAGGCGAATGATTCGGAGGAGCAGAAGACTGCGGAATTCGTCTTCAGGACCGGAAAGGCGACAGCAAAGCTTGAACTTACACTTAAGGGATTCAGTGCCGAGCCGGACTATGTGACATTGTCGATGAAGAGTACATCGCTGGATGCGAACGGCGGGAATATTGAAGTCGAGGTAAAGAGTTCCGTTGACTGGGAGTTGTCCGGAGATTGTGACTGGGCAGAACCGTCAGTGCGGAAAGGCTCGGACGGAGACAGGGTGTCATTCTCTGTAGACCCGAATGAAACAGGAGCTGAGCGCACTGCCGCTTTTACATTTGCCGCAGGCGACTGTCCCGTGCCGTTTGAGATTGTGCAGACTACCGATGGAGCGGCAAGCATAGAAATCGTTTCAGACAGGAATATTACCAAATCATATTCTGCGCATACGTTTGAAGTCAATGTGATATCGGATATCAATTACCGGGATATCCGTGTAGTTATACCGGAAGAAGCTTCCGGATGGCTGAAGCATGAGGTTACGATTGAGGGAGAAGGGGAGAATGCGGCCACTGTATGTTTCGTCATGTCTCCCAATACGGTTGAAGGCGACAGGAGTGCCGAGGTCCAGGTAATGGCAGGAAGCGCATCGGACAGATTCACGGTCTTTCAGGCAAGGAAGTCCATGCTTGAGACGGAGACGCAGTCCATTGAGATGGAATGTACGGGAGGCCTCGCAGAAATACCTGTGACGGCAAACATCGAATATGAGATATCCATATCTCAGGATGCATCATCGTGGCTGTCATATGTCAGGAAAGATGGAGACAAGGAGATCTTCTCTGCCGGAGAAGCCGATGCAAAGCGTACGGGAAGGATTACATTCTCGGAGAAAGCTGCTCCGGAAGGGGAAGAGCCGGTATCTTTTGTCGTAGAAGTGGTACAGAAAGGGCCTGCGCTTGTCACAATGTCCGGAGACTTCTCCTCGTCACGTGCATATGCTCCGTCATGGAATAATGCAGAAGTCCTTACCGGTATGGAAGCATTCACGGTTGAAGGTCTCATATGCCTTGATTCTACTCCGGCAGAAGGCTCATATTATTCTGTATTCGGGATAAACGGGACTTTTGAGATAAGGGTAAATCCGGACAATGAAATTGAAATTAAATACATCGAGAACGTCTATGACTGGTGGGAAGATGTAGAGACGGCCACCCTGTCTACGCTTAATGGTTCTTCACTTGAGATTACTCCGGGACAGTGGTGTCACTTTGCTGTAGCCTATGATCCTGAAGACAGGATATACTGTTATGTCCATTCAGGGAAAGAACTGGCGGAATATGATTATGATTATAATAATATCGAGACTCTTCCGGCAGTCACACTGGCTGTTCCATATACTGAGACAGAGACTGAAGAGAACCGGAACTTCTGGATTGGCTATTCTGTTGACAATGGACATTGCTTCGATGGAAAACTCGCTGAAGTACGTATATGGAACAAGGTGTTTGATGAATATGACATTGAGGACGGCAACCATATGTACACTGTCGACCCGTCATCCGATGGTCTTGTGGCCTACTGGAAGTTCAATGACGGAAACGGCAATGTCGTCAAGGACCATACGTCTAACGGCAACGACCTTCAGGGACAGACCCTGAACGGAGGCACATGGCAGTCCGGCTTCCTGTGGCAGGGTGTCAGCCTTCCGTAGCCGGCCGGACATAATTTTTGTCAAGGGTATGTCAGGTACACCTGATATGCCCTTTTTATCTGCTATGGCATTCCTGTCGTCCGATTATGGCGCGGGGTGTTTCAAATCCGGAGAAAAATCCGTACCTTTTCGGGGTCTTAACATGGTTTTTATGTGTCATATATAGACATGCAATTTGTGGCAACTGTAACTGATAATTTGATAACATGAAACTGATGACAATCCCGTGTGCCGTCTCTGTCGCGGCAGTCATGACAGCGGTATGTGCCTGCTCGGCAGATGTATCCACTTCTTCTCCAGACGGAAATATCAAGGTCGGGATCATGCTTGACAGTTGCGGGACACCGGTCCTGTCGGTTGCTGTATCCGGAAAGGAGCTGATCAGCATTGAATCTTCCGGCCTGGAAGCAGACGAGGCTGTCCTTTCTCACGGGTTCAGCATAGCCGATGTGTCCCGTAGCAGGACGGACCTTACATGGACCCAGCCCTGGGGGGAGAACAGGACCGTGAGGGACAACCACAGGGAGACGGCGGTGCTGCTGACGAATCCTGACGGTGTGCGGCTGACATTGAGGCTCAGGGTCTTTGATGACGGGCTCGGATTCCGATATGAGTATGAGACAGGATGCGACTCCCTGACTGTGACTGCCGAGAATACCCGTTTCCGTTTTGCGGAAGACGGGATGTCGTGGTCGATTCCCGGCAATTTCGAGACATATGAACTCGACACCCGGGAGCTTCCGGTAAGTATGGTGGAGACGGCCAATACCCCGTTTACATTCCGTATCGGCGATATGTACGGCAGCATACATGAGGCTGCACTGTATGATTTCCCGGAAATGAATCTCTACAGATGCGATTCCCTGTCGTTCAGGACGGAGCTTGCACCTATGCCGGAGGGATACAAGGCCAGAGTGCCCGGAGTGTTCAGGACCCCGTGGAGGAGTCTGCAGATTGCCCCGGATGCTGTGGGCCTGATAAATTCTTCTCTGATACTCAATCTCAACGACCCGTGTGCAATAGAGGACGTCTCATGGATTCAGCCTCAGAAATATGTCGGTGTATGGTGGGGAATGCATCTCGGCACGCATACCTGGACCTGCGACAGCCGTCATGGGGCTACTACTGAAAACGCATTGAGACATATCGATTTTGCCGCGGAGAACAATATCGAAGGCGTCCTTTTCGAGGGCTGGAACAAAGGATGGGAAAGCTGGGGCGGCAGGCAGCATTTCAATTATATCGAGCCTTATCCGGATTTCGATCTTGAGATGGTGGCGGAATATGCTGCGGAAAAGGGTGTGTCCCTGTGGATGCACAACGAGACGGGCGGCAGCATCTTCGAATATGAGGCTGCACTGGATACCGCCTTTGCCGGATACGCATCGCTCGGGGTGCATGTGGTAAAGACAGGATATGCAGGCGGTATGCCCGGCAATATCAGGCACCATTCCCAGAGGGCGGTGCAGCATTATCAGAAAGTGGTGGAGGCCGCCGCAGCACATCAGATAATGCTGGATGTGCACGAACCGATAAAGGAGACGGGCATCCGCAGGACATGGCCGAACATGATGACAAGGGAAGGGGCCAAGGGCATGGAATGGAATGCCTGGAGCGCGGGCAATACCTCTGAATATCTCTGTACAATACCGTTTGTCCGGCTGCTTTCCGGCCCGATGGATTATACTCCCGGCATCTTCGACATATATTATGAGACAGCATCATCCTTTCCAGGACGGGAGGAATGGAACGGGGACAATTCGCAATGCTATATCAAGACGACCATTGCCCGTCAGATTGCCAACTGGGTAATCCTGTATTCCCCTCTCCAGATGGCTGCCGATCTCATTGAAAATTATGAAGGGCATCCTGCATTCCGGTTTTTCCGGGACTTTGACGCCGACTGCGACTGGTCCAGGGCCCTTGCCGGAGAGATCGGGGACTATATAGTTGTCGCCCGTCGCGCAGGGGACAGGTTCTTTGTCGGGGCGGGCACTGACAGCGAGGCCCGTACTGTGACGGTCTCCCTTGACTTCCTCGAGCCGGGCGTGACATACAGGGCGGACATCTATGCAGACGAGCCCGAAGCCCCGGAGGTGCTGCAGCCGGACGGCACCATGGCTCCGGACAAGCGGGCCTTCAGGATATTCTCCAGGACCGTGACCTCTTCGGATTCCATGGATATCCGGATGGCCGGGGACGGCGGACAGGCAATAGTGTTCAGTCCGGACACCCCGCATGCCGGTACGGAAGCAGACAGGATTTGACCTTAAGGAAAACACAGAAGACATGTCAGACAGAAGCAAACGACTTTCACCCTTGAGATGGGTCCCGAGCGCATACTTCGCCATGGGTATGCCGTTCGTGGTATTGAACATGGTATGTGTGCTGATGTTCAAGGGGCTCGGCATTGAAGACAGCCAGATTGCCCTGTGGACATCTGTGATAATGTTCCCGTGGACGATAAAATTCCTGTGGAGCCCGTTCCTTGAGGTGTTCAAGACCAAGAAATTCTTTGTCGTTACAACCCAGCTCATTTCCGGGGTCGGATTCGGCCTTGTGGCCCTTGCGCTGCACATGGACCATTTCTTCGCGGTGTCCATTGCGATTCTTGCCGTGATAGCACTCAGCGGAGCGACCCATGATATTGCCCTTGACGGACTTTATATGGCTGAACTCAGCAAGACAGACCAGGCAAAATACATAGGGTGGCAAGGTGCATTCTACAATCTCGCCAAGCTCATGGCTACAGGTCTGCTGGTCTATATCGCCGGCATACTCATAGACCATTATGAGGCCGTGGGGGCTACGGCGCAGGAGGCCGCCCTGCCGGCATGGACAGTCATCATGATTTCATGCTGTGCGATACTTGTGCTGCTTAGCCTGTGGCACAGGGTTTCGCTCCCGTCCACCCAGGCGGCATCCCCTGATGCAGGCAGGTCCGCAAGAGACATAATGGCTGACCTGGCGGAGGTAATCAGGGACTTTTTCACAAAGAAGCATATCTGGCTTTATATCGCATTCATTATCCTTTACCGTCTCGGGGAGGGATTCGTGATAAAGATTGTCCCTCTTTTCCTGAAGGCTGACAGGGCTGCAGGAGGGCTGGGACTCAGCGAACAGCAGATAGGCATCTATTACGGCTCTTTCGGAGCTGCGGCATTCGTGCTCGGTTCGCTTCTCGCAGGCTATTATATAGCGCATCTGGGACTGCGCAAGGCGTTGTTTTCCCTTGTATGCATCTTCAATATCCCGTTCCTTGTATATACATTCCTGGCCTGGGCACAGCCGGAGTCCGTGCTCCTTATCGGAGGCGGGATAGTCCTGGAATATTTCGGATACGGGTTCGGATTTGTCGGCCTTACCCTGTTCATGATGCAGCAGGTGGCTCCGGGCAGGCACCAGATGGCCCACTATGCCTTTGCTTCCGGCATAATGAACCTGTCAGTGATGGTCACTGGCGCAGTGTCCGGTTTCCTCAGCGATGCCATAGGGTACAAGCTCTTCTTCACGGTGGTGCTGCTGGCTGTCATACCGGTCTTTGTGATGACGAAGTTCCTTCCGTTCACATATCCTGACAGGAATGAAAAGGAATGAGCTGTCTGTCAGTCTCAGGGACATCAATCGATAAGAAACGAAAAATATCATATCAAAAAAAGTAATCAAAATATGTCAACATTGAAAATATCCGGCTGTCCGCTGCCGGAAATGCCATGGGAGGACCGTCCCGCAGGCTCGAAAACGGTAATGTGGAGATATTCAGCAAATCCAGTGATTCCGCGGGATCTTCTCCCGGATTCCAACAGCATATTCAATTCGGCTGTAGTGCCTTTCAGGAACGGATATGCAGGGGTGTTCCGTGTGGATGACACGAACATCAGGATGACCCTGCACACCGGCTTCTCTATGGACGGACTGCATTGGGAGCTCAGCCCTGAGCCGCTGAGATTCGACTGTGACATCCCGGAGGTAGGGAAATGGGTATACGGCTATGACCCGCGCGTATGCAGAATCGATGACAGATACTATGTCACATGGTGTAACGGCTATCATGGCCCGACAATCGGGGTGGCTTGGACGGAAGACTTCAGGACATTCCATCAGCTGGAGAATGCATTCCTTCCGTATAACCGCAACGGGGTGCTTTTCCCCCGCAAGATAAACGGCCGCTATGCCATGCTTTCCCGCCCTTCCGATACCGGGCATACACCATTCGGGGACATATTCTATTCGGAGTCTCCGGACCTTGAATTCTGGGGCCGGCACCGTTTCGTGCTCGGGCCGTCCGATTTCGAGAAAAGCGCATGGCAGTGCTGCAAGACAGGTGCAGGCCCGACTCCGATAGAGACATCGGAAGGATGGCTGCTCTTCTATCACGGGGTGCACAGGACATGTCAGGGATATAACTATTCTTTCGGGGCTGCCCTGCTCGACCTTGACCGGCCATGGGAAGTGATTGCGCGCACAGGCCCTTACCTGCTTCATCCGGAAACAATCTATGAGTGTACTGGCGATGTGCCGAACGTATGTTTCCCATGTGCAGCCCTGCATGATCCGGATACTGGCCGCATCGCCATCTATTATGGCTGCGCCGACACTGTCGTAGGCCTGGCATTCGGCTATATCCCGGAAATCATAGACTTTACCCGTCGACACAGTATTCAATAGCCTGACGTATGAGACACCCTGTTAAAGCACTGGAGACATATGCCGGCAGAGTCCCGGAAGCAATCTTGCGGATATTCCGGAAAGGCCCGGCAGGAATCCTCGCATCATTGCTGATACTTACTTCCGGCGCTGTCCCGGACAAGCGGCCGGTCGATTATGTGGACCCGTTCATCGGCACCACGAATTTCGGCACGACCAATCCAGGAGCCGTCTGCCCTAACGGGCTGATGTCAGTGTCCCCGTTCAATGTGATGGGCTCCGAACTGAACGTCTATGACAAGGACAGCCGCTGGTGGTCGACCCCTTATTGTCATGAGAACAGCTTCTTTACCGGTTTCAGCCATGTCAACCTGAGCGGAGTCGGCTGCCCGGAACTGGGCTCCCTGCTTACGATGCCTACGTCGGGGCCTCTGCAGGTGGACTATCATATCTACGGCTCCGAGTATTCAGATGAGCAGGCAAGCCCTGGGTATTATTCCAATCTTCTGTCGGCATATGGCATAAGGACGGAAGTGACAGCCACCATGAGGACATCGGCGGAGCGTTATACTTTCCCGGCCGGTCAGGGGAATATCCTCCTTAATCTTGGCGAGGGCCTTACAAATGAGACCGGAGCCATGGTCAGGAAAGTCAGCGACACGGAAATAGAGGGTATGAGGCTGCTCGGGACATTCTGTTACAATCCTCAGGCGGTCTTCCCTGTATATTTTGTTGTCAGGGTAAGCAAGGCCCCGAAAGAGTGCGGCTACTGGAAGAAACAGCGTCCGATGACCGGGGTCGAGGCCGAATGGACGCCGGACAACGGGAAGTACAAGCTATATACAAGATACGGACGGGAACTCGCGGGAGACGATATCGGCTACTGGTTCAGCTTCGATACCGAGGAAGGGGAGCAGATAGAGCTGCAGATGGGGGTTTCGTTCGTCAGTATCGAGAATGCGAGGGAGAACCTTGATGCAGAGCAGGGCGGCGTGTTCGATTTCGACAGGGTAAGGCAGTCCGCAGAGTCTCTGTGGGCGGCGGATCTGTCCAGGATAAAGGTATCCGGTGGCACTGAAGACCAGAAGACGGTCTTTTATACGGCTCTCTACCATGCCCTTATCCATCCGAATGTCCTCAATGACGTCAACGGGGAATACCCTCTGATGGAGAATGATGGCATCGGCAAGGTCGATGACGGCCACACAAGGTATACCGTCTTCTCCCTTTGGGATACCTACCGCAACCTGCATCAGCTGATGACCCTCCTGTATCCTGACCGCCAGACAGATATGGTGCGCTCGATGATAGGCATATATGAGGAATGGGGATGGATGCCGAAATGGGAACTGTACGGACGCGAGACATTTACGATGGAAGGAGACCCTGCCATCCCTGTAATAGCGGATACATGGTTCAAGGGTCTGAAGGATTTCGACATCGATACGGCATACAGTGCATTCATCAAGTCTGCGACGACTCCGGGGAAGGACAACAGGATGCGTCCGGATGTCGACCCTTACATCGAGAAGGGGTATATTCCGCTCGGGGTCTATGCGGCAGACCTTTCAGGGGACAATGCCGTGTCCCATGCCCTTGAATACTATATCGCGGACCATGCATTGTCGCTTCTGGCTGATTCATTGGGCTATAAGGCTGATGCGGAACGTTTCCGCAAGGCATCCTTAGGGTACAGGCATTACTGGTGTCCGGAATATGGGACCCTGAGGCCGCTGAATGCGGACGGAAGCTTCTATGCCCCGTTCAATCCACGTCAGGGGGAGAACTTCGAGACTGCCCCGGGATTCCACGAAGGAAGTGCGTGGAACTATACATTCTATGTCCCTCATGATGTCAAGGGCCTGGCAAGGCTGATGGGCGGCAGGAAAAAGTTTGTCGACAAGCTGCAGATGGTCTTCGATGAAGGCCTTTACGACCCTGCCAACGAGCCTGATATCGCATATCCTTATCTTTTCAGCTATTTCCCTGGAGAGGAATGGCGGACCCAGAAGACTGTAAGGCAGCTGCTTGACAGGTACTACAGGGCGGCTCCTGACGGTATCCCGGGGAACGACGATACCGGCACGATGTCGGCATGGGCGGTGTTCTCCATGATGGGTTTCTATCCGGACTGTCCGGGAGAACCGTATTATACATTGACAGTACCGGTGTTCGACAAGGTCGAGATAGAGCTGGACCCGGAATATGCAGGCGGCCGTACAAGTCTTGTGATTGAAAACAGGGCAGCAGACGGATTGTCATCCCGTGTCATTACCGGGATGTCTCCGGACGGTACAGGCGGCAGCCCTCTCAAGGGATTCCGCATAAGCCATCACGACCTCCTTTCCTCCGGCCGTATCATATTTGAAAAATAATAAAAAGAGAAATGAAACATAAACTGTTATTGGCTTTTGCGGCTGGGGCATTAATGCTTTCGGGCTGCAATCAAGGGGCCGGGGAGAATTATACGTGCTATGTCGATACGAGTATCGGCACGGGAGGCCACGGTCATGTATTCGTCGGGGCGAACGTCCCGTTCGGGATGGTCCAGCTTGGACCGACGAGCATACCGGAGGAATGGGACTGGACATCGGGCTACCACGAGAGCGATTCCACGGTAATAGGTTTCTCACACACCCACCTGAGCGGTACGGGCATCGGGGACCTTTTCGATGTGACGGTCATGCCTGTGACTGGGGAAGTGACCTATGCCAGAGGGACAGAGGATGATCCAGCTTCGGGTCTGTGGTCATACGCTGACAGGAGCAGGGAGGTCAGCCGTCCTGGTTACTACAGCGTCCCTCTGACGAGGTACGGCGTGCTTGCGGAGGTGACAGCGACGGCCCGTGTCGGTCTGCACCGGTATACATTCCCGGCGTCAGATGATGCGGCGATAGTCTTTGACCTGGAGAACGGGGGCTGCTGGGACGAGGCTGTAAGGACAGAGATGAAGGCAGTCGGGAATACCCGGATAGAGGGCTGCCGGTGGTCTACAGGCTGGGCGAAAGACCAGAGGGTTTATTTCGTGGCTGAATTCTCGAAGCCGTTCGACAGTTTCATGCTGTGCGGGAAAGAGGACATGTACGGCAGGGTATCGTTCCGGACCTCGGAATGCGAGCAGGTGCTCCTGAAAGTAGCGCTTTCCCCAGTGAGCATCGAGGGAGCTGGGAAGAACCTGGAGGCGGAGCTTCCTGGCTGGGATTTCGATTCGGTGGCGGCCTCGGCGGACAAGGCATGGAACGAAGAGCTGTCCCGTGTCCGGATAGAGACCGGGGACGAGTCCGCGCGCAGGATATTCTATACGGCACTGTACCATACGATGATAGCACCGTCGGTGTTCAGCGACGTTGACGGGAAGTATTACGGGGCTGACCATGAGATACACGAAAGCGAAGGCTTCACGAACTACACCACATTCTCGCTGTGGGACACATACCGTGCGGCGATGCCGTTGGCAACAATCATCCATCAGGACAGGATTCCGGACCTCATCAATACGATGCTTAATATATATGACCAGCAGGGTAAGCTGCCGGTATGGCATCTGATGGGTTGCGAGACAGACTGCATGGTCGGTAATCCGGGTATCATCCCGGTAGCGGACGCAGTCCTCAAGGGGTTCGGAGGCTTCGACTATGATAAGGCGTTCGAGGCGATGAAGGCCTCGGCTCTCCGTGCAGACCGGGGCCAGGATCTGCGGATGAAGTACGGCTATATCCCGTGTGACAAGATGCTTGAGTCTGTGGCGTATGACATGGAGTATGCAATAGCTGACGGGTCTGTTGCCGCAGTGGCGAAGAAGCTTGGCAGAGAGGACGACTATGAATATTTTCATGACAGGAGCCGGTCATACCGTCATTTCTTCGACAGGGAGACAGGATTCATGAGGGGAAAGGACAGCCGGGGCAGATTCCGGACGCCGTTCAACCCGTTTTCATCGGAACACAGGGCCGATGACTACTGCGAAGGGAATGCATGGCAGTACACATGGCTTGTCCCTCATGACTTTGACGGCCTTGTAGACTGCTTCGGCTCAAAGGAGGCTTTCATAGAGAAACTTGACGGACTGTTTGTCGCGGATTCACAGATTGAGGGTACGGTCGCTTCGCCGGACATTTCCGGACTCATCGGACAGTATGCGCATGGTAATGAGCCGAGCCATCATATCCTGTATTTCTACACCATGGCGGGCCAGCCGTGGAAGACGGCAGAGAAGGTGCGTGAGGTGCTGTCAGAGCTGTATCATGATGCCCCGGACGGTCTGTCGGGGAACGAGGATGTGGGCCAGATGTCTGCATGGTACATCCTGTCCTCTCTCGGATTCTATCAGGCGGACATGACGGTTCCTCATTTCTGGTTCGGGTCGCCACTTTTCGACAGGGCGGAGATCGAGGTCCCTGGAGGCGTTTTCACGGTTGAGGCCTTGGGCAACAGCGGGGAGAACATCTACATACAGGAGGTTACCCTGAACGGGAATCCGTATACGAAGCCATACATAGACTTCAAGGACATAAAGGCCGGCAACGTGCTCCGGTTCATCATGGGGCCTGACCCGAAGATATGGTATTGTCCGGATGAACCTGACGGATATGTCTTGCAGCGACCTGCCCCGGAGGCAAGGCTGTTCCGTTCAGAGGCAGTCGAGGCCGAGATAGAGAGGGTCGCTTCCATGCTGACAAATCCGAGGCTGGCCTGGATGTTTGTGAACTGTTTCCCGAATACTCTCGACACTACGGTACATTATGGCGATGATGAGGACGGCAATCCTGACACCTTCGTCTATACCGGGGATATCCCGGCGATGTGGCTCCGGGACTCGGGCGCCCAGGTATGGCCTTATGTCCAGCTGGCGGACAGGGACCCGGAACTCGCACGTATGATTGCAGGTGTCATCAGGAGACAGATGAAGCTCCTGTGCATCGACCCATATGCGAATGCCTTCAATGTGAGGCCGGTCGGGGCCGCCAACAGGACAGACTGGCCTGAGGCCAATCCGTATGTCTTCGAACGGAAATGGGAGCTCGACTCGCATTGCTACCCCATAAGGCTTGCATATGCCTACTGGAAAAAGACAGGCGATACATCGGTCTTTGACAATACGTGGGAGTCGGCCATGTCGGCAATGCTGAAGGTAATGAGAGAGCAGCAGCGCATGGACGGCTACGGCTCCTATAAGTTCCTGCGTGTGACCGACAGGCAGCTTGACACCAAGTGTGTCGTAGGGAACGGCAATCCTGCACGCTATACGGGGCTTATAGCATCTTCATTCAGACCTTCTGACGATGCCACGACATTCGAGTTTCTCGTGCCGTCCAATTTCATGGCGCTTTCCTCGTTGCGCAAGGCTGCGGAAATCCTCCTTCAGGTAAACAGGAATGAAGCCCTTGCGGGAGAATGTCTGGACATCGCCTCCGAGATCGAGGCCGGTCTGAAGGAATATGCTGTGCACAATCATCCGGACTATGGCCCGATATATGCGTTTGAGGTGGACGGATATGGCAATCAGTATCTTATGGATGATGCCAATGTCCCATCTCTTCTTGCCCTTGCATATCTGGATGAGGATATGGCAGATGACCCGATATATCAGAATACGAGAAAATACGTATGGAGTGACGACAACCCGTATTTCTTCAGGGGAGCTGCCGGGGAAGGTATCGGAGGCCCGCATATCGGTGTCGAGGTAATATGGCCGATGAGTATCATGATGAGAGCCTTTACCTCTGCCGATGATGCCGAGATACAGGATTGCATCCGCCAGCTCATGATAACAGATGCCGGTACGGGATTCATGCATGAGTCATTCCACAAGGATGATGCATCGCAGTTCACAAGGGAATGGTTTGCGTGGCAGAACACACTTTTCGGGGAGCTTATCCTGAAAATCGTCAATGACGGCAAGGTATCCCTGTTGAACGGCATCATATAGTTCCCGCTCTCAGACAATAATGAATAAAACATATCTTGACATGAACAACTCATCGATTCCATCCGGACATAAAGGAAGATGGAGACCTCATTACTGTGGAATGCTTTTCATGCTGCCTCTGGCGGCCATTGCCTGCAGCCCGGCTGCCGAAATTACTGAAACAGCCCCGGCGGACCATGTTACCACACTTATGGGTACACTGTCCGAATACGCGCTTTCCACAGGCAATACCTATCCTGCCACGGCCCTGCCGTGGGGAATGAACTTCTGGACACCCCAGACAGGCAAGATGGGGGATGGCTGGACCTACCGCTATGATGCACATCTGATAAGGGGGTTCAAGCAGACACACCAGCCTTCGCCATGGATCAATGACTACGGCCAGTTTGCAATAATGCCTGTCAGGGATGCATCACAGGTCAATGAAGACGACAGGGCGAGCTGGTTCTCGCACAAGTCCGAGACTGCAAGGCCATATTATTATCAGGTGTACCTTGCGGACCACGACATCAATGCCGAGCTTGCACCGGCCGACAGGGCGGCGAAGTTCCGGTTTACATTCCCTGAGAGCAATGTTTCAGGCGTGGTAATAGACGCATATGACAAGGGCTCGTACATCAGGGTCATACCTGAGACAAATACGGTTGTAGGCTATACCACACGCAACAGCGGAGGTGTACCGGACAATTTCCGCAACTGGTTTGTCGTGAAGTTCGACAAGGAGATTGAAGGCTTCGACCTGTATGACGGGAACAGGCTCATGAAGTCCGCAGGGACATCGGCAGGCCAGGCTGACCTCAAGGCAGACCATGCACTGGCTGTCATCCGCTTCGCCACTGCAAAAGGCGAGACGGTAAATGTAGAGGCTGCATCGTCTTTCATTTCCGAGGCCCAGGCCTTTACAAATCTCAAGGAAGTCGCAGGCAAGCCGTTCGATACCGTCAGGGATGATGCCAGGGCCCGTTGGAACGATATCCTCGGCAGGATCAAGGTCAGCGGAGGCACAGAGGACCAGTACAGGACATTCTATTCATGCCTGTATCGCAGTGTACTTTTCCCGAGGAAATTCTATGAGGTGGATGAAACAGGACAAGTCCTGCACTACAGCCCGTATAACGGGGAAGTCCGTGAAGGCTATCTCTATACCGATACCGGTTTCTGGGATACATTCAGGGCACTCTTCCCTCTGCTCAACCTTGTATATCCGTCTGTCAATGAAGAGATACAGCAGGGAATGGTCAACATAGCGGAAGAGAACAGCTTCCTTCCCGAATGGGCAAGCCCCGGACACAGAGGCTGCATGGTGGGGAACAATTCCGCATCCGTAGTTGCCGATGCATATGTGAAAGGCCTGATACAGGATGGAATCGACACCCTTTATCAGACGATAGTGTATGGTACGGAGCATGTCCATCCGGAAGTGAATTCCACCGGACGTCTCGGCCACGAGTACTACAATACGCTCGGCTATGTCCCTTACAACGTCGGCATCAATGAGAATGTCGCACGTACCCTTGAATATGCCTACAACGACTGGTGCATACTTCAGATAGCCGGGAAGATGGGCAGGCCTGAGGCTGAACTGCAGAAATGGTCGGAAAGGGCTCTTAACTACAGGAACGTATTTGACAGCTCCACCAATCTGATGCGCGGACGCAATGAAGACGGCTCATTCCAGGCCCCGTTCAGTCCGTACAAGTGGGGAGATGCGTTTACCGAGGGTAATTCATGGCACTACACATGGTCGGTATTCCATGATGTCCAGGGTCTTATAGACCTCATGGGCGGCGAGGACACCTTCTGCTCGATGCTCGATTCAGTATTTGTCGTTCCTCCTGTATATGACGACTCATATTACGGCGTCCGCATACATGAGATAACCGAGATGCAGGTCGCCCACATGGGGAACTATGCCCATGGGAACCAGCCTGCACAGCACATGATCTATCTCTATGACTATGCCGGGCAGCCGTGGAAGGCACAGTACTGGACACGCGAAGTCATGGACAGGCTTTACAGTGCGACACCTGACGGCTACTGCGGAGATGAGGACAACGGCCAGACTTCTGCCTGGTATGTATTCTCGGCCCTCGGTTTCTATCCGGTATGTCCGGGTACCGACGAGTATGTGATCGGGTCGCCTCTGTTCAGAAAAGCGGAGATTTCACTGGAGGACGGCAGGAAGCTGGTAATCGATGCCCGGAATAACACCCGTGATAACCGCTATATCAAGGGAATGAAGCTCAACGGCCAGCAGTGGTCATGCAATTTCCTGAGGTATGAGGATCTGATGAAAGGTGCGCATGTCAGCTTCGCGATGTCGCCTGAGCCTGATTTCAGCCGGGGTACGGCAGATGCCGACAAGCCTTATTCATTCAGTTCAGTTTCCCGGAGATAACATATAGAAGGATAAGCAGAGGCAGATAATCCTTGAGGGAGGTACGCATGATTTCAAGAACATGCTGTATCTCCCTTTTCACTTTTCTCGGGGTAATATTGTATTTCTCCGCTATCTCGTTGTATGTCAGGTTTTCGAAGCGGCTTGACAGGAAGATGTCCCGGCTGTCCCAGAAATTTGTAAAGCTCTCGGCCACAATGTCTTCCGCAACCACTTCATCACGAATGTATGACATTGCCACAGAGACAAATCTGTCCCTGTATCTTATGAACAGCCGGCTGAACTCCTGAGCAGTAATGGTCTTTTCTGTCATCGCATTCAAAGGGACGGCATTTACATCCAAATGTCCGAACAGAATAATAATTCGTGATTAACAAAATTTTAATTTTTCTTCATTTTCGCGGGGTCCTCCTTTTCCCGTGGCGTGTTGTATATATAGTTTGCAGGAATAAGCAGAAAAGATGGACACATATCTCCTGATAAAATATCTGAAATGTGCGGCCACTCCCGAGGAGGAGAACGCTGTCAGGTCTTGGCTTGCCGATGACCCGGACGGAAGTCATGCCCGGCAATATGCCGATGCCCATTTCCTGTACGAAGGAATGGTTGTTCACAGCGATTCAGGGCATGCTGCAGCCCGCCGTGCAGGACATGTGAAATCACGTACATGAAAACTCTGGCTCAATGCCGGTACTGAACTGGAGTACCCGGCGGTATTCTCACGTAAATCAGCGCCCTTTCAATGTGGAGACATACAATTCATCGATATCTGTCCTCGGGACAAGGTTCAATGTGCTTGTCGACGAGAAGACACAGGACTTCTCGGCAGCCTTGCTGAGGGGCTCGATAAAAGTCTCGAACAAGATCAGTTCCGACGAGGTGTATATCCTGCGTCCGAATCAGATGGTACGTATGGAGGACAATCATTTCATAGTGGAGCATATAGATGACCCCGAAGCAGTCGAGTGCTGGACCAACGGTCTGATAGACATCACTGAGTTTCCGCTGCCGGATATGCTGACCATATATATTGAAAACTACAACACCGGGGATGTGTTGCTTTAACCGGAATTTCATGAAAGTGTAGAAATGTTGTCCGGTAAAATTATTTTCTCCGAAACTTCAGGATATTTTCATCATTCTGGATTTTTCCAAGTATCTTTGCAAGTTGTAAAAGACTACAGTTATGGAAAACGGACACCAGGAAGAGATCATGACCGGACGCGAAGATACGGGTCTGGACTATAATACACAGAGGGAAAAGCTGCTCATGCCGGAGTACGGGAGGAATGTGCAGAAGATGGTCGACAAGGTCAGGGCCATCCCGAACAAGGCAAAGAGGGACGAGCAGGCCGAGGCGGTGGTCAAGGTAATGGAGATACTGAATACCCAGGTACACAGCCAGGAGAACTATGAGCAGAAGCTCTGGGACCATCTCTATATGATATCAGGGTTCGACCTTGACATAGATGCCCCATATCCGATGCCCGAGAAGTCGAGGCTCGAGACGCCTCCGGCAATGATACCGGTAAAGCGCAAGCCTATCAAGGCCACTCATTACGGAAGGAACATAGAGAGCATTATCGAGCTTATAGCCGGAATGGAGGAAGGGGATGACAAGACTGCCATGATACGTTCCCTTGCCATATACATGCGTCAGCAGTATCTGATATGGAACAAGGATTCCGTGGCGGACGAGACGATTTTCCAGGATATCGAGAAGCTGTCGGACTACAGGATACGTGTGCCGGAGGGGCTGAGGCTGTCGAAGGTGTCTTCGGAGATGTCCTATTCCCGTCCGGGACTTAATCCGGTCAAGTCCAGGAACGGGAACATGCGTCAGAAGAATGTCCGGCAGAAAAACCAGAGGAAATAATCTTTAATCGGGACAGTGTCAGATGCCGGCAAGAAAGAAAAGGGAAAGTGACAGGCGCGGGGAGCATAAGCCTGCGTTCCTGTCGGTCTTCAGGATCGATGATGAAAAACGGAAGAAGATAGTCAAGGTCGCGGGTCTGCTTGTGGCCGCCTTTGCCGTGTTTACATTTATTGCGGTCCTGTCGTATCTGTTTACATGGAAAGCCGACCAGAGCCTTCTTTCGGAGCCTGATATGATGAGCGAGGATACGGAGGTTCACAATTCTGCCGGCAAGCTCGGATACCGCTGGGGGCATTTCCTTGTGGCAAGGTTCCTGGGGCTCGGCAGTTTTGCATTCGTGCTCCTGCTTGCGGTAATTGCGGCAAGGCTGCTGTTCGGACAACGGCGTACGGGAGTCGTAAAGGCCTTCCTTGTGACTGTTTCAGGGGCAGTCATCGTATCGGTCCTCCTGTCGTTCGTGTCTGGGCTTTTCGGGAATGATACGGCATTCGGCGGTGGTCTCGGGGGCGACTGCGGGGCGGCAATAGCTTCATGGTCATCCAACCTTGTAGGCAAGCCTGTGACGTTCCTCCTGATACTCATCTTCATAGTCGCATGGTTGCTGTATTCAAGCAGCAGGTTCTCCGGATGGATGCTTTCCCTGTTTGACAGGAAGCCTTTGCAGGAGACCGTAAATGTGAGGACCGACAGTCTTGCTGCGGAAGACATGTCGGAAGTCATTGTCCAGGATGAGGATGAAGACGCTGCCCACGATGACGGCATTGCCGTGGAAGAGATAGAAGATATCCAGGGTTCAGGGGCAGCTTCAGATGGTCCCTGGAGTGAGGCAGTTCATGCTGAGACGGGACCGGATGCACCGGATTCCGCAGCTGAGGAATTGCCTCAGGAAGAGCCGGGCCTTGAAGTGATAAAGACAGAGCTTGCATCCGAAGTGAAGCGCGACCTGCCCCGCATAGACAACAGGGAGGACCTTGAGAATTACCGCTTCCCGGGGCTTGACCTGCTGAATGACTATCAGGAGGGCCGGCACGAAGTATCCGATGAGGAGCTTGAGCGCAACAACAACAAGATCAGGGCTACGCTGATGAGCTATAAGATACAGGTAGAGAAAGTCTCCGCCTGTGTAGGTCCGACTGTCACATTATACAAGATTGTCCCTGCAAAAGGCGTCAAGATATCGTCCATCAGGAGCCTTGAAGAGGATATTGCGCTTTCCCTCGGGGCCAAAGGGGTCCGCGTGGTCACGCTGGAGGATGCTGTAGGCATAGAGGTCCCGAACGACAGGCCGTCCATTGTCCCGCTGAAGTACATGCTCAACGACGATGCGTTCAGAAACACGAAGTATGAACTGCCGGTGGCTATCGGGGCTACCATTACCAACAAGGTCAAGGTGTTCGACCTTGCGGAGTCCCCGCATCTCCTGATTGCCGGTGCAACCAAGCAGGGAAAGTCCGTCGGACTGAATGTCATCATTACCTCACTGCTGTATTCGAAGCACCCGTCAGAGCTTAAATTTGTCTTCATAGACCCTAAGATGGTCGAGTTTACCCTGTACTCCAAGCTGATAAGGCATTATCTGGCCGTGCTTCCGAGCGCTGTAAGCGAGCAGGACGAGATGGACAATGCCATAGTCAAGAAGCCGAAGCATGCGGAAGAGATACTGCGGTCGCTCTGTCTGGAGATGGATGAACGCTATCATCTGATAAGCAAGGCCGAGGTACGTAATATCAAGGAGTACAACAACAAGTACAGGGACCGCTACCTGCTTCCGACCGAAGGACACAGGTTCCTGCCGTACATTGTCGTTGTGATAGACGAATATGCCGACCTGATAATGACAGGCGGGACAGGGGGCGACAGCAAGGCGATTGCCCGGAGTGTCACGACGTCCATCGTGCGTCTGGCGCAGAAAGGCCGCGCGGCAGGTATCCATGTCATAATCGCAACCCAGAGGCCGTCGGTAGATGTCATTACAGGTCTGATCAAGACCAACTTCCCGACAAGGATTGCATTCCGTGTCGTGACAAGGACAGATTCGGGTACCATACTTGATTCCCCGGGAGCGGAGAAACTCATCGGGCGAGGGGACATGCTTTACTATGCCGGGGTCGAGATGGAGAGGATGCAATGTGCATTCGTGGACAAGGAGATAAAACAGATAACGGAATTCATAGGGAATCAGACCGGCTATAAGGAGGCATATTCCACTCCATATTATCTGCCTGTGCCTCCGGCCGCCGACGGAGAGCCTTCAGGCGGGGGAGAGCTTGTCGACATGCAGAAGCTTGACCCTCTCTTTGAGGATGCCGCACGGCTTGTGGTCCTCATGCAGGTCGGTTCCACATCCACTCTCCAGAGAAAGCTCGGGATGGGATATGCCCGTGCAGGACGGGTCATGGACCAGCTTGAGTCCGCCGGGATTGTCGGCCCTCAGGAGGGGTCGAAGCCGAGACAGGTGCTCGTGTCCGATTTCGACAGCCTTGACCCTATCCTTAAGGCTTTCCTGAAGCCGGAATAGCATTCTCAACAGATATATTATGCACAGGATACTTGTAACCATTATTTCCGCAGTCGCCTCATGTGCCGTATCGGTATCGGCCGGCAATGCCGGTATCATGGCCCATGCCGGGACGCTTGACCGTCTTGTCTCTGCGATGGCATCATCAAGTGTCACATTCGACTATACATACCGCTTTACTCCGGTGTCCGGGCCTGTGCTGTCGGGGGCCGGCTCTGTCCGTTTTCAGGGTAACTCATTCATCATGAAGGGTAACGGGCTGGAAATATACTGTGACGGGAAGAGCAGGTGGACAATAGACCGGTCCGCAATGGAAGCCGTCGCCGAGTCCTTTGATGCCGGGCGTCCGGATTATCTTGCCAATCCTGCGTTGATTCTCGGTAATATCACTGATGCATTTGAGGTTGAGCCGGGGCAGTCAGACAGTGCTGCCGCCGATGAAATCACGCTGGTGCCTGCAGCCGATATGGGGCAGATAAGTTCTGTCAGGCTGACTTTCAGCCCGGAAATATCAGTATCCGCCTCCGGTGCATCATTCCGTGCTCCTTCACGCGTAGTCCTGGGAATGCATGACGGTTCGGTCATGGATATGACGATATCCGGCTTCGGGATTGCTTCTGCAGAAGAAGACACTTCACGTTATTCTTTCGACGAGACAGGTCTGGGCGATGACTATATAGTCACGGATTTGCGCTGACAGGGATTTACCATGAGCCTGATGCTCCGCCTCCTCCGAAGCTTCCGCCACCGAATCCACCGAAACCACCGAATCCGCCTCCGGAGCTGCTCCATCCGCCTCCTGACCGGTGGTGCCCGCTGCTGTTGAGCAGACTTCCGATGATCAGTGCATCGAGAAGGTCAGGGCCGCCTCCATTTCCCCTGTTGTTGTGCCCGCCGCCTTTCCTTCCGAATACCGAGGCCACGGTTATGATGAATATTATCAGCAACAGGAGAGCAATGACTCCTCCGAGGTCATCGTTGTCCCCGCTGTCAGGCTCAGAAATCTCCCCTGACGCCAGTTTCATCAGCACTGCACATCCTGCCGCGACTCCGCCGAAATAGTCCCCTTCCGCGAAGCGTGGAATCATCTCGTTGTCTATGATTCTCTTGGCATAGGCATCGGGGATTGCCCCTTCAAGCCCGTATCCGACACTTATGTTTACCTGCCCGTTCGAGTCTCGGGTCTTCGGCTTTACGAGCACTATGATGCCATTGTCGAATTTTTCCGAGCCGACGCCCCACTGAAGCCCTATCCTTGTCCCGTATTCAGCCGGGGAATAGCCCTCCAGGTCATTGACGGTAACCACGGCAATCTGGTTGGATGTCGAGTCATCGAATGAAGTCAGCACCTGTTCCAGGCGCATGGCCTGTGATGCGGAGAACAGCCCTGCAAAATCATTTACGAGTCTCGGTGGCTCCGGCCTTGCCGGAATGGCGAGACATACTGTCGTCCATAGCAGAAGCGTGGCTGCGATGCCGTATCGGAAGAGATTCCTTGTCATAGTCGTTTGTTTGAGCGGGCAAGATCAGGCATCCTGGTGCTTCTCTTCCCCGAATGAGATTTCATCCGGCAGTTCATTCACATCCCCGTCGCAGTAAGGGAAATGTTCCTTGAGTTTTTCTCCGGCCATCAGTACTGCCCCGGAAAGTCCTTCGGCGAAATGTCCGGAAGAGAACTTCGCTTTCATTACTGCGATTACATCATCCCAGAATCCGGCCGGGACCGCATCATTGATGCCTTTGTCCCCGATTATGGCAAAGACTTTCGACTGGCATGCAACATATATCAGGACTCCGTTGCGGAGCTCTGTCCTGTCCATCTTCAGATATCTGAATACGGCTTCGGCCTTCCTGACCGGGTCTCCGGTACATCTGTCATCGATATGTATCCGTATTTCTCCGGACGTGCCCAGCTCGGCCTGCCTGATGGCTGCCGTCACATGGCTCTGTTCCTCCGGGGAGAGCAGGTCCTTGGCTTTCATTGTACGGGGGTATCAGAATTTC
The DNA here is from genome assembly GCA_944323805.1 of uncultured Bacteroidales bacterium. Lineage (GTDB taxonomy): Bacteria > Bacteroidota > Bacteroidia > Bacteroidales > UBA932 > Cryptobacteroides. The sequence goes on along the minus strand of CALUTW010000004.1, from coordinate 90,059 downwards.
ACTTCCGGAGCTGTCTCGGCACCTTCCTCTGCCTTGAAGTATCCCTTGGTGTCGAAATTGAACATGGATGCTATTATGTTCTTCGGGAAACTGCGCACCATCGTGTTGTAGGCCCTTGCAGTCTCGTTGAACTTCATCCTTTCTGTTGCAATCCTGTTCTCTGTGCCTTCCAGCTGCGCCTGCAGGTCGCGGAAATTCTGGTTGGCCTTCAGGTCCGGATAGTTCTCCGTTATCATCAGCAGCCGTCCGAGGGCCTGGCTCAGCTCGCCCTGGGCATCCTGGTATTCTGCTATCGATTCTGCATTGAGGTCCGATGCATCTACTGTCATCTGTGTCGCCCTGGCCCTTGCAGCCATCACGCTTTCGAGAGTGGACGACTCATGTTCCGCATATCCCTTTACAGTGGCAACGAGATTAGGTATCAGGTCTGCCCTGCGCTGATATACGTTCTCTACCTGTGCCCAAGCCGCACTTACCTGCTCGTCAGCCTTTACAAGCCCGTTATATGCACCTTTTACCCAGAAGAAGAGTATTACTGCAATTGCGGCTATTATAATAATTGCCGTTGTACCTTTTTTCATGTCAAAATTATTTTGAATTTGGTTTTATTATCATGTTGTACCCCGATAGGGCAGCAGCTTGGATTAAATCAATTCCCCTATATGTCCCTTACGCAGCGTACAGGCAGGGCAAGGCTTCCCTTGTCCACATAATTCAGCCTCATGTTCGGGTTTTCATCCCAGAAATACAAGTAGTACGCGCTGTTCTCTTTCTGCGGGTATTCCTCCCCGACCCAGAACCCGGCATATTCGCCGAATCTGGTAAATGAATATATCCTGTCTGTATTGTTGCCGGAAGCACCGTCTGTCAGGGAGCTGTTGTCGACAACAGTCGCAAGTCCTGTAGGGATTATCCCGAATCCGGTTTCATTCGTGATGTCCACATCCGGCCAGTATTCCCACATCCTGACACCGTTGAAGAAGGCATTCGTCATCAGCTTGCCTGTTACACCCTCCCATACGACAGGGCTGTCTTCAGCATCGGACTGGGAATCTCCCTCGCCATCCATGAGCATCGTCAGGAAACTGTCCCAGTCGCTTATTGCAGGGACCCTCCATTCCGTGCCGAGGGAAGCGCATGCGGTCTGTGCCTCGTCCCATGTATAAAAGCGGCCGAATATGTCAGAGGCATCCTCGGCTTCCTCGAGTGCGACACCTGTCACGGCACCTGCCGTTCCGGAAAAGTGGATGTTCTCTGCAAGCCATTCCAGCCCTCCGGCCTTTATGGTGCCGTATGCGGTCTTGCCGTCATCGGCAGTCACGGTGCCTGTGGTAATGCCATATGCAAGCCCCGGTGCATCGCCTTCGGATACAAGGGATTTATCGCTTACCGTGGTCACGACCTTGGAGAAACTGGTCCCGTAGTATCCTGTCGCCTCAGCTGCACAGGTTATGATGAAGTTGCAGAGCGTATCCGTGGCCACTGCACCTTCGAAGACGAACTCAAGGCTCATCCCGTCATCCTCTTCTGATTCCCTGCTCGACATCACTGTATCGGAGCCTCTTGTGATGCTCCACTTGTACTTGACCTCCGCCCCTGTCGCATTGGTTACCTTTGTCGGGGTAAAGACAACCTTTGTCCCGCATTTGACGTAGCTGTCGACCTCGAATCTCGGGACATTGTCCAGTGAAGGCAGGGATGAGCCTGTCTCCTCGTCTTTCTTGCAGGATATCATCGCCGCAACGGCAGAGAGTACCGCCGTCGCTAAAAATAATTTTCTCCGGAACTTCATTTGCACTGATCTTTATTCTCAATAACAATCTTACAAAGATGTGCATTTTTATGTAAAATCCCTTATTTTTGTGCAAATAGTTTGGATAAATGATATGAAATCAAGTGTCGGACGCCTGTTTCTGCAGGCTGTGGCGGCTGTCTGCCTGCCATTTATGACTGTTTCATGCCATAGCGGCGGTTATGTTACCATTACCGGATATGCGCAGGGCGGGACCTATATGGTAAAGGTCGATACGCAGGGGACGGATGTCCCGCCTGAGGATATCAAGGACGGCATTGACTCGATTCTCGTCGCTTTTGACAATTCACTGTCCGGGTACAATCCCTCATCGCTTCTTACGCGTTTTAATGCGGGGGAGACCATCCGTCCGGACAGCACTTTCATCGGGATATACCGGCTGTCCAGACATTTCTATGATATGACGGACGGGGCATTCGACGTGTCTGCCGCACCTCTTTTCGACATGTGGGGATTCGGGTTTACATCGGATTCCCTGCCGGGGCCGGCTGAAGTGGAGGCCGTATTGCGCTACATAGGGATGCGCAGGCTGGTGCCCGACCTTGCGGATGCGCTGTCTCCTTCCGGAACGCTGGACGGTGCCGATGCAGTGGCCGACGGCAATCCTGCCCACCGGCCTCATCTGAACTACAATGCCATTGCCCAGGGCTATTCCTGCGACCTTGTAGCCGGTTACCTGGAGTCGCTCGGCATAACCTCGATGCTTGTCGATATCGGCGGGGAGATTGTATGCAGCGGATACAATCCGGCAGGGAAGCCATGGACTATCGGAGTGGACAGACCGTACGACGGTAATGATGTCTCAGGTGCAGACCTGAAAGGGGTGCTTGAGGCCGGGCCGGAAAGATGCGGGGTGGTCACATCCGGGAACTACAGGAAATTCTATGTTGTGGACGGCAGGAAATATGCCCATACGATAGATCCGCGGACAGGGTATCCGGTCAGCCATTCCCTGTTGAGCGCCACCATAGTCGCTGATGATGCCGCCACGGCCGATGCCCTTGCAACCTATTGTATGGTAATAGGATTCGAGAAGGCGGCGGAATTCATCGGGAGCCGTCAGGACCTTGAAGGTTATCTTATCTATGATGACGGGGGAGAGATGCGGACATGGAAGTCCCCGGGGTTCCGTCTCGTCCGCGAATGACGTGACGTCCTTTCCAGGCGTCAGATACCGGTCTGCCTACGGGAGGGTGCAGATTGTCGAGAGCGTGCTGTTCAGAAGCCTGACTGAATGCCAGTTGACCATGATGAGCCATTCCGGGCACAGCCCGCACTGGTGCAGGAGGACCACGGCAATTGCGGTCAGCATGATGAAAGTGGAAAGAGGCACGGCAAGCAGATTTGTAATCAGGAAATATTCCGGGAATGTCCCGAAGTGTATCCATGCTGCCGGAGCGGTAAATATCTGGCACGAGATTGTCAGCGCCGCGGCATCCCATATGCGTTTCATCGGGCCCCGCTTCCTGTCCTCCCTTTCCGGGAACCAGGATTTCATCCACGGGTACAGGATGTAGATTCCCGCCATCGCCAGATATGACAGCTGGAATCCTGCCGAAGCTATATTCCCGGGCGATACTGCAAGCTGGATGGTAAGCGCCGCAAGGAATACGTTTGCGGGGCGGGTGTCCCGTCCCGTTATTTTGGCTGTCTCATTGAGTACTATGAAGATGAATGCCCTTACAAGGGATGCTGCCGCGCCTGTGATGGCCGTGTAATATGCTGAAATGGCTATTATGGCGACGGATCTTGTCTTCCTCGCTGCGGGGAAGTTGCCCATGACCGCAGTCGCTTTCAGAAGGATGCCGTACAGGACTCCGAGATGCATGCCTGAAAGGGCGAGGATGTGCGATGCGCCGCTGTCCCTGAAGGCGTCCTTTAGGTTGTCAGGTATGTCGCTCTGGTCTCCGGAAAGGAATGCCTTTATCAGGGCGGAGCAGCTGCGGTCCGGATACGGGACATTGTCTATCATCTCCCTGAATGCCGCAGAGTGGGCGTCTGTCAGTCTGCTGATGCCGCATGCCGTCAGGCCTGGAGCATCCGTCTGGCCGTACATCGAGGCACTGATGCTGCAGAGGCCTCCTGCGAAGAAGAACATCAGGCATGCCGTCAGGATTCTGCATGTCCCGTTCCCGGGAATCCCTGAAGAGGCAATGGCGGCAAGCGCAAGTACTGATGCAAGGCAGCCGTTGGCGACAAGTCCGGCTGTCCACGATGCCGGTCCGGCGATATGTCCGGACCAGTAGCCGGCTGCCGTACCGGCTGCAAAAAACAGGGCGATTCCCGCAACATCCCTCTCCACTCTCATTTCGTTCCTATTTTTTGCTAAAGTAGTTATTATTTTCTAACTTTGAATGATTTTTGATTAGGATTTATAGATTTTTAAAAACCAATAAATACAATTTTATGATTATTCTTGTTTTGAATTGCGGAAGTTCGTCTCTTAAGTACCAGCTTCTGGACATGAAGGGCGACAATGTCTATTATCTGCTTGCCAAAGGGCTTGTGGAGAGGATTGGAATGGAGACAGGCTGCATCAAGCACCGTGGCTCGCAGGAAGACCAGTATGTCAGGGAGATGCCTATTGCGGACCATACGGTGGCAATAAAAGCAGTCATTGAAGCTCTTCTTGACAAGAAATACGGAGTGCTCGAGAAACTGGAGGACATTGAGGCTGTAGGTCACAGGGTAGTGCATGGCGGCGAGGAATTCGTCAGCAGCTGCCTGATCAATGACGCCGTCATCTCCAAGATCGAGGCATGCTGCGATATCGCACCTCTTCACAATCCGGCGAACCTTCTGGGAATCAGGGCTGTCAGCCATGTGCTCCCGTCTGTTCCTCAGGTTGCCGTGTTCGATACTGCCTTCCATCAGACTATGCCGGCATATGCATACATGTACTCTATCCCTTATGAATATTACGAGAAGTACCGTATCCGCAGATACGGCTTCCACGGGACAAGCCACAGGTATGTATCCGAGAAAGGCGCCAATTTCGTCGGCCTTGAGCCGGACAACTGCAAGGTCATCACATGCCATCTCGGCAACGGAAGCTCCATTGCAGCTGTCGTGAACGGGCATTCGATCGATACGTCAATGGGATTTACCCCGCTCGAGGGTGTGACCATGGGCACAAGGTGCGGCAACCTCGACCCTGATGTCGTTACATACATCGAGGAAAAGGAGAATCTCTCCCCGGCCGAGATGAGCAGGATAATGAACAAGAAGAGCGGATTCCTCGGCGTATCATGCATATCTTCCGATGCAAGGGACCTCGATGCGGCTGCCAATGCAGGCGACCCGAAGGCAAAGCTTGCCCTCAAGAAGCTCACATATGAGGTAACAAAATATATCGGTGCATATGCAGCGGCAATGAACGGTGTCGACCTTATCGTGTTTACAGGTGGCATAGGCGAGAATAACAGCCGTCTCCGCCGCAGGGTCTGCGAGAATCTGACATATATGGGCGTCAAGTTCGACTACGAGGCAAATGTTGCCACGGGCAAGGACACACTCATCTCTCTGCCTGACTCCAAGGTCAAGGTCGCTGTCATCACGACCGACGAGGAGCTTGTGATAGCACAGGATACGATGCATATCGTACAGGGCCAGGAGGCGTAATTGAAATAATCGGATAATCATTTAATCACATACATCATGTTTACTAAATTCGAAGACATTTTTGCCGAGCTTGCCGGAAGGGGCTCGAGGAAAAGAATGATAGCTGCATGGGCCGTGGACGGCCATACGATAGCTGCAGCAAGCAAGGCGGTTGACCTCGGTATCGTCGACGCAACCCTTGTCGGGGACGAGAATATGATCCGCGAGGAATGTGAGAAGGAAGGCATAGACATCAACAAGTTCACGGTCCTTCACAATCCGTCGGAGCTTCCGGCAGTTACACAGGCAGTCACTATGGTCAATCAGGGGATGGGGGACATCCTGATGAAGGGGCTCTGCAGTACCGACAAGTTCATGCGTGCTATCCTCAACAAGGAGACAGGACTTCTCCCTCCTAAGGCTGTGCTCAGCCATGTCGCAGTCCTTGAAAACCCTAACTATCACAAGCTGCTTCTTATCAGCGATATGGCCGTGATTCCGCTCCCTGACCTCAAGCAGAAGACCGCTATCCTCGGCTATCTTGTAAATACGGCACATGCTATCGGCAATCCTATGCCTAAGGTCGCCCTCATCGCTGCGACAGAGCAGATGCTTGAAGGTATGCCGGCATGCGTTGAGGCTGCCATCCTTGCAAAGAAGGTCGACAGGGGACAGATAAAGGGATGTATCGCTGACGGCCCGCTTGCACTCGATGTGGCTGTGGATATGGAGTCTGTAGAGATCAAGAAGCTCGTCAGCCCTGTTGCAGGCGATGCCGACTGTCTTCTCTTCCCGAACATCGAGTCTGCCAATGTATTCTACAAGACCAACTCGAAGCTTGCGGCAAATGTAAAGCAGGCAGGTATGGTTGTGGGTGCGAAAGTACCTTGCGTGCTTTCGAGCCGTGCAGACAGCATTGATACGAAACTGAATTCAATCGCTATCGCAGCAATGTCCGCCAAATAGTATGAAGGGCAGGGTATTGGCAATTAATACGGGTTCGACATCGACCAAGATAGGCTTCTTTGTTGACGGCAGTATCGTGTTCGACCAGAACCTTGTACATAGCGTATCCGACCTTTCGAAATACAGCTCCGTGATGGACCAGGACCTTATGAGGAGGGATGCCATCACGGAGTTCCTTTCTGAAAAGGGAGTCGCTTTGGAGGATATCGACATAGTGATGGCCAGGGCAGGGCTCATTACCCCTGTGGGGACAGGCGTGTATGAAGTCAACAAGGCTATGCGCGATGCGCTTGTCGAGGCCCGCAACGGAGTGCATGCATGCAATCTCAGCGGTCTTATCGCGGATGATATCGCTGTCGAGGTAAATGACGCGAGAAGACGTCATGGCATCGGCGGTGTATGCCGTGCCTACATAGCGGATGCAGCCATGGCTGACGAAATGCTGCCTGAAGCCAAGGTCGGCGGTCTTCCTGAATTCCCGCGCAGGGCTCTCTGCCATGCACTCAATTCAAGGGCGATGGTAAGACGGTATGCCCGGGACAAGGGAGTGGACTATAAGTCTCTTACAGTAATTGTCGCCCATATGGGCGGCGGGACCTCTGTTACGCTGCACAGGGACGGCCGTATCATCGATACGAACGACGCCCATGGAGGCGACGGCCCTATAAGTGCCGAAAGGGCAGGTTCCGTTCCCGGATTCCCTCTTGTGGAAATGTGTTTCAGCGGCAGGTATACCAAGGATGAGGTCAAGAAGCGTCTTGTCGGGCAGGGCGGAGCCGTTGCATGGTTCGGGACCAATGATTTCAGGGAGATTGCCGCAAGGGCTGAAGCAGGGGATGACAGATGCCGGCTTTTTATCGACGGCTATTGCCTGAGCGTAGCGAAATATATTGCCGGGCTTTCCACTGACGTATGCGGAAAGGTCGATGCAATAATCCTTACCGGAGGCATTGCCAACAACAGGAAAATGATGGATGCAATCGGGACTCGGGTGTCATTCATAGCCCCGGTATCCGTATATCCGGGGGAGAATGAACTGGAATCCCTTGCGGACAACGGCTACAGGATATTGTCCGGCGAGTTTGTGGCAAAGACGTATTCCGGCAATTCCGGGGACTGAATCCTTGGAATGAGACTGATCTGATACCTGTTCCCCTGTGCAAGCGAGAACAGGTCTCTGTCTGGAAGCAGGGGGCTGTACCGCTCCCTGCATTTTTTGAACATGGCTTCAGTGTACCTTGCAAGTCCAGGGCCTCTCCATGTGCTGGTGTTCGTTATCATTATCCAGCATTCCCCGTCGGGGAAGTATTTGACAAGTGCGCTTGTCCCTGAGAATGTCCCGGTCCTGGTCCATTCCCCGTCAGGCTTAGTGTCATTCCAGCCCAGGGAAAATGTCTCCGGGTCGAAATATTCGGTCATTTCAGCAATGCTTTCCCGGCTTAGTATATCAGGTATCTGTGGCTTGCCGTCTATCGATGCGACAAACCTGCACAGTTCAGCGGGGGAACCGCACCATGCACCGGCTCCGGAAAGTCCCCTGATGTCGTTCCCGCCATAGCATTTCTCTACAAGGTCCCCGCTCATGTCATATTCCGGGCATGGCTCGGAACCGTCATGCATATAATATCTTGCCTCGTTCGAATACCTTTCCTCATAATAGTTGCCGGCGATATGCATGTCCCGGCATCCTGCCGGCTCCAGTACGTTTTCCCGGATATATGACTCGTATGTCTGTCCCGAGACCTTCTCTATGATCATGGAAAGGAGCAGGTATCCGAAGTTGGAGTATCTCTGCCATGTGCCCGGTGCAAATCCGAGCGGCCTTTTAAGGACGCATTCCGTGAGCTCATGCTGGTCCGGAGGGCCGTCGAGCCGGAACTGGCGTATTATGTCCCTGGTCGAGAACATGGGGTCCCCGTATGCACATGTGAAGCCTCCCTGATGTCTGAGAAGGTCCTCTACCGTTATCTGCATATAGTTGTGCTTCCTTCCGATGGATGCGGTATATGCTGAGTCGCAGAGGATGCCCCTGGGCCCGAATACTGTGTCTGAAAGTGAAAGCCTGCCCTCTTCCTGAAGCTTCATTATCCCTGTGGCGGTAATCAGCTTGGATACGGATGCCATTCTCAGTATGTTCCCGGGTCCCATCTTTTCCCCGGCCTCGCGGTCGGCCCATCCGTAACCTTTCGCATATACAAGCGAGTCATTGCGCATTACAGCGATCGAAAGGCCGTGCAGTCCCCACCGTTTCCGGAAATTTTCGATTGTCCTGTCCATGCCCTCAAGGCCGGCTATGTCTGACATGGCGTTGGTCAGGGTATCATTCAGCCCGGCAGACGGTAATACCGAAGTGCCGGTATGGGGCCGTGCAGGTTCCGGGGATGCAGCAGAAAAGATGAATGCTCCTGCGGCAGCAAGAGCACACACTATGGCCGGTACGAATCGTCTGCAATGCATCATTGTCCTTCTTTTACAGGTTCAGCAGTCCTGCGCGTCTGGCGAAGTCTATTATATATTCCGCAGTGCCGTCTATGTCCAGTATGGAAGAGTCTATGCACAGGTCATAATTCGATGCGACTCCCCAGTTCCCGAAGGTAAAATAGTTGTAGTATGTCTCCCTTTTCCTGTCGGTCTTTTCAATCAGGTCCTCGGCCTTGTCCATGCTTATGCCGAGCCTGTCGGAGATTCTCTTTTTCCTTATCTCCATCGGGGCGCAGATGAACACGTCAAGGGTACATCCCCTGTCCCTGAGGATATAGTCGGCGCATCTTCCGACAATGACAGCCGCCTCTTTCTCAGCTATGTCGGATATTACACGGCTCTGTATCTTGAAGAGCTCGTTCTCGTTGACATAGTTTTCTGGCTGGCCGAACCCCTGGGTGCTGAAGAATGACGAGAAGGAGAACAGGCTGCGTTTCTCATCCTTCTGCCTGAAGAGGTCCTTGCTGAATCCGCTGCTTTCAGCGGCCTTTGATATCAGTTCATTGTCGTAGACCTTTATCCCGAGCTTTTCTCCCAGCATGAGGGCGACCTGCTTGCCTCCGCTGCCGAACTGTCTTCCTACATTTATTATTATCCTGTCCATATCGGATTTCATGTTCTATAGTTTACTGCCAAGTATCGAAGGGTCATCGCCGTCATTGAGCTTTGCGAATTTGCGCAGCAGATTCCACATCAGCACCGCCGAGATGATGAATGCCGCGAAATCGGAGATAGGGAAGCTGACCCACACGCCTATGTTGCCGAAAAACAGCGGAAGCACATAGATGCACGGTATCAGGAACAGCAGCTGCCTCGACATGGACAGCAGTATGGCCTTGTTGACCATTCCCAGGCACTGGAAGAAATTGGATGCCACCATCTGGAATCCCACGAACACGTATGCGAGCGTAAGCATCCTCAGCCCTTTTGCGGACAGCTCTATGAGCTCCCTGTCCGATGTGAATATGGAGACGGCCTGATGAGGTACGAGCAATGCTATGAGAAATCCGGTTGTCGTGACTGCAGTGGCATATTTCACTGTCTTCCACATCACTCCCTTTACCCTTGTATAGTTTCTTCTCCCGTAATTATAGCCTGCTATCGGCTGCATGCCCTGGTTCAGGCCCATGACAACCATTATGAACAGGAAGCTGATCCTGTTTACAATCCCGAATGCCCCGATGGCCAGGTCTCCGCCGTACTTCTTGAGCTGCTGGTTGATGAAGAGTGTCACTACACAGGCTGCAGCGTTCATAAGGAAGGGTGCCAGACCTATCGCAAGCGAATCTTTTGCTATGCGCCAGTCGAACCGGAATATCTTCCTGCTGAAATGCAGCACCCGGTCTTTACGGCTGAAATATGACAGGATCACGATGAGTGCTATGACCTGGGCGAGGACTGTGGCGATACCGGCTCCCCTTATGCCCATGTCGAGCCAGAAGATCAGGACAGGGGCGACTGCAATGTTGATGAGTACCGAAAGTATAGTAAGGGACATTGCAAGCCTGGGGTTGCCTGAGGCCCTCAGGACACTGTTCAGACCGAGGTACAGGTGTGTGACAGCGTTACCTGCCAGTATTATCTGCATGTATTCCCTGGCGTAAGTGATGGTGTTCTCGCTCGCTCCGAAGAAATACAGTATCGGGTCAAGGAATATCAGGGATACGGCCATGAACAGCAGGCCTATGATGATATTGAGTATGACTACGTTGCCGAGCACCTTGTTGGCTATGTCGTAGTTCTTCTGTCCGAGCAGTACTGAAATCATTGTAGTTGCCCCGACGCCGACAAGTGTGCCGAAGGCGGCGGAAAGGTTCATCAGCGGGAATGTCACTGCCAGTCCGGCTATCGCGAGAGGGCCGACTCCATGGCCGATGAATATGCTGTCTACAATATTATATAATGAGGATGCTGTCATGGCTATGATAGCCGGCACAGCATAGTTCTTCAGAAGTTTCCCGATCGGCTCAGTGCCGAGTTCAACAGGTATGGATTCCTTGTTCTCTGCCATTCCTAATCCTCCGGGTCTTCTGTGAATTCGATTTCAAATATCAGAGGGGCATATCCCGGAATCATGTCTCCGCTGCCGGAATATCCGTAGCCGAAATCGGAATAGAACAGGCCGACAGCCTTCTTTACCCCCTTTACACGGCTCATTCTCCACAATGTCTTGGCAAATCCGCTGATTACGCTGTTCCCGTCAAGCTGCAGGGCGGCATAGCTGTCTCCCCATGAGACAGGCATAGGCTCGTACGTCTTGCTCCATGAATAGATGTTGTGGTCCTTGGCCGTATTCTCTATGGTCGTATCGAATACCTGGCCGTTCATCAGGCGTCCTGTGTAATTGATGTATACGGTCGTGTCGGAAGGGAAAAGCGACTTGTCCTCCTCGACGGCAAGCGGGTCATCCTTCTCTTCTTCATCTTCGCCGGTACTGTCCTCTGAGGAATCCTCCCCCTCATCCGGATTCTCTGCTGCAAGAAGCTGTTCGAGCAGTGCCGGGGTGTCGACCGTCTCGGTCCCGTCCTCTTTTACGATTATCCCCTCATAGTAGAACCCGGTCTCCGTCGAGTCCTTCGGTGTAATCTCCCTGAAAAGGTCCAGAGGATCCCTGTCAACGAAATCCGACATCTCGTCGATCTGCCACTGAGTGATGTCGTCTGTCTGTCCTGTGACCCGGATGTCGTATATGGCATTGCTGCTTCCCGTCACGTTCGCAAGATATGCCTCTTCGGTACTGTAGCGCTGGTAGCTCATGAGCCAGCCCGGGATAATGACGCTCCTGAAGCCATCTATGTTCATGCCTTCAATGGCATAGCTTACTCCGGCCATGATATTTTCAAGGTTCCAGACGGCCGGACCATAGTAATTCTGCGGCTCGTACTGGTTGAGCTGCTCGGCGATCTTCCTGTCATTGGTGGATGACACATTGCCCTGAAGGTCCTTGATTGTATATGTGACGAAGACGTAGTCTTCCTTTACCGGTGCAGATGCATCTCCCGGCTCCTCCTCTATTATATATACCCAATGGTCCGTAGGCTCAAGTCCCGGATGGTTTATTTCCATCCATGCATCGAAATATCTCTTTTCCGCTTCGTTGGCGGGAGTCTCTTTTTCTTTGGCGCATCCGGCTGCAAGCAATATTGCCGCAGCTGCCATAAGGATTGTTCTCTCGATTTTCATTCCGTCAAAAATTCAAGCTGCAAATATAACGATTTCCGTCCTATTCGGAAACTCTTTCCACCCATATCTGGAAAGCCAGCGCAGAGTTTGCAGGAATTGTGCCTATGTGCTTCTTGCCGTAGCCGTATTTCCCGGAAAAGAGTATCAGGCAGACTTCCCCTTCCCTGACGCCCTCGAGCCCGTACAGGAGCCCTTCAAGCAGCTCTCCCTCGGCAAGTACGGCGGTCTTTACCTCATAGTCCGGGTCCGAGACGCTCCAGCCGTTCTCTTCGGCGAAGGCCTGGTTGTTGGTCGCAAATATATTTGATGCATTCAGGTTACCGTTGAATGTATATCCTGCATAATAGAATGATATCCTGCCGCCTTCCTTCAGGGCCGGACCGGTCCCCTGGGACATGATGACCCTGTTCGAGCCGTTGTTGTGCACCACGGAATACTCCGGATTGGAGTCGAGCAACCCGGATATGAAACTGTCTATCTTCGCCTCCTGGTTCGAATATATGTTCTCCAGACTTTGTTTTGCGCATCCGCACAGCAATACTGCGGTGCATGCAAGTATCATGGTAATCCTATTCATTTCCTGCTGTCATAAATTCATGTGTCGCTTTCTCTACATAGCCGGCGGCTTCTTCAGGGGATGCAATGTCCCCGGGCATATACAGCCTTCCGCCTGCGGCGAGTTCATGTCCCCCTCCGTGGAAGTACTCCATGGCGCATCTGTTGGCCGAGATACCCCTCTTGGACCTGAGCGATACCCTGAAGAACCCGTCGTCCTCCTTCAGCAGGCAGCTCATCCTTACCTTGCCGATTTCAAGGGGCCTGTTGACAAATCCTTCGGTGTCCCCTTCGTGGATGTCGAATTCCGAGAGTGTCTTCCTGTCGAGTATCATGTATGCCACACCGTCTCCGGTAATCTTCATGTCATGGTACAGCAGCCTGCCGAGCAGCCTGACCCTGTTTTCCCCGTATTCGTTGTACAGGTGGTACAGGATGTCATCCCTGTCTGTGCCGGCTTCGAGCAGCGCTGATGCCATCTTCAGCGTCGACGGGAATACCGAATTGCCGAAATTGTTGGTGTCGGTGGTCATGCCGGCGAGCAAGGCTTTCCTGGCCGGCGGTGGCAGCATTGCTGCGTTCCCTCCGGTTTGCGGCATGGCCATCAGTATCCAGAACAGGAGCTCTGATGTGGAGGATATCTCCGTTTCGGAGAAAATGAGGCCGAACCTTTCCGTCTCCGGGGACAGGTGGTGGTCGATGAGCACCTTCATTGCACCCGACCCTGACAGGATGTCTGCCATCTTCCCGCATCTCGACTCCGAGAAGCGGTTGAAGTCGAGGCAGAATATCAGGTCGCTGGATGCAACGGCATGCGTGGCGGAAGCGATGTCATCCGCCGCGGATATGATTTTTCCTCGGTCTTCCGGGTCGATGATGAATGCAAGGCTTTCCGGTATCCTGTCGGGAAAGACGATGCAGGCTTTCTTGCCGGCAGCACCGAGGAAGCGCATCAGGGCATAGCTGCTGCCCGTCGCATCCCCGTCAGGCTTCATGTGGGCAGTGACGGTAATGTACCCGGCACTGTCAATGAGAGAACATAATCTGCTGATGTTGCCGCTGGTAATGGAGTTCATTGCGTAGTGTGAAAAAGTCATCTGCAAAAATACGAATTATATTGCATATCATAAATCAAATTTTTAACTTTGTCCGGGATTTGGATAAATCAAAAATAAACATACAATGAAAATTTTAAAGAAGATTCTCATCTATTTGGTATTCCCTGTGATTATCATAGGGCTGGTATATGCCATAGTCCAGAGTGTCATGGAACCTGTGAACTTCAACAATGACAAGGAGGCACGTGAGGCAGTCGGCATCCAGAGGCTCAAGGATATCCGTGACCTGCAGGTCGCATTCAAGAGCCAGTATGGACGTTTCTCCCCTACAATCGACTCCCTCAAGGATTTCTACAACAACGGCAAGATCAAGCTTGTCATGCAGATCGGGTCACAGGATGACTCCCTTGCTGTTGACCACACTGCAAAGCTCAAGAGGAGAAATCCGAGGATTACGCCTCAGCAGATGTATGAGATGTATATCAACGGCGACAGGCAGCTGGTGTTCCAGATCGAGCGCGATACGCTTGTAAGGCAGGCGATGTTCCTTGACAGGCCTGACTTCAATATCGACTCTCTGGCAATTGTTCCGTTCAGCGGCGGGGATTCCATATATATGGCATCTGCAGTCAAGACCGTATCCGGCGTGAAGGTGCCTCTCTTTGAGGCCAGCATGACCTACAAGTCCCTTCTCAAGGGCCTTGACAGGCAGCTGATCATCAATCTTGATGCTGAAAGGGAAGATACGGGCCGTTTCCCGGGTCTGAAGGTCGGCAGCATCGATGCGCCTAACAACAACGCTGGTAACTGGGAATAGCCGGCAGCCTCCGTTGTCTGTTCAGTACAATGACATATAAAAGCAGGATATCCATTCAAGTGAGCTTGGGTGGATATTCTTTTAGGAAAGAGGATGAGAAGGGGAAGAGGTTTTCCGGATGGCAGACGCCCGACCATGTCTTCACGTCTCCGGAGCTCCAGTCCAGATATGACGAGGTGGACATCTCCCTGATGACTCCGAAGTGCACGCTTGTGCCGCCGCATTTCTTCGACCCTTCGCGTGCAAGGGAAATCCTTTCGGAAGTGGTGGAGCTTGACAGCAATGATGCTGTGGAGTATGTCGCAATGCCGGAGTCCGGTAACGTGATGGTGTTCTCCAGGTCCATAGGCGAGACATTGTCCAGGGTCATGGCCGATACCGTGGTACGTTCCGACGGGTACAAGGCAAGGATTCTCCCGGAGCTGTATTTCATACTCAGGGAAGTCGGCTCTGTACGGGAATATAACCGTATTGTGGCATCATATGCCGACGGATGGCTTTACCTTGCCGTATCCCAAGGCCGCACACTCCAGCTGTGCAATGTGTTCAGGGCGACAGACTTTACCACTGCGGAGTATTACATCTTCCTCGTGATGAAGAAGCTCCAGCTCAACCCGGAGATATCCCCGGTATATTTCAGGACACCTCTCGAACCGGAGCAGGAAATGTCCCTGTACAGGTATTTCAAGGACGTCATCCAGATTTGAGGCTATGAGGATTATAGGAGGCAGATTCAGGGGAAAGGCGATTGCCCCGCCTGCAGGATACAAGGCCAGACCGACTACGGATTTTGCCAGGGAAGGTCTTTTCAATATCCTGAATAATGAATATGATCTCGAGGACATTGCTGTCCTGGATCTTTTCGGCGGGACAGGGGCGGTTTCATATGAATTCGCTTCGAGGGGTGCCAGGGAAGTTTACTGTGTGGAGATGGCCCCTGCCAATGCGGCTTTCATCAAGTCACAGGCTTCGAGGCTGGGCCTTTCCAATGTCACGGTCGTGCGTCACAATGTGTTTGATTTCATCCGGATATGCCGCAAGCGATTCGATATAGTATTCGCTGACCCTCCGTATGCCCTCGAGGGCCTCGATACATTGCCGGACAGGG
Organism: uncultured Bacteroidales bacterium; assembly: GCA_944323805.1. Classification (GTDB taxonomy): domain Bacteria; phylum Bacteroidota; class Bacteroidia; order Bacteroidales; family UBA932; genus Cryptobacteroides. Next base: position 74,478 of record CALUTW010000004.1, on the reverse strand, counting down.
TCCTCGGTGCGGGAATCATGACGGATGCCGCATATTTCATACTGGAGCATCCTGCGGAATATTCTTTTGCCGGACATCCGTGCTTTGTAAAGGAGAAAAAATACGGGAACGTGCACTTCTCGTTCTTTGAGGCAGGGCTGGCCCGGATGCCGGAAGAAGCCCGGGACTGTAGATAATCCAATAATTGATGCAATTATGTCCAATATCGGTTTTACACCTGAGCAGAGGAAAAGGAAGATAGAAAACGTGACACTTCAGGGCGCAGCCGTCAATCTTGCCCTGTCGGCAGGAAAGATTGCTGCCGGGGTGTGGGGGCGGAGCGCTGCGATGCTCGCTGACGGTGTCCATTCGCTCTCAGACCTCCTGAGCGATTTTGTGGTGCTTGTATTTGTCAGGATTTCATCAAAGAAGAATGACCGCGACCATGAATACGGGCACGGCAAGTTCGAGACACTGGCCACGCTGATTGTCAGTCTCATACTGCTTGCCGTCGGAGCGATTTTCCTGGCAGACGGGATAGGCAGTATAGTGTCGGTGCTTTCCGGAGGGACAATTTCCCGGCCCGGATATGTCGCGCTGGCGGCTGCCGCAGTCTCGATAGTGTCCAAGGAGTGGCTGTACAGGTATACTGTCCGTGTAGGCAGGCAGGTGGAAAGTCCGGTAATGGTGGCCAATGCATGGCATCACCGTTCCGATGCCCTGTCGTCCATTGCTTCATTCCTGGGTATTGGCGGAGCAATTCTCCTGGGGGACAGGTGGACCCTGCTCGATCCGCTGGCCTCGTGCGGTATAAGCATCGCCATTGTGGTCGTGGCGGTCAAGATGGCAGGTCCGTCTCTTAACGAGCTTCTTGACAGGTCGCTTCCCGAGGATGTGGAGCAGGATATCATCAGCGCCGCGTCATCGGTCTGCGGAGTCGCGGACGTGCACGGGCTGAAGACCAGGAGGAACGGCACGTCAGTCATAATCGAGGCGCATATTGTCGTCAATCCGGATATTACCGTACGTCAGGCGCATGATATCACTATAGCTGTAGAAAATTCATTAAGGGCCAAATATGGGCAGGATACACAGATTTCGCTGCATGTCGAGCCCGATGTTAATGCTGAATGAAACCATGAAGAAATCCATTGTCATCGTAATCATCTGTGCCCTGTCGTTGAGTCAGGCACTCTGTGCACAGACAGCGAGAAGCCTGTTCATGAAGTCCGACGGGAAGCAGGTATCTGAAATATTCTCTGACTCAGGCAATGAATACAAGACTGTTGGCCATCATGGCCCGGCGGTCGAGAATACCTATATGGCCTTGAGGATCTATTTTAACGACAGCGGGGCAATCGATGTCTATTCCAAGACCGGAAGGGGAATGGAACTGGAGAAATACGGCTGGTATCCTACAGAGGAAGAACAGCGGAAGTACGGGCTCGGATGCGATGAGTACCTTGTCGGAAAGACTGTCGGGCTCGGAGGTATCGCCTTGTGGGACGGGGAGAAGGAAGTGAAGCTTAAGGCCACCAGGGGCCGTCTTGCCAGAGTAGGGGATACAAAGAAAGGATGTTATGCGGAAATGATATCATACGGTGTCCCGTATTGCGGCGATACCGTGGATGTCAGGGTAAGGATAGATGTCACGTCAAAGACCAGGGTGGCGAAAGTGACGGCTGAGGAGCTTTCCGGCAAGAAAGTCCGCTTCCTGACAGGTGTCAACTATCCGGAAGGCGCCTATACTGTTTCAGGGGACGGATATATCTGCGTATGGGGAGTCCATCCTGCCGATGTTTCCGATGACCCGTGTCCTGTAGGCGGAGGCATGTTCTTCAGGAAAGGGGATTTCGGGGAGCCGGAGAAGACAGAAGACATGATAAGGATAGTCTCCGGGCCGGTTTCGCGGATACAGACCGGGATAGTGTCCGCCTCTACAAAGGAAGCGGAGCTCAACAGCGCCAGACGCTTCGAGTCTTATATGTCAAGATAAATCAGGTGCAGGATGCAGAAAAAGGACAGGATAGAGAAGACCAATGCGGCCAGGCTTCTTGACAAGGCAGGCATATCTTATGAGCTGATTCCTTATGAGGTGGATGAAAACGACCTTGCCGCTGGCCATATTGCGGCGCAGCTGGATGAACCTCTGGACCAGGTCTTCAAGACCCTCGTGCTGTCAGGCGACAGGACCGGGTATTTTGTCTGCGTTGTCCCCGGCGGGGCTGAAGTCGACCTCAAGGCGGCGGCAAAGATCTCCGGCAACAAGAAATGTGACCTGATCCATATGAAGGACCTGCTGCCTGTTACAGGGTATATCCGTGGCGGCTGTTCTCCCGTAGGGATGAAGAAGCCATTCCCCACATATTTCCATTCCTCTGCCCTCGATTTCCCGTATATCTATGTCAGTGCGGGTGTCAGGGGATTGCAATTCAGGATTTCTCCCGCAGATCTCATCGGTTACGTCAAGGCTGTGACCGCCGATATCATCCGGCAGTGATTCCGAAATGATGATAGTGCGGCCCGAATCTCTCGAAGGCTGCCTTGTCAAGCATCTCCCGGTGGTCCGGATGTGCCACGCTGATTACGAGCTTGGCTCTTTCCTGCAGTGATTTGCCGTACAGGTCCACTGCCCCGTATTCGGTCACGAACCAGTGTATATGTGCCCTTGAAGTTACCACACCTGCACCCTGGAGCAATGTCGGGGCAATCTTGCTTTCCCCCTTCTTTGTACATGAAGGCATGGCTATGATGGCTTTTCCTCCTTCGGACAGGGACGCCCCGTATACGAAATCTACCTGTCCGCCGGTCCCCGAGTAGAATTTTGTCCCGAGCGAGTCCGCACATACCTGTCCGGTCAGGTCCACCTGGAGTGCCGAATTGATTGCCGTGGTCTTAGGGTTCCTGGCAATCATGTAAGGGTCATTGGTATATCCTACGTCCATCATCGCGACCATCGGATTGTCATCTATGAAGTCGTAGCACTTCTGTGAACCCATCAGGAATGTCGACACCAGCTTGCCCTTGTCTATCCCTTTGCATGAGCCGTTTATTACACCTTTCTCGACGAGGGACAGCACGCCGTCAGCAAACATTTCTGTATGTATCCCGAGATTCCTGTGGCCTCCGAGCTGCGCCAGCACGGCATTCGGGATGGCTCCGATACCCATCTGCAGGCACGCCCCGTCTTCAATCAGTTCCGCACAATATTTCCCGATGGCAGTCTCGGTCTCGTCAGGCTCGCTGAATATGGCTTCCCGGAGAGGAGTGTCGTCCTCCACAAAGATATCTATCATGTCCATCGGTATCATGGCCTGTCCCCATGCCCTCGGGACATTCGGGTTGACCACTGCTATCACTGTCTTTGCGCATTCGATTGCGGCGAGGGTGGCATCGACGGATGTGCCGAGTGATACGAATCCGTGCTTGTCCGGCGGACACACCTGTATCATCGCGACATCGCACGGCAGCGCCCCGCATCTGTAAAGCTTCTGTGTCTCGCTCAGCAGTACCGGTATATAGTCGGAGTATCCGCTCTGGACGCTTTTCCTGACATTCGCCCCGACGAAGAATGCCTGGTGGAAGAATACCCCCTCGAATTTCGGGTCCGTGTAAGGGGCATCCCCCTCGGTATGCAGATGGTGTATCCTTACGTCCCGGAGCTCTCCGCTTTCCCCGCGCCTGCACAAGGCCTCTATAAGGATTTTCGGTGCGCTTGCAACGCTGCTCAGGTGGATATGGTCTCCGGATTTGACGATACTTACAGCTTCATCGGCTGAAACATAGCGGATTTCTTTTTTCATACCCTGTTTCAATTATGTGATTATTCCTTAGGTCTTGTGAAATTTCCTGCCAAATATAGTATTTATAGTTTAAATTCCTAACATTTTGTACATTTGCAGTCGCAAATACGAAGATGATGAAATCAAGGGAAGAAAAGCTTGAAGCATTTGGCAGGATACTGGATATCCTGGACGAATTGAGGCAGAAGTGCCCGTGGGACAGGGAGCAGACCACCGATTCCCTGCGTCCGCAGACTATCGAGGAGGTGTACGAGCTGAGCGACGCCATACTGAAGAAGGATGACAGGAATATCTCCAAGGAGCTCGGGGATGTGCTCCTGCATGTGCTGTTCTATGCCAAGATAGGTGAGGAGAACGGAACATACGATATTGTGGATGTCATCAATTTTCTGAGTGACAAGCTAATATACAGGCATCCCCACGTATTTTCCTCTGTCGAGGTGGCTGATTCCGCTGAGGTCGTCAAAAACTGGGAGATGCTCAAGATGAAGGAGAAGGGCGGCAACAGGACCGTGCTGTCAGGAGTGCCTGAGACTCTTCCTCCGCTGCTGAAGGCATACAGGATGCAGGACAAGGCACGCGGGGTAGGCTTTGACTGGGAAGACAGGTCTCAGGTATGGGACAAGGTCAGGGAAGAGCTCGGGGAATACCAGGCGGAGCTGGACTCCATGGAGAATGCGGCGGACGAGGCTTCGAGGAAAGAGGCATATGCGCGGGCCGAGAACGAGCTCGGGGACTATCTTTTTGCCGTGGTCAATGCCGCACGGCTTTACGGGCTGAATCCCGATACGGCCCTGGAGCGCACATGCGCCAAGTTCAGAAGACGCTTCACATATCTTGAGGAACATACCATAAGGCAGGGCCGCAATCTTAAGGACATGACCCTGGCCGAGATGGATGCATTGTGGGACGAGGCCAAGGAAAAGGGACTGTAGTGCGGCCTGCCGCAGCATGCTGTGGGGCATTAAACAAGGACTGGTATGGCAGAAGAATGGAAGGAACGGACCGCAATGCTGGCGGGAGAAGACGGACTCAGAAGACTTGAGGAAGCCTGTGTGGCGGTAATAGGAGTCGGAGGAGTCGGAGGATATGCGGCTGAAATGATTGTGAGGGCCGGAGTGGGGCATCTTATAATACTGGACAGCGATATAGTATCCGTTACCAACAAGAACCGGCAGCTGCTGGCTCTTGATTCGACGGTCGGCCGGATGAAATGCGATGTCCTGTCAGAAAGGCTGAAAGACATCAATCCGGCCCTCGACCTGACGGTGCTGAAGACATATCTCGATGTGGATGATGTCGCCCGGGTGCTGGGCGGATACAGGATTGATTATCTTGTAGATGCCATTGACACCCTGTCTCCCAAGATGGCCCTTATAAAATATTGCATGGACAACCATATCCCCCATGTGTCGTCCATGGGCGCCGGGGCCAAGACCGATGCCACGAAAGTAAGGATTGCCGACATATCGAAATCATACAATTGCCCTCTCGCATTCGTAGTACGCAAACGGTTGAGAAGGATGGGGATAAGAAAGGGTTTCAAGGTGGTGTTCTCGGAAGAGCTTCCGGACAGGTCGGCCATTGTGGAATGCGATGAACGGAACAAGAAGTCGCAGGTCGGGACCATATCCTACATGCCTGCGGTATTCGGATGCGTGTGTGCGCAGGCGGTCCTGACTCATCTGCTTGAAAAGACCCCGGAGGCAGATTGACGTCATATTTTTCTGCCAATTTAAAGGTTTTTCGTATTTTTGTATCCCGTGTGAAAATTAATTGTATGCAAATGGCTGATTACAGGATAGTTGAAGTCAAGACAAGGAAAGATCTCAAGAAATTCATCTCCTTTCCCGACAAACTCTATAAAGGATGTCCGCAGTATGTCCCTGCCCTGCATTCCGACCAGGTAAAGTCCCTTACAAAGGTCTCGTCCCTGAAATATTGCAGCCGGATCATGTGGCTTGCGATGGACGGCAGGAAGGTGGTGGGACGCATATGCGGGATGATAAATCCGCGCTACAATGAGCGTTATGGAAAGAAGCGTGCCCGTTTCGGATGGTTCGACACCATTAATGACATCGAAGTCGCACGGCTGTTGCTCGGTACGGCGGAGGAGTGGGCCAGGTCGCAGGGGATGAATGAGATACACGGACCTCTGTATTATAATACGCTCGGCAAGCAGGGCATGCTTGTAGAGGGGTTCGAGAATCTTGCCCCGTTCAACTGCATCTACAACTATCCGTATTACAATGACCTTGTCACGGCCCTAGGCTACGTGAAGGAGTGCGACTGGCTGCAGTACAAGATGAAGGCTGACCAGGGTGTCCCTGACAAGCTGGCGGCGATAGCCGGAAGGCTTAAGGAGAGATACCGTCTTACGGAAGGGAATATCGACGATCTGAAGCATGACAAGGCTCTTGTGCGCGAATTCTTCCGCATATACAATGAGAGTTTTGCAGACAACGTATACAATTTCATACCTTTTACGGATGAGGAGATAGAAGAGGAGGCGGCGCAGACGCTCGGCTTCCTTGACAAGAGGCTCTGCTGTTTTCTCTTTGACGAGAACAGGGAGATTGCAGCCTTCGGCATCTCTTTCCCGAGCATATCGAAGGCCCTGCAGAAAGCCAAGGGCTCACTTTTTCCTTTCGGATGGATACATTTCCTGAGGGCATTCAGGAAGTTCGATACAATCGACCTCATGCTTAACGGGGCTGCCCCGAAATGGCAGAATACGGGGGTGTCATCGGTCTATCATTCAATCATGGCCACAAAGTACAGGGAGGCCGGTGTCAGATGGGCGATAGCCAACCCTCAGATCGAGACCAATCTGGCTGTGAACGTGTGGGACAGGTATGAACATGAGCTGTATATGAGAAGAAGATGCTACATCAAGTCAATCTGAGGGGCAGGGAATATTTCGGGCAGGCCGGTCATGGCTGTCCGGTAAAATGAAAGAACTGAAAGATACATATGGCAGAAAAGAACACATTACTGGAGAAGGTCCTCGGGTTACAGGACAAGTACGAGTCGCTTCAGGCCCAGCTGTCTGATCCTGCAGTTATTTCCGACATGAAGAAATACGTGCAGCTGAACAAGGAGTATAAGGAACTTGCACCTATAATCAAGGCTGGACTGGAATACAAGAAGATGCTTGAGGACTATGAGTCGGCAAAGGATATCCTTGCCAACGAGAAGGATGAGGAGCTTAAGGAGATGGCAAAGGAGGAGATTGCAGGAATAGAGCCGAAGATTCCTGACATGGAGCAGGAGATCAAGCTCCTTCTGATCCCGGCGGACCCGCAGGACAGCAAGAATGCGATAGTGGAGATCCGAGGAGGTACAGGCGGGGACGAGGCGGCTATATTTGCCGGGGACCTGTTCCGCATGTATTCGAAATATGTGGAGAAGCGCGGCTGGAAGATGGAAGTGACAAGCCAGTCGGAAGGTGCGGCCGGAGGATTCAAGGAGGTTGTCTTCAAGGTATCCGGGGAAGGCGTGTATGGCGTGCTCAAATACGAGTCCGGTGTCCACCGTGTGCAGCGAGTGCCACAGACGGAGACACAGGGGCGTGTACATACCTCTGCAGCGTCTGTAGCTGTCCTTCCTGAGGCTGATGAATTCGACATAGAGCTGAACATGAATGATATCCGCAAGGATACATTCTGCTCGTCCGGACCTGGAGGACAGTCTGTCAATACGACATATTCCGCTATCCGCCTGACCCATATCCCGTCAGGCATCGTGGTCCAGTGCCAGGACGAGAAGTCCCAGCTGAAGAACTTCGACAAGGCTCTCGCGGAGCTCCGTACGAGGCTTTATAACATGGAGTACGAGAAATATCTCAATGAGATCTCCGCAAAGAGGAAGACGATGGTCTCCACCGGAGACAGGTCGGCGAAGATACGTACGTATAACTATCCGCAGTCCCGTGTCACGGACCACAGGATCAACTATACCATGTATAATCTTCCGGTATTCATGGACGGGGAGATTCAGGAACTGCTTGACCAGCTCCAGGTTGCCGAGAATGCAGAACGTCTGAAAGCGGCTGAATGATATGGACAGAAGTTTCGATTCCTATGCAGAAAAGTACGATTCCTGGTTCATGGACAACCGGAATGTGCTGTATTCGGAAGCCGCCCTTGTTGCGTATTTCCTGTCCAGAGGGGAAAAGATACTGTCTGTCGGATGCGGCAGCGGCCTTTTCGAGCAGATACTGAAGTCAGACTACGGCATCTGTATCACTGACGGCATCGAGCCGTCTGCCGATATGGCTGCCATAGCAAGGGCAAGAGGCATGAATGTGGAGATAGCGACGGCGGAGGAATGCCCGGTCTATCCGGAAGCATATGATACAATATTGTACAACGGATGTCCCGGATATATCACTGACCTGGACAAGGCCCTGCAAAGGAGCTATGAATCCCTCAGGGAAGGAGGGAAAGTAGTCCTTATCGATATCCCTAAGGAAAGCTCGTATGGACTTCTGTACAACCTTGCGAAGGCTGTAGGGACATGGGACCATCCTCTTCTTGAGGGGGTATGTCCGCGTGATCCGTATCCTATTGAGCTGGTGTCCAAAGCCTGCTGGAGAACAACTGCAGAGAAGGTCTCGGCAATGGAGCGAACCGGTTTCTCGGGTTTTGAGTATGCCCAGACCCTGACTGTACATCCTATGTACTCCTCAGACATTGTCGAGCAGCCTGTAGCCGGATTTGACAGGGGCGACTACGTTGCGATATGCGGTTATAAATCAAGATAGGCATGGATTCCCTGGGACGCAACCGGTCATCATGGAGTGCCATGGCATGGGAAAAGGCCGGGCCTGTATACAGGGAGATTCTCCGTCTCCCTTTCCTGACGGAGCTTGCTTCCGGGACTCTTTCCAGGGAAAGGTTCATGTACTATCTCGGGCAGGACTCTGCTTATCTTAAGGAATACGGACGGGCGATGGCCGCGCTGGCCTCCAGATTTCCGGAGCCTTCAGACATGGCTCTGTTCCTGCGGCTTGCTGCCGAAAATCTTGATGCGGAGAGGTCCATGCATGACAGCTTTCTCCGTGACTTTTCCGGAGATTCCCGCCCTTCGCCGGTGTGTCTGCTGTGTTCCTCCCATCTCTGGAGGCAGGTAATTGCCGAGCCGCTTGAAGTAGCGCTTGCATCGGTGCTTCCGTGTTTTGTCGTATATGAGGAGGCTGGAAGGCATATATACGGGAGTGCATCCCTTGAGACCAACCCATACCGGGACTGGATAGAAGCCTATGGCAGCAGCGATTTCGGGAGCTCTACGGAAATGATAGCCGGGATATGTGACAGATATGCATCGGAGGCAGGCCCTGAGGACCGGGAAAGGATGACTGATGCCTTTCTGACAGGGGTCAGGCTGGAATGGATGTTCTGGAACAACGCCTATGAAATGGGACAATGGCAAATCTGAATTGATATGAGAAGATATAATGTGGCTTTATCGATTGCCGGAAGCGACCCCAGCGGTGGCGCCGGACTTCAGGCGGACCTCAAGACATTCTCTGCGTGCGGCTGTTACGGGGCCACGGCTGTAGTAGCGGTTGTCGACGAGAATACCGTGGGTGTGTCGGGCGTATTCCCGATTCCTCCGGACTTTGTCCGCGGGCAGATACGTTCTGTCCTGGGAGATATCGGCGCGGATGCCGTCAAGATCGGTATGCTTCACAGCTCGGAACTGATCCGTACGGTAAAGGATACTCTGGCTGAGTTCGGGGCAGGCAATATTGTCCTTGATCCGGTCATGGTGGCCACATCAGGCGACCCTCTGCTCGAGAAGGAGGCTATCGGGACGCTCAGGGATGAGCTGATACCGTTCTCCAGGATAATTACCCCGAATATTCCCGAAGCGGAGATCCTGCTCGGGAAGAAGATTGTTTCACAGGATGAACTTCCTGACTGTGCCCGCAGGCTGTCTCAGGACAGGAAAGTGTCGGTGCTGCTGAAAGCCGGTCATCTTTCGGACGCGGAACTGACGGATGTGTTCTATAATGCCGAGACAGACAGTATCCTGGAGCTGACATCCAGAAGGCTGGATACAAGGAATACGCACGGGACAGGGTGCACCCTCTCATCGGCTGTCGCGGCATTCCTTGCAAGGGGATTCGGCCTGGATGAAGCCGTCATGAATGCAAAGGAATATATCGCGAAGGCAATCGAGGCCGGAGCGGAATATGAAATCGGGCATGGGCATGGCCCTGTGCATCATTTCTTCAATTTCTGGGAGTAATGCTGCAGGACCGGGGCGTGTTTTTCGACATGGACGGGGTAATATTGGACACAGACAGCCTGTGGCACCATGTCATCATGTCGATACAGTCCCGTTTCAGGCTCGACCTGTCTGTTCTTGAAGAGTCGGACGGTTTCAGCCTGTCCACGGAAGATGCGGTCAGGACCGTACTTGAATCCATGGGCAGGTTTTCCGAAGAGGCCCTTGCCGGCATTGTCCGGGAGGCGGACAGGATATATGCCTCGTCATTCGCCAGCCTTGCCAGGCTTGAGGATGGGATACCTGAGCTGCTGACACGGCTTAAGGACATGGGGGTCAGACTGGCCCTGGTAAGCAATTCCTCGGCATGGCAGGTAGATATGGCCGTGAGCCATTTCCGGCTTGAAGGCCTGTTCTGCGCAACGGTGTCCGCTGATGATGTCAGTCATCCGAAGCCTTCTCCCGAGCCATATCTGAAGGCATTGGAGCTGACGGGTCTTGATGCCGGTCAGGCTGTGGCGGTCGAGGATTCCATGACCGGAATTCGGGCTGCATCGGAAGCTTCCATGAGATGTATCATGGTAGGCCCGGACCTGGTGGACTTTTCTCCCGGTCCGTCAAGAGTCCCGAGACGCCTGCTGGGCAGGAGCCTTGAACGCATGCTTCTGGCAGACACCATGGCAGCGTCCGGAACAGATATTTGAAATATTAATCAGTGTGCTTGGTAACCACTTAAAAAACAAGAAGATGAAAATAAATCAGATTCAAGGGGCCGAGGCCCCGCGACAGCGAGTGATGCTGTCCGTACCGTTTGTGCTGATGGCCATAGTTTTCAATGTGTGCCTGATAGCATCCAATCTTTTCGAGACAAAGGTCTTTGAGGCAGGACCTCTTGCATTGACAGGGGGTGTGCTCATTTTCCCGGTTTCCTATATCATCAATGACTGCATAGTGGAAGTGTGGGGCTACCGTAAGGCCAGGCTTGTCATCTGGACAGGCTTTGCCATGAATTTCTTCGTGGTGGTAATGGCTCAGATTGTCAGGTTGCTTCCGGCAGCGGATTTCTGGGACGGTGGCGAGCATTTTGACTATATCTTTGCCCTTGCGCCGCGTGTTACACTGGCCTCCCTTCTCGCATTCCTTTCCGGGTCCACGGTAAATGCGTGGATAATGAGCATAATGAAGGTCTCTTCCGGGGGCAGGCGCTTCTCCGTGAGGGCTGTGGTATCCTCAGTATGCGGCGAGACTGTAGATTCCCTTATATTCTTCCCGATTGCATTCTGGGGGATAGGCTGGGATAACATGCTCAGACTAATGGTTCTGCAGATTGTGCTGAAGACTGTCTACGAGATAGTGATCCTTCCTGTGACAGCCATTGTCGTCAGGTCTGTGAAAAAGTACGAGGGCACGGATACCTTTGACAGGGGAATCTCGTACAATCCGTTCAGGATTACCGATATCTGACATGACTTGCCGGAATGCCGGCTTATCTGACATCTATAAAAATCAATATCATGCAACTTGACAAAGACAAGGCCCTCGTTGTATTCAGCGGAGGGCAGGATTCAACGACATGCCTCTACTGGGCACTGGAACAATTCAGGGAAGTCCATACGATAACATTTACCTATGGGCAGAAGCATAGCCTTGAAGTGGATATGGCACGCAGTCTGGCGGCAAAGGCAGGCACTGACTTCAATCTCATGGACGTATCCCTGATCGGAAGACTCGGCGAGAATGCTCTCACTGATACTTCCATTGAGATGGACGCTGAAAAGCCTGCCGACAGCTTCCCCAACACATTTGTCCCGGGACGGAACATGTTTTTTCTGGGCATTGCCGCTGTATGGGCAAGGGAACACGGGATAATGAATATCGTTACTGGCGTATCGCAGACAGACTACAGCGGATACCCCGACTGCCGGGATTCGTTTATAAGGTCGCTCAATGTGACACTGAATCTTGCCATGGATGAGCAGTTTGTAATACATACCCCTCTGATGTGGCTCGACAAGGCGCAGACATGGGCACTGGCAGACAGTCTCGGGGTCATGGACATCATAAGGAAGGAGACCCTGACATGCTATAACGGGATTCCGGGAGACGGCTGCGGGCATTGTCCGGCATGCCGGTTGCGCAAGGCCGGGCTGGAGAAATATCTTGCGGAAAGGCATGCAGATGCCAGATAGAGGAATAATCACAATTACAGACATTATGGAGACAAGAGAAAATGAAGGGCTGAAGTCGCTCGGCAGGAAGACGGAATACAGGAGCGACTATGCACCTGAGGTGCTTGAGACCTTTGAGAACAGACACCGCGAGAATGATTACTGGGTAAGGTTCAATTGCCCGGAATTCACAAGCCTGTGTCCGATTACGGGACAGCCTGACTTCGCTGAGATCAGGATCAGCTATATCCCGGACGAAAGGATGGTGGAGAGCAAGAGCCTGAAACTGTACCTTTTCAGTTTCAGGAACCATGGGGATTTTCATGAGGATTGCGTCAACAGGATCATGAAGGACCTGATAAGGCTTATGGACCCGAAATACATCGAAGTGACAGGGCTTTTTACGCCAAGGGGAGGGATATCCATATATCCGTATGCCAATTACGGGCGGCCGGGGACAAAGTATGAGCACCTCGCCGAAAAACGGATGTCGGAATACCGGTAATATCCTGCCTTTTGACTATCTTTGCCCCTGCAGGCAGAAAATCTGACATATGAAAAAGATAATCAATCCGTGGCTGGACCTTGTCAAGGACGGCTATAATTGCTTCGGATGCGCCCCCGGCAACCGCTATGGGCTGAAAATGGAATTCTATGAGGACGGGGACGACATAGTCTCCCTGTGGAAATCTTCCGATGACTATCAGGGATGGCTCCATACATTGCATGGCGGCATCCAGTCCACATTGATGGATGAGATTGCGGCGTGGGCTGTTGCGAGGAAACTCCAGTGTGCAGGCATGACGACAAGGCTTGACATACGGTTCCACCGTCCCGTGCCGACAGGTCCCGATGTCACTGTCGAGGTCAGGGCTCATGTCAGGGAAGTGAAAAGGAATCTTGCATTCATAGATGCCAGGATTGAATATGGCGGGGAAATCTGCTCGGAGGCGTCCATGGTGTACTACTGTTTCAGCCGGGAGAAGTCGGCATCCGATTTCTATTTCTCCGGATGCAGTACCGAAGACGAGCAGTAAGGCGGAATACAGTCATCATAAAGAGACTGCGCCAAAATTTACCATTTTGACACAGTCTCTCTCTTTATTCGTCTCCATCGGAGACTTCAATATTTCAGCCTGTTATTCGTTCTTGTTGTCGACAAGTGCGAATGAGAGATTTCCTTTGCAGCACAGCTTTCCGTTTACCTTGAGGGTCGCCTCCGTGAAGAAGAGCATCCCTCTGCGTCCTGTAAGCTTTGCAGTGATCTCGCAGACATCCCCGGGGCGGACAATATTCTTGAACCGGACATTGTCGATGCCGCTGTAGAGGGTGGTACGGCCTTTAAGCTCGTCCTTTACGAGAAGGGCGCAGCTCTGGGCCATAATCTCGCACTGGATTACCCCCGGAACTATAGGGTTGCCGGGAAAATGTCCCCTGCAGAAGAATTCATCTTCTCTGATCCTGTACTTCGCATGGGCAATTCCTTCCTCATCGATTTCTATCTCATCGACGAGAAGCATCGGCTCACGGTGCGGCAGGTATTCTTTAAGTTCTTCTCTGTTCATTTCTGTTGGTTTTGGATCAGGTTTCTGTACTTTTGTGTCTGTTATTCAACTTTCCTGAAGGCAACGCATCCGTTATGTCCTCCGAATCCGAGAGAGTCGGAAATCGCTATTGTCAGGTCAACCTTCTCGGCCTTGTTAGGAGTGTAGTTGAGGTCACATTCAGGGTCTGGAGTATCGAGGTGGATAGTCGGAGGCACTATGCCGTTTGTAAGTGCAAGTACTGCTGCGATTGCCTCTACCGCACCTGTCGCTCCGAGCATGTGTCCTGTCATGGACTTCGTAGAGCAGATGTGGGCCTTGTATGCATCGTCCCCGAGAGCCATCTTGAATGACTTGGTCTCGAGTGAGTCGTTGAGGCTTGTACCTGTACCGTGGGCATTGATGTGGAGTACATCCGAAGAATTGTATCCTGCCTCATCGAGAGCTTCCTTGATGGCGGCAGACTGTGTCTTGCAGTCCGATCTCGGTGCAGTCATGTGATATGCGTCGCAGGTATTCCCGTAGCCGCAGATTTCAGCGATGATATTCGCTCCTCTTGCCTTTGCATGCTCATATTCCTCGAGGACAAGCATTCCGGCGCCTTCAGCCATGACGAAGCCACCTCTGTTCGCATTGAAAGGAAGTGATGCATAGTCAGGGTCCTCAGACCTCGAAAGTGCCTTTGCGTTTGCAAAGCCTGCAATTCCGAGCGGAATGGTGGCAGCTTCAGCACCTCCGGCAATAATAGCGTCAGCATATCCGTGCTTGATGGCCCTGTAGGCCTCTCCTACGGTGTGTGTCGAAGTTGCACATGCAGTGACTACAGGCACGCAAGGCCCGCAGAGATTGTGGCGGATGGCTATGTTGCCTGCTGCCATGTTTGCAATCATTGTAGGGATGAAGAGAGGGGAAATCCATTTTGCCCCGTCCTTTATCATCTTCTCGCTTTCCTTGTACTGGGTGTTGAAGCCTCCGATGCCGGAGCCTACATATACACCGAAACGCATAGGGTCGATATTCCCGTCTTCTCCTTCCGATGCCACAAGTCCGGACTGTCTGATTGCCTCGTTTGCAGCTGCAACGGCGAAGACAGAGAATTTGTCCTGTTTTCTTGCGAATGCCGGTTCGATACCGTAGTCCGCAGGATTGAAGTTCTTGACTTCTCCGGCAACCTTGGCCGGGAGATCGTCAGTAGGGAATTCCTGTATCAGGCCTATTCCGCAGACCCCGTTGACAATGTTGTTCCAGAATTCTGCAACACTGTTCCCTACGGGAGTGATGGCTCCCATTCCGGTTATTACTACTCTTTTGTCCATATTCGTCCTGTTTGATGATTTGGTTGTGTGGTGTTACTTTTTTATGATTGATTATGCCAGCAGGCCGGGAGCGGAAGCAAGAAGCTTTTCCGCACCTCCGATAAGGTCCTCGACAATATCTTTTGCCGGTTCGATCCTCTTGACCATCCCGGCACATTCTCCGGCCATATAGCTTCCGTTAGGGTCGCCCTCCTTGACAGCCTTGCGCAATGCTCCTGTCCCGAAGGCCAGGATCTCTTCAGGAGTGACGGCAGGGTCTGCCTCCATCTTTGCGAATGTGTTTGAGAATGGTGTCTTGAGCGAACGTACAGGATGTCCGAGAGTCTTTCCCGTGACGATAGTCGAGATATCGGATGCCTTGATGATCTTCTCCTTGTAGCTCTGGTGGACAGTGCATTCCTCTGCCGCAAGGAATCTTGTGGCAACCTGGACTCCGTCGGCACCGAGCATGAAGGCTGCTGCGACACCTCTTCCGTCGCCTATGCCGCCGGCTGCTATGACCGGTATGTCGAGGGCATCGACTACCTGAGGTACGAGGGCCATTGTGTGGAGTTCCCCTACATGGCCACCGGACTCCGCCCCTTCAGCGATTACGGCGGTAGCCCCGATAGACTGCATCTTGAGTGCGAGCGCTACGGAAGCCACAACAGGGATTACCTTGATTCCGGCAGCTTTCCATGCTTCCATATACTGGGCAGGGGAGCCTGCACCTGTAGTAAGGATTCTGATGCCTTCCTCGGTTACCATCTGTGCGACTTCAGCCGCATTTGGCGCCTGAAGCATGATGTTTACTCCGAACGGCTTGTCGGTCAGTTCCTTGCATTTGCGGATTTCATTCCGGACTGCTTCTGTCCCGGCATTGATTGAGGAGATGAGTCCAAGTCCTCCGGCATTGGAGACGGCTGATGCAAGGGATGCATCGGCCACCCACGCCATTCCTCCCTGGAGGAGAGGGTACCTGATGCCGAGTATTTCGCAGATTTTGCTTTTTATCATTG
Organism: uncultured Bacteroidales bacterium; assembly: GCA_944323805.1. Classification (GTDB taxonomy): domain Bacteria; phylum Bacteroidota; class Bacteroidia; order Bacteroidales; family UBA932; genus Cryptobacteroides. The sequence continues at coordinate 58,436 of CALUTW010000004.1, read as the reverse complement.
TTGTCAGATTTATGTTATGCTGAATGAAATGGCTGTTCCGTTTACCACTCCATGACGACTGCGCCTGAGATGAATCCGGCTCCGAAGGCGCTCATTGCGATTGTCTCGCCTCTCTTTATGACTCCGTTCCTGTTGCATTCATCGAGCAGGATAGTGCAGCTTGCGGACGAAGAGTTCCCGTGGGTCTCCACATTTGTCGGGAATTTAGACTCAGGCTGTCCGAGATATTCCTCAATGGCCCTGATGATACGGATGTTGGCCTGGTGGAGCAGATAGTGGTCCACGTCATCGGCTGTCATGCCGAGCTTGTCAAGCAGGTACCTGATATCTCCGGAAGATGCCTTCACGGCGAATTTGAACACATCCTGCCCCTTCATCTGGAGGGATATGCTCTGCTCTTCCTTTGTAATATAAGGTGTAGGCTCGAGTGTGCGTATCTGGTACAGCTTGTCTGTCGCGCTTGCCGCAGACAGCTTGACACCTTTTATGTTGTCGCCTTCGCTGAGGACAGCGGCTCCGGCCCCGTCCCCGAACAGCACGCATACATTCCTGTCTTTCCAGCTTGTCATCCTCGTAGGCTCTTCCGCACATACGATAAGGACATTCTTGACGCGTCCGGCCTTGTAGTGTGACTCTGCGATATCAAGGGCGTACATGAAGCCTGCGCATGCGCAGTTTATGTCGAGGCACGGACAGGTAGCTCCTATCGCGCCCTGTATGATGCAGCTGAGTGAAGGTGTGACATATTCATTTACAACATTCGAACAGATGATGTAGTCAAGTTCCTCTGCCTTCATCCCGGCATTCTCAAGAGCCTTTACAGCCGCCTCGGCAGCAAGGTCCTCCAGTTTTTCGTCAGAAATGACGTGCCTGTGCTTGATACCGGTCCTCGGATAAATCCATGCGTCGCTTGTGTCCAGGAATTCGGACAGCATGTCGTTCGTCACGATTTTCTTGGGAATCGCGCTCCCTGTTCCTATGATTTTCATTTTCTGGATATATTTTAAATGAAATTTGTCTTGTCCGGATTATGTCCGCTCTTCAAAACCAGACAAAAATACGTCCTATATTCGTCTTATTAAAATTATTGTGGCAATTTTTATCCGGAAGTGGCAATATTTCCATGAACATGCCGTTATCAGTGGCGAATTCTTGATATTTGTGGTAAAATTTAATAACTTTGCGTCCGGAAACAATACTAATCCAGCGGACGGACATGAGGCGGAGGTTCCCGAAATATCTTCTGGAGAAGCACCAGCTTACAGGTACACTGACCTTTGCGGTGCTTTTTGCAGTCGTGTTCCTCAATCTCTATATCCCTTTTTCGGATACGGCATGGTTCAGGCTCGGCAATTCGGTCTTCTTCCTTTTCACGGCTGGTTTCATCGCGATATCCATCCTTTTCATGATTGCCAGCAAGGTGCTGATGTACAAGACCCGCAATCTGTTTCAGATGACATATCTCCATTATGTGTTGTGGTGCGTGGCCGAGGTTGTCATCATATGCCTTTTCTATACCTTTGTCACTTTTGATGTCATACATCCTGAAGATATGTCTGCCCTGCAGGTCTTCCTGAAGGCTTTCCTTTATGGCTCGATATCGCTCCTTATCCCGTATTCACTTTCGGCAATGTATTTCATGATAAGCGAGAGGGACAAGACAATCCGTCTGGTGGACTGCAAGGATATCGTCCCTCAGGGCTCCGCACAGGCTGCGCAGTCTGCAGGACAACCATCGGGATCGGGCGCGGCAGAGGGTCGGGAAGACAGCCGTATATCCTTCTTTGACAATAACGGCGCACTGAAGCTTTGCGTACTCCTTTCGGACCTGTGCTATATCGAGTCGGATGACAATTATATAAAGGTCTGGTATACCGACAGCCGGAACTCGCTGAAGATGTACATGCTCCGGTGCAGGCTGAGGACTGTGGAGGAAAGCTTCCGCGGCTCGTCCCTTGTGCGCTGCAACAGGAAGTACATAATCAATACCGGAAGGGTAAAATCCCTCAGGAAGGAGAACGAGGGCTATTTCATAGATATGGACAGTGACGGCATATCGCCTATCCCGGTAACGAAGACATATGTCGAGGACATACTGTCAAGGTTCTCCGGCAAGGGACATGTCACGCCCGCGCAGCCTGATGGCCAGTCCTGACTTATTTCTTCCTCCTGCTCTGACGCAGCCTGTATGCCGACTGTACCATTGCTTCATCCAGGGCGATGTTCCTGGCAGCCATCACATTGAGGATTGCGGCTATTATCGGGAATACGGCAGTGATTGAGAATACCAGTTCGCTGTCGTTGCGCATGCGCAGGAAATCGAAGCCTATCCATATCTGGAAGGCGGTCATGATGATTGCCTCGATGACGCTGAGGCGCATCTGTATCATTCTTGCCTTGTATGAGAAGAGTGTAAAGCCGTTACCGGATATTATCATCACGATAAATATCAGATATACAATGTTCTCGTAATATCTGACCGGCTCTTCCGTTCCTTCAGGGCCGATTATTACCCCGACATTGCACATCAGAAGCGAGGCTATCAGTATTGTCGAGACAGCGAGGTATAAAGTCTGGATTCTTTGCCACATATGGTTCTGTTTTTATGGTCTGTTCTGTGCCTGACGGCAGCGGATGTCTGAAAACACACGCAAAAATAGGAAAATTTGCCATAAAAAACTATATTTGAAAAATGTTAAGACAAATGGAGGAGACTATGGCATATGCGGATTCAGAAAACAGGCCTATAGCCGGATCGGAACTCATCATCAATGATGACGGTTCTGTCTTTCATATCCATATGAGACCGGAGGAACTTGCAGACAATGTGATTCTTGTCGGCGACCCCGGACGTGTCGACATGGTGGCCGGGCATCTGACGGAGCAGGAGTTCAGGCATCAGTCGCGGGAGTTCGTCTCCGTGACCGGAAAATATGCCGGAGTGCGTGTGACCGTATTGTCCACCGGTATAGGTACTGACAATATCGACATTGTCATGAACGAGCTCGATGCCCTTGCCAACATAGATTTCGGGACGAGGATGATCCGCAAGGAAAAACGCTCACTGAATATACTGAGGATCGGGACGTCCGGGGCAATACAGCCGGAGGTCCCTCTCGGGGCATTTGTTTTTTCCCACATATCCATCGGTGCAGACGGGCTTCTGAACTGGTATGCCGACAGGGATGCCATATCGCTGCCGGATTTCGAGGCTGCATTCAAGAAGCATGTAGGGTGGAATGAGCATCTTCCGGACCCTTATTTTGTCAGGGCGGGCAAGGGAATGTCCGAGCTGTTCGCAGACTGTACGGTTCCAGGCATGACCGTCTCCGCATCCGGTTTCTATGGCCCGCAGGGCAGGGTGTTGAGACTGCCTCTTGCGATGCCGGATATGATCCGGAAGTTCGAGACCTTCTCTTTCGGAGGATACAGGATTACCAATTTTGAGATGGAAGGCTCTGCCATAGCCGGCCTTGCCGCCCATCTCGGACATAATGCAGGTACTGTCTGCGCAATTATTGCACACAGGTATCTGAAGAGCAGCAACACTGATTACAAGCCAGTAGTGCATGACCTTGTGGAGCTGTCATTGAAGAAGCTTGCATCTGTACGGTAGCAGGTCAGTTGCCGCCGTACAGTTCTTTTCTTGTCCTTGAGCCGCCCTCGCCGGAAGGTATTGCCGGGTCATCGACTGTGGCATCTATCACTTTTCGGCTTCCCGCCATTATGTTCTCTTCGAGAAAGTGCAGCTGGTACGGAAGTGTCTCGTACATGCATCCAGCTATTTCATGTCCGTGACCGGCAAATCTTATTATATTGTACAGGTAGCCTTCCTTCCTGAATCTTTTCGCGATCTTGTCCGCCCCGTAAAGCCCGAGATTGAAGAACCTGATCTGTCCGTAGTTGACTATCCTGTCTTCCGTGCCGTGCAGCAGCAGTACAGGTGCAGGCGGGGTCTTGTAGCGGAGTCCCCAGTCCCTTGTGAGTATCGCCCCTGAAAATGCCATGACTCCGGCATAGCGGAACCCGACAGGCAGTACTTCGGCACAAGGACTGCCGTTGGAAAGTTCGTAATCGGCCTGCAGGACAGCTATTGCCCCTGCGGATGAGCCGCTTATGACGATGTTGTCCGGGTCTATCTCCAGGACATCTGCATTGTAGAGGAGAAATTCAGTGGCACTGAAAAGGTCTTCGACAGCCATATGTATCGCATTGTCGATAAGGTTTACCTGTGCTATCCCGGCCTTGTCACTCCCTTTGAGCCCGAGCCGGTAGTCTATGCTCACGACCATGTATCCGTTTGCGGTCAAGGCATCGAACCATCTGGCATATGCAGGATTGTCCCTTTCTCCTGAGAAGAAGCCTCCTCCGAACATGAATATTACCACAGGCTTCGCATTGCCGTCCAGGTCTGCTGTGGCACTTCCTGCGTCAGGATAATATATGTCCATGAAAAGGTCTTCGAAGCCCTTTTCTGCATATTTATATGTTCCGTCCGGGGACGCCTGTCCGGTTTCACGGCATGTGAGGTCTGCGCTTGCAGCAAGTATTGCGGCCGCGACGGCGACAGTTTTCAGTATCATGTCCATCCTTACATTCAATTTATTCATGTGTCTTGTCTGTTTTTTCTCCTATGAGTTTCCTGACAAACTTGATGTGCCAGAAGAATCTGCCGGCAATGACCCTGAAGACCGTGTAGCACGGAATTGCGACGAGCATGCCGAGGATGCCTCCTATATGTCCTGCCATGAGGAGCACTATGAATACTTCAAGCGCATTTGCCTTTATGCTGCTTGAGTATACTATCGGCTGGAAGATGTAGTTGTCTATGATCTGGGAGGCCATGAAGATTGCGACCAGTATTATGATGAATATCCAGAAGTTCACATCGAGCCCCGTCCCTCCCATGCAGAAATATCTCATTGTGATTGCGAGTATTGTCCCGATCGCCCCTCCCAGCCATGGGCCGACGTACGGGATGATATTCATTACACCGCATACTACCGCGATTCCGATTGATGCGTTGAACCCGAGCCTTGCAATGAACATCAGGCCGATGAAATCTATGAGGGCCACTCCGGCCATTTCTATGATCAGGCCTATGAAATATCTTGAAAGGAGGTGCTCGATATCCCCGTATGCTTCCCTTGCATTCTGCTCATGCCTGTCGGGTACAAGGGCGGCTATGATATCCGGAAAGAGCTTCTCATCCTTAAGGAAGAAGAATGATATGAACATCACGGCAAAAAGCCCTATGCCGAAACTTGCGATGAATGATGCTGCTGAGCTGAAGAACGAGGAGAATGTGGATATGTCGGCAAATCCCTTGAGGCTGTTCAGAAGGGCCGTCTCAATCCTGAAATCAGGTCCGAGTGAAGGGAATGTCGCGGCCAGGAACCCGTTTAGGTCCTTCAGTGCGGTCACAACGGATTTGGCGGCACTTTCGATGTTTGCCATCGAGATGTCCTTGGCGATGCCGGATATTATCGGGACGAGCATAGTGACGACAGACAGGAAAATCCCGAGTATTATTATCAGCGTCAGGATTGCATAAAGCCAGGACGGGAGTCCTTTCCCCTTTATCTTCAATGAATTGAAGAAATTCATGAGCGGGCGTCCGATAAGTGCGACAACACCTGCGGCCACCATGTATACTATGACGTCGCGGAAGAACCAGCATATGATGCAGATTACTGCCGCCAGGGCGGTATATATGATATATCTTGCAAGCCTGTCTATGTTCCTTTCCTTTTCCATAGCCATATGTGTTTAAGTCCAGTTGATGTCAGACTCCGATGATCCGTGCCAGTTCCCCGGCATTGTCTGCAAGTCTCCATGGAGAGCATGCCTCCAGTTCCTGCCTGCTCCGGAATCCCCATGTCACGCCGACAGTCCGGACACTGGCATTGTTCCCTGTCTGCATGTCCACGTCTGAATCCCCGGTATAGATGATTTCCCCCTTGTCCCGGATTCCGGCACATGACATTATCTCATATACTATTTCCGGGTCAGGCTTTATCGGCTGTCCTTCCCTCTGTCCGAGTATCCTGACAAAGTCGTGCTTCCCGAAAAAGTGCCTGACAAGCTTCTCTGTCCCGTCCTGGTACTTGTTCGATGCTATCCCCATCCGGATGCCGGCTTCGCCGATCTTTTCCAGAAGCTCCGGAATTCCGGGATATGGCCGCGTCATGTCGCATTTGTGGGCATCATAGTACGGTATGAAGTGTTCTTTCATCCTGAGTGCCATTTCCTTCGTCTTCATGCCTTCAGGCAGGGCCCCGATGAAAAGGTTGTATATGCCTCTGCCGACGAGCATGTTATACTCCTCCATGTTCCTTTCCGGGCATCCGCACATCCTGAGGGCATGATTGCATGCTGTCCCGAGGTCTTCAATCGTGTTGAGCAGTGTCCCGTCAAGGTCGAATATCACAAGTCCTGTCATTTTTTTCATAAAATATTTCAATTGTGCAGCAGTCTGGTACAAGCGAACCCTACCTTTGCATCATAAGACAGATAAACAGAATGATTTAAATTCCAATGCCATGAAAAATACTGATTTTAACATCGATTCACTCAGCTCTATCATTTCCTCCGAATCATCATACCTTTTCCTGCTGGACATGATCAAGGAGATGGACCTCGAACTTCTCGATGTCACCCATGCCTGAGGCCGGACCGGAAAGGGCTGCTGAAGTGCTTTTCCTGTCTGGGGAGAGGCCCACACGGATAATCTCTCTGCCGGATCCCTTGGCCCCGATTGCCCGTTCTGAGATTATCAGTTCCGAGACAGGGTCTTCAACATATTGCTGTATGGCACGTTTCAGCGGCCGGGCCCCGAATTTAGGGTCATATCCCGCCTCGGCGATAATGCGTCTTGCCGCCGGTGTCACATTGAGTCTGTAGCCTTCACGGCTGATCCGCTGCTTCAGGCTTTTCAGCTCAATGTCTATGATCCTGTATATGTCTTCACGGGACAGCGGGTTGAAATATATCTGCCCGTCAATCCTGTTGAGGAATTCGGGAGGGAATATCTTTCTGACAGCCTTTGAAAGGACTGCCTTCCTGCCGGCGTCCTTGTCCTTTGCCGAAAAGCTGAAGCCTATCCCGCTACCGTATTCGTCGATTTCGCGGCTTCCCACGTTGGAGGTCATGATGATGATGGTGTTCCTGAAGCTGACGGTCCTGCCCATGCTGTCTGTCAGACGGCCCTCATCGAGTATCTGGAGCAGGATGTTGAAGATGTCAGGATGCGCCTTCTCTATCTCATCGAGCAGGATGACGCTGTATGGCTTTCTGCGAACCTTTTCGCTCAGCTGTCCTCCCTCCTCATATCCGACATAGCCCGGAGGCGCACCGATAAGCCTTGATACTGAGAATTTCTCCATGTATTCACTCATGTCGATTCTGATGAGGCTGTCCTCCGAATCGAACAGGATTTCAGCAATTGATTTGGCCAGCTGGGTCTTCCCGACACCGGTAGGCCCGAAGAACAGGAATGTCCCTACCGGCTTGCCCGGCTCCTTTATCCCGGCGCGGTTCCTCTGTATCGCCCGGACCACCGTCTCGACGGCTTCGTCCTGCCCTATGATTCTGGCTTTGAGCGTATCCTTCATTTTCAGAAGCCTGCTGCCTTCGCTTTCGGCGACCTTGATTACAGGTATCCCGGTCATCCTTGATACTGTGGTGGCAATGTCCTCGGCAGTTACCGTGACTGTCTGTCTGTCTCCTCCAGTGCGTGCATTCCTGTCGGCACCGAGCCTGGCCATTGAGCCGGCCTCATCCATGGCGTCGATGGCCTTGTCCGGCAGGCACCGTTCAGGGATGTACTTGTCCGTCAGCTCTGCACATGCCGTGATGGCCTGAGGGGAGTACCTGACATTATGGAAGCTCTCGTATCTCGGCTGGAGCCGTCTGAGTATATTGATCGCCTGGTCTATGTCGTTCGGACCGATGACGACTTTCTGGAATCTCCTGTCAAGCGCACCGTCCTTTTCCACGATCCGTGTGAACTCATCCATTGTTGTTGCCCCGATGCATCTGATGTCGCCCCTGGCAAGGGCAGGCTTGAGCATATTGGCTGCATCCAGGCTGCCTGATGTCCCTCCGGCACCGACTATGGTATGGAATTCATCTATGAAGACGATGATATCCGGGTTCTGCGTCAGTTCCCGGATTATCGATTTCAGCCTTTTCTCGAAATCTCCCCTGAATTTGGTGCCTGCGACTACTGAAGCTATGTCGAGTGATATTATCCTTTTCCCTGACAGGGCTGACGGCACGTTTCCGGAGGCGATTCTGGCCGCTATCCCCTCGACAATCGCGGATTTGCCGACTCCCGGCTCCCCGACGAGCATCGGATTGTTCTTTTTCCTCCGGCCGAGGATCTGGATGACCCGCATCATCTCCTCTTCCCTGCCTTCCACAGGGTCCAGCCTGCCTTCCTCTGCGGCCTTGACGAGGTCTGTGCCGTACATGCCGAGGACCGACGGCTGGCTCTCTTTTCCGGATTCTTCCTCATCGTTCCTGCTGCCGTCATTCTCTTCTTCGGAAGTCCTCCCGAGCAGCCCGTTCTTCTCCATGTGGGATATGATTCTTCCGTAGTCTATGCCATTGTCGCGCAGATACCCCTGCCCATAGCTGCCCGTGTTCCGGCACAGGGCAAGCAGCAGATGCTGGGACGATGCTTCCCTGCAATTCAGCCGTGTGGCCTCCAGCACCGTGATGCTCAGGATGTTCTGGGAGCCCCTTGAAAATGTTATATGGTCTATTTCCGAAAATGGAATCTGCTCGTTTGTAAATACATGCCTGTCGATATACTGCTTGAATTCGGCCATGTCCGTGCCGAGGCTTTGCAGTATGCCGGAGGCGACATTGTTCCCATGGCGCAGTATCCCGAGGAACAGGTGGTCCGGCGATATGCCGTAACTTCCTGTCCTCATGGCTTCTTCCCGGGAAAAGTTGATTATCGCATTAAGTTCGTCTGATATCTTTATTTCCATACTTGCAAGTAATATCTCGCTAATTTAATATTTTTTTTTAACTTTGCAGACTATGCTAATGTAATAAATCGGGAAAATATCATATGGATAATGAGGTAAAGACAGGGAGAATCGAGACGGTGAACATAGACCAGGAGATGCGCAGCGCGTATATTGACTATTCTATGTCAGTGATTGTCTCAAGGGCTCTTCCTGATGTGAGGGACGGTATGAAGCCTGTGCAGCGGAGAGTGCTGTTCGGGATGTCCGGGCTCGGGCTTTCCTATAACGGGCAGACCAAGAAATCCGCGAGGATTGTCGGAGAGGTGCTCGGAAAGTTCCATCCGCATGGAGACTCCAGTGTGTACGAGGCAATGGTCAGGATGGCCCAGAACTGGAACCTGAGATACCCGCTTGTGTTCGGACAGGGAAATTTCGGCTCTATGGACGGTGACCCTGTCGCCGCCATGCGATATACGGAGGCCAAGCTGGAGAAGATGACCGACGAAGTGCTTGCGGACATTGACAAGGACACCGTTGATTTCCAGAACAATTTCGACGATTCGCTGCAGGAGCCTACAGTGTTGCCTACCAAGGCCCCGCTGCTTCTCCTGAACGGCTCTTCGGGTATTGCGGTGGGAATGGCCACCAATATGGCCCCGCATAATCTCGGCGAGTGCTGCGATGCAATCTGTGCATATGTCGACAATCCGGATATTTCCGTCGATGAACTGATGCATTATATCAAGGGACCTGATTTCCCGACGGGTGGCATAATCCAGGGCCGTCAGGGGATCCGCGATGCATTCGAGACAGGCCGCGGACGCATAGTCATCCGCTCGAAGACAGAGATAGAGGTAAGCGAGTCCGGGCGTGAGACCATCGTTGTGACGGAGATCCCGTATATGGTCAACAAGCGCGAGATGATCGAGAAGATTGCGGAGCTTGTCGAGTCCAAGAAGATAGAGGGCATATCATATGTGAACGACGAGACCTCGAGGGAGGGAGTCAGGGTCGTGATAAAGCTGAAGAAGGATGCAAATTCCAATGTCGTCCTGAATATGCTCTTCAAATATACTCCGCTGCAGTCGAGCTTCTCGGTAAACAATGTCGCACTTGTGAACGGCCGGCCGAGGACCCTGAATCTGAAGGACCTTATCAGATATTTCGTGGAGCACAGGCACAATGTCATCATCAGGAGGACAAAGTTCGACCTCGACAAGGCCAGGAAACGTGCGCATATTCTTGAGGGGCTCCTGAAGGCTCTTGATGTAATAGACGAGATAATCAATATAATAAGGGCTTCGAAGACCGTCGATGAGGCTAAAGGGGAGCTCATGTCCAGATTCGACTTTACGGATGCCCAGGCATCTGCCATTGTCGAGATGAGGCTCCGCCAGCTGACAGGACTTGAAAGGGAGAAGCTGCAGAATGAATATGATGAGCTTATGAAGTTCATCAATTATTGTGAGGAGGTCCTTGCAAGCTATGACAAGCAGATGGAGATTGTAAAGCAGGAGACCATGGCCCTGAAGGAGAAGTACGGGGATGCCCGGAGGACTGAAATAGCCATGTCTGCCGAGGAATTCAATCCGGAGGACTTCTATCCTGACGATGATGTGGTCATTACCATATCGCATCTCGGCTATATCAAGCGTACGCCTCTGACCGAATACAGGACGCAGAACCGCGGCGGTGTCGGCATCAAGGGCAGCAACACGCGTGACGAGGATTTCATCGAGCATATATATGTCGCGAACATGCACAGTACCATGCTCCTGTTCACAAGCAGCGGAAGGTGCTACTGGCTGAAGGTGTATGAGATCCCTGAAGGGGCGAGGGCTTCCAAGGGAAGGGCCCTGCAGAATGTCATCAACATCGAGCCTGGAGACCAGATTAAGGCATATATCAATGTCAGGGACCTCAAGGACGCGGACTATGTCAACAATACCTATATTGTACTGGCTACGAAGCGCGGCATCATCAAGAAGACATCTCTTGAGGCATATTCAAGGCCAAGGGCTAACGGTGTGAACGCCATAACCGTAAGGGACGGGGACGAACTTCTCGAGGCAGCCATGACGAACGGAAGATGCCAGATCTTCCTCGCCGGTCATGACGGGCGTTGCGTAAGGTTTGAGGAGACTGATGCAAGGCCGCTCGGACGTACAGCTTCCGGAGTAAGAGGCATAAATATCGAGGACGATGACGAGGTTGTCGGAATGGTATGCTACGATCCGGAGACTGAAGATGCGGCTTCCCATACTATCCTGGTGGTAAGCGAGCACGGATATGGAAAACGTTCGGATTTCGATGAATACCGGCTTACAAGCAGAGGCGGAAAGGGCGTGAAGACATTGAATATCACAGAGAAGACAGGCAAGCTCGTCGCTATCAAGAATGTGACGGACAACGATGACCTCATGATAATCAACCGGTCCGGTCTTACAATCAGGATGTCCGTATCCGATATCAGGCTGGCAGGAAGGGCGACACAGGGAGTCCGTCTCATAAACATCAAGGAGGGGGATTCCATAGCGGCAGTCTCGGCTGTAGCCAGGAGTGAAGAAGAAGTGAAGCAGGATGAAGATGTTTCGCAGTTGCCTTCCGGAGATGAGTCCCTGCCGGAAACAGGTGCAGGAGAAGATGGAAATACAACTATTAACTGATAAACTTTAATTGTACAATGAAACGAATTCTTATCGCATTGGCAGTCCTCCTCTCAGTACAGGTGGCCGATGCACAGGTAAAGACCCCGGCTGATGCCAGAAAAGCTGTCGAGTCAGCCGAAGCAGCTGCACAGAACCCCAAGAAGGCTGTGAAGGTCGCTACATGGATGAAGCTTGCCAAGGCTTATACCGATGCCTATGACGCTCCTGCAGGCAATGCCTGGATTGGTGCAGGACAGCAGGAACTCTCATTGCTTATGGCAGGGGAGAAGCCGTCGTCCACAGAGCATGTAACCCTTGCCGGAGAACCGTATACCAAGGAAGTGTATGCTGACAAGAATTTCTATTACGGTCAGGACGGAAGGCTTGCGATGATTGAAGTTACGCGTCCGGTATATGCCGATGCCCTCGAGAAAGCATACGATGCCTATATCAAGTCATATGAGGTCGATGTGAAGAAATCCAAGACAAAGGATATCGTCGGCGGCATCAAGGACATATCTGCAAAATATCTGAATGACGGAATGACAGCATACATGCTCGGAGACCTCAAGAAGGCAAGCCAGCTTTTCGGCAAGGCTGCCGAAGTCGTGGCTGCAGAGCCTGTAAATGAGACTGACACTACCGCCACATACAATGCAGGCTTTACGGCATGGATGGGCAAGGACTACAAGAGTGCAGAGCAGTATTTCCAGACCTGTATCGCAGCCGAGTACTTCGAGGACGGCGAGGTCTTTGCAAAGCTTGCCGACTGCCAGCTTAACCTTGCTGATACCACAGCAGCAAAGACAACACTTGAGAACGGATTTTCCGCATATCCTCAGAACCAGAGCATCCTTATCGGCCTTATCAACTATTACCTCGAGAGCGGGGATGAGCCTGACCGTCTTTTCGACCTTCTCGACAAGGCAAAGGCCAATGAGCCGAACAATGCTTCCCTTTATTATGTAGAGGGCAACATCCATAAGGAGCTCGGTCATATCGACGAAGCTGTGGCATCATACAGGAAATCCAATGAAATCAACCCTGAATATGAATTCGGCCTTATCGGCATCGGCATAATGTATTATGAGCAGGCTCTTGACCTTCAGGACAAGGCTCAGAACGAATTTGATGATGCCAAGTATATGGCTCTTGTCGAGCAGTTCGAGGCAGCATTGAAGAATGCGATAGAGCCGTTCGAGAAGGCATTCAATGTTTCTAAGGACGAGAACATCCGCGTCAGTGTGGCAGAGTACCTCAAGAATATCTACTACAGGTTCCGTGACCAGGGTCAGGAATATGCCGACGGTTACAAGAAATATGATGCAATCGTGTCTGCAGGACGTGCACAGTAGCGGCCCTGCAGCATAATATAAGACAAACGACTAAAAAGGGTATTTTCTGCGTTACGTTTGATCCGGAAATCCCCATGTACGACAGTACACTGCGGTTTTCTCATCTTCGCAAGCCATGAAATTCCACCTTTTTAGTCGTTTGCTATTTTATAGGGAGCGGTCATTTTCATGTCAGGGATTATCCTGCTTTCCGGCTTCTGAGTACCGGTCGAAGGCTTTCACTATCTTAGAGACAAGATGATGCCTTACGATGTCGTCATCCGTAAAGAATATTGCACTTACGCCCTTTATCTTCCTGACCAGCTCTATCCCTTTGAGAAGTCCTGAATCCTCCTTATGCGGCAGGTCGATCTGTGTGGCATCTCCCGTGACAATGAATTTTGCATCCCTTCCCATTCTGGTCAGGAACATCTTGAGCTGGCTGAGATTGGTATTCTGGGCCTCGTCGAGTATGACACAGGCCTTGTCGAGCGTGCGTCCTCTCATATAGGCAAGCGGTGCTATCTGTATTGTCCCGTCAGCCATGAAGTCCTGAAGCTTCTTCTGCGGTATCATGTCGCCGAGGGCGTCATACAGAGGCTGAAGATACGGGTCGAGCTTGTCCTTTAGGTCGCCAGGGAGAAATCCAAGCCGTTCCCCGGCTTCCACGGCCGGCCTTGTCAGTATTATCCTTTTGACTTCCCTGTTTTTCAATGCCCTGACGGCCAATGCTATGGCGACATATGTCTTCCCGGTTCCCGCCGGACCTACGGCAAATATCAGGTCGTTCTCGAAGTATGCCTTTACCATTTCCTGCTGGGTCCTGTTCCTTGCCTTTATCGGCTTGCCGTCATTGCCGTGTACGATAGTCGAATCCCCGCTCAGCCTGAACCTTTCCGGACTGGTCTCGCCGTCAAAGATGTCCTCTACGTCGTACGGGGTAAGGCTGGTCTTGTGGAGCCTGCGTTCAATCAGCATATTGAGCTTTACCTCGAATTCCTCGGTCTCGGCTTCGCTCCCGTCAAGGATTATCTCCGTTCCTCTTGCCGTAACCTTCAGCTTCGGAAAATATCCGCACAGTGCCTCCAGGATTCTGTTCCCGGTGCCATAGATTTCAACGGGGTCAATCGCCTCAAGTCTTATTGTCTTCTTCATCTGAATGTGTGTTTCTGTTTCAGGGTCTGTCAGTCCTGTATCCCGGTCGTCTCCCTGACTCTTTTATATGTGTCTTTCATTTTTATCCAGTCCCATGCCGACAGCCACTCGCCCTTCCTGTGCAGATATTCCTTTACAGGGACAGTCGCATGGCTGTCTGTCATCCTGCCCGGCAGCGAGCACCAGGTAAAGCAGTATTCCGGCGGCAGGATTTCAGCCCGTCCCTCTTCATCGCGGCATATCCTGAGTGTCAGCATGAGCCCGAGCTGTGTGTCCCGTGCGCTCATGTTCGAGACAATATTGCCAAGAGAATATATTACGGGTACATTTCTGTGCCCTTTACCGGTATCGACAGAGATGGTGTCGCAGTCCTGCACTACATGCGGATGTGTGCCTATTATTATGTCGGCGCCGTTTTCCGCCAGCAGTTCCGCTGTCCTTTCCTGTTCCGGGGAATGGCGGAGCCGGTATTCTTCTCCCCAGTGAGGCATTGCTATTATCAGTTCAGGATCTGCTTCCGCGGCTTTCCTGAACAGATGCCTGATTGTGTCTGGACTCCCGGTGCATGCCCTGTATCTTTTCCCCATTGCTGCATTGGTGCCGTATGTGAAGTTGATGATGGCGACCTTGATGCCTCTTGCCCGGACAAACAGGATTCCCTGGCAGGTGTCGCATCGGGTGTCATATGTCCCCGCAGTCCTTATCCCGTGGGTTTTACCCAGTTCCCTGTATCTGGCGAGAGTCCTTTCCATGCCCCTGTCCCCTTTGTCGCATATATGGTTGTTCGCGGTCAGGAATACATCGATGCCGCATTCTGCCATGTATTCCGCATATGAATCAGGTGCGGAGAATGACGGGTATCCGGTAAACGGCGGTCCGGCAAGAGTGAACTCCATGTTCGCGACGGCAATATCGGCCTCCCGGAGCCTGTGTGATATCCCGGAAAGATACTGACTGAAATCATATGCTTCGTGCATGCTTGAATCCATTTCCCCTCCGTATCTTTCATGGGCATTCATTATCTGCGCCTTATGCAGCATTACATCCCCGACGAATACCATGACGGCCGTATCCCGCACTGGGGCTTCGGGAGGGGTCGCATCGAGCATGCGGGCAAGGGCCTGCCTGTCATGCAGGGCAATGCCTCTGTCAGGCAGTTCCTGTCCGCGCAGCGCGGTTCCCGGGCATGTCATCAATGCCGTTGCGGCTGCAATGGCTGCCATTATGCTGCAGATATTTCGGTAAGGTCTCCCGGACATCGGAAAATAGTTTCCGGCGGTACGTTTTGCCGGTATATTCTTCCTGCAAATTTATAATTTTTATTTTGTCACAGACCATTAATTGGTTAAATTTGCAAAATGTGCAAAGTTATGCGACGATGAGAAATACGGTTTTGACAGTATTGGTGCTTGCTTCATTTCTGGTTTCCGGCTGCGACATGTTCCGGAAACTTGCAGGGCGTCCGACAGCTGAAGAAATTGACAGGATGCGCATTGAGATGATGGCGGAGAAAGAGGCTGCCCATCAGGCCAGGATTGACTCTTTGCGGAGTGTCGAAAGGATGCTGGCGGATTCACTGGCAATACTCGATTCGTTGAAGCAGATGCGTGGCACAATCCTCAATCCGTCAGATATGGGCGGAATGTTCACTACTAAGCTCGGCTCGCGGTATTATATCGTTGTGGGGTCGTTCCTCAGGCGGGCCAATGCGGAATCCCTGTTCAGTGAAGTGCAGGCCAGGGGGTATACTCCGGTGCTTGTAAATTTCAGGAACGGGTTCAATTCAGTGGCAATCTCTCCGGCTGACAATCTCAGGCAGGTCCTGGAGTCGCTTAAAGCGGTCAAGACAGAGCCGTTTTGCCCGGACGATGTCTGGATTCTTGTTAATGAGTAGATTATGTCGTATTTACGTTTAAATATTGCTGCCTTCCTGGCAGTATTTATGGCCCCGGTGGCTGCGTTCGCCCAATATGCAGGAGGAGACTATTCCGGGCTCTATGACAGCGAGACTGTCATCTCTCTGAAGTCACATGTCGGATATCTCGCCTCGGCTTCGCTCGAGGGCAGGCTTGCCGGATCGGAAGGCGAAAGGGAGGCTGCAGCCTATGTCTATGACAGGCTTAAGGACTATGGGGTCGAGATGCTGTGCCCGGAGTCGGGGGACGAGTTCGGCATTGCAAGGGAAGGGGCGGATACCCTTTTCTCCAGGAATATATTGGGATTTGTCCAGGGATATGATAAAGAGCTACGTGACAGGTATATAGTTGTCGGGGCAAGGCTTGACAACCTCGGGACGAACACAATGACTGTGGACGGACGCACTATGGAGCAGATATATTACGGGGCCAACGGTAATGCATCAGGTCTTGCAATGATGATAGAGCTGGCAGGAAAGGTTTCCACCAATTCCATCCTGTTCAGGCGGTCTGTCATTTTCGTGGCTTTCGGTGCATCGATGCAGACCTATGCCGGTGCATGGTATTTCCTGAACAGGTCATTCTCCGATGTCGGGAATATCGATGCAATGATAGATCTGGACATGCTCGGTACGGGAGACCAGGGATTCTATGCATATACAGCCTCCAATGCCGACCTGAACAAGATTCTGGAAGAGGTGTCCGGAGAACTTCAGCCGGTATTGCCGGAACTCGTCTCATATGAGATATATCCGTCTGACAACAGGGCCTTCTATTCATGCGAAATCCCGTCGGTGCATTTTACCACGGGCCGGTATCCGGAGCACAACACCCCGAAAGATACATGGTCTGTAATAGACTATGACATGATGGAAAAGGAGCTGGAGTACATATACAACTTTACCGAAGCTCTTGCAGGCACAGGAATGCAGATCGCGTTCAGGCCTTCGGAAGCCCCTAATAAGAAGAGCACCGTATCGGAGAATGCCGTCGCCTACTATGACTGTGACCAGCGCCCGATGTTCCTTAACAGCACGGACCCGAGGCAGTTCCTCCAGAGGTGGGTCTACCAGTACCTGAAATATCCGCAGAAGGCAGTGGAACAGGGGATACAGGGCAGGGTCCTTGTGGATTTCATCATCGAGCCTGACGGAAGCGTGACGAATGTCAGGGTATCCAGGGGAGCTGACCCGCTTCTCGATGCCGAGGCTGTCAGGGTGGTAAGCGCATCTCCGAAATGGCGTCCCGGCCGTCTGAGAGGGGAAAAGGTCCGCACATCAATGACAATCCCCGTAGAGTTCGTCCTTGAGAAGAAGTCCGGGAACAGGTTCGGGATTAACGGGCGTGTCATAAGAAAAGACAAGTGATAAAGAAAAACATACCGGAAATGGAATATAATTTCAAAGAGATTGAAAGGAAATGGCAGTCCTACTGGGCGGCCAACCATACATTCAAGGCCGAGAACAATTCGTCAAGACCGAAATATTATGTCCTGGACATGTTCCCTTATCCTTCCGGGGCAGGGCTGCATGTCGGGCATCCGCTCGGATACATTGCAAGTGACATATACAGCAGATACAAGCGCCTGTGCGGATTCAATGTCCTGCATCCGATGGGCTACGATGCCTTCGGGCTTCCGGCAGAGCAGTATGCCATCCAGACAGGGCAGCATCCTGCCGTGACGACGGCCAGGAATATCGCAAGATACAGGGAACAGCTTGACCGTATAGGCTTTTCCTTTGACTGGTCGAGGGAAATAAGGACATGCGACCCTGAATATTACAAATGGACGCAGTGGGCTTTCCTGAAGATGTTCGGGAGCTATTACGACAACAGGCTTCAGAAGGCGTGCCCGATAGAGGACCTGGAGAAGGCCTTCTCGGAGAACGGGACTGAAGGTGTGGATGCAGCATGCAGCACGGAGATGTCGTTTACGGCAGCCCGGTGGAACAGCATGACAGAGAAGGAGAAATCAGATGTCCTTATGAACTATCGCATCGCCTATCAGGGGGAGACCTCTGTCAACTGGTGCCCGAAACTCGGTACCGTGCTGGCCAATGATGAAGTGAAGGAGGGATATTCCGTCAGGGGAGGACATCCTGTAGAGCAGAAGAAGATGACCCAGTGGCAGCTCCGTGTCTCCGCCTACGCCGGAAGACTGCTTGATGACCTTGAGGACCTTGACTGGTCTGATTCGCTTAAGGATATGCAGCGTAACTGGATTGGCCGCTCTGAAGGTGCCGAAATGGTGTTCAGGGCCATTAACGGGGACAATGAGTATGACATCACGATCTTCACTACGAGGGCCGATACTGTCTTCGGTGTCACATTCATGGTACTGGCCCCTGAAAGCGAATGGGTCGCCAAGCTGACTTCGCCGCAGCAGAAGGCCGCAGTCGAGGAGTATCTCGCCATGGCCAGAAAGAAGACGGAGAGGGAAAGGCTTGCCGAGACGCATAAGGTAACAGGCGTATTCTCAGGTTCATATGCCGTCAATCCTCTTACCGGGGAGAAGGTGCCGGTCTGGATATCGGAATACGTGCTGGCAGGATATGGCACGGGAGCCATAATGGCTGTTCCTGCCCATGACAGCAGGGACTATGCCTTTGCGAGACATTTCAATCTGCCGATAGTGCCTCTCATCGAGGGGTGCGATGTCAGTGAATCCTCCTTTGATGCAAAGGATGGCATAATGTGCAATTCGGGTTTCCTCAATGGGATGAATGTCAGGGACGCGATACCTGCAGCGATAGACTACGTGGAGAAGCATGGAATCGGCCGCCGCAAGGTAAACTACAGGCTGAGAGATGCTATATTCTCCAGGCAGAGATACTGGGGCGAACCGTTCCCGATATATTTCAAGGATGGGATTGCGACTCCGATGCCGTTTGAAAGTCTTCCTCTGGAGCTCCCGGAAGTGGACAAGTATCTGCCGACAGAGTCCGGCGAGCCGCCTCTCGGAAGGGCTGCACACTGGGATGTCGACGGCTGTCCTATAGAAAAGAGCACCATGCCTGGCTTTGCAGGCAGCAGCGCATATTATCTCAGGTACATGGACCCGCATAACAGCGAAGCTCTTGTGGGCAAGGAGGCTGACGCGTACTGGCGCAATGTCGACCTTTATGTCGGAGGTACAGAACATGCGACCGGCCATCTGATATATTCACGTTTCTGGAACAAGTTCCTGTACGACCTCGGATATGTGTGCGAGAAGGAGCCGTTCAGGAAGCTGATAAATCAGGGGATGATACAGGGCCGTTCCAATTTCGTATACAGGATAGTCAATACGAACACATTTGTATCATACGGGCTGAAAGACAGCTATGAGACCACTGAAATACATGTGGATGTGAATATCGTGCACAATGACAGGCTTGATATCGATGCATTCAGGAAATGGATGCCTGATTTCGCCGATGCCGAATTCATCCTTGAAGACGGGGAATATATCTGCGGATATGCAATCGAGAAGATGAGCAAGTCCATGTACAATGTCGTCAACCCGGACATGGTATGCGACACATATGGTGCTGACACGCTGAGGCTGTATGAGATGTTCCTGGGTCCTGTGGAGCAGTCCAAGCCATGGGACACCAAGGGTATAGACGGTGTCCACAGATTCCTCAGGAGGGTGTGGAGGCTGTTCTACGACAGGGACAGTTTCATTGTGAGCGATGAAGAGCCTTCAAGGGAGGAGCTGAAGATTCTCCACAGGCTCATATTGAAGGTCAGGACCGATATAGAGAATTTCTCATACAATACAGCCGTGAGCGCCTTCATGATAGCCGTCAATGACCTGTATGACCACAAATGCAGCAAACGCGCGATCCTCGAGCCGCTTGTTGTGCTTCTTTCCCCGTTTGCCCCTCATATAGCAGAAGAACTGTGGGAGGCTCTCGGACACAGTGAGAGCATCACTTATGCCTCATTCCCGGAGTATGTCGAGTCATATACCGTTGAAGACAGCTGTGTCTATGCTGTATCCTTCAACGGAAAGACCCGTTTTACCGTGGAGCTCCCGAAGTCCATGCCGAAGGAAGAGGTCGAAGCACATGTCAGGGCTCTGGAACAGACATCAAGATATCTTGCAGGAGGTAATATCGTGAAAGTCATTGTAGTCCCTGGAAAGATTGTCAATATAGTCGTAAAATGATACCTGCTATGAAAAACTTCATGTCTGAATTCAAGGACTATCTCATAGTCACTCTGGGTACAGTCATATATGTCCTGGCATGGACATCCTTCATGATTCCGAACGGGATTGCAAGCGGCGGCGGTACCGGATTGTGTACCATCATATATTTCGCCACGGATGGAGCAATACCGGTAGCGACATCTTTCTTCGTGCTGAATGCCATACTGCTGATAATAGGTTTCCTTGTGCTCGGCAAGGCATTCGGTATAAAGACGATATATGTCATAATACTGTCTACGGTACTGTTCGATGTATTCCCGAGGTTCGACTGGACGGTATCCTTCGATGAAAAGTTCCTGGAGGCCGTGGTCGGAGGTATACTCGAGGCGGTGGGCATAGGCCTTGTGCTCCTGAAGGGAGGAAGCACCGGCGGGACTGACATCGCTGCTATGATTGTCAACAAATACTGGCCCGTATCCCCGGGAAAGGTATATCTGTATTCGGACCTCTTTATCATAGCTTCAATCCTCTTTATACCGGGGAAGACCATTGAAGATATGATATATGGCTATATCGTGATGATTACCTTCTCGTTCATGGTGGACTTCGTGCTTCTCGGGCAGAAATCTTCTGTCCAGATACTCATATTCTCCTCCAGATACAATGAGATTGCGGACAAGATCATTACCGATATGAAGCGCGGGGTAACAGGCATAAAGTCCGTGGGATGGTATTCCAAGACCGACAGCAACGTGCTGCTTGTGATTGTACGCCGGAGCGAGCTCCATGATGTGGTGTCGATAATAAAGTCCATAGACCATTCGGCCTTTGTTTCCGTGTCTTCCGCAAGCGGAGTATATGGCGAGGGCTTTGATGAGATGAAGACAGGTCTTGAACTGAAGAAGAAGCAGGCCAGAAAACGTCTTGACAGGCCTGAAGTAAAGGAGTAGGCCATGGCTGCCCTGAAGAAATCCATATGGATCACCGCGAAGGAGTATCTCCTGATCAGCATAGGCCTCCTGTCGTATGTGATGGGGTGGGCTGTCTTCCTGATTCCGAACAATTTGGTCGGCGGGGGCGTGTCCGGTCTTAGTGCGATAATATATTACGCCACCGGTATAAAGATGGGATATTCCTATCTTGTGATTAATGCGCTGCTTCTTCTGGCAGGCATAAAGATACTCGGGACAGGCTTCGGCGGGAAAACGATATATGCAATCATATTCGCTTCCGTCATGCTCAATATCCTTCCTCCTCTGATTCCGGAATCGATATCCCAGGAACTGGCCGTATCGAACGGGAAGATGCTGTGTACTATCATAGGCGGAATCCTGTCCGGGGTGGGAATCGGAATGTCAATCTCCAACGGCGGCAGTACGGGAGGGACTGATATCATTGCCCTTATAGTCGGCAAGTTCAGGAATATCTCCCCGGGGAAGCTCATTCTCGCGATGGATGTCGTGATAATCCTGTCGTCGATGCTGTTCCCGTCATATACTGCTTCCGGAGAGCTTGTGCCGTTCCCGGAGAAACTGGCGACAGCGGTGTACGGACTGGTGCTGATAACAGTGTCCGGATATTCGGTGGACCTGTATCTGTCAGGCTCCAAGCAGTCGGTACAGGTGTTCATATTCTCCAGGCGATATGCTGAGATAGCAGATGCCATAACCGAGGATATGAAGCGGGGAGTGACCCTGATACATGCCGAAGGATGGTATACCAAGACTGAGAGCCAGGTAATAATGGTCATGACAAGGAAATCAGACCTGAATCTGCTCATGCGTTATGTCAAGACCATCGATCCGGATGCATTTGTCTCCGTGTCCAGTGTCATGGGCGTATTCGGCAAGGGCTTCGATACAATCAAGGTAAAGTCCTCCAGGAGGACCCGGGCGGACAAGGGTACCGGTACCGGAGAATAGCCCGACTCAAAAAAGAGAAATAACCGTAAAAAAGAGAAAAATATTGCTGTAAGGCCTTCCCGGTCAAGTATAAGGAAAGGCTTTTTATTTAATTTTGTCACCAGTATAACCAATATAACTTAAATTGTAATATATGAAATACATGATCAGTGACGGAAATGGAGTGTATTGTGCTGGAGCAGTCGTATCGGTTATGTATGTTTTTATGATTTTTGACAGTATCATAAGGAGGTGCAGGGGAAAGTCTGCGGGAGACTCTGCCGGCGGGGTCATCATGGCATCTCCACTTTGTGCCCTGATGCTCTTTCTTTCAGGGCTAAGGATGTCCGGAGGACTTCATCCGTATGCTGTGTTTGAACTGGCCCTGCCTTCAATGTGTCTGCTTGCATGCCGGCCAGGCACCGCTGAATTCAATCCGGGAAGGGCACTTGTCGCGCTGTCGGGTATGGTCTTGACGATAACTGCATTATTGTCACTGTCCAGGTTCCTTTCTCCGGGCGCCCCGTGGCAGATGAAGCTTGCAATGTCGATGCCCGTATTTCTAGCATTGTCTCTCCTTGCCGGAACGGCGGTTTTCGGGGCAGGACTGCATGCGGCCCTGAAAGGCTTTGTCGCATATGTCCCGGTCCGGAGCTGTATATATGATTATTCATTCGCACTGCATCTCCTCTTATGCCTTTCAATACTGATGATATCCGTGTCTGCCGCATCAGCCGGAGGTCCGGCTGGTATGGCCATGGCGGCCATATGCCTTGTCCTCGTTGCGGCAGTCCATCTTATGCTTTACATCCAGATAACCAGAGGTCTGCCACTGCGGGCAGACAGCGGTCTGTCGGCTGTGGCGGATGGAGGTCAGGATGCCGTGCAGCTTGCAAAGGATGATGAAAAGCCCAGGACCGAAACATGCTATGCTTCCATATATGAAAGGCTTGACGTGCTGTTCCGCAATGAAAGGCCTTTCCTGGACGGCGACCTGACGATAGGGGATGTAGCCAGGTCCCTGTATACGAACAAGCTTTATATATCAAAGGCAATCAACATCTATACGGGGCGGAATTTCTGTCAGTATGTCAATTATTTCCGCGTACATTATTCCATGGACCTGTTCCTGTCCGACACCCATCTGAAGGTAAGCCAGCTTGCGGAGATGTCAGGATTTCATACAGTGGCATCCTATAATATGGCCTTCAGGCTGTTCATGAATGAATCGCCGAGCGAATGGTGCCGGCGGAACCGTTCCATCAGCGGCCAGGCGGCAGAGAAAATCAGGAGGCAGGTTGAAGAATTGCAAAAGTAAAGCTATCTTTACCGAAAATTCTTTTTATGGCAGACGAGAAAATCATCTTTTCCATGAATGGGGTAGGGAAGGTCCTGCCTCATAATAACAAGGTAATACTGAAGGATATATATCTGTCTTTCTTCTATGGCGCAAAGATAGGTATCATCGGTCTGAACGGCTCGGGAAAGTCCACCCTGATGAAGATAATCGCCGGTGTGGAGAAATCATATCAGGGCGAGGTAGTATGGGCTCCCGGCTATTCGGTGGGATATCTTGAGCAGGAGCCCCGGATGGATCCGGACAAGACTGTGATAGAGGTAGTGCAGGAGGGAGTCCAGGAGGTCATGGATCTCCTGAAGGAGTATGAGGAAGTGAACATGAAGTTTGCTGAGCCCATGTCTGATGACGAGATGAATGCACTTATTGAAAGGCAGGGCGAGCTTACTGAAAAAATCGAGCATTGCGGCGGCTGGGAGATAGATTCAAAGCTGGAGAGGGCGATGGATGCACTTCAGTGCCCTCCTTCTGATGCGAAGGTCTCCGTATTGAGCGGAGGAGAACGCAGGCGCGTTGCCTTGTGCCGTCTTCTTCTCAGGCAGCCGGATGTCCTCCTGCTGGATGAGCCGACAAACCATCTCGATACCGAGAGTATCCAGTGGCTGGAAGAGCATCTGAGACAATACAAGGGTACTGTCATCGCAGTGACTCATGACAGGTATTTCCTCGATAATGTAGCAGGATGGATACTGGAGCTTGACAGGGGCGAGGGAATCCCGTGGAAGGGTAACTATTCCTCGTGGCTTGACCAGAAGACCAGAAGGCTCGAGATGGAGGAGAAGCAGGAGAGCAAGAGGCGCAAGACTCTTGAGAGGGAACTGGAATGGGTAAGGATGGCTCCCAAGGCCCGCCAGGCCAAGTCAAAGGCCCGTCTCGGCGCATATGAGAAACTTGCAAGTGAGGACGGCAGGGAAAAGGAGGCCAACCTGGAGATATATATCCCTGACGGACCGAGGCTCGGCAACAAGGTGATTGAATTCAATGACGTATCCAAGGCATATGGAGACAGGCTTCTTTTCGAGCATCTGAGTTTTGTGCTGCCTCCTGCAGGTATCGTCGGTGTCATAGGTCCGAACGGAGCCGGAAAGACCACCCTGTTCAGGCTTATCATGGGACTGGAAAAGCCTGATACCGGCACCATTACGATAGGGGAGACCGTAAAACTCGCATATGTTGACCAGCAGCATAAGAGCATCGATCCGGACAAGACGGTATATGAGACTGTTTCAGGGGGCCTGGATTTTATCCGGCTCGGCAAGAGGGATGTGAATGCAAGAGCGTATGTCTCCAGGTTCAATTTTTCAGGTGCGGACCAGGAGAAGCTTTGCGGGGTGCTGTCCGGCGGCGAGAGAAACCGTCTGCATCTTGCCCTGACACTTAAGGATGAAGGCAATGTCCTTCTGCTGGACGAGCCTACAAATGATGTGGATGTCAATACGATACGGGCTCTGGAGGAAGGTCTGGAGAATTTCGCGGGATGTGCAGTGGTAATATCCCACGACAGATGGTTCCTTGACAGGATAGCTACTCATATACTTGCATTTGAAGGCGACTCCCAGGTCTATTTCTTTGAAGGTACATATTCGGAATATGAAGAGAACAAGAAACGGCGTCTCGGCAATGAGGAGCCAAAGCGTTTCAAATATAAGAAACTGATGGAATAGCTTCCATGCCATGACGGATATGACAGGTACCATATGCAAGGCAGTTCGGCATCTCATGAAGAGATTCCGGGCTGTCTTTTTATCGGCCAGTGCCGTGGCTTCCGTTTCATGTGGGCCTGATGCCGCAGTAATGCGGATACTGGCTGAAGAGGACAGGGGGACATACGGATGCCGGCTTATCGAGTTTACTGTTCCGGATACATGCGGCATGACTGAAAGCAGAGACACGCTGCGGGCATATCTGCTGGTCCCGGATAAGGCTTCTGAGAAGGAGCCGTGTCCGGCTATCCTTATGCTTCATGACCATGGGGCAAGATTCGATATCGGCAAGGAGAAGCTTGTTTCTCCCGTCGCGGAAGCTCCTGAGCATGTGAGGCTTTCATCGCAGCAATGGTCGGAGAGATATTTTGACGGGGCATATATGGCTGATACCCTGGCTTCAATGGGCTATGTAGTCCTTGTCCATGATGCGCTGTACTGGGGAGACAGGGCTTCAGCGGATGCAAGGAGGTGGTCGGAACTTTCATTCGGCAAAGAGTCCCCGGTCAGGTCCGGGAACATCGGAGTAAAGGATTCCCTGAAGATTCTTAAACGGAAGGTCTTTGAGGGACAGAAGCATGTGTATGACAGTCTGCTGTCTGAAGGCAGGCTGTGGGCGGAGAAGATACTTGCGGATGACATGGCGGCAGCCTCTTTCCTTTCATCTCTGCCGTTTGTAGACAAGGACAGGACAGGTGCTTTCGGCTTTTCAATGGGTGCGCACAGATGCTGGCTTCTGGCAGCTTTCTCGGACGATGTGCATTATGGTGCGGCTGCATGCTGGATGCTTTGCAAGGAAGACTATGACAGTACAAGTGTTTCAGACCTGTCCATGAGGATACCGGAGCTCCGGGACAGATATGATTTCCCTGAGATAGCAAGGTTTACCTGGCCTAAGCCTATGATGTTTGTCAATGGTGCTGCCGACCCTCTTTTCCCGGAGAAATCAGCGGCAGAGGCTTTCAGGATAATCAGGGACATATACTCTTCCGCTGCAAGCGGTCAGGATGCCGGTCATGTGCCGTATTGCGGCGGGCGGCGATACGGGGATGTGAGGACACTGTTCACTGGCGGGGGGCATCATTGCGGCAGGGAGGTTCAGGATTCGGTATATTCTTTCTTCAGTTCCGTGGTATCCGGGCGTGACATCCGTGCGGATAAATGAAAATGTCCCCGATTCACATCGGAGACATTTCCCATCATAACTTTTAACATATATAACATGACTTGGTATTGCATCAGAAATTGAAATACCTTGCGGCATTGTTGTATGAGATATCCTTGACCATCTGATGGATGAAAGGCATCTCGCTCTTGGGAAGCCTGCCATTCTCGATATCCTCTCCGAGTACATTGCAGAGTATGCGGCGGAAATATTCGTGACGAGGGTATGAGAGGAAACTTCTGGAATCAGTCAGCATACCTACAAACCTGCTGAACAGTCCGAGCGCGGAAAGTGCGTTCATCTGCTTGCGCATTCCGTCTTCCTGGTCCAGGAACCACCATCCGGAACCGAGCTGCATCTTTCCCGGAACTGTACCGTCATTGAAGGTATATGCCATTGTTGCAAGGACTTCATTGTCCTTCGGATTGAGATTGTACAGGATTGTCTTTGTGAGCTTGTCCTCCATTGCAAGCCTGTTCAGGAACTTGTGTCCTGCAGCTGCGCATGGTACGTCGTGGATTGCATCATATCCTGTATCCGGGCCGAGGATATTGTACATCCTGGTGTTGTTGTCCCTTATGGCTCCGACGTGGAACTGCTGTGCCCAGCCTTTCTCCCAGTCCATTCTTGCAAAATCAAGCAGGATTGCGCTCCTGAACTTCAGCACCTCCTTCTCGTCGAGAGCCTCTTCCCTGAGCCCTTTCCTGAAGATGGCATCGATCTCCTCCATCTCGAAATCCTCCGCATAGAAGGTCTCGAGACCATGGTCTGACAGCCTGCATCCCATTGAATCGAAGAAGTCATGGCGTTTCTTCAGTGCATCGAGGAGGTCCTGGTATCCTGTAATAGCGACTCCGCTTACCTCCGAGAGTTTTCCGATATACTGTACGTACCCCGGTTTCTCTATCGCCATCGACTTGTCAGGCCTCCATGCCGGAAGCACCCTTACACCGAACGGATGCTCTGCAATGTATCTATGGTATTCCAGTGAATCCACAGGGTCATCAGTTGTGCAGACTACCTTTACATTGAACCTTTTCATAAGGGCCTGTCCCCTGTATTCCTCGGTCTGGAGCTTTTCGGTGCATTCATCATAGATGGCACGCGCAGTCTGCGGGTTGAGAAGATCATAGATGCCGAACACTCTGGCAAGCTCCAGGTGGGTCCAATGATAGAGCGGGTTGCGCATCGTGTAAGGCACGGTCTCTGCCCATTTCTCGAATTTCTCATAGCTGCTTCGCTTGCCTGTGATGAATTCTTCAGGCACTCCGTTCCCGCGCATTGCGCGCCATTTATAATGGTCTCCTCCGAGCCATACTTCAGTAAGATCCTTGAACCGGTGGTTTCCGGCAATCATTTCCGGGACAAGATGACAGTGGTAGTCGATGATAGGCATCTTTTCGGCACTTTCATGATAGAGTTCACGTGCACAGTCATTGTTGAGCATGAAGTCATCATTGATGAACTTCCTGTCCCGTATCACATCCAAGTTTTCCTTGACCTTCGATAAAATGTCCATGGTATCAGTTTTAATATGTTTTTGCAAATATCGGTCAGCCAGTCTGCTCCACATATGAATTTTGTACAAAAATCTGTGAAAAATTGTCAATCGGCCGTAAATATATAAAAAATCCGTGAACGGACACGGAAATTTTGTAATTTTGCTTCAACCGACCTCGAAATTAATAGAAATCCAATAATAAATCGTACTATGAAACAACTCGACAGAACGACTGCGGATGCAAGGAAGTATCCGGAAAAGGTAATCCAGTTCGGGGAAGGAAATTTCCTCAGGGCTTTTGTAGACTGGATAATATGGAACCTCGACAGGAAGACGGACTTTAACGGGGGAGTTGTAGTGGTCCAGCCTATCGAGAAAGGTATGGTGGACATGCTGAATGCCCAGGATGGCCTGTATCATCTCAATCTCCAGGGAATCGACAAGGGCAATCCTGTGGACTCCATAGATATGATAGATGTCATATCCAGAGGGTTGAACCCGTACCGGGAATTCGATGAGTATCTGAAGCTTGCTGAAAACCCTGATATCCGTTTCGTGATTTCCAACACGACGGAGGCAGGAATAGCCTTCGACCCGTCATGCAGGCTGGATGACCGTCCTGCGTCATCGTACCCCGGCAAGCTTACGCAGCTTCTGTATCGCCGTTACGAGTATTTCAAGGGAGACAGGACCAAGGGGCTCATCATCTTCCCGTGCGAGCTTATTTTCCTGAACGGCAAGGAGCTTAAGAAATGCATTTACAGGTATATAGAACTCTGGAACCTTGGCGATGGCTTCCGCGAATGGTTCGAGACGGCATGCGGGGTCTATTGCACGCTTGTCGACCGCATCGTTCCGGGATATCCGAAAGATACAATCGACCAGATTCATCAGAGGATAGGCTATGATGACAAGCTTGTTGTCAAGGCCGAGATATTCCATCTGTGGGTCATTGAGGCGCCGAAGGAGATCGAGAGGGAATTCCCTGCCGACAAGGCCGGACTGAATGTCCTGTTTGTGCCGAGCGAAGCCCCTTATCATGCCCGCAAGGTAACCTTGCTGAACGGACCGCATACCGTACTGTCCCCGGTAGGGTATCTTTCAGGTCTCGATACCGTGAAAGAGTGCGTTGAAGACCCTCTGATAGGGAAGTTCGTGCGTAAAGTGATGTTCGGGGAGCTTCTCGAGACGCTCGACCTTCCTAAGCCGGAGCTTGAGCAGTTTGCCGGCGATGTCCTCGAAAGATTCGTAAACCCGTATGTGAAGCATTTTGTCACGAGCATAATGCTTAATTCCTTCCCTAAGTACAGGACCCGCGACCTGCCTGGCCTCAAGATTTACCTGGAAAGGAAAGGTACCCTTCCTGAGGGGCTTGTCCTTGGACTTGCAGCAATCATCACATACTATAAGGGCGGGAAACGCGGCGATGTCGAGATTGTCCCTGCCGACGATGAATCCACGATAAGCCTTCTGAAAGAGCTGTGGGCTACCGGCGATGTGAGGAAAGTGGCTGAAGGCGTGCTCGGGGCGGAACAGATATGGGGAGAGGACCTCAATCTGATCCCGGGGCTTACGGATATGGTGGCTGAAAAGCTCGATGTCATCCGGAAAGACGGAATGAGGGCTGCAGTAGAAACCGTTGTCGGATAACTGCCATGACTAGATTCATCAGGATAAATAATGCGGACAATGTCGCCGTCGCTGTTGCAGATGCGGCAGCCGGCGACATCTGTCTTGTCGACGGGCTCAGGATAGAGGCCCGGGACAACATCCCTGCCGGACACAAGATTGCGCTCAAGGATTTAAATGCAGGAGACAATGTCATAAAGTACGGCTTCCCCATAGGGCATGTTACCTGTCCGGTGGCTGCAGGCAGTCTTATAGACCACAATATCCTCAAGACCAATCTTGAAGGTGTCCTCGAATATTCATATGAGCCGCAGCCGTCGCGTATCCCTCCTGCGGATGTGCGTGCCACATTCAAAGGATTCAGAAGACCTGACGGCAGTGTCGGGATAAGAAACGAGCTGTGGATAATCCCTACCGTAGGATGTGTAAACGGTATTGTCCAGCAGATACAGAAGCGGTTTGCGGAGGAGCTTGATTCTTATCCGGCCATTACAAGGGCAGTGGCATTCCCCCATAATTACGGATGCTCGCAACTTGGGCAGGACCATGAGAATACGAGGAAGATACTTGCCGATATGGTTCATCATCCGAATGCTGCCGGTGTGCTTGTGGTCGGACTGGGCTGCGAGAACAATCAGCTGTCTGCCTTCAGGGAGCTTGTCGGGGAGACGGATGCGGCCAGGGTAAGATACATGGAGGCGCAGAAAGTCCCGGGGGATGAAGTCGAATACGGGCTTACGCTTCTGCGTGGCATAGCGGCCGCTGCCGCTTCAGACATCAGGGAGGACGTCCCTGTCAGCGAATTGAAGATAGGCCTGAAATGCGGTGGCTCGGACGGCTTCTCCGGCATTACCGCCAACCCGCTTCTCGGGCGCTTCTCCGACTGGCTGATAGCACGCGGCGGTACGGCTGTCCTTACGGAAGTGCCGGAAATGTTCGGCGCCGAGACAATTCTCATGTCGAGGTGCAAGGACAGGGAGACATTTGACAAGACTGTGCATCTCATCAATGACTTCAAGGAATATTTCATGCGTAACGGACAGCCTGTCTATGAGAATCCGTCACCGGGCAACAAGGCAGGAGGAATATCCACACTTGAGGAGAAGTCCCTCGGCTGTACCCAGAAGTCGGGGAAGGCGGAAGTGGTTGATGTCCTGGAATACGGGGACAGGCTCCGGACAAAGGGGCTGAATCTTCTCAGCGCTCCAGGGAATGACCTTGTGGCGGCTACGGCGCTTGCGGCATCCGGATGTCAGATGGTGCTTTTCACGACCGGCAGAGGAACTCCGTTCGGGACATTCGTGCCTACAATGAAAATCTCCACGAACAGCAGGCTTGCCGCGGCAAAGCCGCAGTGGATAGATTTCAACGCCGGTGCAGTCATCGACGGGCAGCAGGTCGCCCAGACGGATGATGAATTCATAGATATGATACTGTCTGTAGCATCAGGCACTTATGTCAATAATGAAAAGTCCGGGTACTCAGAGATTGCAATATTCAAGACAGGGGTTACGCTATGATTTCATAATGCAGGTTTTTGGGTAAAATTTCTTGCAATCAAATAAATTTTTGATTAGTTTTGTCGGTTGTGTTCCGTTCACGTTCACGGAGTGTCGTGCGGAGCCGGCCGGCAACTTTTTTGCAGTTGACGTAAATGTTTGTTTGACCATTAAAAACTGACATATCATGAAAATAAACAGTGAAGTCAGATATGCCGCACATCCGCAGGATGTAAAGCATTATGACACAAAGCAGCTCAGGGAGCATTATCTCATCGAGAAGGTCTTTGCCGCCGATGAGATCAATATTGTATATACGATGCATGACAGAATGATTGCCGGAGGGGCAATGCCTGTGAATGAGGAGCTCGAGCTCAAGCCGATCGATATCCTGAGGGCGGAATATTTCCTTTCAAGGAGGGAAATAGGTATCTTCAATGTCGGAGGAAAGGGAATCGTTGTAGCCGGCGACAAGAAATATGAGATGGAGTTCAAGGAGGCCCTTTATCTCGGAAGAGGCGACAGGAAGGTTACATTTGCAAGTGCAGACCCTGCGAACCCTGCAAAATTCTATTTCTGCAGCTCGACAGCCCATGCTACATACCCTGACCATCTCACGACACGCGCTGAGGCCGTGCATATGGAGCTTGGTACTCTTGAAGAGAGCAACCACCGTGTAATCAACAGGATGCTTGTCAAGGAGGTTGTCCCTACCTGCCAGCTCCAGATGGGAATGACCGAGCTTAAGCCGGGCAGCACATGGAATACAATGCCGGCCCATACCCACAACCGCAGGATGGAGGTATATTTCTACTTCGAGATTCCTGAGGACCAGGCTGTATGCCATTTCATGGGAGAGCCTCAGGAGACCCGTCATATCTGGATGAAGGCTGACCAGGCTGTCATTTCCCCTGAATGGAGCATCCATTCAGCCTGTGCAACCAAGAACTATACGTTCATCTGGGCAATGTGCGGCGAGAATCTCGACTACGGCGACATGGACGGATGTTCTACAACCGACCTGAAATAACCCGGCCGGAGATTGCGGCGGGTGCATACCCGTCATGGCATAATGAAAGTAATATCAATTTCTAATAGATTGTTATGGTAAATTTTTCACTTGAAGGAAAAGTTGCTCTCGTAACGGGAGCATCCTATGGAATCGGCTTTGCACTGGCTACTGCCTTTGCCGAGGCCGGAGCAAAGATTGCTTTCAATGACATCAAGCAGGAACTTGTAGACAAGGGGCTTGCCTCATACAAGGAGAAAGGAATTGATGCCAAGGGATATGTATGCGATGTTACAAAGGAAGATCAGGTGCAGGCTCTTGTAGCGAATATCGAGAAAGACCTCGGCCCTGTCAATATCCTTGTAAACAATGCCGGTATCATCAAACGTATCCCTATGATAGAGATGAAGGCCGAGGAGTTCCGTCAGGTAATCGACGTCGACCTTAATGCTCCGTTCATTGTTTCAAAGGCTGTCATACCTTCAATGATAAAGAACGGCGGCGGAAAGATCATCAACATCTGCTCTATGATGTCAGAGCTCGGCCGTGAGACCGTATCTGCATATGCAGCTGCAAAGGGCGGACTCAAGATGCTTACAAGGAACATCGCATCAGAGTACGGCAAGTACAATATCCAGTGCAACGGTATCGGGCCTGGTTATATCGCAACACCGCAGACAGCACCTCTCCGTGAGCGTCAGCCGGACGGTTCACGTCATCCATTCGATTCATTCATTGTCGCAAAGACTCCTGCCGAGAGATGGGGAAATGCTGAAGACCTCCAGGGACCTGCAGTATTCCTCGCATCATCTGCATCAGACTTCGTAAACGGCCACATCCTTTATGTGGACGGCGGTATCCTTGCATACATCGGAAGGCAGCCGGAATAATTCTGAATCGCATTTGAAATCTTGTGCGGGCGACTCAAAAGGGTATTTCTGCGTTACGCTTGAAACACCTCCTTTAGGTCGCCCTCATACTTTAGAAAGGGGACAATAAATGACAACAGATATGAAAAGGAATTTTGCAATGGGTGCGGCTGCCATTATTTCAGCTGCGTTAATGATGTCGTGTACATCAGGTGCCGGAGTCAAGGTCCTGGTGGAGAATGATTCGGAACTTGCACGCACCAACGAGACCGTCGAACTCGACTTCTCTGCACTTGCCTCTGAAGTCAAAGGGCTTACTGAGGAAAATGCAGTCGTTCTCGATGCTGCCGGAAAGCAGATACCTGTACAGGTATATACTGAAAGGCATGGAGAGGAGCTTCTTATTTTCCAGGCTACCGTCCCTGCCGGCGAGACTGTGGAATATACCGTCACAACAGGCGAGCGCGAGGAGTATGAAATGCTGGTTTACAGCCGTTATGTTCCTGAGCGTGCGGATGACTATGCCTACGAGAACAATCTGGTTGCAGGCAGGATCTACGGACCGGCCCTGGCTGACCCGAGGACATTCGGACCTGACATATGGCTCAAATGTACAGACAGGCTCATCATAGATGAATGGTATGCAAAGGCAGACTATCATCATAACTATGGCGACGGCATGGACTGCTACAAGGTAGCCAATACCCTTGGCGGCGGGGCCCTTGCTCCATATGTCGGAAACAAGATCATACTCGGGGACAACTGGGCATCACAGGAGCGCATATGCAACGGTCCGGTACGTACAAAGGCCGTCTTTGAATATGCCGCCTTTGATGTAGACGGCAAGAAGGTGTCAGCCGTAAAGGAGATATCTCTCGATGCAAACACCCGTTTCCTCAAGACTTCCACATGGTTCGATGCCGCTGACATGCAGGATATACCTGTAGTCCTTGGTGCAGTGCTCCATGATGTGGTTGCCCGTACTGACGGGGACCACTATATCGCTTTCACTGAAAAGGCATCCGATACTCCGGATCCGGACAGGGACGGGAATATCTCGGTAGGTCTTGTAGTCGATGCTGCAGAGCAGGGTGTTGAGGCCGGGACAATGGACGGGCATGCTGTCCTCAAAGCTGTAGCTGTTTCAGGAAAACGTTTCGATGTATGGACCGGTTCCGGCTGGAGCCAGGGAGGCGTCGAATCTCCTGAGGCATGGGCACAGATGGTAAAGGATTTCGCATATGCCCAGGCGCATCCGTTGAAAGTGACTGTGGAATAGGCAGACCGGCGATTCCCGGAAATCCGATGGGGAGAGAGCTCAGGAAGCAATCCGTGCTTTCTCCCTTATTTTATGTCCAGGCTGCATTATTTCCTTATTGATGCATCCGTATTTGGACCGTTTTTCTTATTTTTGTATGATATAAAGACACTGAAATTAATACCTTATGACGAGATTTCTTCTTGTGCTGGCGTCTATTGCCGGCATTGCTTTTACAGATGCTTCTGCCGGGCCCCGGCTGTCTGTCGATAAAGGGACATATTTCGATTTCAACAAGAACGGAAAGATGGATGTATACGAGGATCCGTCCGCAGATATCGATGACAGGATTGAAGACCTGCTTTCACAGATGACACTTGATGAGAAGACCTGCCAGATGGTAACCCTTTACGGTTACCGCAGGGTGCTCCAGGATGACATGCCTACACCCGAATGGAAAGAGAAGCTGTGGAAGGACGGCATAGGAGCGATAGACGAGCATCTCAACGGATTCCATGGCTGGGGACGGCCTGTATATGATTCCCCTTACCTTTGGCCGGCGTCAACGCATGCCAAGGCAATGAACGAGGTCCAGCGTTTCTTCGTGGAGGAGACCAGGCTCGGGATACCGGTCGACTTTACCAATGAAGGGATAAGGGGTGTGGAAGCATGCAGGGCAACTAATTTCCCTACCCAGCTGGGACTCGGCCATACCTGGAACAGGGAACTTATCCGCCAGGTGGGATATATCACAGGCCGCGAGGCAAGGCTTCTGGGCTATACGAATGTATATGCTCCTATACTTGATGTCGGAAGGGACCAGCGCTGGGGACGGTATGAGGAGGTTTATGGAGAGGACCCGTATCTGGTCGCAGAGCTCGGGGTGCAGATGGTGCAGGGAATGCAGCAGGACCATCAGGTGGCGGCTACATCGAAGCATTATCTGGCATATTCCAACAATAAGGGGGCAAGGGAAGGTATGGCAAGGGTCGATCCCCAGATGTCCCCGAGGGAGCTCGAGAATATCCATGTCTATCCATGGCGTGAGGTAATATCCAGGGCAGGGCTGCTCGGGGTAATGAGCTCATACAACGACTATGACGGGTATCCTGTCCAGGGAAGCAGCTACTGGCTGATGGACAGGCTCCGCAAGGAGTTCGGGTTCAAGGGATACGTCGTGTCTGACAGCGATGCCGTGGAATACCTGTATTCAAAGCATCATGTGGCGGCTGATATGAAGGAGGCAGTGTACCAGAGTGTCATGGCCGGTCTGAATGTAAGATGTACATTCCGGTCTCCTGACAGCTATGTGCTTCCGCTCAGGGAGCTTGTCATGGAGGGGCGCATCCCGGAGAGTGTAATCGATGACAGGGTCAGGGATGTGCTGCGGGTTAAGTTCCTTACCGGGCTTTTCGACAATCCTTATCAGACGGACTATGAAGCCGCTGACAGGGAGGTCGACGGAATCGTGAACAATAAGGTCGCACTCCAGGCATCAAGGGAGTCGCTCGTCCTTCTGAAAAACCTGGACCGGACATTGCCGCTGGACGCATCTGAATTAAAGAGGATAGCTGTTGTAGGTCCCAATGCAGACGAGACATCCTTTACGCACCTTCATTACGGACCTCTTGCGACACATTCCGTGTCGGTGCTTGAAGGTCTGAAGGCTGCCCTTGACGGGAAGATTGAAGTGCTGTACTCCAAGGGATGCGAGCTGGTCGATGCAAGGTGGCCGCTTTCGGAGATATTGCCTGAGGAGCCGGATGAGAACGAGGCCCGCATGATAGATGATGCAGTGCAGATGGCATCAGGATGCGATGCCGTGATTGCCGTGGTCGGAGGCGGGGCCCGTACATGCGGGGAAAACAAGAGCCGCACGAGCCTGGACCTTCCAGGTCATCAGGAACTGCTTCTCAAGGAGCTGCACAAGACTGGCAAGCCTCTGATTGTCGTGCTGATCAATGGCCGTCCGCTGTCTGTCAACTGGGCACAGGCCAATGCCGATGCGATTCTGGAGGCATGGTATCCTGGCTCACACGGGGGCACCGCGATAGCCGAGGCCTTGCTCGGGGAATATAATCCCGGAGGGAAGCTTACTGTCACTTTCCCGAAGACCGTCGGTCAGATTCCGTTCAATTTCCCTGCAAAGCCCAATTCCCAGGTAGACGGTTACCGTGCCCCCGGTCCTGACGGAAACCAGACCAGGATCAATGGAGCCCTCTATGATTTCGGATACGGCTTAAGCTATACCGAGTTCACTTATTCCGATCTCAGGATTGAAGACCGGATCATAGAGCCGGGCGAGCCTGTGCAGGTATCTTTCTCGGTCACTAATACCGGGGATATGAAAGGGGACGAGGTCGTACAGCTGTATATACATGACTGTCTGAGCTCTGTCACAACATATGAGAAGCTGCTCAGGGGATTTGACAGGGTTACCCTCAATCCGGGGGAGACAAAGGTAGTGAGGATGACAGTCCCGTATATGGATCTGAGCCTTGTCGATGAAAATATGCAGCGGACCGTCGAGCCGGGGGAGTTCGACATAATGATAGGCGCATCATCGACAGATATCAGGCTGGAAGACAAGATTGTAGTCACATCCGGTCGTGACAGTGCCGGTTTCAGTCCTGTCCAGGAAGAGCAGGTGGAATATCCTGTTTCAATCGGACGTGGCGATGACCTGACGTTGCCGGTAGACAGCAGCAGGGATATTACCGCAGTCAGGCTGGATTGGGGAAAAGGCACGGGCTGTTCATTCGAGATACTGATATCCGACGGAGGAGGACAGTTCCTCCCGGTGTTCTCAGGTACGGCTAAGGCCGGGGACTCAATATGCCGGCTCGGGCGCGTCAAGGCAAGCGAGATCAGGGTTGCCGTACTCAAAGGCAGGGCAGTCGTCAACGGCATGGAGATTATCGCAGCAGAATAGGATTACAGATTACTAACCATATAAAAGAATTCTTCATGAAGAAATGCTACCTATTACCTTTCGTTGCGGCCGCGGCTGCATGCAGCGGACAGCAGCAGGAAAAGCCGAATGTCATCATTGTCCTTGCCGATGACCTTGGCTGCGGGGACATAAGTGCACTCGGCTCCACTGTCCTTGACACACCTAATCTCGACAGGATGTGCAGTGAGGGGCTTAATCTCACTGATGCGCATTCTGCTGCGCCGACATCCACTCCGAGCCGCTATTCGATAATGACGGGACAGTACCCGTGGCGCAACAAGGATGCTGAAATCCTTGCAGGAGATGCCAATCTGCTCATCCGGGAGGACCAGCCTACATTGGCCGG
Organism: uncultured Bacteroidales bacterium; assembly: GCA_944323805.1. GTDB lineage: Bacteria > Bacteroidota > Bacteroidia > Bacteroidales > UBA932 > Cryptobacteroides. Next base: position 21,077 of record CALUTW010000004.1, on the reverse strand, counting down.
GATGATGCGTGATGCCGGTTACACCACTGCGGTCATCGGCAAATGGCATCTGGGTCTCGGGGCTGGACAGATTGACTGGAACAAGGAGATAACGCCCAATCCGAACAGTATAGGATTCGACTATTCCTATATCATAGCGGCTACAGTTGACAGGGTCCCTACTGTCTATGTCGAGAACGGTCTGGTGCCGGGACTCGACCCTTCAGACCCTCTCTACGTCGACTACAATGAGAATTTCCCTGGAGAACCTACCGCATTGACCAATCCGGAGCTTATGCGTATGAAATGGTCTCAAGGGCACAGCTGTTCGGTCGTTAACGGAATTCCGCGCATCGGATATCAGAAAGGAGGCAAGTCTGCATATTGGAATGATGAGGAGATGGCCTATGTTTTCCTTGATAAGGTAAAGGGGTTCATAAGTGACAATAAGGACAGGCCGTTCTTCCTGTATTACGGCCTGCATGAGCCTCATGTCCCGCGCACCCCTCATTCCGATTTTGCCGGCAAGAGCGGTCTTGGCCCGAGGGGCGATGTCGTGCTTGAGGCTGACTGGTGTGTAGGCCAGCTTCTTGACTATCTGGATGAAATGGGACTGTCGGAGAATACCATAGTGATATTCTCGAGTGACAACGGGCCTGTCCTTGATGACGGCTATGTCGATGAAGCTGCGGAGAAGTGGGCAGAACATGACTTCAAGCCGGCTCTTCCGTACAGGGGAGGAAAATACAGCCTTTTCGATGGCGGTACACATATCCCGTTCTTCGTGAGGTGGACCGGACATATCGAGCCTGAATCGGTATCGGATGCCCTGATAAGCCAGATGGACCTGTATGCTTCCCTCGCCGCGCTTACTGGGCAGGAAGTCCCTGAGGGACTTGACAGCCAGAACCATCTCGATGTCTTCCTTGGAAAGTCATCGCAGGGCAGGGAAGACCTTGTGCTCGGCTCTACCGGCAAGCTTACATACAGGCTCGGAGACTGGCATCTTATCCCTCCTTTTGAGGGCCCGGCAGTGGATATGACGGATACCGAGACAGGCAACTCCGATTCATGGGCCCTGTACAATCAGGGTAAAGATATCCATGAGGACAGGGACCTTGCCTCGGAATATCCTGAAAAGGTAATGGAGATGCGCGAGAGGCTGAATGCAGCAGTAGAGGGCTATTATTCATACTGAGGGTCCGGACAATAAAAAAGTAACCCGGAAGGAGAAATCAGGCATAACGCATGAAGTCCCTTCCGGGTTACCTTTTATTATGGACAATATGTCCGGCCAGTGCCGCTACAATGCTACCATGATTGATGCGATGAGGCCGAGGATGGCATAGAGCTCAGGGAATGCGGCATAGATCATTGTCTGTGTCATCACATTGTGCCCCTGGGAAAGGCCTACTATACCATTGGCGCAGACCTGTCCCTGACGGATGGCTGAAATGAGACATGCCAGTCCGACACTTATACCGACTCCGAAAAGAAGTGGTCCCTGGACATTGAAATCCAGGTCGGCCAGCATCCATACGAGGAATGCGACAAAGCCATAAAGTCCCTGTGTTGCCGGCATGGCGGAAAGGACCATGTAGCCTGTAGCCTTGTCCGGGTTTCTTTTCAGTGCCCCTTCTGCAGCATTTCCTGTGATTGTAGTTCCGATACTGCTTCCTACCAGGGCGAGACCCAGCATAAGGCCCCAGCCGAGATATCCGAGAATTTCATTCATAACGTTTGATATTTATTGAATTGATTGTTTCTATGCTTCTTCTTTCTTGAATGTTAACGGGTTGTATGGTTTTCCGCTGCCTTCGTATCCGCTGTTCTTGAAGAACTCCACGAAAGTGAGTCGCAGTGGATGGACAAATGCGCCGAGACAGGACAGGGCGATATTCAGCGCATGGCCAATGAGGAATATCACGGCGAACAGCACCCAGTTGAGGACGGGCACCGGACAGCTTTCCATCAGCATGCCTCCCAACATATTGAATGTAGAGCCCAGCATGCCTCCTGCAAGCCCTAGGGCATACAGGCGGATAAAGCTCAATGTGTCTCCGAGAAGCCCGGTCGCCATGTTGTATGTATCCCATAGTCCGGCCCCGATATTGACGAAAGGATTTCTTCCCGGCTTGTTGAAGATGTAGATTCCCAGTCCGGATATGACGGCAAGGACGATGAATATCCATTTTACCACTTCAGACTTCATCACTCCGAGCATTGCCACTCCGGCAAGTATTACACCTCCGACAATCAGGAGAGTCCATCCCCATGTGCCGAGGTTTTCTTTCAGCCCGAAACGGTGCGTATAGCACAGGGCTTTCATGACCAGTGCTACGCATGTATTGAATATACCTATTCCGATTGCCAGTACCATGGCGGCCGGGAATCCGGCGACATCGCCGTTCAGCATGCATTTCTTCATCCAGTCCGGTATGAAGTCCATTGTGAGCATATCGAATCCGAAGAAAGTATGCATGAAAATGCCTATGAAGAATGTACCTGTCCCGAGCGTCATGACAAGAGGGGCCATGGACGGCATCTTCTTCTTAAGGAAGAAGCCCAGGGCGACAAGTACAAGCCCGTATCCTGCATCGCCGAGGCAGAGTGCAAAAAACAGCAGGAAGAACGGCCCGAGTACAGGAGTAGGGTCATATTCCCTGTATGCCGGCATGCCGTACATCCCGGTCAGGACTTCAAACATGCTGGCGAATCTGTTGTTCTTCAGTTTGATAGGAGGATTGTCCTCTTCGACGGCTTTCTCTGCAATCCAGAAGATGCCCATGCCGTCGAATTCCTTGCCAAGAGTCCCGTCAAGAGACGAAGGCGCAAATCCTTCGAATATGCTGAGCCTGTTCCCGACAGCCTGCTCTCCGGAGGCTTCTGCCAGATAGAGGTCGAGACCGGAAAGGAGTTCCTCATACTCTTTCTGCAGAATATCCTTTGAGCCCTTCATCCTGAGCATCCTGGCTTTCTCCCTGATAAGCTTCTGCCTGATGCTCCCGGCTTCAGCCATGGCCTCGCCGTAGGACCCGGATGGTGCAGGGGATTCCTTTACAGGAAAGCTGTATTCCCCGGAAATGCCGCTTACGGTCACAAACCATACATTCCTGCCGTCATCGTTGATGACCTGCAGTGCCTGAAGGTCTTCCCAGGCTTTGTCATATGACTTCTTCGGGACACAGTAGAATCTGACTTTCAGTCCTTTCTGTTCAAGTCCGGCAATGGCGCTGCTGTCAAATTCCCCCCATGGCATCCTTGCTTTTGCGGCCCTTTTCACATCTGCAAGGCGCTCCTGCAGTTCCGTTATCCTTGACGCTGTACCGATGACTGTCGCTGAAAGCGTCCTGCTTTCATCGGAAGAGACATTGTTCCCGTCCACCGCCATGGCATCCGCACTTTCACGGATTGCCTGGCAGTCAGGGTCATCATGATAGTCTGCCTTGTCAAGCAGTGACATCGCCTTCTTCTTTTCGCCCGCAGCATCGAGCATTGCCGCAGAATCCGCATCGACAGGTTTTCTGGAACGTGTGATATCGACTACTCCGAGCTCCTGAAGTTTCTGCATGAAGCCTCCAGTCTCCTCTTCAAGAAGAATGAAGGTGTATTTTGTCATTTCAGTTACCATGGCCCGCCTCCTCTTCTTCAATCTGATGCCTGTTCTTGACTATCTTGGATGCAGCCTTTGTCAGATTCTCCTCGTCTTCCATATACCTCTTTATCTTTCTGATGGCTTCCTGGTATCCCGGTATCTGCACCTTTTCATACAGATTTACCTTCTGGGTCGTCTTCTTTCTCTGGAAGTCAAGAATGCGGCTCTTTTCCATATATATCTCAGACTCAATCCCGAGTCTGGAAAGTTCCTTGAGGATAGCCACTCCGTCTGCATACCATGCCGGTTTGGCAAATGCATTGAATTCCTTTATCTCATAATGGATATCCTTCAGATGAGGTGTCTTGACACCGGCCACCTTGACTGTCTCCAGGTCGACATCGGTAATGGCTATCAGGCCAGGCTCGAACTCGTTCCACAAGGCAGCAAGGTAGTCGTATCTCTTAAGTGCTGCATCCAGGTCATTTACCAGCTTCTCCGAGTATGCCTTGGCCTTCCTTACCTCGAGACGCAGAGCCGACTCCTTGTTCTTCAGGGTAGGGAGGGCATTCAGGCGGATTTTCAGCTGTTTGCCCAGGTCGTTAAGGGATGTCTTGTTATATTGAAATTTAACACTCATATTATCATTTTGTTTCCTTCCAGTATTTATCTGTCAGGGACTGCTTGATACCTGTCTCGGCCTTTGTAAAGTATCTGGCAAAAAGCTCCCAGGCTGTATCAAGCATCTCATCGATGGAAATATTGACATCGACGGCAAGCAGCCTTGTCGCATATTCCTTGGCGAAATCGAGGCAGCGCAGGTCGTAGTCGCTGAGGTCAAATCCGTTTTCGAGCTTGGTCTTCGCATTCTGTGCATCGGCATAAAGCCGTACCCCGGTGTTCATGACCTGGTTGTGGTCTTCACGGGTCTGTTTCCCGATTACAAGCTGCTTCAGCCTTGAAAGGGACCTGAACGGGTCGATAATGATCTTGCCGGAATCCGGGTCTGCACGCAGATACAGCTGTCCTTCCGTGATATATCCGGTATTGTCCGGTATCGCATGGGTAATGTCTCCGTCGTTCAGCGTGGTCACGGCAATGATTGTAATCGAGCCTCCGTCAGGGAGCTGTACGGCTTTCTCGTATATCTTTGCAAGGTCGGAGTACAGTGATCCCGGCATGGAGTCCTTCGACGGTATCTGGTCCATGCGGTTGCTGACGATACTCAGCGCATCGGCGTAGAGTGTCATGTCGGTAAGCAGTACAAGCACCTTCTCGTTCTTGTCCACAGCAAAGTATTCCGCGGCTGTCAGCGCCATGTCAGGGATAAGCAGCCTTTCCACCGGCGGCTGTTCCGTCGTGTTGACGAAGCTTATGATCTTGTCCAGCGCCCCGGCACGTTCGAATTCATGCCGGAAATACAGATAGTCGTCATTGGACAGCCCCATGCCGCCCAGGATGATCTTGTCGACGTCTGCCCTCAGGGCAACCTGTGCCATGACGTTATTGTACGGCTGGTCAGGGTCCGCAAAGAACGGTATCTTCTGCCCTGACACGATGGTGTTGTTGAGGTCGATACCTGCAATCCCCGTAGGAATCAGCTGGGACGGCTGTTTCCTCTTGTACGGGTTTACCGACGGCCCTCCGATTTCCCTTTCCTCTCCCTCAATCTCAGGGCCTCCGTCTATCGGCTCCCCATACGCGTTGAAAAAACGTCCTGCAAGTCCGTCGCCAACTTTCAGGGTAGGGGCGGAGCCGAGAAACACCACTTCCGCATCGGTAGGAATGGCTTCTGTGCCTCCGAAAATCTGCAGCGTGACTGTGTCTCCCTTTGTCTTTACCACCTGGGCAAGCCGGCCGTCAACAGTGGCGAGTTCATCGTTGGATACACCCTTCGCCTTCAGGGAAACGGTGGCCTTGGTAATGGCTTCCAACTGGGTATATATTTTCTGAAATGCCTTCTTGTTCATAATCCTTACTGTTCATTTGTCTTGTTCCGGCAGTCCGCGGACTCCGGCGGATAAATGTCATGCGGCAGCTGTTCCGGCTGCAAGTCTTTCGAGCAGGGAGTCCAGTTCCGTCCTGTATCTGTTGAAATTGTCGCTGTGGAATTCCGAATAGTTCATCTGCTTGAGCAGATTGATGATCTCCTTGAACCCGTCGCGGCATTTCTCATAGTCCTCGAATTCAAATGTCCTGTCGCAGATGTCCAGTACCAGCTCAAGCATGTATTTCTGCCTGTCAAGCGGGGTAAGGCTGTCGACAGGGTCGAATGCATCCTGCTGAAGGATTATGAAGTCGATTAGCTCTGATTTCCAGAACAGTTCGTGGTAGCTCATAGGGACACCGTCATCTCCGAGGATGTTTATCTGGTCATTGGCCTCCTTTCCCCGCCTGATGATGTTCTTGGCCTTTTCAACCATGTTTGTCCATCCCGGGGTCACTTTCTCGGACAGATATTCCTGGATTTCAGGATATTCGAGGTATTTCGAGTATGATTCTATCGGATTGACGGCAGGGTATCTTTTCCTGTCCGCACGGCTCTGTTCGAGGGCGTAGAAGCATCTTGCCGCTTTCTTTGTAGACTCTGTTACAGGCTCCTTGAGGTTTCCTCCTGCAGGGGATACAGTGCCGATGAAGGTTACGGAGCCGGTCTGCCCGTTGTTCAGCACCACCATCCCGGCACGTGCATAGAAGCTTGAAATGATTGCAGATAGGTCGACAGGGAATGCATCCGCACCCGGAAGTTCCTCCATGCGGTTACTCATCTCCCTGAGTGCCTGGGCCCACCTCGATGTGGAGTCTGCAAGCAGCAGGACCTTCATTCCCATTGCACGGTAATATTCGCAGATTGTCATTGCCGTATATACCGATGCCTCCCGTGCTGCAACAGGCATGTTGGACGTGTTGCAGATGATTGTGGTCCTCTCCATCAGATGCCGGCCGGTATGGGGGTCGATAAGCTCCGGGAATTCGGTAAAAATCTCCACGACTTCATTGGCCCTTTCCCCGCAGGCGGCCATTACGATTACCTGTGCATCCCCCTGCTTGGCAATGGCATGTTGAAGCACGGTCTTGCCGCATCCGAACGGTCCCGGGATGAATCCTGTGCCTCCTTCTGCGATAGGGTCGAGTGTGTCGATTACGCGGACTCCGGTCTCCATTATCCTGCTTGGTCTCGGCTTTTCCCGGTAACCTTTTATCGGGACCTTTACAGGCCATTTCTGGGTCATTGTGACATCTGTGTCCACCCCGTCTTCGTCAGTAAGTACTGCGATTACCTTGTCGATGTTGTATTGCCCTGCTTCCGCCACGGACTTTACCGTGTATTCCCCTTTGAAGGAGAACGGCACCATGATCTTGTGCGGAAGCCATCCCTCCTTGACTTCTCCGAGCCAGTCTGCGGCAATGACCTTGTCTCCCGGTTTTGCCAGAGGTGTGAAATCCCACAGCTTTTCGTGGTCCAGAGGGGACGTGTATTCCCCTTTTTTGAGGAACACCCCTGTCATGGTAGTCAGGTCGTTCTGCAGACCGTCATAGCAGCTTGACAGCAGACCCGGTCCAAGCGTAGCTTCAAGCATCCTGTCCTCGAATTCCACCTTATTGCCGTTTTTAAGCCCTCGGGTGCTTTCAAATACCTGTATTGATGCCGTCTTGCCGGTTACCTTGATGACTTCGGCCATGAGTCTGGTGTCTCCTGATGTGACAAAGCACAGCTCATTCTGGGAGACAGGACCGTCGGTCTCTACAGTCACAAGGTTGGAAACAATTCCGGTAACCTTTCCCGTACTTTTCATATATTGTTGATTTTATTGTTATTGCCATTGAATGTCCCCATGATTTCGTCAACAAGCTTTCTGAACATTTCACGTCCGGTCTGCTCATCCAGTCTGGCCCACCTGTCCAGGATATGAAGCTTGCAGATAAATCCGAGTATTGTATTGATGTCGAAATAGCTGAAGACAGTGAGGCTGTCGATTTTCTCCCACATCAGGTCATCTATGCCGCGTTCCCTTGCGAGAATGTCATTCCCGTGAAGTATGGCATCGAGCCTTGCGGCTTCATCGAAGCTGTCAGGCTCGGCGATGTCCCCGAAAACACCGGCAGTCCGCATGGTATCCTCCCCGTTCTCCGTGCAGATGATGTCCTTGTCGGCATCCCGTCCCAGTGCGTTGTTGAGGAACCTCGTCTTGGCATTCCGGACATTCAGGTCAAAAGCGAAATACTCACGGATGAACCTGTTCCCGGAAGCTTGGGTCCGTACATAGAATTCCCGGTCGAGGCAGCCGTCGTCGAATCCCTGTTCCAGCAATCCAATGATCTCCCTGTCCTTCTCCGTGCATCCGTCCTTGATTTCCCCGATGATTGAACTGAAATCCGTCTCTCCGTATTTCCAGTCCCTTGACAATGCCGGTAGCCCTGCAATTATGTAATAGTAATTGTCCATTGCATGAAGCCGGTTATTTCTCGTCCCCGAACAGAAGTCTTCTTGTAGCCGGCCTGAGATATTCTGAAATCAGTGCGTTGAACGTATCGTCGGTAAGGCTGATGAAATAGCCGCTGCCTTTAGGGCTGACCGTGAACCCTCCTGCGATTTTCTTTGAGAAGCTTGCTTCGAGCCCTCCCTTGAACATGGAGGCAAGCTCTTTCCTTATGAAAGGCTCAACCTCTTTCCGGAGAGACTCCGGGAGGACCATTTCCAGGTCAGTGGCTTCATCGGATGCGTTGAAAGACGTGACGATTGCGGTAAGCATTTCCTTTACGAATGCTGCGGAGGAAAGGGTGGATGATACCTCCTTGCCTGCCAGTCTGAGAGTGACCAGGTTCTCGAGCGCCTGCCTTGTCGCTGCAATGCTCTGTGACGCGGCCAGCCTGATGTCCCCTTCGGTCTTTGCTTTCAGGCTATCGGCATCTTTCTGCGCTGCGGAGATTATCGCTGCAGCCTCTTTCCTGGCATTTTCGATGATGGCATCGGCATCCTGTCTGGCTTTGGCGAGGACTGCCTCTCCTTCCTGTTTCCCTTTTGACAGCCCCTCGTTATAGAGTTTGTCTGTCAGCTCCTGCAATTTGTTCTGCATATATCTGTTCTTTATCGTTTTATCGTTCTTGTCAGGTAGCATGCCCGGCATTCGGGTTACGGGAATATGTTCCTGTCCCGAGCCCCGGGCTCGAAGCCGCAAATCCTTACAAATTTATAAAAATGCTGGGATTTTTCAAACAGTATGCCGAATTAAATGACCTTTATCATATATCGGATGAAGATTGTCATTGAATACTGTTGAGGTTCGAATTCAGGGAGGGGCTATACCCTATAAATGAAAAAGCCTCCGGGCCATGGCCTGGAGGCTTTTCTGGTACTCGGCCGGAGAATCGAACTCCGATTGCAAGATTGAGAATCTTGAGTACTAACCGTTATACGAGCCGAGCATTTTTCATTTGGGATTGCAAAGGTATGTCAAAAATCCTGCACTTCCAAATTTTTATGCATATGATTCCTTAATTTTTCTGATATTTGCCGCGCATCTATTTGAGGAATACGAAGAATACTGCCAGGATGAGGCAGAAGAATGCCACGAAGTGGTTCCATTCCAGGCCCTGGTTCTTGAACAGCAGAGTGACGATGACGGTAAATACCGTCAATGATATGACTTCCTGGATCACTTTCAGCTGCATCAGGTTGAACGGCCCTCCATTGTCGATGAATCCTATCCTGTTTGCGGGGACCTGGGCGCAATATTCGAAGAATGCAACGCCCCATGAGAACAGGATGACGAGAATCAGCGGCCAGCTGGAGGATATTTTCATCTCCTGCAGCTTCAGATGCCCGTACCACGCGAATGTCATGAATATGTTGGATGCGATAAGCAGCAATATGGTACTTAATGCTTTCATAGTCTTGTCTTTATTTTCGGGGTGCAAAAGTAATATTTATCTTGAAAATACAATCCTATTTTTTTATTTTTGCAAAGATGCCTTATGGCTGGAATTTGTTCAAGCTGATTCTATAGACGGATAATACATTATAATACCATATTATTATGACACTCATTAAATCCATTTCCGGTATTCGCGGAACAATCGGCGGAGCCCCGGGCGATGCCCTGACCCCGGTCGACATTGTGAAATTCGTATATGCATACTGTGTGAAGCTCAGGGAGAGAAGGCCTAAGCCGGAAGGCGAAAGATACAGGGTCGTTGTAGGCAAGGATGCCCGCATATCCGGAGAGATGGTCGAGCAGGTTGTCTGCGGGACATTGCTTTCCTGCGGCGTCGATGTCATCAAGGCAGGATATGCCTCGACACCTACTACAGAAATGGCAGTCATCTTTGAAAAGGCCGACGGCGGTATAATACTGACCGCATCGCATAACCCGAAGCAATGGAATGCACTTAAGCTGCTCAACGAGCGCGGGGAATTCCTCAATGCTGCAGAAGGGGCTGCGATACTCGAATGTGCCGAGGACGAGAACTTCGATTTCTGCGACGTCGATTCAATCGGTCATATGGAGGAGAAGGACTTTACCGACAGGCATATCGATGCCGTGCTTGCCCTTGATGCCGTTGATGCGGAGGCCGTGCGCAAGGCCGGGTTCAAGGTCGCCCTTGATGCGGTAAACTCAGTCGGAGGAATCATCATGCCGCGTCTTTTCGAAAGGCTCGGAGTAGAATGCGTAAAGGTCAACTGTACGCCTGACGGGCATTTCGCCCACAATCCGGAGCCTCTTCCGGCAAACCTTACGGAACTCAGCGATGCTGTGGTCAAAAACGGGGCAGTCCTTGGTGTCTCTGTCGACCCGGATGTCGACCGCCTTGCCCTGATATGCGAGGACGGAAAACCTTTCGGGGAGGAATATACTCTTGTCAGTGTTGCTGACTATCTCCTTTCCAGGGCGAAGGAACAGGCTGAGGCGGAAGGCCGGGCTGTAGAGGACGTCATTGCTCCGTACAGCCTCTGTACGGCATCCAATCTCTCTTCCTCAAGGGCTTTGCGGGATGTGACAGAGTCTTATGGAGGCAAATATTATTCGGCGGCTGTCGGCGAGGTGAATGTGACGACAAAAATGCGCGAGTGCGGTGCACTGATAGGTGGCGAAGGCAATGGAGGAGTCATTTATCCGGCACTCCACTACGGAAGGGATGCCATTGTAGGTACGGCGCTGTTCCTTACTAATCTTGCACATCGCGGATGCAAGGTTTCCGAGCTGCTGAAGACCTATCCTAAGTACTTCATCACGAAGAACAGGATTGAACTTTCCGACAAGTCCATGATTGACAGGATTCTCGGGGAGATGAAGAAGATATATGCCTCTGAGGACATCAATGATATCGACGGTGTAAAGATTTCGTTTGAGTCGAGGAAGGAATGGGTTCATCTCAGGAAGTCCAATACCGAGCCTATCATCAGGATCTATGCCGAGTCCTCTACAATGGAGGCCGCAGAGAAGCTGGCGCAGGAGATAAAGACGATTGCAGACAAGATCATCAGCAGCAGATAATGTTTTCATTCAGGACTACACCCCTGCAGGACCAGCTTGACAAGGCATTGACAGACGGAAGGGTCGGATGCTTCTGCACACAGAACTGCTGGGAGCCGGGGAATGCAAGATACATGTATGAAATTTTCCGCGGGAGGGGTAATCTCGCGGAAATATTTTCTCCCAGGGATACTGAACTCACGCCTGGGACCAACCATATTGAATTCGATATGGCTGCAGTCAGGACACTGAATGCAGTGGTGGTCGAGATCCAGGATGTCGGGTCGAGGTATTTCAATTATACAAGGGATGTCTTCCATCTCATGGAGGAGATGAAAGAGCTTGAGGATGCTCCGGCTCTCTATATCGTGGACCATGTTAATCCTGCCGGACGCGTTGTCGAGGGTACGATACCTTCGGTCCCTGCCGAGAGCCATGTCCCGAAGATAGCGCACAGGCACGGGCTGACCCTTGGCGAGCTTGTGGCCCTGTATCATAACGAGATAGGTGCAAGGTATCCTCTGCATGTTATTTCCGCCGTGGCGACAGGCAGCGGTGCGCAAATCCTGCCATGGACAATCGCCCCGGCATCTGATATCCCGGGACTGTTTACATGTGACATGTACAGCGGGGGAGGGCTTTGGAACAATACCGACATCACTCCCGGAATCGGGACTGCAAGGCCGTATGAATATATCGGGGCTCCATTCGTAAAGACAGGGAGCTACGAGCCTCTTCCTATCCCGGCAGGAGTGATGATGCGTCCCTGTTCCTTCACTCCGGCATGCGGAAGATATTCCGGGGAGAAATGCTTCGGATATCATATCATGCTTGAGCCCGGTGCTGAATACCATTCCCTGCTTCATACCCTGCAGCTGATGAGATATTTCCGCGAACGGTATTCCCGGTTTGAGTTTACGGGGGATTTTGCGGCGAAGCTTGCAGATCCGGTATTGCTGGCATATGTTGAAGGCAGCTGTTCCGGGGAGGAGATGCGGGAGCATATGAAAGTGGAGGAGCAGAAATGGATACGTAAGGCAAAGAAATACGTCCTCTATGACGACCTGCCTTACAGGATCAGATAACGCTCTGCTGCAATGTCCGTGTCCCGGTTTCAGGGACGAGATTCTGTCGGAAAAATTTGGAAATCCCGATAGATTGAGATACCTTTGCAGCCTGATTTTAACAATAAAAACAAGAACAGTCATGAAAAAAGGAATCCATCCCGAAAACTACCGTCTTGTAGCTTTCAAGGATATGTCGAATGACGAGGTGTTCATCACACGTTCCTGCGCGAACACCAAGGAGACCCTTGAGGTCAATGGTGTTGAATACCCGGTTGTAAAGGTCGAGATCTCCAATACATCCCATCCTTTCTATACAGGAAAGATGAAGCTTGTGGATACTGCCGGCCGTGTCGACAAATTCTACCAGAGATACAAGAAGAAATAGTCCTTTACGTGAGGATTATCGGCTGCATAGCCCCTGGACTTATGTTCAGGGGTTTTTTTATGCCGTTTGGAGCTATTTGATGCCTGTCATTGCCGATACTGCATCGTATGATGATGATAAATCCATTTCTTATTCGTATTTTTGCATCCGCATTGATTCGATATAAATAAGATTTTTAACCGTTATCAGAGATGAATAGTTCGACCGTAAAGGCCTTAGGGGCTTATTGCCCGCACACTAAAGTGGATAATTCCTATTTCGAAGGCATTCTTGATACTTCGGATACATGGATCAGGGAACGTACAGGCATCGAAAGCCGTTATTTCGCCGCTGAAAATGAGTATACCGGCGACATGTGCGTAAATGCTGCCCTCGATATGCAGAAGAATTTCAATGTGGATTTCTCGGATGTAGATTTCATCATTGTGGCATCCATGACCCCGGACCAGACAATCCCTAATGTCGCGAGCCAGATTCAGACCAGGCTTGGCATCAGGAATACTGGGGCCGTGGACATATGCTGTGCATGTTCGGGATTCTGTTATGGACTGACAATGGCGAAAGGCCTCATTGCTGCCGGATGCTGCAGGAAAATCCTTGTCTTCGGAGCTGAGATCATGTCCAGGATAATAGATTTCAAGGACAGGAATACATGCATACTTTTCGGCGATGGTGCCGGCTGCGCACTTGTGGAGAGGTCAGAGGAGAATACTGTCTTCGAATGTTTCTCCGGAACTGACGGAAGCATGGGTAAGGAACTATATCTCAGTACGCGCAACAGATATGTGAACGGTGCTGAGATCATTGCGGACGGTATGGTGCACCAGAACGGCAGGGCAGTATATAAATGGGCTGTCAACACTTTGTCGGAGGGCCTCAGGACTCTTGCTTCCATCAACGGGATTACCCTTGATGATGTGGACTGCTTCCTCCCGCACAGTGCGAACTACAGGATGCTTGAGGCTGTCTTCAAGGGGCTCGGCATCCCGATGGACAAGTGTGTGGACAGTGTGCGCCGATACGGCAACACATCGGCGGCATCTATACCGCTTGCATGGTATGAAGGCCTGCGGACAGGCCGTATCAGACAGGGCGATACTCTCATGCTGCTCGGCTTCGGGGCCGGGTTCACATATTCGGGACTCTGTCTCAGGAATACGATTGACGGCAGCCGGATAGGTCAGAATGTCTGACTGCCGGCTGAAGTTCCAATAAAAAAAACAAGCATTGAAAAATGCTTGTTTTTTTGTGACCCCTACAGGATTCAAACCTGTAACCTTTTGATCCGTAGTCAAATGCTCTATTCAGTTGAGCTAAGGGGCCTTTTGGGCAGCCTTGCTGCCTCCATATTTCTCTTTCTTTCCGTGGAAAGTGTCCTGACAGGCTATTCAGCTGCTGCTATGGATGCACCTTCCTCTTTCAGGATAGCGACTTTCTTCTCTTTGATTCTTGCCTTCTTGCCGGAAAGTTTCCTCAGGTAGAAGATTCTTGCTCTGCGTACCTTTCCGACCTTGTTGAGTTCAATTGAATCAATGAACGGAGAAGCGAACGGGAATATCCTTTCTACACCGACACCGCTTGAAATCTTGCGGACTGTGAATGTCTTTGTATATGGGGATGCTCCTCTTATCTGGAGGACAACTCCTCTGAACTTCTGAAGTCTCTCCTTGTCTCCCTCTTTAATCCTGTAAGTGACTGTGATTGTATCTCCAGCCTTGAATTTCGGGTAACCGGCTACCTTTTCATTGGCAAAAGCCTGGTCAACTACATTAATCAAATCCATCTTTTCAAAAATTTAGTGGCAACATTGCGGTTTTTTCTCCCGTCGCAAGAGGTTGCTTTTGGTTTTGGGACTGCAAAGGTACAAATAAATACCTTATCTCAAAATATTTTTAAGAAAAAATCAATGTTTTTCAGAACATGTCCCTGAGCCTGTCGAAGAAACCTTTGTCCTCCTTGCTCGGAGATGGAGTGAAGGACTCATTGTTCCTCATGCTCTCAAACAGTTCCTTCTCGTTCCTGCTGAGCTTTTTCGGGATCCATACTATAATCTTGACATACATGTCGCCTGTCCCGTAGCTGTTCACTGACGGCAGTCCTTTCCCCTTGAGCCTTACCACGGTACCTGACTGTGTGCCCGGGTCGACCTTTACCTTATATGTCCCGTCAAGACATGGAACTTCGACTGTAGCACCCAGCATTGCGTCCATTACTGATATTATCTTTGTATAGGAGAGATTGTTGCCGTCGCGTTTCAGATACGGGTGCTCGACCTCCTCGATAAGTACGAGCAGGTCCCCGTTGATGCCGTTGTTCTTTGCGGCATGTCCTGCACCGCGGATTGTGAGCTGCATCCCGTTCTCGACACCTGCCGGTATATCCACCTTTACGGTCTCCTTTTTGCGTATGAGCCCGGTCCCGTTGCATGTGTGGCACGGGTTGACAATGATTTTTCCTTCCCCGTTACACTGCTGGCAGGTCGAGAAACTGATTCTCTGCCCGAGCAGGCCATTGACGACTCTCCTTATCTGTCCTGTGCCCTTGCAGGCTGGACAGGTCTTTATGTCGGCAGAGCTCTTCGCTCCTTTTCCCCCGCAGTCAGGGCATGGTATATTGCGTTCAAGGGAAATCTCCTTTTCGGCTCCCTTTGCAATCTCCTCGAGTGTCATTTTCACACGCACCCGTATGTCACGCCCCCTGTAGACTCTCTGTCCCTGTCCGGAGGACCTTCCCCCGCCAAAGCCTTCGAATCCGCCGAATCCGGAAAATCCCGAGAATCCGCCTCCGAACATGTCCCGGAGAATGTCGTTCAGGTCTCCGAACCCTCCGCTGAAATCAGGGCCAGGCTGGCCTCCGAGACCTGCGTGGCCGAACTGGTCATAACGTGCCTTCTTGTCCGGGTCGCTGAGTACGGAATATGCCTCGGCAGCCTCCTTGAATTTCTCCTCGGCTTCCTTGTTGCCGGGATTCTTGTCCGGATGGTATTGTATAGCCTTCTTCCTGTAGGCTTTCTTTATCTCATCGAGCGTGGCGTTCCTGTCAACGCCAAGCACCTCATAGTAGTCTCTTTTGTCTGCCATATTATGCCTCCTGAATTATTGGTATACGCCCGTCAGATTCCGACTACGACTTTGGCAAACCTTATTACCTTGCCGTTGAGCGTATAGCCTGTCTGGACGACATCGTATACCTTGCCTTTCTTCTCATCCTCGTTGACAGGGAACTGTGCGACAGCCTCGTGCATGTCAGTGTCGAATGTCTTGTCCCTGGCTTCGATTACCGCGAGCCCCTTTGTCTTGAGATAGCCCATCAGCTTGTTGAAGATGAGTTCCGTGCCTTCTTTTGCCGCATCGCTGTCGGCTGACTTTGACAGTACATCCATAGCCCTCTCGCAGTCGTCAAGTACCGGAAGCAGACCTTTGATGGTATCCTCCGATGCTACATTCACGAGTTCCAGCTTTTCCTGGGAGGTGCGCCTGCGGAAATTGTCGAATTCAGCCATAAGCCTGATATAGTCATCCTTCTCCTTGGCAAGACTTGCCTTGAGGTCTTCGATTTCTTTCTCGAGTTTCTCCGTCTTTTCCTTTTTCATCGCTTTCGCTTCCTTCCTGGACATCTTGCTGTCCTGCCCGTTCTCCGCAACGGCATCATCTGCCTGTCCTGCATTGGTTTCCACCTCTTCTCTGGACTGCTCCTCCGGGATTATCTCTTTTTCAGTATTTTCCTGTGACATATCTTATGTTGTTTTTATTCAGTTGTTTGTTATTGCCTGGCCCATTATGTCTGCCATTCTGGCGGACATGAACAGCCACTGCGCACACAGCAAAATATCTGCCAATCGGATATCATGACATAATGTCAGTCCGGGATGGCGACAAACCGGCATCCCGGCGGCACGCATATGGTAAATCATATAAAAAGGCAGGTGTGCAGCACCCGTCCGGGATATTGCACACCTGCCATCCATCATGCTATGTCTGGATTATTTGACGTCGATTACCTTGTATTTAGGTACAAGGGCTTTCATTATAACCCATGCTACCAGATATGCTATCGCACAGCCGCAGAATACAATCATGTATCCGGCAGGCTTGCCTTCGAACCCGAAGAACTGGAACGCCGATCCTGCCTGCTCTGAATATGTGAACAGTGCACCGGCCCCTTTCTGGATAAAGAATGAACCGATACCTCCTGCCATACCGCCGATACCGGTAATGGTTGAGATTGCGGATTTAGGGAACATGTCTCCGATAGTCGAGAAGAGGTTGGCTGACCATGCCTGGTGTCCTGCTCCTGCAAGGCCGATGATGATTGCCGGCCACCATACCGATATTGTTCCGGCACTCTGTGCAAGAAGAGCCGGGAGCGGAAGGAACGCGAATATAAGCATGGCAAGCATACGCCCGTTGTATGGATTCATGCCTTTTTTCTCAACAAAGAGCTTAGGAAGATACCCTCCGAAAATGGAGAGGATAGTCACGATGGCATACAGGGTCGTGATAAGTGCCACGCCCATTCCTGAACTTGATGCATAGCCGTATTGGTCCGAGAAATATGCGGGGGCCCAGAACAGATAGAACCACCATACTCCATCGGTAAAGAATTTTCCTACGATGAAAGACCATGTCTGTCTGTATGTGAAGCATTTCCAAAGGGAGATGGTCTTCTCCTTCTTCTCGGTCTGGGCAGCTGCGGCATTCTCTTCGGCCGTATAGTCCTGGTTGATGTATTCAAGCTCTGCCTTGTTGACATGTCTTGACTTTTCAGGCTTGTTGTACATGAATACCCAGAATCCCATCCAGACATATCCGAGGGCACCGATAATGACGAATGCCATTTCCCATCCGCCGCCGACGCCATGGTCCTTGAAGAACTGCGCGAGGACAGGGATTGTCGCAGGGGCGATAAGCGCTCCTATCGATGCGCCGGAGTTGAAGATTGAAGTGGCGAATGCCCTGTCTTTCTTAGGGAAGTATTCAGCTGTTACCTTGATTGCTGCCGGGAAGTTGCCGGCCTCTCCGAGAGCAAGGATACATCTTGCGGCAAGGAAGAGCCATACGCTTGTCGATGCTATGGCAAGTGCAGCAGTTGACCCGGCCTCGACAGCTGTCATTGCAGCGACACTGCCGTAGCCTTCGATGTGTACGGTAAGCCAGCCGCAGATTGCGTGAAGGCAGGCTCCGGTAGACCAGATTCCGATTGACCACAGGTAGCCTTTCTTTGTCCCCATCCAGTCTACGAACTTGCCGGCGAAGAGCATGCAGATGGCATAGACTATAGAGAAGATGGCTGTAATTGTACCGTAGTCATTGTCAGTCCAGTGGAATTCCGGTGCTATGAAGTCTTTCCACGTAAGTGAGAGTACCTGGCGGTCGAGGTAGTTGACTGTAGTTGCGACGAAAAGCAGCACAACCATCCACCAGCGCCAGTTGGTCATCAGTTTTTTGCTTGTTGTTTGTTCCATTTGATATTATAAAAGGTTATTTGACTTCTTTGATGATTGCGAGTGCTGAGCGGCACAGTTCGGTGATCTTGCCCCATTCCTTGGCGGCAATTACATCCTTAGGGAACAGGTTGCTTCCCATGCCGACACATGTGACGCCGGCCTTGAACCATCCTTCGAGGTTCTCTTTTGTCGGCTTTACACCTCCGGTTACCATGATCTGGCTCCACGGCATCGGTGCACGGAGCCCCTTGACGAAAGCAGGCCCGAGGACATCTCCCGGGAATACCTTGCAAAGGTCGCATCCGAGTTCCTGCGCCTTTCCGATTTCCGATACGCTGCCGCATCCCGGGCAATATGGGATGAGCCTGCGGTTACATACAGGTGCGATATCAGGGTTGAAAAGAGGTCCGACAACGAAGTTCGCACCCAGCTGGATATAGAGTGCTGCAGTGGCAGGGTCCACAACCGAACCCACGCCGAGTATCATTCCCGGGAGCTCCCTGTTGGCGAATTTTACGAGTTCTCCGAACACTTCCTGTGCGAAGTCCCCTCTGTTTGTGAATTCAAAGGCTCTTACACCGCCTTCATAGCAGGCTTTTACCACAGCCTTGGATATCTCGATGTCAGAATTGTAGAACACCGGGACCATCCCGGTCTCTTTCATTGCTGAAAGGACCTCCATCTTGTTATATTTGGCCATTTCCTATGTTATTTGGTTCTGTCGATTTAAACGCAAACGGCCGGGGAAGCCCCGGCCCTTCGATAATGTTATCTTGATACGCGTCCCGAGCCGTCTCCTTTCATCAGGTTTTCGACCTCTGCCACTGTAACCTGGTTGAAGTCCCCGAAGATGGTGTGCTTGAGACATGACGCCGCAACGGCAAAGTTGAGCGCTTTCTGGTCGTCATCGGTATATGTGAGGAGTCCGTAGATGAGTCCACCCATGAAGGAGTCTCCGCCTCCGACCCTGTCCACGATATGTGTGATGTCATAGCGAGGAGACTGGTAGAGCCTGCTCCCGTCGTAGAGGACTCCGCCCCATGTGTTGTGGTTGGCATTGATGGAGCCTCTCAGAGTGATGATGACTTTCTTTGCACGAGGGAACTTCGCCATGAGCTGCTTGCATACGCTCTCGAACTCTGCGGCATTTACCTCTCCCTTAGTTGCAGTCACATCGAATCCTTCAGGCTTGATTCCGAATACCTTTTCGGCATCCTCCTCGTTGCCGAGAATGACATCGCATCCTGCGACAAGCTCCGGCATAACCTCTGATGCAGTCTTGCCGTATTTCCAGAGGTTCTTCCTGTAGTTGAGGTCACATGAGACAGTCACACCGAGCCTGTTGGCTGCCTTTATGGCCTCGAGGCATACATCGGCTGCACCCTGGCTGATGGCAGGAGTGATTCCTGTCCAGTGGAACCAGTCTGCGCCTTCGAATACCTTGTCCCAGTCTATCATTCCTTTCTCGATCTCGGAAATTGCAGAATGCGCCCTGTCATATACGACCTTGCTGGCACGTGCGACAGCACCTGTCTCGAGGAAATAGATTCCGAGCCTGTCGCCTCCGTATACACAATATTTTGTGCCTACGCCGTAGCTGTGAAGATCCCTGATACAGCTTTGTGCGATATCGTTCTTCGGGAATCTGGTGACAAACTCTGTCTCGATGCCGTAGTTGGCAAGGGAAACGGCCACATTGGCTTCACCGCCGCCGAATGTCGCTGCAAATTCTTTAGCTTGAGAGAATCTCAGATAACCAGGAGTAGACAGCCTGAGCATGATCTCTCCGAATGTAATTACTTTTGGCATTTCTGTAAGTATTTAATTGAAATTTCGTTATCAAATAACCATACTTTGCAAAAATAATAATATTTTCTTATTGTCGTGTGCGTTCACGGAAAATTTTATAAATTTGTTCCTGAATCGTGTCAGGCCCCATCCGGCCGGCGGAAATTTTGCATGATGAAGCAGGGCAATAAAGTTACAATCAATGATGTCGCCCGGGCGGCAGGCGTCTCGAAAGGGACTGTTGACAGGGTGCTTCATAACAGGGGGGAGGTGTCTGCCGCAAGCCGGCAGCAGGTGCTTGACGTCATAAAGGAGCTCGGATACAGACCTAATATATATGCGTCTCTCCTTGCATCAAGGAAAGAGCACAGGATAGTATGCATAATCCCCGAGTTTTCCGCCGGGGAATTCTGGGAGCTTACGGACAAGGGTATAGCCAGAGGCCGGGAATTTGCTTCGGGCTATGGCATTCCCGTGCACACCGTGCAGTATGATCAGTATGATATGGAGTCTTTCCAGCGGGCCTGCGCAACGGCTCTTTCCGAAAATCCGACAGGCGTCATCATAGCCCCGATGTTCAGGGTAGAGACCCTGAAGTTCGTCAAGGAGCTTAAGGACCGGGGAATTGCATACATGTACATAGACTCCAAGCTTGAGGAGGATGATTACCTTGCCTATTTCGGGATGCCGATGTATCAGAGCGGATATCTGTGTGCGGACCTGCTGACAGACGGGAGGAAGGTCGACAGGATATATGTGATAAGGATAGCAAGGGACCGGAAGGGGCACTCGGACCCGACTGTGACGAGACGTACGGGATTCATGGACTATATCAATGAATATTATCCTGACTGTGAAATAGAGAACATATTCATCAACCCGAAGGACCCGGAGGATATAAAGGCCAGGCTCGACCGGATGTTCATGAAGGACCCCGATCCGCACAAGTTCCTGGTAATGTTCAATTCCCGTATCCATCTTGTGGCGGACTATCTCAGGGCAAGGCAGATCAGGACCTGCCGGGTCGTAGGCTTCGATGTGATGGAAAGGAATCTTGCTGCAGTACGGGACGGATATGTACAGCTGCTCATTGCCCAGCATTCCGACAACCAGGTGGCTGCGGCAATCAATGCAATGACCGAGTGGCTGCTCATATCCAGGCCTCTGTCGCGGAAAGACAACTATACCCAGATGGATATTCTCAACCGGTTCAACTGCGATTATTATCTGCAGAAATGACCCGGTCATTCCAGACAGGCAGATACAAGAGGGTGACCCAAAAGTCAAAGACAGACTTAAGGGTCACCTTTCTTTTTTATAACGACAGGAAAGTCCGGCGAGT
>CALUTW010000003.1 GCA_944323805.1 uncultured Bacteroidales bacterium | reverse complement strand
TTCTTCCTATATTTGCCGAATATAGGGGGAAAAGGAGTCATGCTTGCATATACTTATGTGAAGAAAGGGCTTTTCGAGCTGAGAGAAAAGCCGGAACCGGAACTTTCAGACACCAGGGACGCCATAGTGAGGATAACCCTCGGGAGCATCTGCACAAGCGACATACACATAAAGCACGGCAGTGTACCACGTGCAGTTCCGGGCATTACTGTCGGACATGAAATGGTCGGGATAGTCGAACAGGTCGGAAGCGATGTACATAAGGTCCGGCCGGGAGACAGGGTCGCCGTGAATGTGGAGACCTTCTGCGGGGAATGCTTTTTCTGCCGGCACGGATATGTGAACAACTGCACCGACCCGGATGGAGGATGGGCTCTCGGATGCAGGATAGACGGAGGGCAGGCCGCACTGGTCAGGGTCCCGCATGCGGACCAGGGACTTAGTCTGATTCCGGAGAATGTCAGCGACAGACAGGCCCTCTTTACCGGCGACATACTTGCCACCGGGTTCTGGGCATCAAGAATCTCCGGAATATCGGAAGAAGACACAGTACTTATCATCGGAGCGGGGCCAACCGGAGTATGTACATTGCTCTGCGCAATGCTTAAGCGGCCGGAACGGATTATCATATGCGAGAAGGATCCGGCACGCTCGGATTTCATACGGAAGCATTATCCGGATGTACTGGTTACAGGCCCAGACACCTGCAGGGAATTTGTCATGGAGCACAGCAGACACGGAGGTGCGGATGTCGTACTGGAAGTCGCCGGTACGGAAGAGACATTCAGACTGGCATGGGAATGCGCACGGCCGAATGCTATTGTCACAATCGTTGCCATGTATGACAGGCCTCAGATACTTCCATTGCCTGACATGTACGGCAAGAACCTTATCTTCAAGACAGGAGGCGTGGACGGATGCGACTGCGACGAGATCCTGCGGCTGATATCCGAAGGCAAGATAGACACGACACCGCTTATAACACACACATTCCCGCTGGACAGGATTGACGAAGCCTATGAGATATTCGAGAACAGGCTTGACGGTGTCATAAAAATAGCGATAACTCCTGCAGGAAGCATGGAATCAATATAATCACTCCGGAAACATAGAATCAATATAATAACATATGATCAGAATATATGGTATGCCGTCCTGCCCGGACTGCGAATATGTCAAGAGGCAGGCTGAAGGAAACGACAGATACGAAATCATCGATATCGGCAAGGATGTCAAGGCGCTGAAGGAATTTCTCCGTCTGAGGGACAGCAGCCCGGCTTTCGACGGAGCCAAAAGGACAGGAGCCGCAGGGATACCATGCTTTGTGCTCGAAGACGGCACTGTGACTCTGCAGCCGGAAGATGCCGGCCTTGAATCAGGACAGGTCCAGACAGGAGCCGCGTGCAGTCTTGACGGAAGCGGATGCTGAACCGGCAATATATCCGGAATTAATGACAAGCATCAACATTAGAATCATGAACACAGATACATTTGTAAAAGAATACAGGGAAGCTTTCGGGATGGCCGCTCCCCTGCCGCTTATCTTCTGTTACAGCGATGTTCCATACGCAGAGACCGGAAAAGAACCGGGATGTTTCCTGAAATACCTCCGTCATGCGTTTGCCGGGACCCCTGTGAGCCTTGACCAGGAGAATATTACCTGCGGAGGAGGCAGATACTATGCAGGATTCACTCCGATGCCGGACCATGTGCCGGCCTTCGTATCCCAGAAGGAAAAGTACAAGGAATCCGCCGGCCTCGTGCTCGACCATCTGAAAGCCAACGGCCCTCTTCCGTGCCGGAAAAAATTCCTGAATTTTATCCGGGTCGACGTGGCTGACAGCTTTGAAGGGATGGAAGGACTGCTGTTCATAGCATCCCCTGATATTATCTCAGGGCTTTGCGCATGGGCATTCTACGACAGGAACGATTCCGACACTGTATCCCTTCTGTTCGGTTCGGGATGCTCGTCGACAATCGCAAATGCCGTAAGGGAAAACAGCAACGGAGGATACCGGTCCTTTGTCGGGCTGACAGATCCGTCCGCAAGGGCATGGTTCGGGGAAAATGACCTCAGTTTCGTAATTCCTGCAAGCAGATTCACGGCTATGTCCGAGACCATGACACGCTGCTGTCTCCATGACACGGCAGGATGGGGCAGGATACGCGACAGAATCAATGCCGTCCGAAAGACCGTTCCTGCCTGGGCGGATGAACTGAACTGCGCGATTACAGTATGCGATGCCGAGGGTATAATTCTCTATATGAACGACAGATCAGTCCAGACATACATGAGACACGGCAACCTCATCGGCAAGAATCTGATGGACTGCCACAACGACAGGTCTAAGGCCATAATAAGGAATCTGCTTGAGACCGGAGGCCAGAATGTATATACAATCGAGAAGCAGGGGGTCCGGAAGATGATATACCAGAGCGCCTGGAAGGAGAACGGGAAAGTGATGGGGCTCTGCGAGATATCAATTGTCCTTCCTGAAGAAATCCCGCACTATGTAAGAGGCTGAGTGCACCCTTGTCCGGAACAGGCCGCCATTCAGTAATTCGGTTACATATTCCCGTGATATGTCTACATCCACCGGGTATGTATAGCCATATCTTTGTACCAGTAATACTGCAGAATATGGCAAATACATTCGGAAAGACAATGGCGGTGTTGCTTGCATGCCTCTTCGGCGCAGGCAGCCTCATTGCACAGGACAATCAAACAGATGGATTTATGGAAGAAAAACTGAATCTGACCCGGGAGTGGGACAAGGTGTTCCCTCAGAGTGACAAGGTGCTCCACAGCAAAATTACTTTCCACAACCGCTACGGAGTGACCCTCGCAGCCGACCTTTATATGCCGAAGAATGCCGAAGGCAAACTGCCGGCTATAGCCATGAGCGGCCCGTACGGGGCAGTCAAGGAGCAGGTATCAGGCCTCTATGCCCAGACTCTGGCTGAAAGGGGGTTCCTTACAATTGCATTTGACCCGTCATTTACAGGGGAAAGCGGCGGACAGCCCCGCAGCGTATCCTCCCCGGATATCAACACAGAGGATTTCTGCGCTGCAATAGACTATCTCTCGACACGTGACGACGTTGACCCCGAACGCATAGGCATACTCGGCATCTGCGGCTTCGGAGGGTTTGCAGTAAACGCGGCGGCCATCGACACCCGCATCAAGGCGACAGTAGCCGTGACCATGTATGACATGACGCGCGTATCCGCAAAAGGGTACTTTGATGCCGATGACAATGCCGATGCGCGTCATGAAATGAAGAAGCGGCTCAATGCCCAGCGGACAGAAGACTACAGGAACGGGACTTACGCCCATGCAGGAGGCAACCCGGAAAAAGCCCCGGACGATGCACCGCAGTTCCTTAAGGATTACGTTGATTTCTACAAGACCGGACGCGGCTATCATCCCCGCTCACTCGGCTCCAATGAAGGCTTCAACACTACGGCTGTCC
The DNA here is from genome assembly GCA_944323805.1 of uncultured Bacteroidales bacterium. GTDB lineage: Bacteria > Bacteroidota > Bacteroidia > Bacteroidales > UBA932 > Cryptobacteroides. The sequence goes on along the minus strand of CALUTW010000003.1, from coordinate 145,120 downwards.
TTTCTCTCATCAACATGCCTATCCTGACATATGCAGATGAAATCCGCAGCGCAGTACTGCTCGTCCACGGAGAAAATGCCCACTCACGCTATTTCAGCGAAGACACATTCAAAAAGCTGAAAGGAGACAACAAGGAGCTGCTGATAGTCCCTGGAGCTGTCCACACAGACCTCTATGACAACCTCGACAAGATTCCGTTCGACAGGATCGAATCATTCTTCACGGAATATCTCAAATAACTCCGTACACTCACTCTGCTACAAGCTCAAACAGAATTTCCCGGTCTCACATGATGAGATCGGGAAATTCTATCTGATGCTCTTCAATATTACTACTCCGCAACCAGGTAGAGCACACGGCTGGACCAGTCGTTCTGCTTGTGATAGTCGACTGTGTGCCTGTACGGGATTTCAAGGCCCGTAGACATGAGATAGCTGCCGGAGAAAGACATCCCTTCGAACGGGAGAGGCTTGTTGTCAATCCTGTCCAGCTCTTTTATCCTGTACCTCCTGTCGGGGTCGAGTCCGGCCATCTTGACGCGAGGAAGGTGCTCGTCGCAGAAATGCTCGAGTTTCCACCAGTAGAAGACAGCCTGCGACTTGTCCTGCGAACAGTACATCATGGATGCGATATTGAAGCCGTCATACGGGGATACAAGACGGTAGATGTCTCCGAACTGGACGACAGGTCTGATCATCCTGTATTCAGAGATTGCCTTACGGCACAGGGACTTCTCTTCTTCTGTCATGTTCTTCGGCTGGATTTCCATCCCGAGACGGCCGCTCATTGCCACGTCAATCCTGTATTTCAGAGGGATTGTCCTGAATGTCTGATGATTCGGCGCAGCACTGATATGTGATGCCATGGCTATTGCCGGGAAGAAATACGATGTCCCCCACTGCATGTAGATGCGCTGCAGTGCATCCGTATTGTCGCTTACCCAGAATTCATCGAACCATGGAAGCACGCCATAATTTGCCCTTCCGCCTCCGCTGGCACATGCCTGGATCACAAGGTCTGGATATTTTGCCCTTATCCTGTCGCAGATTGAGGCAAATCCCCTGTGATACTCTATGTACATATGGCTCTGGCGGTCATCAGGAAGATATTGCGAACCATGGTTCATGATTGCCATGTTCGCATCCCATTTGATATACTCTATCTCAGGATGCTCCGTCATCAGTCTGTCGACAACGCCGAAGACGAAGTCCTGCACCTCAGGGTTACCGAGGTCAAGGACGAGCTGCGTGCCTCCCCTTCCCGTGACAGGTTCCCTGAGAGCCGGCTTAAGCACCCAGTCAGGATGTTTCTCATACAGTTCGCTCACGGTATTGGTCATCTCAGGCTCAATCCAGATTCCGAAGCCGACGCCATGCCTGCTGGCTGTCTTCACAAGGCCGGCAATGCCGTTCGGAAGCTTGTCCGTGTCCACGGTCCAGTCCCCCAAGGATGAGTTGTCCCTGTTGCGCGGATATCTGTCTCCGAACCAGCCGTCGTCCATCACGAAAAGTTCTCCTCCCATGGAGGCGATGTCCCCCATCATGCTGTCCATACCATCTTCCGTGATATCGAAATATACCCCTTCCCAGCTGTTGAGCAGTATCTTCCGTTCCCTGTCGCCGTGCGCCAGCATATGCTTTCTCGCCCAGCTGTGGAAATTGCGGCTTACCCCGCTCAATCCTTCACGGCTGTAGGTCAGTGCAAGTGCCGGTGTCACAAACGATTCTTTCGGACCAAGCACATATTCAGAGGCATCCGGATTTATCCCGGCAAAGAAATGGTGCCAGTCGCTGTCATTCGTGTCAAACCTCAATTCATAATTGCCGCTGTAGCACAAGGCGGCACCTATGACATCCCCGCTGTTTTCCGATGGCCTTCCGTCAAGGGATATCATCACTTCCGCATGTGCAGTATGTGAATTGCGCACCCCGTCCTTGTTTTTGATGACCTTGACACCTGGCTCAAGCGGCCCGCATGCCACAATGCCTTCATTTGCCCATGAACCATAGAGATGCGAAAGCCAGACATCCCCTTTCCGGACAGGGAGATAGGCGGAATCGAAGCGTGCAAGACGCACAGGCTTCCTCTCCAGGTTACGGATTTCGGTCCATGTCTCTATCATTTCAGAATCATTCCATGCACGATAGCATACATCGACATGGAACGGATATACGGTATCCTTCAACCTGACACGCGTAACAACGGCGTCCGGCTCCTGCACGACGGAAACATCCTCCACTACCAGTTCGAGCGTCATGTCTCCATCGGGATGTACAACTGACAATGCAGCCTCGGACGGACAGTTCATTCCGTATACGGGATATGCATCGAGAGCCTGCATTCCCGAAGAGAGCAGGGTCCTTACATCGGATTCGCACAGCCTGTCCCCGAAATACAGGAATTTCAATGGCTTGCCAGGCCTGGCATCCAGCACAAGGGAAAGACTGCAGGTATTTATATGGACAAGGTCTTTCTGACGGGATGAAGAGGCATTCAGACAGGTACGGACTGCCTTCCCCCACTCCTTTATACTGCTGTCCTCCCAAGGACCCTCTGAAGAAGCTGAAGGATAGAGCATGGAGCATGTCTCATCCTTATCGGAAAGCGACCACATTACCCTGCTCAGTCCGTTGGCGTTCATCCATGACCACCACCTGTCCCATTCCTCCATGTCAAGAGGGCCATTCCCGTCGGCATTCATTCCGGCACATTCGGAGATGAATATCGGGATGTTGCGGGAGATGGCGTAGTCTCCCCTTACCCGGAGCTCAGCGCCGTGGGTCCCGGCATAGAAATGGAGGGTGTACATGATGTTTCCGATACCGCGGATAGGGTCATCTGCAACAACATGGATATCCTGGTCCCAATGTGGGCATCCCACCAGCACTACCGCCTTAGGTTCGACGGCTCTGATTACTCCTATGACTTCCCCGGCATAGGCCTTCAGGTCCGGCCAGCTGTCATCGACCGGTTCGTTGAAAATCTCGTATATGACATTCGGGACGCCCTTGTAGCGTTTGGCTACCTGTGCAAAGAAACTCTTTGCCTCATCAAGACGGAGCTTGTGTGCATGCCAGTCCACGATTACGTAGATGCCCTGTTCGACAGCGGCATCAGCGACCTTATACAGACAATCGAGGGCTGTGTCCGGATCGGCTGCGAAATTCCCTTCAAGTTCGGCCCCGATGGAAGCACGGACTACATTACAGCCCCATACATCGGCAAGCTGCTCCACAGCGCCACCGTTATAGAATCTCGGCCATAGATTGTGCCATCCGAAACTCACTCCGGAAAGGACCACAGGGTTACCGGCCTCGTTCACAAGGTCCCGTCCCTTGACTGAAAGCCATCCGTTCTGCTCCACAGGTGTCGTTTCTGTCGCAAAGGCAGTGATGGCAGCCATAAACGGCAGCATAAGCGCAGATATTATCTTATGGAATCTCATATGTCTTATCTATTGATTGTCTGAATTATGTAATAATTGCTGCCCGGACGTCAGGCATTGCTGCCAGAATGCTGTCCGGAACGCCTCGCAGCAAGGGCTGCGGAAATCTCTTTCATCCTCGATGTTGTCAGAGGATAGAAGGCCACGACTCCGGCTGCGATGAATGCCCCCAAGGCAGGTATCCAGCTCATCATCGCCTTGAGCCCCCCGATTGCATCCGTGGTCTGGACCGCTGTCTCTGACGTATCATAGCCGAATCCTGCAAGAGCCCAGAGTATCAAGGCACTGCCGAATGCACCACCGAACTTCTGCGCCATCGATGATGACGAGAATATGAGGCCGGTAGAAGCGGATGAATTCCTGTATTCGGAATAGTCGGCAATATCGGCGAACATGCTCCAGAGCAAAGGCAGTGTCACTCCTGTGGCAACACTGATGAGGACCTGCAGCACCATGAGAGTCCAGAGTCCTCCCGGAGTCGAGACAGGAAGGATAAGTATGAAAAGGCTCAGGACAGCGGCGACAAGCAGCGACAGCATATATGCGGTCTTTTTCCCGAGCCTGTCGGAAAGAGGTACAGCGGCCGCCACTCCGATCATATTGGCTACCTCCCCTACAGCGAGATAGATACCGCAGGAAAATACGGCAGACATCCCTATGACATCCTTGAAATAATATGCAGCGGCCCCGCCTCGTATGGAGTTGAACAGGAGGATGCCGATGGCGGCCCCGAGCAATATCCACCACGGGCCGTTGGTAACCAGGGATTTCAGGTCCTTCAATATGGAGGAATTGCCGGCCTCCTGGACCTCGATTTTTACCCTCTCCCTTGTCATTGCAAAGCAGAGGATGAACAGGACGGCACATATCGAGCCTACGACAATCATGGAATACTGCCATGTGTCAGCCGCAGACACCTGCGGTCCGATATTACGGAATGCCTTCTGTAGAGGCTCGAATATCGCAAGGGCTATGAAGCTGCCTGCATATGCGAAGAACATCCTGTAGGAGGAGAAGACCGTCTTTTCCCTTGAGTCCGGTGTCATTACACCCAGCATGGCGCCATAAGGCACATTGATGGCCGTATAGGCAGTCATCATTATAAGATATGTAATATATGCGAAGACATGCTTGAATGCATAACCGGCATCGGGAGTGGTAAATGTCAGCACTCCGGCCAGACCGAACGGGATTGCACACCACAGGAGATACGGCCTGTACTTGCCCCATCTTGTCTGTGTCCTGTCGGCAATCACGCCCATTACAGGATCGGATATGGCATCATAGAGCTTGGTTATCAGCAGCAGTGTTCCGGCATGGGCAAGCGACAGCCCGAACACATTCGAATAGAAGAAGGGCAGGTAATAGGAGAATATCTTCCAGAACATCGAAGAGGACATGTCTCCGAAACCATACCCCACCTTCTCTATAAATGTCGCTTTTGAGAGATCTTTCATTGATTCATCGGTTTTCAGGGATGCAGCCTCTCATTATCTGCCGAGATTCCTGTCTATCAGTCTGTTGAGTCTCAATACAGAATCCGTGGTAGTGAATCCGTCCGGCTCGGTATTGAAACAATAGTCCAGAAGTCTGTCGACAGATGATACCGCCACATGCATCCTTGTGTCGCAGGAAGCATAATAAATGTACACCGTACCGTCCTCATCGGCTATCCACCCGTTGGAGAAGAGCACATTCATCACGTCCCCCACATATTCCTCCCCTTCCGGCACAAGGAAGAATCCACCCGGCTCGGCAATCACTTTTGAAGGGTCCTCGAGTGAAGTCACATAGAGATAAAGGACATAACGCAGGCCTGAAGCACACCCGCGGACCCCATGTGCCAGATGAAGCCAGCCCCTGGAAGTCTTTATCGGGGCAGGGCCTTCGCCGTTCTTCTGCTCCTTGATGGTATGGTAATGCCTGGCATTGATAATCTTTTCTTCCTTTATGACGACATGCTCCATGCTGTCGACAAGAGCCCAGCCTATGCCTCCGCCCTTGCCGGCATCGATGAATCCGTCCTGTGGTCTTGTGTAGAGGGCATATTTCCCGTCCACGAACTCCGGATGCAGCACGACATTCCTCTGCTGGGATACGGACTCCATATCCGGAAGCCTCTCCCAGTTGACAAAGTCATGCGTCCTTGCCACGCCTGCAGAAGCCACTGCCGAAGAAAGGTCTCCTGGAACGGCCTTAGGGTCCTTGCGCTCAACGCAGAAGATGCCATATATCCATCCGTCTTCATGGGCCGTAAGCCTCATATCATATATGTTTGTAGCTGGAGTCCCATAATCCGGCATAGTGACAGGCCTGTCCCAGAAACGGAAATTGTCAACTCCATTCGGGCTCTCGGCAACAGCAAAGAATGACTTCCTGTCTGCACCCTCCACCCTTACAACAAGTATATATTTCCCGTTCCATTTGATAGCTCCGGAATTGAAGGTGGCATGTATGCCGAACCTTTCCATCAGATATGGATTGGTATCCCTGTTCAGGTCATATCTCCACGCCAGGGGAGCATGCTCTCCGGTAATTATAGGATATCTGTACCTCTCATATATGCCGTTGCCTTCAAGAGGTTCATTTTTTCTTGTGATGAGTGCCTCATGATTCTTCTTCAGCCACTCAAGTCTCTCTTCAAAGTTCATATCTGCCATATTTAATTATCGGTTAATTCTGAATTATCCTGCGGCTCAAGCAATCTGCTGTCTGTCTTAATCAAGAAGAACTATCCTGTCATTGGAAACGAATCTGCAGAAATCCTCTGCCGACTCCTGTCCCGGCCACGGGGCATAGAAATGTTCCGGACGGTCGCATGCGTTTCTCCAGACAAGCACATAAGCTATAGGATAATCCTGTATTGCCGGATAAAGGACCTCAGTCCACCATTCAGGATAAGGAAGGCCTTCAAGACCGGTCTCCGTCAAGGCTATGAGCTTGCCGTGCTCCCTGCCGAGTTCCGTCATGAACGCCAGGGACTCCTTCAGCTGCGAGGCGTAGACGGCATTGGATGCCGGGGCTTCCCCGTACTGATAACAGTCAAGCCCGAGCATGTCAATGATTTCATCTCCTGGATAGCGTTCCATATATCCGGCCTTATCGACTCCTGCCCCCGGGGAATAGGCCCAGACCAGATTATCGAGATTTCTTTCTGCAACAAGATAGGCATATGTCATTTTCCACAGGGCCAGATATTCCTCAGTCGAACACAGGTCCTGTCCCCACCAGAACCAGCTGCCCGTATGCTCATGCCAAGGCCTGAATATCATCGGCACGGCATTGCCATCGGCATCCCTGAATGTCTCCAGATAGTCAGCGCATCGGGCAAGCCATTCCATGAATGTCTCATGCCTGTCCCCGCCTTCGAGGATGGAGGACACGACCTTGTCAGATGACACATCCCAGCTGTCTCCACCTGTCAAAGGATTACGCGGATGCCACGAAAATGTAATGATACCACCTCTTTCATAATGCTCAAGGGCAGCCAGACGCATGTAGTCGAACGGATTCCCGTCAAGATTGTCACTGTGTCCCAGCTCGATGCCTCCGAGGTCAAGACCCAGTACGGCAGGATGACTGCCGCATACATCAGCGACATCTGTACGGAACCGGGATTCCATGCCCGAAGCCCTCCAAGTATGTCCGTACATATAGGCATCCTGCTGCCCGAAAAGAATCCTATCCTCGGATACGGAAGCCTGCATATCTGCAATCAGCATGTCTGAAGGTGTCATTGCAGTGCCGCCTCCGCATGCGGACAGTATGACAGCCGCCGATATTGTTGTCATCAGATATTTCATTGTCTTAATTTGTTTTCTTTTACCATGTTCAATCCCTGTATTCCTCCGTAAGCCGGCAGCCTATCTGACACGGAAGCTTTTCCTGAGCAGATCGCTGTCCGCTGATGACGGGCCGACCATCAGTATGAATTCCCCCGGTTCGACTATCGGGTCCAGATGCCTGTCCAGGAACATAAGCTTGTCCGGAGTCACGGTAAATTCCACGGTCTTCTCCTCGCCCGGAGCAAGCGGAATCCTTGCAAAATCCTTAAGCTCCTTGACAGGCCTTGTTACCTGTGAAAAACAGTCCCGTATATACAGCTGGACAATCTCATCCCCGGCCATCTTGCCGGTATTCTTCACTTTGACAGACACTTTCAGGGTCTGCTCAGCCGTCATTTCCTCCTTGTCTATCGTAAGGTCAGAATATTCATATGTGTTGTACGACAGTCCGTATCCGAAAGGATAGAGCGGGGTGCTCGGAGTGACTGCATACGGGTGGAAGTATTGTGACGGCTTATGATTGTATATCATCTGTGTCTGTCCTACCGAGCGCGGTATCGTGACTGCAAGCTTTGCGGACGGGTTGACTTTACCGTACAGTATCTCCGCTATCGCCTGCCCGCCATACATACCGGGCTCCCAGGCATTGATAAGTGCCGGGAGATGCTCTGCAGCCCATTCCGTACCGAGCGGACGGCCTGAAACAAGCACCAGTATTGTCGGCTTCCCCGACGCAGCCACTTTCCGTATCAGCTCGTTCTGCAGCCCTACAAGGTCAATGTCCGAGCGGTCGGTATCCTCTCCGGATGTCCTCTCAGTCCAGCGGCCGCGGTACATGTACTCCCCTGCCACAACTATGTTAAGGTCACATGTACGTGCCACGGATGCAGCCCTGTTCACCTTGGCCCTGGACATGTTCCTCGGATCCCATCCCTGGTCCACGAAGACAAAGTCTGTTTCCGGGGATACCATTTTCAGGCCCTCCAGCACTGTTATGACATTCTCCGCTTTCTGGTCCGCACTCCAGTCGCCGAGGATATTGTGGTCATCGGCATTTATACCTGTTACCAGCACCCTGCGGTACCTGTCCTTTGACAACGGCAGCAGCCCGTCATTCTTCAGCAGTACGACCGACTTGCGTGCGGCCTCCAGAGCCGTATTCCGGTGTTCATCACAGAGCCTCACATCCATCGTTGTATTCTCGTCGGCATATGGCTGCTCGAACAGCCCGAGACGGAACTTGATGTCGAGTATCCTCCGCACAGACTCGTCTATGCGGCTCTCTGGAATCCTGCCCTCCCGGACCAGTTCGCATACATATTCATTCCAGTATACCCCGTGCATATGCATGTCCATTCCGGCCATGATGCTCTGATAAAAGGCCTCCTTGAGATTTTCCGCCGTGGCATGGAGGTCGTATATGTGCTCTATGTCCATCCAGTCGCTCACAACAAATCCCCTGAAATCCCATTCTCCACGGAGCACGTCCTCCATCAGCCAGTCATTGCTGTGGCACGGGATACCGTTCAATTCATTGTGGGCGGTCATCAGTGACATTGCACCTGCCTTTACCCCCTCCTCGAACGGAGGAAAGAACACTTCCCTTATCGTCCTTTCTGAAAGGTCTGTCGGAGAGCCGTTAGTACCGTTGATCGGCTGGCTGCCCCCTGCGAAATGCTTTATACAGGCAAGGACATCATCTGACGACAGGTCTCCCTGATAGCCCTTTACAGTCTGGACACCCATCTTAGACACCAGATACGGGTCTTCCCCGAATGTCTCCCCGACTCTTCCCCAGCGCGGATCCCTCGCAACCTCCACATTCGGATTGAAAGTCCAGTGCATGTTCATTGCCCTCATCTCTGCCGCCGTCTCCCTGGCTATCCTGTAGGCAAGGTCGAGGTCAAAGGTGCCTGCAAGCCCGATATTAGTCGGATATACAGTATTGTCCGGGGCATTGGCGTTGCCATGTATGGCATCTATCCCGAAAATGACGGGAATTGCCAGCCTGCTCTGCATTGCAAGGGACTGGAGATAATTGGCCTCCTCTATGGTAAGGACATGAAGGAACGAGCCTACAAGCCCCTTCCTTGTCCAGTCAGCTACTGAATCGGCGGAAAATCCTGGATAGAAGGCATTTGCAGTATTGTTCCTCAGGTCTTCCTCACTGAGCGAGGCTTCGTTCTTCCTGATATGTTCCAGTCCGACGAACTGGTTCATCTGTCCGACTTTCTCTTCAAGGGTCATTCTGGACAGCAGGTCCTCCACCCTTTTCTCCACCGGGACTGAAGCATCCTTATACAGAGGGGCTTTCTCCCCCGAGCAAGCTGCCATCATCATACAAGCTGTTATCAAAGTTATTTTCCTGCGGTTTTTCATGACGGTTTCCTGAATTTGCATCAATAATACAGACTGACGGGATCTATTCAAAAAGGTTGGCCGGGAGTTCATCCCTCGTAATCACGGCATCGGAAGCAAAGGATGCCTTCCACCAGTCCATATCGGCATGTTCGTGGTCATATCCTTCCGTATAGTCATTGTCATAGTCATACCATGGCATGAAATACAGCCAATTCGCACCGGCATCCCACTGTGCCGCCATGTCAGGGACACCTCCGAGCTCGGAGAATGTTACCATCTTATGCGTTGTCATACGTGCAATGGTCCCGAACTGTGCGGCAATTGCAGATGCATCATTGAGATTGTATATGTCCCGTCCGACTATATCCACATACTCATCGCCAGGATAGAATGCGTAGTCTGCGTCTTCATATACGGATGTCTGTGTAGTCCAGACCCATATCAGATTGTTGACTCCCGCTTTCTCAAGATACTCGAAAACATATATCCAGAGATTTCTGAATGCGGCCGCACCGTCGGCTCCCCACCAGAACCATGCACCGGAATTGTATGTATATGTGTTTCCTGCGGCCTCGTGCAACGGCCTCCACAGCACAGGTATACCCTCTGCCTGAAGCAGCTTGAGATACCCGGCAAGCTTGTCCAGGTCGGCATTCACGACATCATTTTCCCACGTGCCTTCCCTGACTGCCTCTGATGCGCTGAAACTGTTTCCGTCCGCATTGAAGGATATCTCGCTGCTGCCTTGCGACACCGGGACATTCCAGTGCCATGACGCACCTACGAGTCCTCCGTCTTCCCACCATTCCCTGACCGTGGTTATGTCTCCATAGTCAATCCACTCCCCGTCTCCGGAATCTGTCAGATGAATATAATCGAAGAACGCTATTGCCGGGTATTTCCCGGTATATCTGCCTACCCATTCAGCCTCATCGGTGTTCCAGTCGACATGCGCCATAGCTCCGGAAAGTGTCTTCCTGCCGTAAATGTCGAGCAGATACCTGTACAGCCTGTCTGCTGCTGGAAGAGGGTTCTCGACAGCAAGTGTCGTGGAATAGTCTCCCGGCTCGCCGGGGACATATGGTGCATCCCGGTCCTCTCCTGTGGTAAATGTCAGGGTCAGGGCCTCTGCCGGCAGATTGCCGGTTCTTGACACCACAGCTCCCTTGCCGACAGTCAGCGTGTATTCAGTCTCGCCGAGAAGGTCTCCGAATGAGATGCGGATCTTCATGTTCATTGCCGTGACCTCGACTTCTGTACCGGACAGAGTGATTGCCGAGGCATCAGCAACTGCCACAGGGACATCATATGTCACATCGATATAGCCCAGGTCGACAGCGACACCGGTCGCCCCGTCCTGAATGCTCACAGACTCCGTGACAGGTACCGTGCCTTCTGCCTGGCCGCCCGGCTCCTGCCCTTTCGAGCAGGACCAGACAACCATCAGCGACAGAAGCCATATGCAAATGATGCTATTCACTTTCATCATGATAATCAGATATTAGATAATATGGACTATTCTATACTGATATACAGTTTCTTCAGCGTATAATAACATCCTGTGATGATCAGTCCGTTATTATTTCTTATATCATCAAGCATTGTCTGCGTGAAATTGACTTCAATGACAGTCTGCCCCTGGACCATGTCAATCTGCTGCATTCCCGCAAGGTCAGCCCACGATGTCCCGGTCTTCAGCATGAACTGCCACCATGTTGAAGATGCATCCTGTTCAACTTCAGCGACAAGTGTTGCCGTACCCTGGGAAATGTCGATTGTCGACCAGTCGAATCCGCCCCATGCAAGGTCCTGGTTCCCGGTCCAGTTTCCGGCATCCCAGCTTCCTTCCCACAACTGGATTATCGTGGCAAGTCCTGTAACTTCAATCGGCAGTGCACACTCCTCTTCTTCTCCGGTAGTCAGGACAAACCTGAGATTATAGGATGCGGCTGCCACTTCCGGCATCGTGAAGACAATCTCAGTATCGGTTCTGCTTGTATATGAAGTGACCTTGGCCTCTCCCACATAGATTGCCTCGATCATATTGAACTTCGAGCCTTTCATTGTAACCGGCTCGCCTGGCTTCACGGACCGTGTAAGCTCGGATACGACCACTATGGAATTGTAGGTTACTGTCACCTCCTGGGATGACTCTGCCCTGTAACCGTTGGCTGCGGAGACTGCGACCCTGCCTGTCGCACTTGTCGCTGCTGTCGTGACCGTGATGGACGAACCGTCCTCCGACACTGAAAATGCACAGCTCTGGCCTCCGAGAGTAACGTCTACGGCAAGGTCGAGGTCCGTACCTGTTATGACAAATGTCTCTCCGGCTACGACTGATTCAGGATTTATTCCTGTGATGACCGGCTTGACAAGAGTTACGGCTGATGTCGATACACTCTTGCCTGCAGCCGTTCCCAATGTCAAGGCTCCATCTGTTGCGGTGTCAGGTATAGTTACTGTCAACGCACCATCAGCATAAGTGAACGTGCCTGCAATTCCTCCTGCGAAAGTCACAGATGTCACAAGATCGAGGTCAGAGCCATTGATGACAATCTGCCTGCCGGCCTTGTATACATTCTCTGATGCAAATGACAGGCTACCCGGCACTTTCATTTCAATGGACTGGGACGTCACGATTTCCTGCTGTGCCGCAGACACCAATGTAAGGGCCCCGTCATGCGCATCCGCAGGCACAGCCACCGTAATGGCTGTCGCTGACCGTGCTTCAAAATCTTCTGAAAGGATGGCCTCGGCTGCACCGGTAAATGCAACGGAAACAATCTGGTCAAGCAATTCTCCCGATATTGTCACATCGTCTCCAGGTCGTACATCCTTTACAGGAGCGACACCTGTCACAACCGGCTGACGGATCTGAAGCTCGTTTTCAGAATAAGCCTGGTTGCCGTTGCTGTCCTCCCCATATATCCTGCCCGTCATTGCGCCTGCCGGTACTGCAAAACACACCTGATGCCTTGTATGTGTGCCTATAAGGTCCCCTTCTGCCACTGCGCCTCCTGTCTCGAAGACAAATTTCACGATATTATTGAGATATTCACCTTCCACAACGACTGAATCGCCGGCAGACAGCACCGTAAGGGACTCATCCTGAGGCTTCACGGATGATATCGAGAACTGCTCGGTATAGGAAAGAGTTGTCTTTGCGGTAATTGTCCCGCCGCCATATACCAGTGTCACTGTTCCCGGTTCACACTCGACAGGCACCGTGACCTTGAATGAGTTTGCACTTGCCTCCTTGAACTCCGATGAAGGTATCTCTATGTCTACAGGCAGTATGACAGCCGTAATCCTGTCAAGATTCTGCCCGATGAAGGTCAGGTCACTTCCCCTGAGGACGGGATTAGGTCCGTATGCCTCCAGGACAACAGCATCCTCGTCGACCTCGTACCCGTTCGGCGCTTTCTCGCAGGCTGTCAAGCATGCGGCCAGCATGATGGCGAACGGCATGAATATATATGAAAGTCTTCTATACATCTTTTCCACTTTTTATCTGTTTTTCACAAGTCTGATATTATCAATCTTGACATCGATATCGCCTCCTATGACATCGGCTCCGCCGAAAAACATCATGCTGAGATTTATCATGTCGTCAAAGCTTTCTATCGACCTTTCATCGGTCTTCTCCTCTTTGTCGACCTTGAACTCCGACAGAGGGATATAGATTGTCTTCCATACGCCCTTGTCAATTCCTTCCCGGTATTGTTTCCAGTGGTACTGGGCATCTTCACTGTCGACATTGTGGATTGTATCATTTGTGCTGAACCATATTATCATCTGCACGTCATCCCAGCTTTCACAGCAATATTCGAAGCACAGAGAGTAATCCGACACCTCCCCTTCTCCTGAAAGCAGAGGCTTCTGGGTAGGATTAGGGTACAGGAACTGCAGCTTGTTGTCAGGCCATGTCCAGCTTCCGGTCGTTCCTACGAGCTCCATATACTGCCCGCTGCATCCGCCTTCAGATGCAAAGGTACTCAAGTTCCATGTATTCCATGAAGTTTCTTCAAAATCAAGGACAAGGCCTTCGGAATTCCTCCATGTGAACAGTGACCTCGATGTCCCGTATGCCGATGTCACACGGATTTCGCCTTCATTGACAGCCTCATCAGGTACGACACAGACAATCTCGGTATCTGTCACGCTTTTCACTTCAGCCTCGTAGTTGCCCGGGAAGACCACATCCACAAGACCGTCTTCTGCCGGGAAGAAATAGTTGCCGTAGATTGTCACTTCCGAACCGGCAGGTGCATATTCACAGCTGATGGACTCTACGGAAGGAGAAGGTATTATCACGGCCAGATCATGTTCGGTGCTCTTGCCGGCACTTGTACGGACATACATCTTGTTCGTGATTTCCTCAGGCATGGTGCTCGGTACGGTCACTATGATTGATGTCGGCGTGACGAGAGTAGGGTTGAGTTTCGACACCTGGTCATTGAAAGCGATATAGTTGACTCCTGCGAGTCCTTCCCCTATGACCGCAATCGTACTTCCCATAGAGACCTCTGTAAGAAGCTTGTCTCCCATTGCCGGATCTACAGGCCTGATATAACGGACTACCGGGTCGGCATCAGGGCTGTCTGCCTTGTTACATGCCACAGGCAGAAGGCCCGCCAGCATCAGACCGGCTGCAAGTATTGTATTTATAATTCTATTCATTACTTTTTCTCCTTGAAATAATGTTAGTCAAAATCATATTCTACTGCAGGCTCACGCAGAATCGGGGCATTGGTAACCTCGGCTTCCGGCAGCGGCAGATACATCGAATCATCGGTAAAGCTGATATTCATTACCCTGTGACCGTTTTCCTCCAGCCACTCGGCTCCCTTGTAATAATCCTGGTTGGTTGTGCCGTCAGCATTTTCGGAAGTGATGTCCATGCTTTCCCATATTGTAGTATAATACGCCTTGTCGTTCTCCCATGCATACTGGTCTTCAATTGTGTAGGTAGGGTTTCCGGCGGTATCGTATGTAAAATTCTCGCTCGACCAGTTGAAGACATATTTCTTGTCCCTGTCCATTCCTGCCAGATATTCCAGGCCGGCCTGATGGTTGCGGTACCATACTCTCTTGACATCCATCCAGTTGATACCTTCAATTGCAAATTCCTTACGACGCTCCCTGATAAGGTCCATGAACGATACTGATGAATAGCCGTTTGTCAGTCCGGCCCTCTGGAGTATCTGACCCATGTACTCTATCGCTGTCCCGTCCGAAGTCTCAGTGCCTGTTCCTATGCACGCCTCGATATAGACCATCATCACATCGGCAAAGCGGAGAAGATAGAGATTGTTGCCTCCATCCTGGTTCAGACCGACATTCCCGCCGCAATCATCAGGTTTTCCGATGACATATTTCTTGAAATGGGCAAGCATCTCGTTTGCTGATTCGACCTGTACGTCAAGGTCATCAGGGTTGCGGTATGAATACTGATAGCGATATCCTCCCTCGGCGGTTGCAAGATTGTCATAATAATCCCCGTTAGTCATGAAGATTGCCTTTCTCCTCACATCAGACGGATTGTCGAAAAGCTCCTGAAGGGAGATTGTAGGGCCTTTTCCTGCGCCCCATGTCTGGTCTGCTATGCGCGAACTGCGGGAAAAGTTGGCATTCCTGGCGTTGCCTTCCCCATAGTTTCCTGTCTGGCACTGGATTGCAATGAGAGACTCGCTGCAGTTGTTTGCAGCAGGATTGAACATTGCCGGATAATCCCCATACAGCCCGTATCCGCTGGCACGTCCTCCTTCGACTGCATTCCTGGCATTGGTCTTCGCGGCTTCATAAAGGGCTGCTGCATCCCCTGTACCCGGAGTGCCCATGGAATATGCCGCATACTGGAGCTGCACTTTCGCAAGAAGTCCCATTGCACTCCATTTAGTGGCCCTTCCAGGGTCGTCAGTCTCCGGAAGAAGAGGAATAGCCGCCTCAAGGTCCCTTATCATGAACTTATAGAGGGAATTCTGGGTATTTCTCCTGACATAGATGTCATCAGGGTTTTCAGAGATAATCAGTTCAGTGGCATTTTCGATTATCGGCACCTCTCCCCAATATTCGGTAAGGAACAGATAGGCCATCGCCCTGATTGTATAGGCTTCCCCGATAGCGGCACTTATGACCGATTCCGAAATACCGTTGCTCCTGGCGGCAGCCGGCATGTCATTTATCACGGAGTTACAGAATGAGACCACCCTGAAAAGCCCGAGCCATCCGTTACGGAGGTATGAGTTTGTAGGAGTAACTGAATTGTAGTAATAATGTCCTTCCTGGTCATATGTATAGTACATGTCCCCGGCCATCATGTCTCCTGCATAGAACATGAAGTTGGAATGGAAATCAAACCATATCTTGGAGCTGTAGAGGACAGCGGTGTTTGCACGGATTGCATCCCTGCTCACATAATAGTTTTCTGCCATAATGGTGTCCTGCGGTTCGACAGTAAGGAATTTCTCGCAGGAAACCGTCCCGGCGAGGGACACGGCAAGCATTACTGTATATATTGTCTTTTTCATTTGTCTTCCTCCGTGTTAAAATCCGATATTTACACCGAATGTGATTGACATCGGGGTCGGATAACGTCCCCTGTCGATGTTCTGGAGCAGAGAGCTCTGGTTGTAGGCACCGATTTCAGGGTCATAGCCCGAATATTTGGTAAAGGTATAGAGATTCTGTGCGTTCAGATAGACTCTCAGGCTTGCTATCGGTGTCTTCTCAAGCACTTTGGCAGGCACCCTGTACGCAACGGAGAGATTCTGGATACGGAGATATGAACCGTCCTCTATCCAGCGGGTGCTCATCCTGTTGTTCTGGTTAGGGTCATTTGTAGCTGCCCGTGGGACAATGTATCCGTATTTCTTTGAGTATCCGGTGCCCGGGACCAGGCGTCCGTCCTCTCCGATTCTTGCGCGGTCAAGGACAGCCGATGTCTGGTTGTCCCAGATGGAGGTCATGCCCTCGGTTCTGAATCTCGCAAAATTGAGCACATCAGCCCCGACTGAGCCGGTAAGGGCAAGGGAAATATCCCAGTTGCCTATCATGAATGTATTGTTGAAACCGAAAGTGAAGTCAGGGTTAGGGTCGCCGATTACCTTCTGGTCCTTTTCGTCTATATAGCCGTCATTGTTCTGGTCCTTGAACTTGATGTCTCCAGGATATACGCCGGTTGTCTTATTTACAAGGTTGGTCCCCGGGTTGGCCGGATCCTCGACCTGTACGGGGCTCGCCAATATTTCCTCTGTACTCTGGAAAAGTCCCTCGACCTCATATCCGTAGAATACCCCGATAGGCTGGTCTACCATAATCTTCGTTGCCGTCTGGAAGCCCGACCACCAGTCTATGTTCCCGGACAGGGTCTGGGTTTCGCTGTTAAGGGCGACGACCTTGTTCCTGTTAAGGGAGAATACGATATTCGATGACCAGTTGAACTTAGGCTTGACGATATTCTGTGTCGTAAGATTTATATCGATACCCTTGTTGCTTGTCTTTCCCATATTTACCATAGGAGTCGCAATATCCTGATAGGTAGTCGAACCGCCGAGATATGACGGCACGGAAAGCTGGAGAAGCAGGTCCTTTGACTGTTTCAGATAGGCATCCACCGTCAATGCAATCCTGCCCTGCAGGAAAGAGAGGTCGATACCGACATTATATTGCTCGGATGCCTCCCATCTGAGGTCCGGATTGGCGATATTCGCCATGTAGTAACCCGTTCCCTCCCATGTGTTCATTGCAGTCATCTTCGAGCTGTAAAGGAAAGAATTGATATTGGAGTTTCCTACCATACCATAGCCGGCACGGAGCTTCAGCTCGTTCACTACATTCCTTGCCCCGGCAAAGAACTTTTCATTTGAGAGCCTCCATGCAAGAGCGGCTGACGGGAAATATCCCCACTTGTGGTTAGGTCCGAACTTTGACGATGCATCCGCCCTGAATGTCCCTGTCACATAGTATCTTTCATCGTAATTATAATTGAGTCGCCCGAATGCCGAGGCCATCTTCGAGCCGTCCTTCCATCCGTTGTTGGACACGAATTCGCCGTCAGTGGTAACCACATGGATGTCATCGGAAGAAAGGTTCTGCTTGATAATCTGATGGCCGTTCCACACAGAGCTGGATGCCTCGAAACCGAGCATCGCCCCGAAATTATGCCTGGCCGCAAAAGTCCTGTTGTAGTTGGCATAGGTCTTCCATATCCAGTAGATTGAGTGGTCATCCCTCTGCATTATCTGGTTCGTATCGCTGGAAAGTGTCCCGAACGAATATGTCGGCACGAAGCAGACATTGTTGTTGTCAGAATAGTCGAAACCATATTCAGTCCTGATGTTCAATCCCTTGAGAGGATCAATGCTCAGATAGAAATTTCCCATCGAACGGTTTCTCTTGTAGTCGTTCGACTTCATCTCTGCAAGCCATACCGGATTGTACTGAGATGCGCCATACACGGTCTCGGGTCCCGCCCAGCTCCCGTCAAAGTCGTACACAGGGACACTTGGCTGCATTGTAAGGGCCTGGAGCACTACTCCATCCGTACCGTCGTTGTTTGTGATGACTTCATCGGTATGGGTAAATGCAAGGGATGCCCCGGCAGAAAGCCATGGCAGGATAGTCGCATCGACGTTAAGCCTTGCATTGAAGCGGGTAAATCCGGAACCTATGATTACACCGTCCTGGTCCGTATAACCGCCGCTTGCAGCCACCTTGACCTTTTCAGTACCGCCTGTCACGGAGACAGAATGGGAATGCATCAGGGCTGTACGGAAGATGGCATCCTGCCAGTCTGTCCCGGCTCCGAGCAGTGAAGGGTCCTTGTACATCTCGCTGACAGACTGTCCGAGCTCGTCGCACAGGTCAATCTGATATTCAGCATACTCACGCAGATTCATCATAGGAAGCTTGTTGGTAATCATCTGCGCGGTCACATAACCGTCATAGTTGATGTTTACGCGGCCTGCATTACCTCGTCTGGTAGTGATTATGATGACTCCGTTCGCACCGTTCGCTCCATAGATTGCTGTCGCAGACGCATCCTTGAGGATGTCGATGGAAACTATGTCTGAAGGGGCGATGGTGGAAAGCGGATTCACGACATTCTGGCCGTTGGAGCCGCCTGCCCAGTCAAAGCCTCCGATAGTGTTTCCTGCTCCGGAGAAAGGTATGCCGTCCACAATATACAATGGTTCGTTTGTATTGTTGATTGAGCTGGCTCCACGCACACGGATAGAACTGGCGGCGCCAGGGGCTCCCGAGTTTGCCGTAATCTGCACACCGGCCACCTTTCCCTGCAGCATCTGGTCCACGTTCGTGGCGATGGTCTCCTGAAGCTTATCCGAATTGACAGAAGCAACGGACCCCGTGAGGTCTTTCTTCTTGACAGTGCCATAGCCGATGACTATCGTCTCCTCCAGCATGGTGGCCTCTTCCGCAAGAATCACATCGACATCCGTCTGGTCAGTGATAGTGATACTCTGGGTTGTGAATCCCATCATCGTATATACCAGGACATCGCCGCTCTCGACATTTGCAACGATATATTTCCCGTCCAGGTCGGTAAGGCCGTAACGGGTGTTGTCGTCCTGTACGGTCACGACAACGCCTGGGAGCGGAAGCCCGTCAACCGAAGACGTGACAACGCCTGTCACGCTTCTTGTCTGGGCCGCAAGCGATATGCTCATGACAAGCATCGCCAGGCAAGTAATCAGTTTACTTTTCATGTTACTTATTTTAGGGTTAATAATAGTTTCAGAGATTTTCCATGATTCCCGCGAAAAAGGCATCCCGTGCAGCCCACCAGCCGGCCTCTGTCTCGACATGATGCCCTGCAAGAGGGAAGGTCACATAGCTTTTCGGAGAAGTTATCAGATTGTATCCCGAGAAATTTGTATGCGGAGGGCATGTCCCGTCCTGAAGGCCGAACCCCATCAGTACAGGGCATGTTATCCTGTCCGTAAAATTCTTGATATCGAAATAGGAAAGCGTACGGTAAAGGTCGGATTCACTGATTCCGAGCCGCCGTGCCTCTGCAAGGACCGGATCGGCAGGCCAGTGTACTATCCTGAAATAGTCCGGGAAATCCGACAGGAAAGGAACGAACGGGGCAATCCCTTTGATACGTTTATCGAGAGAGGCTGAAACAAGGGTAAATGCCCCGCCCTGACTGCCGCCTTCGGCAAATATAAGGGATGTGTCGACCTTTTCCCGCGATGCGACAAAGTCAATTGCCCTGACCACATCCATGAATGCCCCCCGGTAATAATAGGTATCCTTATCCGACAGTCCCCTCACTACCCAGTCATCTTTCTCGCCAGGCCTGCGGTTAAGTCCCTGATTGCGGACACAGAGAGTGAATTCCGCCGCTTCAGGTCTTGCAGATGGGTCATTGTACCACACCGTAGCCCCATATCCCATATAATTTATGAAAACCGGGTACTTCCCCTCCTTTACCGGCTCGATATAGATGCCTGATATCGGCTCTCCCCCGAATGATTTCATATCGACCCGATATGTCCTGCGTATCTCATCAGAATGTTCAGGCAGCAGAGTCAGCCTGTATTGCGGGTCGATTTCGGCAAGGGCTGCAAGGCTTTCTGCCCAGAACTCATCGAAATCATCATGGCTGTCCTGAGGGGAAGATATCCTCTCAGGGTCGCAGCCTATATTGAATGTTTCCGATGTAAAGGCTGCAGAAGCATCATCAGTGCTGTCCCCATTATCATATACGGCAGAAAACGCAACTTTATAGAAGCCCGGGACAAGATCCAGCCTGAATGTGAGAGTATCAGCAGAAGCCCCCCCCAGAGACTTTTCCAGGACAGATAAAGTATCCCCCCTGTCTGTCATCAGGATAAGGGCTACACGCCCTGTCATGTCCGCATCGGATGCCGTCCGCACTGCGGCTCTCAGCCTTGCAGGCCTGCCTGCGGTGTACATCCAGTCATTCTCCAGCACCGGCTCTACCGAAACCCCGGCAATCCTATCCAGATCCGAGACAGAACCGCATATCAGATCAAGGGTGCTTCTGTCAGTCAGGTAGACGGAATTGAGCCCCTGCTGCTCCTGTGCCGGATCCCCGCAATAATCATCCCCGGGACTCCACATTTCCTCTCCAGACTGCTCCGCCAGTCCTCCCCAGCCCCAAAAATTGGCCCCGGCAAGGACCCCGCAATCTCTCTTGGACGCCATGACCCTGTCAAAGATATGCCTGTAATATCCGTCCCTGGCAGTCGTCGGTGTGCCTTTGGCAAATGCGAAGCCATCCCTCGGGAACCCGAATTCCTCTATGACGAGAGGCTTCCCGTACTTTTCCGCCACGGCAATATGGGCATCGATATATGCATCAGTCTTCGCGATTGCCGCAGGCAAATCTTCCTGCAGGGAATCAGACCTGACCCAGCCCCAGTTATAAGGCCATATATGGATTGTCATATAGTCTATGTCAGGACATGAATGTATCCTCTCATACAGCTCCATGTCATTTTCACAGCCCCAGGAGCCTTCGCTTCCTGCCGACACCAGATGGTTGGAGTCAATGGACCTGATAAGCGCTGCAACCGACCACAGCCAGTCCGCAAATGCCTCCTTGACTTCCGCGTCCCCGGAGAAGCATCTCGGCTCGTTCGCTATCTGCCACGAGAAGATTGCCGGATCGTCCTTATACGGGACACCGGTAACGGTATTGACCCGTGAAACCACTGTCCGGACATGGTCAGCAAAAAGTTCCTTTGCAGCATCGCATGTGACAAACTGCGATGCATATTGCATGTAGGCAGGCCATCCGTCGACTGACGGCAGCACAGCCTTTCCGGCTCCGGCCCATTCCAGATAGCGGGCATAGCCGCCAGACCATTCCCATGCATTGTTAAGATAGAGGACAGCCGACATTTTTCTCCTGCCCATCTCGGCAAGCAGCCAGTCGAGTCCCTCAAAAACATCCTCATCGTATACTCCCGGTGCTGTCTGGAGGCTCGGCTCTATCTGCGAGGGAATCCCCTCCGGTCCGTCTCCGCCGACAAGTACCCTGAGATTGCTGATTCCAAGGGACTTCAGGGAATCAAGCTCTGCGGCAAGCCTTTGCCTGTCGCCATATTCCGTATCAGAGCCGAGAATCGCCCCGTACCAGAAATTCGTACCTATATAATAGCATGATGTGGCATCGGAATACCCTTCCGCAGGAATAAAGGCGCCGTTTTCAGCGGTAAAGAATCTGCCATGGTCACTGGAGCAGGCTCCGGATATGAACAGCAGGATTAATGCAAGGAAAGTCAGGTTCAGTTTCATCTTTGCATCATCAATTATGTGGTTGACGATGCAAAGGTACTCCGAGGTGCAGTGGCAAACAAATACTTAATTATCCGATTATGATACTTATACTACCACCTTGTTTTTCTTGTACATCGCACGGAATTCCTTAGGTGTCACACCCCTGCGGCTCTTGAAGATGCGGTTGAAATTGGAAAGATTGTTGAATCCGCATTCAAAGCATATTTCCGATACATTCCTGGTCGTATCCACAAGCGACCTGGCCGCGAAGCCGAGCCTTATGTCAAGGACATAGTCAGACAGCGACTTGCCGGTCCTGATCTTGAAGAAGCGGCTGAAAGAAGTCGGTGTCATCCCCACCAGCCTGGCAAGCTCGTCAAGCCTCAAAGGCTCCGTATAATGGTCATTTATGAATTGCTTGACTTTCTGCACCCTGCGGCTCTCCGGATTGCGCTCGGCATGCGAGAAGGAACTGCTGGCAAGTATCCTGTAGTCGCTTCTGGACAGATCATACAGGATTTTCAGGAATTTAAGGAACCTCATGAAGCTTTCCGGCTCGGACGCCAGCCCGTCAAGAATCGGATAGACGGTCATTATGGCATGCATCGGAAATGAGATGCCATGGTCCGCCGCACGGAACATCTTCCCGATCGAGGCAAACTGATTCTTGGTCATCAGACTCCCTGACAGCAGATCCGGAGAGAACTGTATCGTCACTTCCCTGATATCCGGAGACTCGCATCTGCCGTTGTCCCATACATGCTCCAGATTCTCGGAACATATCAGGACCAGGTCATAATCCCCTATTTCCTCGACGCTGTCCCCGACTATGCGTTTGACGCCTGCGGCATTTTCAACGAAATTCAATTCATACTCCTTGTGCTGGTGCAGAGGATAGGTAAACTCCGACTTGTGCCTGTCGACTACATGGAAACAGTCCTTCTCAGACAGGGGCGTAATCTCTTCAAGTACTTCACTCATAGTGCTGTTATTATGCGGTCCTGTAAAAATACTCAAATTAACCGTAAATCTTGCCATACGCCTATTAAAATATGGCCATTAAAACAAAAATGATACTTTTTTATCATTTATTTATGTTCATTCCGACAATATCGCATGGGGAAGGCCGCAGTTTACCTTATAATATTATATTTGCAGACAATCCGAAGACAGGGACGACAATAGACATGGACACGGAAATGACAGAAAGAATCAGCAAGATGAGACAGGAGATGCTTTCCGAGCTTACCGGAAACATCCTCCCGTTCTGGATGGAAAGAATGAAAGACACCAGGAACGGAGGGTTCCTGCCCGGAATCTCCGGGAAAGGCGTCGAGGAAGAGACGGCCGGGAAAGGGGCAATCCTGAATGCAAGGATATTATGGACGTTCTCTGCCGCATACAGGGTTACCGGAGTAAAGGACTATCTCGATACCGCCACCCGGGCGAAAAGGGAAATAATCGACAGGTTCTATGACAGGACCTTTGGCGGGGTATACTGGAGCCTTGACCGGGAGGGAAGGCCATGCGACAGGAAAAAGCAGATCTACGCCCTGGGATTTGCCATCTACGGACTCAGCGAATACGCAAGGGCAACAGGCGACAGTGAAGCCCTCGAATATGCCGTCAGACTGTTCCACGACATCGAGAATCACAGTTTCGACCATGACAGGAACGGATATCTCGAAGCATTTGCAGAGGACTGGAGTACAATTGACGACATGCGGCTGAGCGAAAAGGACCTGAATGAGTGCAAGACAATGAACACGCACCTCCATATCCTTGAACCGTATACTGCACTGTACCGAGTATGGAAGGATCCGGAACTCGCGAAACAGCTCAGGAATCTCATTATCCTGTTTACCGAAAAAATACTGGACCGCAACAGCGGACATCTGCAGCTGTTCTTCGACGAGAACTGGAATAGCAGCCACAATATCGTATCATACGGGCATGACATAGAGGCTTCGTGGCTTCTGCATGAAGCAGCGGAAGTGCTCGGAGACCCTGACATGCTGTCATCTGTAATCCCGGCAGTGGAGTCAATAGCCGATGCGGCTTCCGAAGGATATATTCCCGGAGGCGGCATGATCTATGAATTCCACGGAGATGCAGGTGCAATAGATGCGGACAGACACTGGTGGGTACAGGCAGAAACCGTTGTCGGCTATTTCAATCTCTGGCAGATTACCGGCAGGACTGATGCCCTGGAAAAGGCCGGGGGATGCTGGGATTTCATCAGACGACATATCATAGACCGGGAAGGCGGGGAATGGTTCTGGAGTCTCAGGGCTGACGGAAGCGTCAACACCGATGACGACAAGGCCGGATTCTGGAAATGCCCGTATCATAACGGACGCATGTGCCTGGAGATCATCGAAAGGACATAAAATTCAACCATCGGATAACACTTTAAATGACAATAGCTATGCGCAAATTCTTTGTGGCTTCCTTGCTGTGGGCTCTGGCTTTAATGCAATCCCAGGCTGAAATCCGGCTGCCGGAAATCATAGGGGACAACATGGTACTACAGCAGCAGACCTCCGTGAATATCTGGGGCACGGCTACTCCGGGCTCCACCATTCTTGCTGTCCCGCAATGGAACGGCAAGGCTTATACATGCCCGGCCGATGCGGACGGACACTGGATAATCTCCATCGACACCCCTGTCGCAGGACTTGAGCCGCAGACCTTGGAGATATCCGAAATCCGGGACGGGAAGAAAGCCACAAGTAAAAATATCATTTCCAGCATCCGGCTGGAGAACATACTCATCGGTGAAGTATGGTTATGCTCCGGCCAGTCCAACATGGAAATGCCGCTGGCCGGATTCTGGGACTGCCCGGTGGAAGATAGCGCCGGGGAGATTGCCTTGTCCGGAAGGATGACAGGAATAAGGATGGCGACTATCCCGAAGACAGGGGCACTTGTCCCTCAAAATGAAGTGGACGGCGCATGGAAGACCTGTTCGCCGGAAAACACGGCATGGTTCTCCGCTGCAGGATATCATTTCGGACGGATGCTCCATGAAGTGCTTGAAATCCCGGTAGGGATCATCAACTGCAGCTGGGGAGGCTCGACCCTTGAAGGCTGGCTCCCTTACGGCGTTGCTGCCGGATACGATGACATCGAATGTATTGCAGAGGCACCGGAGGATGGCAGATGGAATGCACACACTCCATGCGCGATGTACAATGGCATGCTGTACCCGCTTCGCAACTATACTGTCAAAGGCTTCTGCTGGTATCAGGGTGAATCAAATGTCGGGAGACATGACACCTATGCGGAAAGACTTCAGACAATGGTTTCCATATGGAGAGAACTCTGGGGACAGGGAGAGCTTCCTTTCTATATTGTCGAAATAGCCCCATATCTCTATGGCGGGGACGGGACTTCCGGCGCAAGGCTGAGAGAGGCACAGTTCAAGGCTGCACGCGGAATACCTTCATCGGGCATAGTCTGCACCAATGACCTCGTCTATCCGTATGAAGATGTCCAGATACACCCGTGCCGGAAAAAAGAGGTGGGACAAAGGCTTGCATACCTCGCCCTCAACCGCACATACGGGTATGCCGGCATTGAATGTGAAGGTCCGGTCTACAGGGAGATGAAACCGGAGGGAGATGAAATCCTGCTGTTTTTCGACAATGACGCCTCGGGATTTTCCCCATGGCATGATATAACCGGATTCGAGATTGCAGGAGAAGACCGCATCTTCCATCCGGCTGAAGCAAGAGTGATTCCCGGGAAGAAATGTGTCGCAGTAAAATCTTCCGAGGTACAGTCCCCGGTTGCAGTCAGATACTGTTTCAGGGATTTCTGCCCGGGCAACCTCACAGGTGCACGCAATCTGCCGGTCTATCCTTTCAGGACGGACAACTGGTAATGCGGCATTCACTCAGTGACATACGAATAGATGACTTTACCCTGGATACGCTCCGCTGATTCGGGATTATAGGAAAAGTGTATCTTCATTGCCTCTTCCTTGCAGTCATAAAGTATGTCCTCGTCGCTGACCGTTGTGCCGTTACCGATGGAAGCCTTTACTACCATACCAAGACTGTTCACGACAACATCTACAACAACCTGGTCCCCATACGGAAATGTCACGTCAGGGAACTCCGGATCACTCATAGGATAGTGGTCCTCGACCCGCACCTTGACATCAGGACGGAAAGAGACCGGAGCCGCGGCTTTGATTCTGCCTGTACGGACAGGCTTTTGAGATGTTTCCGGGGCAGCGCTCACGGATTCATCCTGCTCCGGGGCGGTATCCGGCGCAGTTGCCGGGCTATCCGAAAGGACAAGCATGGCAACCGTTTCGGAAAGAGATGCGACCTGCTGATAAAGCTTGTATGAACAATACAGCGAAAGGACAGTCAGGATGAACAGGATCGTCATCCCGACGCCGCTGAAACAACCTCTGTTATCATTCATGGCTTGTATATTATTACTGTTTCGAAATCAGATTACTTCAGTCTTCCCGACACCTTCTCCCAGTCGATAAGACGCAGACAGGCGGCTACATAGTCGGCACGGCGGTTGCGGTAGTCTATGTAGTAGGCGTGCTCCCATACATCCACTGTCATGAGAGGGGTCAGCCCGGAAGTCATCGGATTGCCGGCATTCTGAGTCTGCACGATGGACAGTCGGCCGTCCATGTCTTCAGTCAGCCAGGCCCAGCCTGAGCCGAAAAGCCCCGTTGCCGCCTTTGTGAATTCACTGAGGAAATTCTCTACGGAGCCGAACGCCTCTGAAAGCCGTGCCGCAAGTTTCTCCGGCATCGGAGCCTGATGAGGTGTCAGTGTCAGAAAAAAGAAGGTATGGTTCCAGGTCTGTGCCGCATTGTTGAAGACAGCCCCGTCAGCCCTCCTGACAATCTCATCGAGAGAACAGTCTGCAAATGGTGTCCCCTCAATGAGCCTGTTCAGGTTGTCGATATAGGTCTGCAGATGCTTCCCATAATGGAATTCAATGGTTTCTCTGCTCATGCCCGGTGCAAGTGCGTCCGGGGCGTACGGAAGTTCAGGCAATAGATGTTTCATGGCAAATGTCTCCCTTTAAATGATTGATGGTCCTAAATTTAATAAAAATTTAAACCGGTTGTGCATATTATCGGAACATTTTCCATCTGCCCATGAAAACAGGCCCGGCTTATCTGAACTGCCTGGCTACATTTACCATCTCGATGGCGGTAGTCATGGCATCAAAGCCCTTGTTGCCGGCCTTGGTCCCTGCCCTTTCGACCGCCTGCTCGATAGAGTCCGTGGTAAGCACTCCGAAGATGACCGGCAGACCGCACTCCAGTCCTACATGTGCAATACCTTTAGTTGCCTCATTTGCAACCATGTCGAAGTGCGGTGTTGCACCGCGGATGACGGCACCGAGACACACTACTGCATCATACCTGCCGGACATGGCCATTTTCTTCGCCGCGAAAGGTATCTCGAATGCTCCGGGCACCCATACTACTTCGAGGTCATCCCCGTTCCCGCCATGTCGGAGGAATGAATCCTCTGCCCCTCCGAGGAGCTTGGAAGTGATGAATTCATTGAAACGGGCTGCCACGATGCCGATTCTCTGGCCTGCAGCCGAAAGATTTCCTTCTATTACTTTCATATTGACAGTGTTTTTGATATGCATTGATTATCATTTATTTCCGAAATGCAGCATATGCCCCATTTTCTTATATTTGGTATACAGGTATGCAGCATTCTTCTCATTGCAGGTCATCTCGATCGGATCCCGGCCTGCCACCTCTATCCCGTAATGGTCAAGACCATTGATTTTCAACGGATTGTTTGTCATGAGAATGAGCTTCTTCACACCGAGGTCTGCAAGTATGGCCGCTCCGGTATCATATTCGCGCAGGTCGGCCTTGAAGCCTAAGGCAAGATTTGCCTCCACGGTATCCATTCCTCCATCCTGAAGCTCGTAGGCCCTCAGCTTGTTTATCAGCCCTATGCCACGGCCTTCCTGACGGAGGTACAGCAGCACTCCCCTGCCTGCCTTCTCAATGCGCCTCAATGCCTCGGCAAGCTGCTCGCCGCAGTCGCATCTCATCGACCCGAAGACATCTCCAGTCAGACATTCCGAATGCATCCTGCACAATACCGGCTCATCACCGGAGATATCCCCCTTGACAAGGGCCACATGGTGCTCCCCGTTCACACGGTTGACATAGCCATGGATCCTGAAGGTGCCGTACCTTGTCGGCAATGCCGCATCCGTAACCTTCTCTATCCATTTCTCATGATGTCTGCGATAGCGGACAAGGTCTTCGACAGTAATGATTTTCAGGCCATGGTCCCGGGCAAAGGAACAGAGCTCCGTAGTCCTCATCATATTGCCGTCTCCCCTCATAATCTCGCAGCACAGCCCGCATTCCTCCAGCCCGGCTATGCGCATAAGGTCAACAGTAGCCTCGGTATGACCTTCCCTCTCCAGCACACCCCATGGCTTTGCTTCAAGGGGGAACATGTGCCCTGGCCGGCGGAAATCCTCGGGTCGGGAATCCGGGTCAGCACATTTTACTGCAGTCACGGACCTTTCAAAGGCCGAGATTCCCGTCCCTGTCGACACATGGTCAATCGAAACCGTAAACGCGGTGCAATGATTGTCAGTGTTGCGGACGACCATCTGCGAAAGTCCGAGCCTTCGGGTCATGTCCCGGCTCATCGGCATGCATATCAGCCCTTTGCCGTATGAAGCCATGAAATTGACATTCTCCGGGGTAGCAAATCGCGCCGCACATATCAGGTCTCCCTCGTTTTCCCTGTCGGGAGAGTCGATTACCATTATTATCTTTCCTTGCCTGAGGTCTTCAGCGACCTCTTCAACAGTATTGAATTCCATATCCTGTCATCTATTTTGTCATTATTGTTGATATTCGATTATTATTGATATTTGTCCTTATGGTCGCCTGTCAGAAGCCGTTTTCCCTCAGGAAATCCAGGGTCAGTCCTCCGCCATGCCCCTTGTCCTGGTCATCCGGGCTTTCCGGCCTCCCGTCCGGGACATTCCGGTATTCCAGCAGCCTCTCGACATACCGGGACAGCATGTCTACCTCCACATTGACTGGGCAGCCTGTCCTGAGAAAGCCGAGAGTCGTCGATGCCAATGTATGAGGAATCAGCGACACCGTCAGCGAATCCGCACCGACAGAGGCGACAGTCAGAGACACCCCGTCGAGAGTTACCGAACCTTTCTCCGCAATATATTTCATTATGGATGGAGGCACGGCAACGCGCATCAGCATGGCTATCCCCTCCTTTTTCAGCCCGACCACCTTACCGCAGGCATCCACATGGCCGGAAACCATATGCCCGCCGAAACGGCCTCCGCAGGCCATTGCCCTCTCCAGATTCACTTTGGCTCCCGGCACCAGGCTCCCGAGAGAAGTCCTGCGCAGGGACTCCGGCATCACATCGGCGGTAAAATGACCGTGTCCCGGCATAACCGTAAGACAGACCCCGTTCACTGCAATGCTGTCTCCGGCGACGGTATTCTCCAGGACAACAGATGCATCAATATCGAGCACCGCCCCGGC
This sequence comes from uncultured Bacteroidales bacterium, assembly GCA_944323805.1. Lineage (GTDB taxonomy): Bacteria > Bacteroidota > Bacteroidia > Bacteroidales > UBA932 > Cryptobacteroides. Next base: position 115,707 of record CALUTW010000003.1, on the reverse strand, counting down.
TTTCCCGACCGTTACCGACCGGACTGTCCCTGTTTCCTCTATGATTCCCGTAAACATTATTTAATATCTTTATAAAGCCCTTCAAGCAACGGACGGTTTTTCTCTGCAAAGCCATGTACAAGCCAGTCAGAGCCTGTCTGCGTGACGGATTCTATGGCAATACACGCGGCATCGGCCATCCTGTGGAACCCGCTGCCCCCGACAGGCCCCTTAGCGGTCCTTCCGCCTATAATCTTCGGAGCGATAAAGTAATAGTATTCATCCGCGAGTCCCTGTCCGATAATGCTCCAGTTGATTTCTGCGCCCCCTTCCACAAGGACGGAACCGATTCCCTTCTCTCCGAGCCTGGACATCAGGTCGGACAGGTCCACCATGCCGGAACCATCCCCGGCGCATTCAAGCGTCCCGACACCGGCACGGCCGAGCATGCCCAGCCGCTCCTGCCCGGCACCTGACGTATGCGCCAGCAGGACAGGAAATTCCCTGGCGCTCCGGACAAGAGCCGAGTCAAGCGGAATCCTTGCATCGGAATCCACGATTATCCTCAGCGGCTGCCTCGCACCGTCTATCCGGCAGTTGAGCATCGGATCATCGGCTATGACCGTCCCGATTCCGGCCATTATCCCCGCATGTCTTCCCCTGAGTCCATGGACAAGACGTCTCGAAGCCTCGCAGCTTACCCATCTGGAATCCCCGGAGGCAGCGGCAATCCGGCCGTCGAGGGTCATTGCACTTTTCAGGACGACCCACGGCCTGTGTTCTGTTATGTATCTGATGAAAATACGGTTGAGATATCTGGCCTCATTCTCCAGAAGTCCCGTCCGGACTTCTATGCCATGTTCCCTGAGAATCCCTGTGCCCTTCCCGCTGACAAGGGGATTCGGGTCTGTCATGGCGACAACGACCCTGGAAATCCCTGCCCTGAGAATCGCCGAAGTGCATGGCGGCTGCTTGCCGTAGTGGCAGCAGGGTTCGAGAGTGACATACATTGTGGCTCCGGCCGGATCTTCACTGCATGACGAGAGTGCATCTGTCTCGGCATGCAGGCAGCCGTACGCCTTATGCCATCCTTCCGCGATGATCCTGCCGCCCTTGACTATCACGGCCCCGACCATCGGATTCGGGGACACATGTCCTGCCCCCCTTTCTGCAAGGCTGAGAGCCAGCCTCATATATCTTATGTCTTCTTCGCTCCACATAAAAAAGCCCGGGTACATATTACAACGTACTCAGGGCAGCGAAGACGGCATTGCATTATGCACCGCCAATATCCTCCCTCTTCCATCCGGACTATACCGTCGGTACCGGAATTCCACCGGTTCAGTCCCTGTCATCCAGGGAGTCGCGGACTTTACCGCCGGTAGGGAATTGCACCCTGCCCTGAGAGATTCTGTATTCCGGACGCAAATTTATAATTTTTTTATGATTTCCCGCCCCCGTACAGGATTTTTTCAATAAACTTGCATCATGCAGGGCAACTGAGTACATTTGTTCCCGGATAAATACAGAAAAGATGACAATGGACAGCAGACTGGACAGGATAGTCGGTTTCTGCCGGCTGATCGACAGGGAGAAATTCATCAGGAGAAGGACTTACCTGACAGACGGGGAACGGCTGGAAAATGATGCGGAACATGCATGGCATCTTGCCGTAATGGCCATGCTGCTCGAGGAATACGCTGACGAAAAGGTAGACATGCTGAAAGTTGTCGGCATGGCACTGATTCATGACCTTGTGGAAATATATGCGGGAGACACTTTCGCATATGACAAGGAAGGCCTGAAGACCCAGAAAGAACGGGAGACCATGGCTGCCGACAGGCTTTTTGCCGCTCTCCCGGATGACCTGGCGGCAAGATTCCGGGGGCTTTGGGACGAATTTGAAGCATGGACGACACCCGAAGCCCGTTTTGCACATACCCTTGACAACTTCCAGCCGCTGATGCTGCAGGCAGCGACAGACGGACGGGCCTGGAAAGAAGGCGGACGCAGGCTGAGCGAAGTCCTGGAGCGCAATGCAAGGACCCATGAAGGGTCGGCCGGACTCTGGGACTACGCCAGGGAGAATTTCATAAGGCCGCAGCTTGAGAAAGGGAATCTGGAAAACGATATCCCTGACATGGAAATCCTGTAGATCAGCCGGAAATGGCAGCTGCAGGTGCTATACAATCGGAAACCATATGAATACTGCAGCATCCCACAATGCATGTGACAGGATTATCGCGGCAAACCTGTCAGGAAAAAACCTGTACAGGGAGCCCCAGACCACACCGGCGACAAGAGCAGCCATCACAAGCATGAAATTGCATGAGCCTGCATGGATAAGCGCATAAAGCAATGTCGCGGCAGCAAACCCGGCATTCGCACCGAAGCGGTCCGACAACGTCTTCTGTACATAGCCCCTCCAGAAAATCTCCTCGGCCGGACCTATCAGGAACAGCATCAGCCCTGAAAGAAGCCACGGTGACACCCCTCCCCTAATCCCGTAGATCGCATCGACCTGAGGACGGGCAAAGTCGAGGATTCTGGATGATATCGCATCCCCCAGCCAGAATATCCCCCACAAGGCGGCTGCAATGACTGCCCCGAGCAGGATATTACTCCACGAAAACCGGATATTCCGCCACCAGCCAGGATTGAATACAGCCGACAGGACTGCAAGCACGACTGCTGAAGACGTCATCATCAGCCAGAAATCGACATGCGGGGCCGTCCATGGGGAAAACATGACCGTCCAGAGTATGGCGGCCAACATAATGGTAATGACAAGTCCTGTCATGGTTTTCCTGCCGTGGCCGGAATCCCGTATAACTCCTGATCCCATATACTGCGCTAAAGTATCCCGGCAACAAAGAATGCAACCGTGAGGACAAGACTGAAAACCAGCTGAAGCCTGGCTGTGGCCTCGTCAAGGTTTGAGATTGCGGATGCCCCCACCTTGAAATACCTCAAAGCCATGCGGGAGTTCAGGATTGCAGGTACGACTGCAATCCACCCGAGCAGAGCCCATACAGGGAAGACACCGGCAATTACGCATCCTGTCAGCCACAGGAACGGGAACAGCACCTCGAAGCAATACAGCCAGATGGAAATCCTGTCGCCGAGCCGCATGGCAAAGGTGCTTATATGCGCCCTGTCATCGGTCCTGATGTCCCTGGTATTGTTGCAATGCAGGATTGCCACAGTAATAAGTCCAACAGGTACGGCAAGATAGAGCACACTCCAGTCCATCTCAAGGGTAGCTGCATATGCAGTGCCGAGTGTCGGGAGAAAGGCGTATGCCATGAAAATCACAAGGTCCCCCAAGGCATGGTATTTCAGATACGGGTACAGCAGAGAGCATAGTGCACCAGCGATTCCTATATACAGGAGAGGCATGCCTGTACGCAGCCACAATCCCACTCCGGCCGCCAGAGCCACAGCCAGCAGCCATATCGAGAGCCTCTTTATTTCCTTAGGGGAGAACATTCCCGAAGTCAGTGTCCTGACTCCGAATGTATCCTCCGCGTCCACGCGCTTCCTGTAGTCGAAATAGTCGCTCCATGTATTGCCCGCCGCGTGGAATACTATGATATTCAACAGGGCCCAGACCCCGTTGACCCAGATGATGTCCCTGCCGCATGAGAACAGGTAGCCCAATGTGACAATTACCGGCATCGCTGAAGCCGGGAAAGACCACGGACGCACTGCCATAAGCCAGTCCTTGAACTTATGTCCGGTTTTCATATCCTGAAAATATTTCTTTTGTTGCAATATGGTCCTATCCTTTGACAGCCATGCCTCAGGCCTTGAACTTCAGAGCCTGGGATTCGATGAGCTCCCTGTCATCGAAATAATCGATGCGCATTGCCCTGCGGACCTCGGCAAGCGTCCGGGCAGCAGTCTCCCTCGCCTTATCGCTTCCATCCTTCAGCATCCTGTAGACGCCCGGGATGTCCTGCTCGAACTCCTTGCGGCGCGCACGTATCGGCTCCAGTTCCTGCTGAAGTATTGAATTGAGGAATTTCTTGACCTTGACATCCCCGAGCCCGCCACGCTGATAATGGGCCTTAAGCTCATCGAGAGATGCATAATCAGGAAGGAACTCCGCGAAATGTTCCGGTCTGCAGAACGCATCCAGATATGTGAAGACGGTATTGCCTTCTATCTTGCCGGGATCCTCAATCCTGATATGTCCGGGATCGGTATACATGCTCATTACCTTCTTGCGGACATCCTCGGCCGTATCCGAGAGATATATGCAGTTCCCGAGGGACTTGCTCATCTTGGCCTTGCCGTCAGTACCCGGAAGCCGCTGGCACACGCAGTTCTCCGGAAGAAGTATCTCCGGCTCGACCAGTGTCTCGCCGTAGACGGAGTTGAACTTGCGCACAATCTCGCGGGTCTGCTCGACCATAGGCTCCTGGTCCTCTCCGGCAGGCACTGTCGTAGCCTTGAATGCGGTAATGTCCGAAGCCTGGCTTATCGGATACGTGAAGAAGCCGACAGGTATGCTTGTCTCGAAGTTCCGCATCTGGATCTCTGTCTTCACGGTCGGATTGCGCTGCAGGCGCGATACCGTGACAAGATTCATATAATAGAATGACAGTTCACACAGCTCCGCCACCTGCGACTGGATGAATATGGTGCTCTTCGACGCGTCGAGGCCGCATGAAAGGTAGTCGAGCGCCACCTCTATTATATTCTGTCTGATCTTCTCAGGATTGTCCGCATTGTCTGTCAGTGCCTGGGCATCGGCTATCATTATGAACACCTTGTCGTATTCCCCGGAATTCTGGAGCTCAACCCTCCTTTTCAGAGATCCGACATAGTGACCGAGATGAAGACGGCCCGTAGGCCTGTCTCCAGTAAGTATTATTTTTCCCATTTTCCGTAAATTTTGCGCAAATATAGTGAGAATATGCCTAAAAGCAATTACCTTTGCGCCCGCAAAAAACGAAGACGGAGAAAGACAGGAATGAAACTCAGAAGACGCAATTCAAGGCTTTTCATGCTCATATTTCTGGGGACACTCAGTGCCTTCGGCCCGTTTGTGATGGACATGTACCTGCCGACACTCCCGGAGATGACCGGGTATTTCGGCACATCTTCATCAATGGTCCAGCTCGGTCTTACGACAAGCATGGCAGGACTGGCGGTAGGGCAGCTGTTCTTCGGTCCGCTGAGCGACCGTTTCGGAAGGAGGAAGCCCCTTATCATAGCAATGTCACTCTTCCTCGTATCCACAATCGGATGCATATATGCCGGCAACATAAGCCAGTTTGTGGCCATGAGGCTGGTCCAGGGCTTTGCCGGGTCCGGAGGGGTCGTCCTGTCAAGGTCGATAGCCACCGACAAGTACTCGGCATCGGAGCTCGCAGCAATGCTCGGGATGATAGGCGCAATCAACGGCATAGCCACGGTTGCGGCGCCGGTTGCCGGAGGAGTAGCTGCCGCTGTGGCCGGATGGAAAGGCATATTCTGGTGCCTGCTGATTCTCGGTGCGGGGCTGCTGGCGGGAAGCATCCGCATGCATGAGCCGCTTTCAGGGTCGAAGATGAAGAAAAACAGCCGCGAGGCGCTGCTCGGAGGGTTCCGTGATGTAATACGCAACCGCAGATTCATGCTGTACATCCTCCAGTACGGGCTTACCATGTCGATAGTATTCATCAACGTAGCCTCTGCGCCTTTCATAATGCAGGAACATTACGGCATATCGCAGATGCTGTTCAGCCTCGTATTCGGGGCAAATGCCATTGCCATGGCTGTCACATCCGCACTGGCTGCAAGGCTCGGCTCGATGGAAAGGGCCCTGCGTATCGCAAACGACGGGATGCTGCTGGCGGGAATCCTGCTGTGCATCGCCCTGGTATCGGGATGCGGGTTCTGGGTATACGAGATCCTGCTGTTCTTCCTGCTCGCCATGACGGGAATGTCATTTACCGCATCAAATACACTTGCCATGGAAAGCGAACAGGATAACGCAGGTGTCGCCTCGGCATTGCTCGGCACAGCCGGATATGCATTCGGAGGCATAGTACCTCCATTGACCGGAATAGGGGACATGATGACATCCGCCGGAATACTTTTCCTCATTTTCCCCGCACTTTCATGCCTGTGCTCAAGGGCTGCCGCCACGTATTATCAGACAACATGTAACACAGGTCATTATCTCTGTAAAAATGGTAAGTAGGGATTTGAAAAAATCCCTATCTTTGTATCTGCCGGCATTTGCTGCCGGAGACAGTTGCAAACTGATAAACACCGCAAGAGATGGACGGAATCTTCGAACTGGACAGCGTCGCGAAATACAATGATATGTTCGGCCTTGAGACGCTGCATCCCCTTGTAAGCGCAGTAAATCTGAATGAGGCCACCAGAGCTCCTCAAACCATGCATATACGTTACGGGTTATATGCAGTGTACCTGAAAATGGTAAAAGGATGCGAAATCAGGTATGGAAGACAGAAATACGACTATCAGGAAGGTACAATTGTAAGCTTTGCCCCGGGACAGGTGGCTGAAATCACAATGACTGAAGGCGGGCCCCGGACCGATGTCTATGGACTGCTCTTCCATCCAGACCTGATCAAGGGGACTCCTTTAGGACGCGATATCCGCAGGTACAGCTTCTTCTCATACCAGTCAAACGAAGCCCTCCATGTCTCGGAAGGGGAAAAGAAGATGCTCCTCGACTGTCTGGGAATCATCCGGACCGAGCTCGGACACGCCATCGACAAGCACAGCAAGGGACTCATATCCATGCACATCGGACTGTTTCTCGAATATTGCATGAGATTCTACGACAGGCAGTTCATCACACGTGAAAATGTAAACAGGGACGCGATTACCCGTTTCGAGACACTTCTGGACGAATACTTCGACGGAGGCCATGCGGAAGATAGCGGACTGCCCACAGTCAGGTATTTTGCCGACAAGCTGTGCCTTTCCCCGAACTATTTCGGGGACATGGTCAAGAAAGAGACCGGAATGACACCCCAGGAACACATACAGGCCAAGATAATAGACCTTGCCAAGGAACGTATCCTCGGCTCTGATGATACTGTCAGTGAAATCGCCTACGCCTTGGGATTCCAGTATCCGCAGCACCTGTGCCGGGTGTTCAAGAAGCATGTAGGCTGTACTCCGAACACATACAGGAACGCACATTGAACCGGAATTTAAACAGATATACGATGTTGAAAAAGATAAGACGGACTTTTGCCATAGTCTTCTTTGCAGCCGTTACCCTGCTTTTCCTCGATTTTACAGGTACGGTACATGCCTGGCTCGGCTGGGTGGCAAGGATACAGTTCTTCCCCGCAATCATGGCAGCCCATCTCGGTATCGTTCTGATACTTGTAGCCCTGACCTTCGTTTTCGGAAGAGTATATTGCTCTGTGATATGCCCCCTCGGGATATTCCAGGATATCATATCATGGATAAGCGGCCGCCGGAACAGAAAGGCGGCAATGAGATTCACATGGTCTCCGGCACGGAAGATTCTCCGCTACGGGATGCTGGTCCTGTTCATAGCGGCAATCGCGGCAGGGGCCGGCTCCATTGTGGCACTGCTTGAGCCATACAGCGCCTATGGCCGCATGGCCTCCAACCTCTTCGCACCATTGTGGCAATGGGGGAACAATCTGCTGGCCTGGCTGGCCGAACGCGCGGACAGCTATGCATTCTACAGTACGGAGGTATGGATCAGGAGCATCCCTACATTCATCATTGCCGCACTCACTTTCGCCATAATTGCCGTACTTGCCTGGAGGCACGGCCGGACATACTGCAATACGGTATGCCCTGTAGGTACGGTGCTGGGATTCATCTCCGGATTCTCCCTTTTCCGCATCACTGTGGATGCAGCAAAATGCAGGGACTGCGGGCTCTGCGCAAGGCATTGCAAGTCATCATGCATAGATATCCAGGGGCACAGAGTGGACAACAGCAGGTGCGTCGCATGCTTCGACTGCCTCGACACCTGCAGACACGGGGCAATCAGATATGCCTTCAGATACAATAAGCCGCAAAATGACGTGACGCACATGACGGAAAGTACTGCCGATGCTGCCGGAACAGGCGGGAATAGCCAGGATTCAGGAATGTCCAGAAGAGGGTTCCTTTCGGTTGCTGCAATGGCAGCAGGGGCATCCGCTCTCAAGGCGCAGGAAAAGAAGGTGGATGGAGGACTCGCCGCCATCGAAGAAAAGAAGATACCCGCAAGAATGACAAAGATAGTCCCTGCCGGATCCCTGAGCCTGGATAATTTCTACAGGCATTGCACTGCATGCCAGCTCTGCGTATCGGCATGTCCTAACCAGGTGCTCAGGCCGTCCTCGGCCCTTGATACATTCATGCAGCCAGAAATGTCATACGAGAGGGGTTACTGCCGTCCTGAATGCACAATATGCTCGGAAGTATGCCCTGCCGGGGCAATACATCCCATAAGCATAGAGGAGAAATCCTCCATACAGATCGGGCACGCGGTATGGGTAAGCGCCAACTGCATACCTTTGACCGACGGTCAGGAATGCGGGAACTGCGCACGCCACTGTCCTGCCGGTGCAATCCGGATGGTGCGTTCCGACCCTGGAAACCCGGAATCTCTGAGAATCCCGGCCATCAACACTGAAAGATGCATCGGGTGCGGTGCCTGCGAGAACCTGTGCCCTGCACGGCCATTCAGCGCAATCTATGTTGAAGGTCATCAGACACACAGGGAAATCTGAAACCACATTATAAGATGAATGATATGAAACACAAGGATATATCGAGGAGAGACTTCCTGAAGACAGCCGGTGCTGCAGGCCTTGCAGCTGCGGGGCTGACAGCATGCGGCAACGGCTCGGGGGCATCATCCGCTGAAACGGAAGCCGACCCTGCGGGCCAGATGACCTTCAGGACCAGCCCTACCACCGGAGACAGGGTATCACTGCTCGGATTCGGGATGATGAGACTTCCGAATCTCCCCTCAGGACAGGAAGGCAATGATGAAATAGACCAGGAGACGGTCAACAGGATGGTGGACTATGCTATTGCCCATGGGGTAAACTATTTCGACACATCCCCTGCCTACTGCCAGGGCCTGTCCGAACGGGCTACCGGCATCGCCCTGAAACGCCATCCACGGGAAAGCTTCTATGTTGCCACTAAACTTTCCAATTTCAATCCGGGGACATGGAGCCGTGAAGCATCAATAGAGATGTACCGGAACTCCATGAAGGAACTTCAGGTGGACTATATCGATTACCTGCTGCTTCATGCCGTAGGCCAGGGAGGCATGCAGGCTCTCCATGACAGGTACCTTGACAACGGGATCCTTGAATTCCTTCTGGAGGAACGCGATGCAGGACGCATCAGGAATCTCGGATTCTCATATCACGGGGACGTAAAGGTCTTCGACTGGCTGCTGTCAAGGCACGACCACTACAGGTGGGATTTTGTACAGATACAGCTGAACTACCTCGACTGGAGGTTCTCCAAGGCAATAAATCCACGCAACACGAATGCAGAATATCTCTACGGAGAGCTGGCAAAAAGGAATATTCCGGCCATAATAATGGAACCGCTCCTGGGCGGAAGACTTGCCAATGTACCGGACAACATCTTCACGATGCTCAAGGAACGTGAGCCGGAGAACAGCGTGGCATCATGGGCATTCCGGTTTGCCGGAAGCTTTCCGGGCGTACTTACCGTGCTGAGCGGGATGACAAGGATGGAGCATCTGCAGGAGAATGTACGCACATACTCCCCGCTCGATGCGCTCACGGAGACGGAATTCAATTTCCTCCAGGATGTAGCCTCGCTCATGATGCAGTTCGACTCCATACCTTGCAATGACTGCAAGTATTGCATGCCATGTCCGTATGGGATTGACATCCCGGGCGTACTCCTGCACTACAACAGATGCCTGAATGAAGGCAATATACCGGCATCTTCCCAGAGCGAGAACTACAGGAAAGCCCGCAGGGCATTCCTTGTCGGCTATGACAGGAGTGTTCCGCGCCTGCGGCAGGCCAGCCATTGCATAGGATGCAACCAGTGCTCCCCTCATTGTCCTCAGGGAATAGACATACCTAAGGAGCTCCACCGCATAGACGCCTTTGTGGAAAAGCTGAAACAGGGAAAGCTATAGCAGGATACCGGCAGGCGGATCAGAGTCCGGCAGCGGGCTCTCCGCTTTCAATATCAGCGGCTTCATCAAGCTGAGGGAGAGGATTCCTGTCGCTCTGTCTTGCCCCGAGCTTTTCAAGTTTGGCACATGTCTGCAGTATGCTCTGCCCGGACGGGGAAAGTTTCCTACCCGCCTCTTCATATGACTTGACGGCGGCATCGAGGGATTTCCCGATGGCCTGATACTTCTTCATGAACTGTCCGACCCTGTCAAGCATCTCGTTGGCCAGATCATACACCTTTTCGTGGTTCTGGGCCTGGGCAATCTGGGTCCATGTAAGATTTATTATGCGCAGGGCTGCAAACAGCGTCTGCTCGTCCGCTATGAAGACATTCTGCTCCATTGCCTTCCTCCAGAGGTCCGGCTGCACATTCATCGCAGCCCACAATGCGCCTGAATGAGGTATGAACATGATCACATAGTCCATCCTGACCTTCGGAGGCCTGATATAGGACGAATAGTCCTTCGCCGACAACTCCTTGACATGTTTCCGTATGCTGTCGATATGCGCTTTAAGGAAGCGTTGCCTGTCATCATCATTCCCGGCATTCACATAATCCATGAATGCGGTCAGCGACACCTTGGAGTCGATTACCACTTCACGCCTCGTGTCCAGATGCAGGATGATGTCCGGACGCATCATATTGCCTGCATCCGACTTTACCACATTGCCCGATGCATCACGGATAACAGGCTGGATATCATAATGTATTCCCGGTGTCAGCCCCTGGGATTCAAGAAGCTCGGACAGGACGGTCTCCCCCCAGTCCCCCTGGACTTTTGTCCCATGCTTGAACACCCGTGCCAGCTCGTCAGCGCTTTTCCTGGCCGCCTCGCTCTGCCTCATCATATTCTCGACGGTAACCTTCATCTCGCTGCTCATGGCAGTCTGTTTCAAGGTACTGTCATCCATTGCCTTCTTCATCTTGTCGATAGTCTCTTTCAGAGGATTGACAATCTGCCCGAGATTGGCATTGCTTGACTCGGCAAACTCTTTCTGCCTCTGTTTCAGCATATCGTCTGTAGCGGAGCGGACCTGTGCAGTAACCTTCTGCATTGTCTCGTCGAACCTTGCCTGCAGGGCAGCCATCGCTTCACCGTGCCTTTTCTCCTGGGACTGCATAGCCTCATTGCATGCCTTCTCCTTTTCGGCAAGCAGCATGCTGCAATGCCTCTCGGCCTCGGCCCTTGCCTCACCGGCCTGTCTTACGGCATCCTCGAGCCTGGACTGCAGCACTTCAATCCTTGTCAGCAGCGCATGACGGCCGCCCCTTGCCAGGAAAAAACCTATTGCTCCGCCGAGAAGAGCACAGACTATTGAAATTACAACCGTTTCCATATCATTTAATTCTGTTTTCTGTAAGTGACAATGGCTATGATATTTATGACGACGGCAAATACCGACAGCATCACGAAATCGAATGCCAGGTCCGTAAAATGACTTCCTTTGAGGCATACAGCCCTGAGGATATTCACGAAATATCTTGTAGGAAGCATGTACGTGACATACTGCGACCATGTCTCCATGGAGCTAACCGGAGTGAAGATACCGCTCATGAGCATGAAAATCAATACAAAGAACAGCATCAGGAACACCGCCTGCAGCATTGTCTCCGAATAGTTGGATATGATCAGCCCGAATCCTCCCATGAATACCAGGAAAATCATTGCGCTGACATAGATTTCAGGCATACCTCCATGGGCGGCAAGTCCGTAGACAAAATGCGCTATCAATATCGCCAATGTAAATGCAAATATACCGAGAAGACCGTAGAAAACGACCTTTGACAGGATGAAATCGCGCTTCCTGACAGGGGACACATTTATCTGCTCGATTGTACCGCTCTCCTTCTCGGAAACAATGCTGAGCGTAGGGAAAAAGCCACCGACGAGCACAATCACTACAATCATGAGGGCCGGCACCATGAACAGCTTGTATTCCAGGCCCGGATTATAGCGGAACTGCGGCACGATATCCAGCGGAGAGATTGCGGACCGATGTCCGGCAGAAACGATCTCCGAAGAAAATTCCATGACAATCGAGGAAAGATAGCCGCCGCCAATCGTACCCTTGGTGCTGTTTACTGCATTTGCCGCAATATACACTTCGGCATTCTCCCCCCTTCCTACAGCCCGCTCAAGTCCGCGGGGAATCTCAAATACAATATCCGCCTGACCGCGCCCGAGCTTCCCGATGGCTTCTTCATAGGAGTCGCCGCCAGACACAAGCACGAAATAGCCGGAAGAGGATATCCTGTCGACAAGCTGTCCCGACAATGCGGAACGGTCCCTGTCAACTACGGCAAGCCTCACATCCCGTACCTCCATGTTTGCGGCAAGCGGCACCACGAGCATAAGCAGTACCGGCAGCAGCACCAGTACGACGGGCATGAACGGATTCGCAGCAAACTGCTTGAACTCCTTTATGAACAGATATCCGAATGAAGACATGACGGTCTCAGTCTAATTTATCATTGAACTTGACCACTGCCGCAGCAAAAATCACGACAGCCATACCGGTCATTACCAGTATCTCTTTCGCGACATACTGCACAGGGACACCTTCTATCATTATCTTTCTCATGGCTTCAATGAACCATTTGGCGGGAATGGTCTGGGCAAACCACTGCAGGGCCACAGGCATGCTTTCAATAGGGTACAGCATGCCGCTGAACATCATTACCGGGACAAGGAAGATCATGCCGCAGATTAGTGTCGCTATAATCTGTGTCCTGACAAGCGAAGAGACGAGCATCCCTATGCCAAGGGACAATATTATATAGATGACCGATACCAGTATCATCCAGAAGAAGCTTCCGGCGACCGGCACCTTGAGCACAAATACCGTAAGAAGGAGGATATTGATGAGGACCGCACATGAGATGACAAAATACGGGAGCATCTTTGCCACTATGATATTTATCGGCTTGACCGGGGACACCAGCAGGACCTCCATGCTGCCGGTCTCCTTTTCCCTGACAATCGACACCGATGTCATAAGGGAGCATATCAGCATCAGGATCAGCCCCATTATACCGGGCACGAAATTATACGAGCTCTTCAGCTGCGGATTGTAGAGCATGCGCAGATTAGGGGTCAGGGAGCCGGCAGGCGCGATGGCTGCCGACACCGGTGACTGGTCCTGCATCGCCTGCAAAGAGGCCGCCATCATAATGTCTTCCCTGAAATAATCAGTAATTATACCCGTCAGATACATCACTTCCATCGAAGCATTATTCGGGTTCACGGCATCCGCGACTACCGATACCTCAGCCCCTTCACTGCTGTACAGGCGCGACATGAAATCATCCCCGAACATAAGGACCACATCCGCCTCACCGCGTCTCATGGCATCATCTGCCTCTCGCTCCGACAGATATCTGCCCGAATATGTAAAATAGTCGCTTCTGCATATCTTGTCCATCAGACGGTCGATATGGACGTCATCATCCGGAGACATGTAGCCGATATTCACATTGCGTATCTCGGTGGAGATGGCAAAGCCGAACAGCACAATCAGCACCGCCGGCAGACCTATCAGCACCAGGAGGGTCCTCCTGTCCCTGAAGATATGCAGGAACTCTTTCCTTACAAATGCAAAAAACTCTTTCATCTTTTCAGGTTCATTCCGCCCTTTTCGCTCCTCTTGCGAGAATATCGAACACTTCGGCTATCGAGGATGCGCCATACCGGGTTTTAAGGGCGGCCGGACTATCAAGTGCATCTATCCTTCCGTCCACCATCATTGAAATCCGGTTGCAGTATTCGGCCTCATCCATATAGTGGGTCGTCACGAAAGCCGTGATGCCCTCATCTACCGCCTCATATATAAGCTCCCAGAACTGACGCCTGGCGGCAGGATCAACACCGCCTGTAGGCTCATCCAGGAATACAATCCCGGGACTGTGTATTATCGACACGGAAAAAGCCAGCTTCTGCTTCCACCCCTGAGGCAGGTCCTTCACAAGGGCGTTCCGTTCCCTGGACAGGGAAAGCCTGTCGAGCAGTTCCGTGATGCGGTGTGCCGCCTCATGGCGAGGGACACCGTATATCCCTGCAAAGAGCTCCATGTTGTCCGATACGGTCAGGTCCCCGTAAAGCGAGAATTTCTGGCTCATGTATCCTATGTGCTTCTTTATCTGCTCGGACTCTTTCCAGATGTCAAATCCTGCGACATGGCCCTCTCCCGATGTCGGGAAACTCAGGCCGGTAAGCATCTTCATTGCCGTGGTCTTCCCTGCCCCGTTGGCCCCGAGAAAACCGAAGATCTCCCCTTTTCTGACCTCGAATGAAATATCATCCACAGCCGTAAATTCCCCGAAGCGCTTGACAAGGTGCTGCACCTCAATGACATTGACTTCCCCTCCCATCATTTCTCCTCCAGATTCATATAGCAGTCTTCAAGGGTCGCCTGCACCGGACCCGCTTCCAGTCCGGAATGATTTGGCTCCAGCCTTGATGCGATGGCTGCGGCATCCGCATCCGCTCCAGGCTTCAGGGTCACATGATGCGTATCTCCGAACGTATAGCATTTCTCGACTTCCTCCATTGCCCTCAGGTCGTGAAGCAGCCGGAACATGTCGTCTGACCGGACTGCAAGCAGCGGCCTGTCGAAACTGCGGACAATTGCCGCCGGGGAATCAACCGTGAGGAAACGCCCTGCCTTCATCATTGCCACCCTGTCGCACCTGTCAGCTTCATCCATATAGGCTGTCGAGACCACTATCGTCATGCCGGAAGCCTTAAGCTGCGCAAGGTTTTCCCAAAGTTCCCTCCTTGAAGACGGGTCGACGCCTGTGGTCGGCTCATCCAGGAAAAGTACGGCAGGAGAATGGATAAGGGAGCAGCACAGGGCAAGCTTCTGCTTCATCCCTCCGGAAAGATTGCCGGCCTTCCTGTCCTCGAAAGGCTTCAGCCGGCAATAGATATTCCCTATGAGGGCATAATTGCTCCCGACATCCTTCCCGAACACGGAAGCGAAGAATTCAAGATTCTCCCTTACCGTCAGATCCGGATAGAGAGAGAACCTGCCCGGCATGTAACCGATGAGGGTACGTATCTTGCGGTAGTCCCTGACTATATCAAGACCCTCCAGTACGGCCGACCCGGCATCAGGGGAAATAAGGGTCGCCAGCATGCGGAACAGGGTCGTCTTCCCCGCCCCGTCCGGTCCTATTATCCCGAACAGCTCCCCTTTCGATATGGATACATCTTCCCGCAGGTCGACAGCCGGAGGGAGATCCTTCCGGAAACTTTTCCTGAGCCCGTGTATAGCTATGGAGTCCATCCCTGCATCAGAATATTATACCTCCGTACATCCCGAGCTTGACAAGCCCGTCATTGTCCACAGCCACCTTCACGGCGTAGACAAGGTTCTTCCGTTCATCGGCTGTCTGTATGTTCTTGGGTGTAAATTCACTCCTGTCGGAAATCCATGTCACTGTCCCGGGGTATTCCCTGACATGCCCGCTGCCGTAGTCCGAGAACACCCTGACCTGCTGGCCGAGCCTTATTTCAGACAGCCTGGCAGATGTGACATATGCCCTGAGATATACCCGGTCAAGGTCCGCAACCTTGAACAGCGGCTTCCCTGCGGATGTGAACTCGCCCGCCTCGGCATATTTCGTGAGTACCGTACCCGAGACCGGCGACATGATGCGACACTTTGCAAGGCGGTCCTCAATCTGTGCAATCTGCATACGTATACTTGTCTCCTGCGCATCAAGGCTTGATACCGAACTCTGCAGGGATGATTTCATGGCATCCAGCTGCACCCTTGCGACCTCGGTCCTGGCACTGATATCATCCATCTGCTGCCGTGTCGCGGCACCGTCAGCAAGCAGACGGGACACTCGCTCCTTCTCCCGTTCCAATGTCCTGAGCTGCTCCTTCAGGACCTGCACCTGCATGTCTATGTCCGGACGGCTCTCCAGGACAGATCCGGCGGTTGCCTGCAGCTGCCTCATCGTCAGATACAGCTGGACCGTATCTATGCATCCTACCCGGACTCCGGACTCCACTCTCTGGCCTTCCTCTATATCGAAGGACAATATCCTGCCTGCAGATTCGGCCGACACCGTAACCTCTGTCGACTCGAAATAGCCTTCAGCATCATATTCCCCGATGTTTCCTGCACATGCCGATACCGTTGCGACGGCAAGCAGCAAAGCCGGTAAGCGTAATGTTCCTTCTGTCTTCATCTGTCTGTCCTCCTTTGATTCTTATCATGATGCCACGATGTCATTTCAGCTGATTGTATTTCATTATGTACGGGATGCTGAAGTTCTTCTCGAACACATTGGCCCTGTGATATCCCATGTAATACATCCTCCTGTCATTTATAAAGCCGTCATATATCCTTGCCCCGCCAATATAGGAGAGCACCCCGCCGTCCAGATACCTCGACGGGATGATATATCCGTCAGGGCTGAAAGTCACATATCCGAGGTCAAACAGCGAATCGATGTTCCTGTTCAGCAGCAGTCCGTTGTCCGGATCGAACTGCTCCTTCGCATCGGAGTGCTGATACGGCTTGATATGGCTTGCAATCAGTACCGGGAAAGCGATACCGGTAACCATGCATCTCGGTACCGGCGAGCCGAAATATGCCATGCTTTCATCTTCAAGAGCCGACTTGTATACCCTCTGGAGATACGGGTCACGGCCGGGCCTCCTGTCCTCCTGGCGGAAGAGCCTTGCGGCATCCGAATGATAGTATATCCTGTCGTTCCTTATTTCCAGGTCCTCAAGCCTCCCCAGCAGATTCTTCAGATGTGATATCTGGTTGTATTTCCTTGCCACGAATCCGTTTTCCTCGGCCTTCCTGTATATTTCCTCCAGCTCGCTTGCCGTGAGATATCCCTTCGGATAATCCTTTACGTCAACTGACATCATCGCCGCAAGCTGCCTGTCAGAGACGGAGCGGACCTCGTCCAGCGTCTTAAGGAAAAAATTGATCTGACCCTGCCGGTTCGGCGAAGGCCTTGTCATCGAATTGTCGAAATCGGAGTACTGGTATACGATTCTTGAAAGGATCCTTTTCCTCATGGCGTCCGATGTAGCATTGCAATAGTCCGCTGCCTCTGCGTTGTATCCTTTCATGCCTGGCTTGAGAAAACCGAGCTTGACCAGCTGGTTGATCATTTTCCTGACTGACTCCGGAGATATCCCCATCAGCGATGCCACCCTGTCCTGGAGCAGATTGTAATCCGTTCCTCCCTGGTCAAAGAAAGCGACGCAGCATTTCAGGACTTCGATGAATTCCATGTCATTGAAATCCGTCCTGGCCGCCGTATATCTCCAGTAATCCTCATAGATCTGTCTTTTCCCGTCAATCATTGTCTGCAATAAACAGATATTCTATATCCTTACCCTTTTTCTCCTTTCCTGTTACCTTATAGGCATGCCGTATCTCCTGTATCCGGATGTTCCTGCGGTACCTGGACAGCAGGCCGGCAATCTGCTCCCTTGTCGGGATAGACCGGCTGTTGTAGCTCAGGATCAGACACCTGTATTTGCCGAAGGCCGCGAAGAGCCTGTCGAACTGCTCCATTATGGTATCCTTGTCCATGAAGCTGTTGGCGAACGGCATGGTCTTCTCCTGACGGATGTACGTGTCGAGCAGGCCGTAAAAGCCATAGTAGTTGTTCATTGTCCCCGCATAAGGAGGATCGGCATATACGACATCGGCATCTACAGCGTCTATCGCGTCATATACATCCATATTCAGGGCGACATTGTCCTGCCCGTTAGAGAAGACTGCCGAATTATAGTCCCCGAGATTGTCTTCGAAATGAAACCTGAAGGATTTGTTATGGTATGACCGGTACCTGCCGTATTTCTCGTAGCTGTACTGCTCATCCCTCAGCTGCCTGACCTTGTCCCATTTTATCGTAAAGCGGGAATACGGCATCTTCCTTATCATCGCCCTGCGCATAAGGGCATATGCCATGGCTCTCTTGTAACCGTTGTCAATCCTGCCGATATTCCTCCTGTACAGGTCAAGCTCCATGCATTCCCGGGGGAAATAGTATACATCGGCATAGTTCCCGGTCATGAAGCCGCAGAACGGCTCTCCGGCGAAGATATCCTCGACATCCCTGTCAGTCAGCACCTCCCCGCTGTTCTCTATCAGCGCCTTCGCCAGCTGATAATTGATATCAAGTATATCATTGGAATACACCCTCATTCCTCTGGCCTTTGCCGCATAGCTGACCGAACAGCCGCCTGCAAATGCATCGAACAGCGTCCTGGCATACGCCGGGACCGCAGACATTATCGCATCGGCTATCCTTTCCTTGTTGCCTATATAGTTTACCTTCGGATATCCTTTCATAACATTTCATTCACTGCCATGGCTATCTTCTCCGCAAGCAGAGGCGGGACCGAATTGCCCACAATCTGCTGCTGGAGGCTCCTGCTCCCGTAAAACACGAAAGTGTCCGGATATGTCTGTATCGCGGCCAGTTCCCTGACAGTCAGGGCCCTGTTCTGCTCATAATGGAATACCTTGCGCATATCCCCGGTAATGCATATCGACGGCTTCCGGCTGTCATACCTGATGTACTTCCTTATGTCGCCGCCTTCGGGCCTGATGTCCGGAGGCATGTCATATCGGTCTCCCCCGTCCTTCACATAGGACATCTTGTAAAGCATCTGCTCCGAATGGCGCATCGCCTCATGGTTCGGGATATCCGATGTCTCCCCGCTCACGAGTGGAGGATATCCACCTATGGCATCCCTGACTGTCGGTGCCGGCACACCGGACACTCTGGGGAATACCACCGGTTTCCCTGAACCATCGTCTTTCCGCCCGATGAACAGCACCCTGTTCCTGACCTGCGGCACTCCATAGTCCGATGCACATATTACCTTGGACTCCACCTTATATCCTATGGCGGTAAAACAGTCTATGATCTCATCCCTGGTCCTGCCGTTCAGGCGGGTATACAGCCTTGCGACATTCTCCATCACGAAGCATTCCGGCCTCACGATATCCACTATCCGGACAAACTCCCTGAACAGGCTGTTCCTCTCGTCATCGAGGAATTTCCTGCCGATATTTCCCGCCATGCTGAAGCCCTGGCACGGAGGTCCGCCGATGACAACATCGACATGCCTGCCGTTTACCAGTTCACGGACACTGTCATCATCCAGATCAGCGATATCGCACTCAATCAGATGATGGCCGGGGAAATTCCTCCTGTATGTCTCGCATATCCTGCGGTCTATCTCCACCGAGAAGACATTGTCGAAGCCCGCCCGGTCAAATCCGAGCGAAAAGCCTCCCGCGCCACTGAACAAGTCAATATATGATGCCATTGGAACTGTCTCTTGATTACGGCTACTGGTTCAGCACAACCTTGAGGTCGTATATGTTCTTCAGGAGCTCAAGCCCGTGTCTGGAGCGGTCCGTCCTGGCCTTGTTCTCGTTCATGATATCCCGGAGCAGGTCATTGACGGTAATTACTCCGTTACGGTACCTCGACTCCGATGTCCTGCGGACGGACTCCCTGAGGCGCACTATCTCATCATCAGATTCCTTCATACCGTACATCCTTTCTATCTCATTCTGTATCTGCGACTGCTGCATACCGGTATTCAACATGAACACATCCCGCTGGAGAAGGATGGAATTCCTGGACAGCTCTATTTCCCTGAGACTGTTCTTCCTCGTGTAGAAACCGCTGATATCCCACTGGAAAGTGATGCCGGCTATCCCGTTCCACGACATCTTCCCGTAGGCCATATCATCGAAGATATTCAGCCCGGGCTTCCCGTACCAGCCCTGCGCAAACAGGGCAAACTTAGGCATGATACCGACATCGAGCATCCGCTTCCGGGATTCGGCTTCCCTGATACGGGCATCGAACAGAAGCAGTTCGGTCCTCATGTTCCGCCCTGTATCGACAAGCGGCACTTCAGGCACCTCGAATATCTCGCTGTCATCGATCGGACAGCCGGTCATGATGGACAGCATGTCCTTGTATGTCCGCACCATGCTCTCCAGCTGCCTGCGTTTCTGCTGAAGGGTAAGAATCTCCACCTTCATATTGTCCAGGTCGCTCTGCAATGCGGTCCCGTTCGCCACAGCCGAACTGACAACCGCCATGTTTGCATTCAGCAATGTGTCCATATACAGGCTTGTCCTGATATCGGACTCCAGCATCAGGATGCCGAAATACATCTGGTTGACCCGGGACTTCAGTGCATCCATCTCCTTGTCCAGTGTCAGCTTAGACACTTCCTGACCGGCCTTGACGGCCTCTCTGCGGGCTTTGGAGTATCCTCCGTCCCATATGGTCTGGCTTATGTTCAGCTGCAGCTTGTACTGGTCATGGGAAAGGCCTGCCATATCTATTCCGGCGAGCTGCATCAGGTCATTGAAGGAAGCCGGGAACTCGGTCACATCGCTCTGCAGGGAAGCCTGTCCTGACAGGGTAATCCGCGGAAGATACCCCTTGGCCGCATTCTCGAAGGAAAACCGCGACATGGCCTCTGACAGCCGGTACTGCCTTATCATTGGATAATTCTCCCTTACCAGCCTGTAGCACTCCTCCAGCGACATTGCCGGCAGACGCAGGAAAGCAACGGCAAAAAGCAGTACGGCAATCAATCTCTTCATATACCTATTCCAGAAAAATTCACGGGACATTCTGCAAATTTAATGGATTTCCTCCTCATCGGAAGCATCGGCCGCAAGATATTTTCTCTTTTTTCGAATATTCTTATGTAAATTTGTATGGTTTCCGGAAATCCGGAACCGCCGGAAAAATTAGCCGATGCTGGAGGAAATCATTCTGATTGTTGCAGGCTTTGCCGCAGGGCTGCTCTCAGGGACCGTAGGGTTCGGTGGGAGCATGATACTTCTGCCTGCAATGACATCCTGCTACGGGATTGAAATTGCGGTGCCGATGTCGACGGTATCCCAGCTGCTCAGCAACCTGTTCAGGATGGGTGCAGGTTTCAGGTCCATAAGATGGAGAAAGGCCGGATTCTTCCTCATCCTGGCCCTTCCACTTACAATTGCCGGTGCATATGGCTTCGTAGTCGTCCCGAAAGCGCTGATGACCAAGATATTGTGCCTGCTCCTGATTGTATTTGCCTTTCTTGAGATGACAGAGAAGTTCCGCCTGCCGCGCTCCCGCTGGACAATGCTCGCCGGAGGAGGCATTGCAGGAGGCATCAATGGCCTGCTCAGCCTGTCCGGCCCTGTCAGCAGTGCAGTATTCCTTACGCTCGGACTCTCTCCTGTGGCCTATATTGCCACGGAAGCCACTGCCGCAACGGCCATGCATATCGTCCAGCTGATTACGTACGGGGAATTCGGACTTGTGCCGCGTCACGTGATTTTCGAGGGGCTATACATCGGCGGGGCGATGATGCTCGGCAACTGGATAGCAATGAAGCGTATAAGGACAATAAAACGCAGGAGATACCGCAGGACAGTTGCCATTGTCATGATAATATGCTCGATATGGCTGTTCCTGTCCGTATGATTCATGCGGATCGGGCTGCATTCCTGTCCCGGGAGGAAAAAATCCGGACAGATTCCGGAAATAAAGTGTATTTTTGCAGTCCGCAATTACAACAGCTATGGAAAAGAAAATCATCCCGGTCCTGCTTCTGACCGGCTATCTCGGAAGCGGAAAGACCACTCTGGTCAACAACATACTTTCAAACAGGAAAGGAATAAGGTTTGCCGTAATTGTCAATGACATAGGAGAAGTCAACATCGATGCCGAGCTCATCCAGAAAGGCGGTATCGTGGGAAGCAAGGACGACAGTCTCGTGGCATTGCAGAACGGATGCATATGCTGCACTCTGAAAGCGGACCTCGTGGAGCAGGTCTTCGAGCTGATGAAGATGCAGCGGTTCGACTATATTGTCATCGAGGCCAGCGGCATATGCGAGCCGGAACCTATCGCCCAGACGATATGTACCATACCTGGACTCGGCGAGGCATACCGCAAATACGGCATCTGCAGGCTCGACTGCATAGTGACAGTGGTCGATGCGCTCCGCATGCAGAGCGAATTCGCCTGCGGAGACAGCCTGACACGCAAGGATATAGATGATGAAGACATCGAGAATCTGATCATACAGCAGATAGAGTTCTGCAATGTAATACTCCTGAACAAGGCATCTGAAGTCAGTCCGGAGGAGCTCGGCCGGATAAGGCAGATCATACGTGTGCTTCAGCCTAAGGCGGAGATAATAGAATGCGACTATACGCAGGTGGACCTTGACAGGCTGCTGAATACCGGACTGTTCGACTTCGACCGCGTTGCGACCTCGGCTGGATGGATCCAGGGAATCGAGCGTCAGGCCACCGCTGAAGAGGAACTTGAGGCCCGCAACTACGGGATGCATCTCCAGTACAGTCACGGGGACAGCCATCCACATGACTCCCATCACCACCATGAAGACGAGGACGGCCACGGACATCATCACCATCACGAGGACGGCCACGGGCATCATCACCACCATGAAGGAGGCGAGGTGGAGGAATACGGCATAGGGACATTCGTCTACTACCGCCGTCCGGCACTTGACCTGAACAGATTCGATGATTTCATCGCCCGCAAATGGCCAAAGAGTGTCATAAGGGCCAAGGGCATCTGCTATTTCAGCGAAAACCCGGACATGTCCTATATGTTCGAACAGGCCGGAAAGCAGAAGATACTCAGGGAAGCAGGGCAATGGTATGCCACTGCCCCAGAGGAGGACCGCCTCGAACTGATGAGGCAGGACCCGAACTTCTACAAGGACTGGGACGAAAAGTACGGGGACAGGATGCAGAAGATTGTCTTCATCGGCCAGAACATGGACAGGGAACAGATTATCAGCGACCTTGACCAGTGCCTGGAATGATATCTATGCAGTAGGACGCATCGAATGACTGGTGCGGCTTCAGATGCTGCATCCAGTCGCGTCTGCGGAATTCCCCTCCGAACCCTGCACGGTCACAACGTCCGTACCATGGCTCGATACATACGAACGGTGCATTCCCTGCAGCAGGAGACCACAGTCCGACAAGCGGTGCATCGAATGAAAGGCTGAGCCACGGAGTGCCGTCCGGAGCGAGCATGGTTACCTTCCCGATCTGGCTGTCCTCGAATATAAGGGCATCCCTGTCGAAAGTATGCCCGTCTACTGGCAACAGTTCCCTGTGCCCGGCAGAGCATCCGTACTTTTCCGCCAGGGCATCTGCCTCGGGAGAATACCCGGCAGTATCAAGGACATATGCAGTATCCGGATCGGCGCAGCCTTTCTCCTTGATGAGGATATAGCGGAAACGGCCATCCGCTTTCGCACCATCGTCCATGCCGGCTCCGGCTTCCAGCAGGAAATATCCCCTTACAGGCGCGTTCCTGTCAAATCCGGGCCAGTTGAATGCAGGATGGGCCCCTATCTGGAAATACATGTCCCTGTCTCCGGGGTTGGAGACCCGCCACCGGACCTCCACCATGCTCCCTGAGAGCCTGTATCCGATCTCCAGGACGAACGGGAAAGGATAGCGGCTGAGAGTATCCTCACTGGAAACAAGCCTGTAGAGGACCTCATCCTGTCCATGAGACACAAGGTCGAAATCCATGTCCCGGGCAAATCCGTGCTGAGACATCGGATATTCCTTTCCTTCAACCATGAACTTTCCGTTCCAGACACTTCCCACTATCGGGAAAAGTACAGGGGAATGCCTCTTCCAGTATGCCGGATCCGCCTGCCACAGATATTCGGTGCCGTTCTTTCTGATGCTGCAGAGTTCCGCGCCATGGCGGCTGACTTCCACCGTCAGTATTCCGTTCGAGAGTTTTTCCATATGCCGTATCTTTTAAAATGTTATAGACCTCAACGAATTATCCGAAAGCACAGAGACAACTATTGTCCTGGACATGTCCTTTAGTTCCCCGATGAACTCCTTTGCGTCATATGTGCCTTTCTCTATCATCCTCAGCTTCTTTTCCCATTGCCCGGTCAGCTCGGCGCTCTTGAGGAGGTCTTCCTTTATGACCCCGATCAGTTCCCGCCCGGTAGCTGTAGGAAAAAGGTTCTTCCGTTCCTTCCGGATATAGTGTCTCTTGAAAAGTGTCTCTATTATCGCCGCCCTTGTCGACGGCCTGCCTATCCCGTTCTCTTTCATGGCATCGCGCAGCTCCTCGTCATCGACTGTCTTTCCGGCGGTCTCCATTGCCCTGAGCAATGTGGCTTCAGTGTATGGTTTCGGAGGCGTGGTCCAGGCCTCTTTCAGAAGAGGCTCATGCGGGCCGCTCTCCCCCGCCTTGAACGCAGGAAGCAGCTTCTCCTCATCCTTCGCGGCATCCTCGTCCTCTGACTGCTGCTCCGCAGCAGTACCTCCGGCCTTCTGCCACTCGAATACGGTCCTCCAGCCCGGCTTCAGGACCTGTTTCCCGGAAGCCTTGAAACCGACATCCCCTGCACTGCCCATGACTGTCGTGACGGCTACCTGGCATTCAGGATAGAACGCAGCTATGAATCTCCTGGCAACCATGTCATATACTATTCTCTCACGTTCATCCATATTGAGGGGGGATACGCCCGTAGGTATTATCGCATGATGATCAGTAACCTTGGAATTGTCAAAGACCTTCCTGCTCTTCGGGAGCTTCGTGCCTTTCAGCGGGGCGGTCAGCTCCTCGTACCCGCGCATCCCGTCAAGTATCCCGGGGATTCTCGGATATATGTCATCACTCAGGAAAGCCGTGTCCACACGTGGATAAGTCGTGAGTTTCTTCTCATACAGGGACTGAATGAGCTTAAGGGTCTCATCTGCCGTGAAGCCATATTTCCTGTTGCATTCCACCTGCAGGGAAGTCAGGTCGAAAAGCCTCGGGGCGGATTCCCTGCTCTTTTTCTCTGTCACGTCAGTCACGGTAAAGTCCGATGACCTGACCTGCTCAAGCAATGCCTCCCCGTCCTGTCTGGAGGAAAACCTTCCTTTTACGGAGGAGAACAGCACATTCCTGTATCTTGTCTTCAGCTCCCAGTACTGCTCCGGCCTGAAATTCTCAATCTCCTCCTGCCTGCGCACTATCATCGCCAGTGTCGGGGTCTGCACCCTTCCGATAGACAGCACCTGACGGTTCTGCCCGAATCTCAATGTATAGAGACGGGTGGCGTTCATCCCGAGAATCCAGTCCCCTATCGCCCTTGACAGTCCGGCTTCATAAAGCCTGTCATACTCATGCTGGTCCTTCAGGTTATCGAACCCCTCCCTTATCGCTTCCTCCGTAAGGGACGACACCCAGAGTCTGCGGACCGGACATTTCGCGCGGGCCTTAAGCATTACCCAGCGCTGGATGAGTTCCCCTTCCTGCCCAGCATCCCCGCAATTTACAATCATCTCCGCATTCTGCATCAGGGACTCGATTACAGCGAACTGCTGCCTGTACGTCTCATTGTCTATCAGCTTGATGCCGAACCTCTGGGGAAGCATGGGAAGGGAAGACAGAGACCAGTGCTTCCACTGCGGTGTATAGTCATCCGGCTCCTTGAGCATGCAAAGATGTCCGAATGTCCAGGTTACCTGATACCCGTTCCCCTCAAGATACCCGTTCTTCCTCGTTCTGGCGCCGAGCACATCGGCTATTTCCCTCGCCACACTGGGCTTTTCCGCAATACAGACTATCATCCGATAAATGATTAACACGGGCAACCGCCCTGAACGGGAACAAAAGAAACAAAAATTGTCAAGATTTCAAAACCGGAACGGAATTCTTGACTAACTTTGGCCGGCAAAAAAGATACGGATTCATATCGGACGGGACATGATCATGCGGCACGATACAGATAATATGGCAGGACCGGTGGCCAGGACAGGGACAGAGCGGCATCCGCTCATGCCGTTCCTGCCTGGGAACGCCAGGCTGCTGATGCTCGGAAGCTTTCCACCGAAAAAGGAGAGATGGTCAATGGATTTCTTCTACCCTAATTTCAACAATGACATGTGGAGGATTATCGGCACGGTATTTTTCGGGGACAGGAGATATTTCGAGACCTGCTGCGGACAGGCGACAGACGGAAAGCCAAGGAAATTCGACAGGGAGAGGATTGCCGGATTCTGCTCCGGGAAAGGGATAGCGCTGTACGATGCCGCATGCGAGGTAAGGAGGCTCAGGGACAATGCCTCCGACAAGTTCCTGGAAATCGTTACCCCGACAGACATAGGGGCGCTGCTTGCATCCATCCCGGAATGCAATACCATAGCTGCGACCGGAGAGAAGGCGGCGGAAGCGGTATCCGCATATTTCGGCTGCGGGCAGCCTGCGACCGGACACTCCACCATAATAGACCTGCGCAAGTACGCAGGCAACGGACTTCAGGGACGGGACTCCCTTACATTCTGGCGGATGCCTTCATCTTCCAGGGCATATCCTCTTGCCCTCGATGCAAAAGCCGGTATCTACAGGCAGATGTTCATCGATGCAGGTCTCCTGTAGTCATTCCGAGACATATTCCCTGAAATCGGTCTCAAAGGCGGAAAAGCCGCCTGGGTAGATGCTATCCAGCAGCCCTGCCACATCCTCCGGTCTGGATGACCGGGACCGGAATGCCCCGACAATCCCTTCCAGGACACTGTCCGGAGCCTCTTCAATAAGAAAAGTGACCAGGGCATGTGCCATGACATATGAATACTGCTCATCCGTCCTCTGCCTGTGCATGAATGCAGAATAAGGGGTCTGCATAAAGCTTTTCAGGTCGACTTCGCCAAGCATATAGGCCGAACGTATCCTCCCGAGCTCATATCCGGTCATACTGTGGCTGACACCTTTCCTTCCGGCCGTACAATGCTCGAAATACTCGGAAAGGCCCTCATTGAGCCATGCCGGAGGGTCATCCATGAGCTTTCTGACAAAATGATGGCTCATCTCATGGCATACTACAGCGATATTGCGCTCCCTCTGCTCCTTGAGGCCTGCGATTATTGCGGTATTCTCCTTCGGGAAATACATTCCTCCGGTGTATCTCAGGTCAAGTGATTTTCCGGCAAGACGCTCAGCCAGTATCCGGGCATCATTCTTGTCCTCGTATACATACAGCTTCATGTACACGGTATCGCGTATGCCGAAGCCGGAATAAAAGGATGCCTCATATGATATGATCTTCCGGATCTTTTCCATGTCCTTCTCCGGAAGAGGATCACCGTAATACTCCAGACGCACGGATGTCTGTGCATCAAGGCGCAGGGACATCCCCGCAAGCATTGCCGCAGCTGCCAAACATGCTGCAAGCCTGAGACAGCGTCCCGGCTGTAGAATTCCCCTGCCCATTGTCATTTGCCTGATTTGCGGCCCTTCTCCCTGAGATATCTTTTCTGTTCCTTCCTGCTCATATCCTGCATGATGAGCCCGTCATCCACCACCGATACATAGACGGTCTGCTCCTCCGGACGGACATCCCCTGCCGATGTCCTGAAAACAGGAATGAAATGGGTGTACATATAGCCTGCCGCTTCATATCCGTCGAACTTGTTCCTGTCAAGGAAAAAGAAAGACAGCGACACCCCCGAACTGCCGGCGATGCCGACAGGCTGGCCGACGCGGATATCCTCTCCGGGGGCTGTCATATTCTCCGCCATCATGAGATATGCTGCAAATGTGCGGTCATTGTGATACACAAGCAGCAGTCTCCTGTCCTCAGTCAGACATGCAACACCGCTTCTGACAGCATAGACCGTATCCCCGGCCGCCATCCTGAAATTCATTGTCCGGCTGCGTTCCCGCCTGTCCATCCGCCATGAGGTCTCTGCGCCGGGCCTTACCGGCAAGGCATATGGGACAGAGATGTCAAAACTGCCGGGGAATCCGCCCCTGAACCTGTAGTAGGAGCCGGACCTCATGAACGGGTTATATGACTGGGACCCTTCTATCTTCCTGTATACGGTATTCTTGCCTGGCTTCAGGTCGTAAGAACGGTCATTTATACGGAACAGATAGTAATCACACCAGTCATTGACATAATAGTTCAGTTCCGTGTCTCCTTGAGCGTTCTTTTCCCAGCGGGATTCGACAGCCTTGTCCGGGACATCAATGGCTCTTCTGAGTGTCTGGGCCCCGGCCTCCTCCGACACGGCCAGGCATGTAAGAAAGCACGAAAAGACGGCGACAGCACCATATCCGATATTTCCGAAGCATTTCATATTCAACTGATTTCTACTGATAATACTCATGGACTCCATACAATCATCTGAAAATCTCATTCAATGAAGGATGGACATGGACCATGTCATGAAGAGCCTGTATGGAAGCCCCCATGGAAATAAAGGCAGTCATCTCATGAATCAGGTCTGAGGCATGCGGACCGATGATATGGCACCCGACAATACGGTCCATGCCGTCAGTAATGATTTTGCACAACCCCTCAGTCTCTCCGAGGCACATGGCCTTGCCGTTTGCTCGGAAAAAAGACTTGCGGCAGGAATATGGCTCTCCTGACGCCTTGCATTCATCCTCCGTACGGCCGACAGAAGCCACTTCAGGCATAGTGAAAACAGCAGCAGGCATTACGGACAGGTCGATATTGTCCTCTATGCCCATCATATGGTCAACGGCCCTGATTCCCTGCATTGAAGCTGCATGGGCAAGCATGACACCCCCTGTTATATCGCCTACGGCATAGATTCCCGGGACATTCGTCTGCATGTCAGCATCGGTCCTGATGCCCCTGGCATCATATTCTACACCGGCGGCATCCAGATTCAGGGAGCTTACGGCAGGACACCGTCCCACAGCCATCAGTACCGTATCTGCCTCCGTGCGCTCTTCCATTCCTTTCCTGACATACACAACAGACAAGGACGCCCCGTCCGCAGACCGGACGATTTCAGAGACCTGCGCTCCCGTACAGAACCCTATACCCCGCTTTGACAGGCTCTGGCGCAGACGTTTTGCAATATCGGAATCATACCTCGGCAGGATTTCCCTGCAATACTCGACTACAGACACCTCGCTGCCGAAACTCCTGAAAATGGAGGCGAATTCAAGTCCGATGACTCCCCCGCCTATGATGCACAGCCTTTCCGGGACATGTCCGTAATCCAGGAGCTGCCCGGAGCTGATGACCCCTGGGAGATGTGCCCCCGGGATATCCAGCCATGCCGAAACGGAGCCTGTGGCTATGATTATGCTGTCCGCACCGGATATTACTGACGAGGAGCCGTCGGCATGCTGCACCATGACTGTACGGGCATCGGAGAAAGAGGCCCTGCCATGGACAAGATTTATCCGCGGATGCTGCATGAGGGAAGCTATCCCGTCTCGGAGACGGTCCACTATCTCATTCTTCCGGGTGGCGGCGGTCCGGAAATCAAAGCCGTACTCCAGACCGGATACACCCAGGAAAGACGCCGCCTTCAGTTCTTCAAGCATCTCGGCACTTCTGCAGAAAGCCTTTGTAGGTATACAGCCTTCATTCAGGCATGTGCCTCCAAGCCTCCCCTCTTCCACAAGCGTCACGTCTGCCCCTTTGCCGGCAGCATACAGGGCAGTCTCATACCCCCCGGGACCTGCACCTATTATAACTGTCTTCATCGTCCTATATTTTATATCTCAACACAGGATGCGTGGCGGCAAGGGTCTCATCCGGCCTGCGGACAGGAGTATCATGCGGGGCCTGCCGCAATACATCCGGGTCAGAAGCAGCCTCGGCGGCAATCCGCCTCATTACATCTATGAACGCATCCAGCGTCTCCTTTGATTCGGTCTCTGTCGGTTCAATCATGACAGACTGATGGAACAGCAGAGGGAAATATATGGTCGGGGAATGGAACCCGAAGTCAAGCAGCCGTTTGGCGACATCAAGGGCCGTAATGCCCGATGACGTATCAGCAAGGCCGTCAAAGACAAACTCATGCTTGCAGATACGGTCGACCGGCAGCCTGTAGCAGTCCTTGAGGGATTCCTTCACATAGTTGGCATTCAATACGGCAAGCGGTCCGGCCATGCGGATATTCCCGCGTCCGAGAGTCCTGATATATGCCAGGGCCTTTACAAGTACCGAGAAATTTCCCATGAAGCCCGAAATCCTGCCGGCGGAATGAGGGTTGCGGACGATATGGAATCTCCCGTCGTCATCCTGCACTACCGCCGGGTCCGGAAGATATCCGGCAAGGGCCTCGCAGACTCCGACAGGACCTGCCCCCGGGCCTCCTCCGCCATGCGGCGTGGAGAATGTCTTATGCAGGTTCAGATGCATTATGTCAAATCCCATGTCTCCCGGACGCACCTTCCCGAGGAGAGGATTCATGTTCGCCCCGTCATAATAAAGGAGCCCGCCGCAGGCATGGACGAGTTCCGCAATCCTCCTGATTTCCGTCTCGAACAGGCCGAGCGTATTGGGATTGGTCATCATTATGCCCGCGACAGTGTCATCAAGCAGAGGTTCCAGGTCGTCAACATCTATTGTACCGTCTGCCGTCGACTTTACCTGCACGACCTGCAGTCCGCAGACCGCAGCACTTGCCGGGTTTGTACCATGGGCGCTGTCCGGGACAATGACCCTGGTACGCTTCATGTCGTTCCGGCTCATATGATACTGCCTCATGACCATCAGCCCGGTCAGCTCACCGTGCGCACCGGCGAAAGGATTGAGAGTGAATGCCGCCATTCCAGTTATCGCAGACAATGCACGGCAGAGCTCATGATATATCTGCAGGGTACCCTGCATCGTATCCTCCGGCTGCAATGGATGCACTGAGGCAAAGCCCGGAAGCGAGGCTACCTCCTCATTTACCTTGGGATTATATTTCATCGTACAGCTTCCGAGAGGGTAGAAGCCGTTGTCGACACCGAAATTCATACCGGACAGGCAAGTATAATGGCGTACCGCATCCGGCTCGCTGACCTGCGGCAACGGCAATGGCACTTTGCGGAGCAATGTCCCGGGAATCGAGGAAAGGGATGCTTTCCAGCTGCTTTTCGGGAGGGAATACCCTTTCCTGCCTTCCCTTGAAAGTTCAAAAACGAGTCTATCGTAACTTTTCATCGGATTTCTGTTTATTATGCTGTATCACTTCCCGTCCTGGCCTGGCATCTGTCTGATGGCCGACACCAGGGCATCAATCTCCTCTTCCGTACGCTTCTCCGTGACACAGAAAGACACAAGGCCTTCCTCTGTCGGAAGAGCCGCAAAGAAGCCCTTGTCGGAAAGATATCCATGGAGCTGCCCGGCAGGCACCGATGGCTTCAGGACGAATTCCTTGAGGAAAGGCCTGTCAAATACCGGCTCGAACAGACCTGTCGACAGAAGTCTTTCATACAGGCAATGAGCTCCCCCGTATGAAAGCCGGTTGACTTCCCTGAGCCCGTCCCTGCCCATAAGGGACATATAGATTGTCGCATGCAAAGCCATCAGGGACTGGTTGGAGCAGATGTTGCTGGTCGCCTTTTCCCTGCGGATATGCTGTTCCCTGGCCTGAAGGGTAAGGACATAGGCACGTTTCCCGTCCATGTCGGAAGTCTGGCCCACTATCCTGCCAGGCAGCTTCCTGACATATTCCTGTCTGCACGCAAGATAGCCGGCATACGGGCCTCCGGACGAAAGCGGCATGCCCAATGTCTGGCAGTCCCCGCATGCAATGTCCGCACCCCATTCCCCGGGGGTCTTCAGTACGGCAAGCGCTGACGGGTCAGAATACATGACAAGCAGCCCCTTGCGGGCATGGACCGCCTCTGCGAAACCTGACAGGTCCTCGATAATCCCGTATCTGTTCAACGACGGGACCAGCACTCCGGCGACATCATCTGATGCAAGCTGACGCTCCAGATCCGCGGCGGAAGTCATCCCGCCATCCATCGCCACAAGACCTGTATCGATTCCATGATACTTTGCATATGTCATTACCGTCCCGATGACCTGCGGCAGCAGGGCCGATGAAAGAAGTATCCGGTTCTTTTTCCTGGTGCATGCAACGGACATCAGCATGGCTTCCGCTGCTGCAGTCGCACCATCGTACATCGAGGCATTGGAGCAGTCCAGACCGGTAAGCATGGCTATCATGCTCTGGTATTCGAAAATATAGCGGAGAGTACCCTGCGATACCTCCGACTGATACGGCGTATATGCCGTCTGGAACTCGGACCTTGACACGAGATACGGTATCACGGCCGGAGTATAATGGTCATAGGCCCCGCCGCCGGCAAATATCACAAGCTGGCGGTTCCGGCCGGCAATTTCAGAGAAGGTCTTCCTGACCTCGACTTCGGACATTGCCTCCGGGAGAGAGAACTCCCCCTTGAAGATGAATTCATCAGGCACATCGGAATACAGGTCATCAAGGGACCCGGCACCGATCCTGTCCAGCATTGCACGGATATCATCGTCCGTATGCGGAAAATATGGAAAGCTCATACTTGAAATCAAAGACTTTCACAGAAACGGGAATAAGCGGCCGCATCCATCAGCGCATCAAGTTCAGACTTGTCCGAAAGACGCACCCGGAGTATCCAGCTGCCATACGGATCGCTGTTAAGCAGCCCCGGTGTATCATCCAGTACGGTGTTTGTCTGCAGGACAGTACCTGAGACAGGAGCCACAAGGTCGCTTGCGGCCTTTACGCTTTCGACTGCCCCGAACTCTTCATCCCTCGCAATCTCATCATCCTCATCCGGCATGTCTACATAGACGATATTGCCAAGGGCATGCTGTGCATAATCGGAAATCCCGACAAGCGCTTCTTCGCCTTCAACCTTTACCCATTCATGTGTTGTGCTGTAATACAGCCCTTCTTCAACTTTTGCCATAGTCTGTAAGTGTTATTCGATTATTATGTAAGTCATTGTCATTTCCTGTAGTTCTTGTCATAGAAGCGTTTCCGGCACACTGTGCCCGGGAAGACCTTCTTTCTGATCCTGACCCCGACTTCCGTGCCCTGGGCGGAATATTCCTTGTCGACAAGTGCCATGCATACACTCTTCCCGGTGGAAATCGAATTGTATCCTGTAGTGACTGTCCCGACCTGTGTCCCGTCCGCTTCGACAGGATAGCCGGCACGCGGAACAGCCTTGTCCGCAAGCTCAATCCCGACCAGTTTGCGGCTGACCCCGCCGGATTTCTGGGCGAGGATGGCATCCTTGCCGATGAAATCCGGCTTGTCCGTCTTGACAAAGGCTCCAAGTCCGGCCATCACGGGAGAGATTTCCTCACTCAGTTCATGGCCGTACAGAGGCAGGCCTACCTCGAAACGCAGGGTATCGCGGCATCCGAGCCCGCATGGCATGACGCCTGCATCGAGCAGTTTCTGCCAGATTTCCCTGATAATCGCATATGACCCGTAGAATTCAAAGCCGTCCTCCCCGGTATACCCTGTCCGGCTGACTATGATCCTTTCATTCCTGTCAAAATCCGGGACCAGCTGAGTGAAGGTATAGAACTGCAGGTCCTCCAGCGCGAACCCGAGGACTTCCCTTGCAGTCTTTTCAGAATCCGGGCCCTGGAGGGCAATCTCCCCGAAAAAGTCCGAATAATTCTCTACATTGACATCATATCCGTCCGCATGGCGGGAAATCCATTCATAATCCTTGTCTATATTGGATGCATTGACAACAAGAAACCATTTCTCTGCGGAGAACTTGTATACGAGAAGGTCATCTACTGTACCTCCGTCAGGATAGAGCATCATTCCGTACAGTATCTTCCCTGACGGGATGTTCCGGATGTCATTCGTGAATATCATACCGGTAAATTCCTCTGCCTGAGGCCCGGTAATGACAATCTCGCCCATATGGGATACATCGAACATGCCGCAGCTGTGCCGTACGGCATTGTGCTCATCAATTATGCCTCTGTACTGGATAGGCATATCGAATCCTCCGAACGGGCTCATCTGTGCCCCGAGGGCGACATGGCTGTCATGAAGACATGTGGTTTTCAGTGTTTCTTCCATTTCTATGCGGTTATTTTCAATTGTTTGCGGTTATTTCAAGCCATACCGGAATCAGTCGGATGCCAGCGCATCCGCTATCGATTCTACGGACAGTCCCCTTATATAATCACCAGGTGTCATGGAGCCGAGTGCATCGAGCAGAGAGGACCGGCGGCTGTCCCTGCCTTTAAGGAGTCTCTCCAGCTCCGCCCCCAGACGCCCAGTACCCTGCATGCAATCGCCCGAGACCCCCACTTTCAATATCTTCCCGTTCCTGACAGACAATGAGAATGTCAGCAGTCCGCTGCCGGGAACGGCCACTTCCCTGGAAAGGGTATAGGGTGGATTGCAGCCATGGATGAATCCCGGATCGAGATAGGATTTCTCCAGGCTCTCGATTTCATGCACCTCTTCATCAGTCAGATATCGCTCCGAATCGCAGAAACTCCTGACTATGGCATCCCTGAGTGCTGCGGCATCGGCAGGTGCCCATGCACCGGCATGCCCGTATGCTTCCTTCAGGTTGGCAACTCTCTGGCGGACAGACCCTACACCCTTGCTCCGGAGCTTCGAGGAAGACGGGGTAAGTGCCTGTTCCATGGCTGTCAGGTCGGAGTCCCACAGCAATGTGCCATGCATGATATTGCGTCCGTGCATGCTGTAGAAAGCGTTGCCGGATACCTTCCTGCCGTCGACAAGGATGTCATTTCTGCCGGAAACCTCAGCCCGGATTCCCGTAGTGCAAAGGAAAAGGGCGAGCCTGCGCATGTAAGTCTCGAAAATGAAAGGCACATCGTTGCCGTCTGTTATACATGAGACCATCAGGTTTCCCATGTCCGAATATACGCAGCCTCCTCCGCTCTTGCGCCTGAACACCTGTATCCCGTGCTCCCGGCAGTATCCGAGATTGACTTCCGTCTCTATAAGCTGGTTACGGCCGACAATCACTGCGGGAGGAGCCTGCCAGACAAGGAATACCTCATCTGTCATGTTCCTCGCAAGATACTCCTCCATGGCAAGGTAGAAGGAGAGCCTCCTGCAACTGTCTTCATGCAGCCGGATGCACTTCATCGCCCAACGTCAGATTCTGCCGTGCTTCCTGGCATACAGGCCGTCGATGATTCCGTCTGCCAGGCCGATTACCGGGACATAGATGTACTGGGCACCCGTAAGCTCGGCGACAGTAAGGAATATGTCCCCGGCCGGGACAATGACATCCGCACGGTCAGGCTTGAGGTCGTACAGGGCCATCCTCTCCTCGACCGAAAGAGGCTTCAGTTCGTCATATAGCTCCCTCAGGGAGGCAACGGACATTCTCGGGTACCGTCTGTCCCGGCCCTTTACCATCTTGAAGAGCTTGTTTATATTACCGCCGGAACCTATGATATTTATGCCTGGATATGATATGGCAAGGTCCTTCATATCGCGCCTTATGCGTTCCTTCTCGCTTTCCTCCACAGCATTGTTCAGCATCCTGACAGTACCTATATTGTATGACCTGGAGCAAACGAGTTCGCTGTCGGCAAGCAGATTGATCTCGGTACTGCCACCCCCGACATCCACGTACATGAAATTGCCCCTGCGGCCTTTCATATTCTCTATATGGTTGTTGTAGATCATCCTGGCCTCTTCCTGGCCGTCGATTATCTCGATCCTGATACCGGTCTTCTTCTCCACCTCCCTGATGATCTGCGGTCCGTTCGAGGCATCCCTCATGGCAGATGTGGCGCACGCACGGTAATCGGCGACATCATATATCTTCATCAGGTGCCTGTAGCATTTCATCAGACGTATCATGTCCTTCTCCCTCTTGTCCGAGATCTTCCCCTGGGCAAATACATCAAAGCCGAGACGGAGAGGGACACGGAGCAGGAGCACCTTGTTGAAACGGGGGATTCCTCCGATGCCGGCGGTATCGTCGTCTTCATTCTCGAGCTCCTTGATGAGCAGACGGACTGCATTGGAGCCGATGTCTATAGCAGCATAGGCTGTACGCGGAGAGATTTTCTCCTCTGCTGATTCTGTAGCGGTCATAGTGTCATTATTTATTGGTTTCATCCTGAACAGTCGCGGCAAATCATTCATCTGGCAATGCGGGACTCCTCGTCTTCAAGCTGCCTGTAATGGAGATAGAGCGCCTCCTGAGAACCTGTCGGCAACGGATTGGCGCACGTCCACGGGATATTCTCGCCCGATCCGTCCACAAGCCGGCCCTGCGTCGTGTCCCTGAGTCCATAGTCGACAATCCTTATCATCTCCTGCTTGATGGCCGGGTCATATACCGGCGCTATCACTTCAATCCTGTTGTCGAGATTGCGCGGCATCCAGTCGGCCGACCCGATAAACACCTTGTTCTGGCCTCCGGCAGCGAAGACAAATATCCTCGAATGCTCCAGATACCTGTCGATTATTCCGTTTATCCGTATGTTGCATCCCTCCGGAAACCTGTCTGTCCTGATTGAGCAGTTGCCACGCACAACCATCTCGATCTTTACCCCGGCCTCGGCGGCCTCGTATATCTTGCCGACCATTACCGGGTCCGTCACATGGTTGAGTTTCATCTTTATGTATGCAGGCTTGCCTGCCTTAAGGTTGCGTATTTCCGCATTGACAAGCGAGATGAAGCGTCTCTTCATGTCATTAGGGGACACAAGGAGCTCCTTGAAATGTACCGGGATATAAGGCTTCTCTATGAAATCGAACACGAGGTCGACATCGCGGACAATACGTCTCGATGCCGTCATGATTATACAGTCGGTATAAGTCCGGGCATTCCCCTCATGGAAATTACCCGTGCTGATGCAGGCGATATCCGGCCCCTTCTTCATGCCTATATATACGACCTTTGAATGGACCTTCAGCCCCTCGACACCGAAAATGACCTTGACCCCGGCCTCCTGCAGCTTCTGAGCCCATACCATATTGGATTCCTCATCGAAACGGGCGAGCAGTTCAATCACTACGGTCACTTTCTTGCCGTTCCTGGCTGCACCGATAAGCGAGCGCACGACCTTGGAATCCTTGGCAAGACGGTAAAGGGTAATCTTTATGCTCTTGACCTCCTTGCTGATTGCGGCTTCATGGAGGACACGTATGAAAGAGGAGAAGCTGTGATAAGGGACATGCAGGAAACTGTCCTGCATCCGGATCCTCTCAAGTATGCTTCCATCCCCGTCCAGGACGGAACGCCTTATCGGCGGGAACGGGACAAACTTCAGCTCATCCCTTCCGCAGTCCGGGAACTTCATCAGGTCCTTATGGTTGTGATATCTCCCGCTCTTAAGGACGGTATCATTCTTGTCCAGGTCCAGCTTGCTGAGCACGCGTCTCTGCAGATCCTCTGGCATGGCTTCATCATACAGCACGCGCAACGGGGCGCCCTTTTTCCTGCTTTTCAGGCCTTTGGAGATCTTCTGCAGAATGCCGTTCCTCCGGTCATCATCTATCTCCATCTCGGCATCCCTCGTAAACTTGAATGCATACCCCTCCATATCGGTATAGTCCATGCCTTCAAATATGTAGCCGAGGGAGCATCTGACAACATCATCCAGATACATGATATAGTTCCTGCCATCCCTGTCCGGGAGGCGGACAAAGCGGCCGCAGTTCTGCACAGGGAGCTCGAAATAGGCATATTCGAACATCTTCCTGCCGGAGGCAGACTCACGTACGGCCCTGACAGCCATATATATGCTCTCGTCACTCTCGTGGTCGAGATATTTAACCGAGGAGAACGACACCGGCACTATAAGACCTTCAAGCTTCTCATGATAATATGTCCTCAGGAAATCGCGCTGTCCGTCATCCACCTGACTGTCATTTATAAGGAATATGTTCTGCTCTGCAAGGGCGGCATATACTTCATGGACCGCATCCTCGTAATCCTTCATGTACCGTCCGTAGAGCTTCGATATCTGACGGACCGTCTTCTTGGCAAGCAGGGCCTCGCTGGCCCCGTACTTTTCGCCCCACTCGGCTATACGGTTCTGTGAGGCGACCCTGACGCGGTAGAATTCATCCAGATTGTTGGAATATATGCCGAGGAAAGAGAGTCTCTCCAGCAAGGGTACTGTCCCCTTGCATGCTTCCTGAAGGATTCTCCTGTTGAAATACATCCAGCTGATATCCCTTTCCAGATAAGGGCGGTCCTTTTTTCTGTTCATAAAGACATAATTTTGTCCAAATTAATAAAAATTCGGTTAAGATAATATGAAACCGGGGAAATTTTTTCCTGAGATGAACATTTAACATATGATGAAAATTTAAATTGATATTTTTATACTGACACAACCGGTTTGGCACATACATTGATGACACCGGCGCCGGCAAAAGTGACGTATCCGCCGTGTCCAGACATGGCGGACACAATAATCGATGTGCAATGAAAAACTTATCTATTCTGCTGGTCTGCATGCTGTCGTCCGTCCAGGTCTGCCTTGCCCAATACAGGTCTGACGATACGACCCTGTGCCGCCAGGCTGATTCAACCATGTCCGGAAGCAGGATGTGGACTCTTGAGGACTGCATCTCATACGCGCTGAAGGAAAACATATCGCTGAAGCAGAGCCGCCTGTCGGAGAAAAGCGCTGAAATCGACATGAAGACAGCAAGGAACGCCCTGTTCCCGAACCTTTCCTTCTCGACCGGGCACAGTCTCATAAACAGACCGTTCAAGGAATCCGGCAGCACCGTCAGCGGCACTGAGATACTGTATTCCGACGGCAATACGAGCTATACGGGCAACTACGGGCTCAATGCATCGTGGAACCTGTATACTGGAGGACGCAACCGCAAGACAATCAAGCAGGAAGACATCAACATCCGGATTGCGGGACTGGATTATGAGACTGCCGCGAACAATATACTTGAAAGTATCGCACAGACCTATGTGCAGATACTCTTCGCCGATGAATCGGTCAAGGTAAACAGGAATACGCTCGAAGTCAGCAAGGCACAGTGCGAACGTGGAAAGCAG
This sequence comes from uncultured Bacteroidales bacterium, assembly GCA_944323805.1. Lineage (GTDB taxonomy): Bacteria > Bacteroidota > Bacteroidia > Bacteroidales > UBA932 > Cryptobacteroides. The sequence goes on along the minus strand of CALUTW010000003.1, from coordinate 76,695 downwards.
CTTCTTGATGCGGGAAGCATCTCGGCAGCAGACTACGCGCAGCTTGCGGCACAGGTAAGCAACGACAACTACCAGCTTGTGTCATCCGAAGCGTCACTGCAGGACTACAGGCTGCAGCTAAAGCAGCTGCTGGAGATAGAGGGACCTGAAGAAATGGGGCTGTTCATGCCTGAAATCGATGAATCCGTCGTCCTCTCCCCACTGCCTGACAAGGAAGCCGTGTTCCAGGCGGCAATGGGAATCCGTCCGGAGATAGAATCCGGCGAGCTGAATGTATCGGCAGCCGAACTAGATGTAAAGATTGCCAGGTCCGCATACATACCGTCCCTTGCACTCAGTGCAGGAATCGGCACCAGCCATACGAGCGGCACTGACTTCACTTTCGGGGAACAGATAAAGAACGGATGGAACAACTCCGTGGGACTGACACTCAGCGTGCCTATCTTCAACAACAGGCAGACAAAGAGCGCAGTCCAGAAAGCCGAACTGCAGCTCGAGTCCACCAGGCTCGACCTCGCCGAGACGAGGAAGGAGTTGTACAAGACAATAGAGAACAGATGGCTCGACGCATACAGCGCACAGCAGCAATATATTGCAGCCTCGGAACAGGTCAGGAGCGCACAGACGAGCTTTGACCTGGTAAGCGAGCAGTTCAACCTCGGAATGAAAAACACCGTAGAGCTGCTGACCGAGAAGAACAATCTCCTCAGTGCCAAACAGCAGATGCTGCAGGCAAAATACATGGCAGTGCTGAACATCCAGCTGCTGAGATTCTATCAGGGACTGGAAATAGTGCTTTAGGGCAAGGCCGGGACATCGACAAATGGACAAACTGCGGAAAAATATCAAAAAGTAGACATAGCATGAAAAACATGACAAGACGCATTGCAGTCTGGACACTGATTATAGCAGCTGTTGCCGTTGCGGCAGTTCTGCTTCTGAAAAAGCCCGGGGGAAAGCCGGAATTCAAATATGAAATGGCGACCGTCTCGACTGCAGACGTATCGACATTCGTCACAGCAACCGGAACAATCGAGCCGGTAACCGAAGTCCAGGTCGGCACACAGGTATCGGGAATCATAGCAAAGCTGTTCGTAGACTACAATTCCGTCGTCAAGCAAGGCCAGATAATCGCCGAGATGGATAAGGTCACACTCGAAAGCGAACTGGCATCCGCACAGGCAGCCTATGACGGCAACAAGGCTGAATACAAGTTCCAGGAAAAGAACTATGAAAGGAGCAGGGAACTGTATTCAAGGGCTCTGATAAGCGATGCCGATTTCGAGCAGGCGGAATACAACTATGAAATGGCAAAGAGTGCCTTCCACAGCAGCGAAGCATCCCTGGCAAAGGCTGAAAGGAATCTTTCATATGCGACAATAGCATCCCCTATCAACGGCATAGTGATAGACAGGGCTGTCGAGGAAGGGCAGACAGTAGCTGCAGGCTTCGAGACCCCTACCCTCTTTACCCTTGCCGCCGACCTGACGAGGATGCAGGTCGTAGCCGATGTCGACGAGGCGGACATAGGCGGTGTAGCCGAGGGCCAGAGAGCCACCTTTACCGTCGATGCCTATCCTGATGACATCTTCGAGGGAAGGGTCACTCAGATACGTCTCGGAAGCACGAATTCCTCGAGCTCATCCCTCTCATCCACGACATCCGAGAGTGTCGTCACATATGAGGTGGTCATTACCGCCGACAATCCCGAGCTGAAGCTAAAGCCGAGGCTCACTGCGAATATCTCGATCTACACTGAAGAGAAGCACGATGTACTCTGCGTTCCTGCCAAGGCTCTCAGATTTACGCCGGAATACCCGCTTGTGACAAAGAAAGACATTGTAAATGACTGTGAAGGGAGTGCAAAGCTCTGGACAAAGGAAGGCAATACATTTACAGCCATACCTGTTACCACCGGTATTACTGACGGCGTCATTACCGAGATAACCGGAGGAATCGGGGAAGGTACGGAAGTCATAGCGGGAGCCGAGTTTACCAGACTCACTGAAATGAAGAATGCGGCTAAAGGCGTCGGGATGCCAGGACCACCGGCTAAAAACAGGAAGTGATGGGAAAGACGGTCATAGAGCTTCAGGGGATAAGACGGGACTTCATCGTCGGGGATGAAACCGTACATGCACTGCGGGGAGTCTCGTTCAGCATCTCCGAAGGGGAATTCGTTACAATCATGGGGTCCTCCGGATCGGGAAAGTCCACCCTGCTGAACATTCTGGGCTGCCTTGACACACCCACGGCCGGGGAATACTATCTCGACGGCATCTCTGTAAGGAAGATGAGCAAGAACAAGAGGGCAATCCTCAGGAACAGGAAAATCGGGTTTGTCTTCCAGAACTACAATCTGCTGGCAAAGACCACCGCAATAGAGAATGTCGAGCTTCCGCTCATGTACAATGCAGATATCAGCTCGGCAGAGAGAAGACAGAGGGCAATAGCGGCACTTCAGTCCGTAGGCCTTGGGGACAGGATGGAACACAAGTCCAACCAGATGTCCGGAGGACAGATGCAGAGGGTCGCAATAGCGCGCGCCCTTGTGAACAATCCTGCCGTCATACTTGCAGATGAAGCTACCGGAAACCTCGACACAAGGACCTCCTTCGAGATACTTGTCCTGTTCCAGAAGCTTCATGCCGAAGGCAGGACCATCATCTTCGTGACACACAACCCGGACATTTCATCGTACAGCAGCCGCAATATCAGGCTCATGGACGGGCATGTGATCGAAGACACGGTAAACACCGATATACTGTCTGCGGAAAAGACACTTGCCGAGTTGCCGGCAAATGAAGACGACTGACAATAAAGGAATTGAAGATGAACTGGTCGAATCTTTTTAAAATATCCCTGAAAGCCCTGTCAAACAACAAGATGAGAGCATTCCTCACAATGCTTGGCATCATCATAGGAGTAGCGGCTGTCATCACGATGATTGCATTGGGACAGGGAGCGAAGAAAAATATCCAGGACGAGATATCCGGCATGGGGTCGAACATGATAATGATCCACCCGGGCGGAGAACGCAGAGGAGGGGTAAGGCTTGACCCTTCCGAGATGCAGACACTAAAGGAGTCCGACTATGAGGTCCTGCGCAAGGAGAATCTCTTTCTTGCAGGCATCAGTCCCAATGTATCCATGTCCGGCCAGCTTGTGAGCGGAAACAGCAATTACCCTTCGTCTGTCAGCGGAGTCGGCACCGACTATATAGCCATACGGCAGCTGAATGTCGCCGAGGGCGAGATGTTCACGGAAACCGATATCAGGAAATCCGCAAAGGTCTGCGTCATAGGGACAACAATCGTTGACAACCTTTTCCCGGACGGCTCCAACCCGATAGGCAGGATAATAAGGCTCAACCAGGTGCCCCTGAAAGTGATAGGGATACTCGAATCGAAAGGGTACAATTCAATGGGAATGGACCAGGATGACATAGTGCTCGTCCCCTACACGACGGTAATGAAAAGGTTCCGTGCAATCGATTACCTCGAAGGTATCTTTGCATCAGCCATTACCGAAGACATGACCGACCTCGCGACTGCAGACATTGAAGAGATACTCCGAAGACAGCACAAGCTCAAGGACAGCGACCCTGATGACTTCATGATCAGGACGCAGCAGGAGCTGAGCGAGATACTGAACACCACCACAAACCTGCTGACGACCCTGCTGGCATGCATAGCCGGCATATCACTCCTCGTGGGAGGCATAGGCATCATGAACATCATGTATGTATCGGTTACGGAACGTACAAGGGAGATAGGCCTGAGAATGTCTGTAGGGGCCAGAGGCATCGATATCCTTGTACAGTTCCTCATCGAGGCCATTCTCATCAGCATTACGGGAGGAATCCTGGGGATACTGCTCGGATGCGGGGCAAGTGCCGCGGTAAGATGGCTCGGCAACTGGCCGGTAGCCATACAGCCATGGAGCGTGATACTGTCGTTCCTGGTATGTACGTTCACAGGCGTCTTCTTCGGCTGGTATCCTGCCAAGAAAGCCGCTGCGCTCGACCCTATCGACGCCCTGAGATACGAATAGGATACAGGCCCGGGGACATATCCCGGACAAGCAGACTGGAGGATATCATTGCAACCCGGTTGTAAATGATATCCTCTACTTTTGTACCCGTGAAGGAACAACAGAGGCGGACATTTGGTTCAGTCCGTCGCCAGCTGTCCCATAAAAACATCTGATCATGGGAAATATTCACTCGGAACATCATCATCACAGCCACACCATCACATCACTGAACGGAATATACATCCTGGCCATTGTACTCAACACACTGTATGTGGCAATCGAGGCAGGAATAGGATTCCTGTCAAATTCTCTCGGGCTGCTCTCTGACGCCGGACATAATCTGAGCGACGTATTCGCACTCATGCTGGCCATGATAGCCTTCAGGCTTTCAGGCTCGCACAGCACGAAGAAATTTACTTATGGATTCCGCAAAAGCTCGGTGCTCATATCGCTGCTTAATGCCATCATACTGCTTGTCGCAACAGGGGCAATCGTCATCGAAAGCATCCACAAGTTCACAGACCCTGCACCGGTAAACGGTGCCGCCGTATCATGGACAGCTGGCATAGGCATCATCGTCAACGGTTTCACGGCCTGGCTCCTGATGAGACAGCAGAAACACGACATCAACACCAGAGGCGCTTTCCTGCACATGGCTGCCGACACACTTGTCTCTGCCGGAGTGGTAGTATCCGGCATAATCATAAGCCTGACAGGAATCTCCGTCATAGACCCGATTGTAAGCCTGATAATAGCGTCCGTCATCCTGGTTTCCACCTGGAAACTGCTTGCGGAAAGCCTGCGTATGTCAATCGATGCCGTACCTGAAAGCATCGACCCTGACAAAATAAAGGAGATGATGTCATCCGAACCTGGAGTCACGGATGTACATCATCTCCATATCTGGCCTATCAGCACCACTGAAATCGCCCTTACGGCGCATGTCATCATCGATGACCTCTCACAAATGGAGGAAATCAAGGAAAACCTGAAACACAGGCTCGTTGACAATGGAATCCGTCACAGCACACTTGAAATGGAAACCGGCATATCACACTGTCACGAGCACGAGTGCTGCTGACGGGCTTCTGCCCTGATATCCTGACAGAATCTACTCAGCTGTGTTTTCTCCGGTATAATGGAAGGTAAGGGCCTGTGAAAAGTCATTGCCTTCCTTATCCGCAATATTCAGCGTGAAAATGTGATTACTGTCCGGGGTCAATGTCCCGTTAAGACCGCCTACTGTAATAATAAGAGGAACCAGTTTGGACAGGTCAAGGCTGAGCTCCGTAGCTGTAGCGATATCCTGGTCTCCAAGAATCTCCGGCAGAACCATTCCGACCATCGGATTATTCGATGAGGTGTCGATGAAGTCTATTGATGTAACATTCAGGGCTTCGAGCACAGGAGATTTGATATCGACTACAAATGAACTGAACCCTGCAGGAGAACTGATGTTTATTACAACATCCATTTCTGATGCAAGTTCTACAGGTGCATCAAGGTCATCATGCCCTTCCCATGTCATCACGATAGGAGAACCGTTGCCCCCCCCCGTTTCCATTGTCTTTTTCGCAGGACGCGAAAGTCATTGCAGCACCCAGTACTGCTACGACGGTAAAGAATCTTTTTAACATTGCATTAAAATTTTAGTGAATAGTTTATAACTAAGCAGAGGTGTGCTTCTCTGCCATGGAATAATCGCCGGCCCGTCAGTCCGATAACCGGGACTTGGCATAGGCGACTGTAAGTCTGAATGTCTTGCGTCCGGATGACGGGGCTTCGTACATCGCATCGGTCATGATTCTCTCGCATATGGACCTCAGTCCCCTTGCCCCGAGCCCGTTCTGTATGGCAGTATCGACTATGAGCTCCAGCACCCCTGGCTCTATGACGAGTTTCATGCCGTCAATCTCGAACATCTTCTCATACTGGCGGATAATCGCGTTCTTAGGCTCGGTAAGTATCCTCAGCAGGGCATTGCGGTCAAGCCTGTCAAGATATGTGATGACAGGAAGCCTTCCTATGATTTCCGGAATCAGTCCGTATGAGCGGAGATCCTGGGCGGATACATACTGCAGCAGGTTGTCCTTGTCGACCTGCTTCCTGTCCGATGTGCTGAACCCGATTACCCTGGTATTCAGCCTCTGGGCTATGCGTTTCTCGATGCCTTCGAATGCGCCTCCGCAGATAAAGAGTATATTCTGCGTGTTGACCTGAATGAACTCCTGCTCAGGATGTTTCCTGCCACCCTTCGGCGGTACATTGACGACATTGCCTTCAAGAAGCTTCAGCATGGCCTGCTGCACCCCTTCTCCAGATACGTCGCGGGTTATGGACGGATTGTCGCTCTTGCGTGCAATCTTGTCAATCTCGTCGATGAATACGATGCCGCGCTCTGCAAGGGCCACATCATAGTCCGCTTCCTGCAGCAGTCTGGTAAGTATGCTTTCCACATCCTCGCCGACATAGCCTGCCTCGGTAAGCACAGTGGCATCCACAATCGTGAAAGGCACATCCAGCAGCTTGGCTATAGTCTTGGCCATCAAGGTCTTTCCTGTACCTGTCGGACCGACCATAAGGATGTTGGACTTCTCCAGCTCAAGGTCATCCGCAGCCTCGGATGCAAGGTTGTGATTGATTCTCTTGTAATGATTGTAGACAGCCACGGACAGAAGCTTCTTAGCCCTGTCCTGACCTATGACATACTGGTCGAGATATGCATGAATTTCCTTTGGCTTCAGCAGCTTTTCAATCTTGCCGTGTACAGGTGCAGCAGACTTCTCCAGATTGCGGATATAGTCATTGCACAGCTTGACACAATCGCTGCATATTGAAGAATCAAGCCCCTGAAGCATCAGGGGCACTTCATGTTCGCTTCTTCCGCAGAACACACAATATCTTTCGTCCGATGTATCTTTCTTTTTAGCCATTGCGCTTCTTCTTGGAAAGAATCTCATCTATCATCCCGTACTCAAGGGCTTCCTTTGAGGTCATCCAGTAGTCCCTGTCCCCGTCAGCCATAATCCTGTCGAGCGGTTTGCCGGTATGTTCGGAAATGATTGAATACAGCTCGTTCTTTATCCTGACGATCTCCCTTGCGGCAATCTCGATATCAGAAGCCTGTCCCTGGGCACCTCCCAACGGCTGGTGGATCATTACCCTTGAATGAGGCAGGGCGGAACGCTTGCCATGAGCTCCCGCACAGAGCAGGACCGCACCCATCGAGGCAGCCATCCCCGTACATACCGTACATACATCCGGGCTGACAAGCTGCATGGTATCATAGATGCCGAGACCGGCCGAGACCGATCCTCCAGGTGTATTGAGATACAGGGTAATGTCCCCTGCGGAATTATCCGACGCCAGAAAAAGGAGCTGGGCCTGCACGATATTGGCGACATCGTCATCAATCGGGACGCCGAGGAAGATGATGCGGTCCATCATAAGACGGCTGAACACATCCATAGAAGCCACATTCAGCTGCCTCTCCTCTATAATGGTCGGATTGATATATGCATTATAAGCCGAACGGTAACGATGCATGGTCATTGAACCTATGCCATACTCTGACCGTGCGAACCTGTCAAAATCCTTATCCATGTCCTGTTCTTCCGCTGCTATTTCAGTTCCCTGAACTGGTCTACGGTAACTTTCCTGTTCTCTACTGTAATGACATCGCGTACAGCTGCGATTGTCTTCTGGTCCTCTACCTGCTCAAGGACCCTGCGGCCCTCGTTCTCCTGTGAAAGGATGGTCTTGGCATATGACTCCAGCTGCTCCTCAGGGACATTGTTGATGCCGTACATGGCGAACTGGTATGCGGCAAAGGCTTTCGCACTGGCCATAAGGTCCTCCTGCTCCACCTTTACACCGAACTTGTCCATCAGGAATGCCTTCACGAGATGCCAGCGGTAATCTGCCAGGAACATGTCGAAATCCTTCTCGATCTCTTCCATGGTAAACTTGCCCTCATTGGCCACAAACACCCATCTCTTCAGGAATTTCTCAGGAAGCACTACATTTGCCTTGGAGAGAAGATAGTCCTTCATGTCCTTGGAGAACCTGAATTCGGACTCCTGGGAATATTCGGCCTTGAGCCTCTCGTCGACCTTTGCATCGAAGCCTGCCTCGTCAGTGACTGCACCTTCCCCGAATATCTTGTCAAATGTCTCCTGCGTCATAGGTGCCGGGACAAATGTCTTGACATTGCGCACCGTCATCCTGAACATCGGGTCAAGTCCGGCAAGCTCCTCTTTCTTTACCTTGAGCATTGCGGCCCTGTCTGTCTCATCTGTAAAGGCCTCATTGACATTGACCTCGATTGAGTCATCCTTCTTAAGGCCAACAAATGTCGGCCTGACAGCATCGGAGACGCTTCTCAATGCGACATAGGTACCCTCGACCTTCATGTCCCCCTGCTCGAAGTCGGCAATGATGAAATCCTCCGCCTTGGCAGCCTCGCCGTCCTCGAGAGAGCCATACTGCTTGAGAAGATTCTCCTTCATCTCCTTCCTTGCCTCATCGGAAACCTCGATCTCGTAATATGTCACCTTGTCATCCTTTGAAAGGTCAAAGGCGACATCAGGATTGACAGCGACATCGAACTTGAAAGAGAAGTCGTTCCCATTCTCCCACTCGGTCTTCGGCTGGTCCTCGCTCGGAAGAGGCTCCCCGACAACCTTGAGACCGTTGTCCTTTATGTAGTTATTGAGTGTTTCTGCAATAATGTCATTGACGGCATCGACAAGGGCTGACTGGCCGTATATCCTTTCAATGAGGGTCATAGGGACCATTCCCTTCCTGAATCCCTTGATTTCGGCAGTCCTCTTCTGGGCGTTCAGCCTTTTCTTCCTGCGGTCTGCATAATCATCCTTTGTGATGTCGATTGTGAGCTCGAGATTGAGATCGTCGACTCTGTTCTGTGCTATATTCATGTCTTTAAAATATTATATGCGTTCTAAAAAGCCTGCAAATTTATACATTATGGACTAAAAAACAAAATCAAGATTTCTGGGCGGTATTCCTGCGTCTCGGATAGATTACCCGGGCATGATATACCTGCTGGAGATACTCCTTGAGCACATTCTTTACCGTATTGATTTCCTTAAGGGATATGTCGGCATCCTCGAACTGCCCGTCATCCATCTTGGACTTCACGATACGCTCGACAAGGTCCGATATGCTCTGGCGCGAGTAGTCCTTGAGCGTCCTGGATGCCGCCTCGAGGGTATCGCAGAGCATCAGTATTATCTGTTCCTTGGTATTCGGCTTCCGGCCCTTGTAGAAAAAGACATCGGTCTTGGACGGGTCGCCTCCTGCATTCAGATACCTGTTGTAGAAATATCCCGTAGCCGTCGTGCCGTGATGTGTGACTATGAAAGCCCTGACGACATCCGGAAGCCCGTATTTCTCGGCCAGCGCCATCCCGTCCGGGACATGGCGCGTGATATCCCTTGCGCTTTCCTCCGGAGTAAGGCCTTCATGGTACTTGACTCCCGGGGTCTCGTTCTCGATGAAGCACTGGGGATTGTTCATCTTTCCTATGTCATGGTACAATGCCCCGGCACGTACAAGCGCCACATTCGCATCTATGGAGCGTGCCGCCGCATCTGCAAGATTCATGACCTGGAGACTGTGCTGGAATGTACCTGGAGCCTTGTGGGCGAGTTCCCTCAGCAGCTTGTTGTTGGTATCGCACAGTTCAATCAGTCTGGAATTCGACACCAGCATGAATATCCTCTCGAAAAGATAGATGAGAGGATAACCGGCCACAGCCATCATCGATCCGAGGAAGAGGAACAGGACTGTCTGGTAGTCCCCGAAGCCGCGTATCTCCCCGTCGACCATCTTGAACGCGAAGAATGTCAGGATTGCCGCAATAAAGACGCAGAAAGCCATTATGAACTGCTGCCAGCCCTTGTTGAAATACGTGTATGTATAGATTGCGACGACTCCCGCCACGAGATTTATTACGAAAAGCTCTATTCCGTTATGGGCGAATATCAGCATCGGCAGCAATGTGACCACATAGAACGGATATACTACCTTATTCTTGAAGAATGCCGTGAGATAGAGTGCAAACAGGGTATACGGAACAATATACAGCAGCTTCGGGTCTGCCTTGTTTATCGCGAATGTGACCGCTGCAGCAAGGAAGGCAATCATCAGCAGATACACATACTCGTTGAACCTTCCGAGTATCGAGCTGTTGGCGTAGTATATCGTAAAGAATATGATCATGACCATGGCCAGCGCCAGAAGGATGTTGCCGGACCAGAGATATACCCTCGGACCGCTGTAGCCGATACTGCTCTCGTATTCAGCCTTGTAGGAGTCGAGAAGCTGCTCTATCTCGGAGGTCACGGTCTCCCCCTTGGAGACTATCAGCTGGCCTGATGACACGACTCCTGAAGTTGGCGACACATAGTTGACAGATTCCTCGTGCACGAGGTCGGTCGTCTGCTGGTCGAAGATAAGATTGGGGACAAGAAGGTCATACAGACCGGCTTCCCTGCACAGGGAATCCCCGTTGACTGTCCTCGACACGGACTTCAGCCCCGAGAGAAGCCTCGACCTCGCATCGGCAATCGTATATATCTCGGTCGGAGGGACCATTGCCGCACGCCTGTTCTTCTGGACATATATGACCTGCTCATCAGCCGGACGGCCGTCATGGAAGACCGGGCGTTCCGCAATGACACCCTTGGAATATATCGTGTCAAGGACCGAAATGACGGCGGCCTTGAGACTGTCATACCTGCCGAAATCCGCCTGCCGGACTGCATCGGCCCTTTCGCTCGCGATATTCTCCGAATAAATGTAATAAGGGATGACGGAAGATGCAGCGAGATCCCTTTCCTCCTGAAGCTCCTCCTGGGTCTTCAGCACCGGGAAATCGAAGTCTGCAACAAGGGTCTCATACATCCATGGCGCTCCTTTCCTATAGTCATAATTGAAGTTGCCGCTTCTCGGCATCAGGAGCACAAGAATGGCAAACAAGGCTGCAAGAGGAAGATAAACCTTTAACCTGCGCAATAATTTCCCGTTTTCCATGATTATCCTAATGTAATTAATAATTAAGGCCGCCTATATGTTGCCGGAGAGAAATCGAACCCGTCCGAAATATAGGCATATATCTCATTTTCATTCATCAGTCCTGCAATCCTGCGGCAGATCAGGTCTGTCCGGCCTGAATCCCTTCCGGCTACCGTAAGCAGGATTTCATTCCTGAATGTTATGCAGGACAGTACCATATCGTGAAGGCCGGGCACGTACAGCGGATAGAACTCGGTCACATACCTGTCCAGGCTTTCCGGCATCCCGATATTCCCGGCGCTGTGAATCACATATGTCGATTTTGCAGCCTTGTCAGCGACAGCCTTCTCCGCCCTGGCGACTTTGTCGGCATATGTCCTGCCGCAATACACATCCTCCATCGCGGCTGCCTTGCGCTGGGCATTGTAGGCAAGGGCATCGGTCTTCAGCTGGGCCTCCAGAAGTTTTTTCTGGGACATCAGTATCGTATTGAACGGATATTCATTGATCCGCCTGTTATACGCAAGCGAGACAAGCGTATTGAAAGGCCTCAGCGACACAGTCGGGAAATACTGGCGGAGGTTGACCGATATTGCGGCCACCACATATTCCCCCGGTTGCATTTCACTCCCGTACATTTCACATATGGACTGGGATACTATCGGCGCAATGAATGTCACCGGGGAACCGGCAAACTCCTTTGCATGGGAACGCAGCCGTGACAGAGGGATACGCAACTGGACAGCATGCACCATGTCCGAGCCGGCCGTCGCAGGCCTGACAAAAGCCTTGGCATCCATATACCATGCAGGCCTTGACGCCGGGATGTCCGCAATCATGTCGAACGGGTCATCTGTCGATACATGCGACCCTCCGTCGGGAAGGGCTCGTACGCTCCCGTCATTCTCAACCGGGAATCCGGCAAGCTGTACATACCTGAATACCACAGCCTTGGCAAAGGCTGCCATTCCCTTTTCGTCAAAAAGCGACATGTGGATGTCGAAATATACGGTCTTCCCGGAAAACGACACCGTGAAAAGATACCCTCCTGCAGACTCTTCGCCGGGCGACCTGCGCGTACTCTCAGATTCCCCGCATACAGGGACCCTTGCGGTATTCTTCCCGAACACATATTGCTCCCCTTCTCTCGACACCCTTACCGGGATATGCGGGAAAAGCACCAGGACATCATTGACCGCCTGCTCCAGCACATCGCCCTTTACATGCATTGTCAATGACACGACAAACCGTGCGACAGACCCGCATGCCGAGCGGTCGGCATACAGATACAGGCCTCCTGCCAAATCCGGGGAATATTGTCTTGTCGGACCCATCTTCTGTCATTTATGGAATGGACTGCCCGGCTCTTTTGCCATATAGCTGAATTCCAGCCTGTCGGTAAGCCGGGGAAAAATGTTGTGCATCAGGACAGTGAGCTTCCCTATAGGAGTCAGCACCATTTCCCTCCTGCGTTTCCGGAGCCCTTCAGCAAGGTATCCGGCACATCTCTCCGCCGTCATCATCTTGCCTTCATCACGCGGAGTCTCCCCCTGGTGGCTGCCGTCAGCAGTCAATGCCGCATTCCGGACATTCGATGCAGTAAATCCCGGGGCGAACACCATTACATGAAGCCCGTCGTACAGATGCTCTATCCTCAGGGTATCAAGGAATCCCCTGACAGCATATTTCGATGCGGAATAGCCTGTCCTCCCGGGCAGACCGGAGAAGCCGGCGATGGAGATTACCCCGACTACGGAACCTTTGGACTGGAGCAGATATGGGAGGGCATATTTCGTACAGTATACCGTCCCCCAGAAGTTCACATCCATAAGCGAACGGATTACCGACAGGTCAAGGTCCCTGAATAATGCCCGCATTGAAATGCCCGCATTATTGACCAGTATGTCGATGCGGCCGAATTTCCCGGCTGTTCGCTCGATAAGATTCCGGCAGTCGGCCTCTATGGAGACATCTGTCTTCACGCACAGCACCCTGTCTTCCTGCCCCGGGAAGATTTCGCGGGCAAGGGACTCGAGCTTGTCAAGCGACCTTGCTGCAAGTGCAAGCCTTGCCCCGAGGGATGCAAATAATTTGGCAGAAGCCAACCCAATTCCTGAGCTGGCTCCTGTTATTATCATTACTTTATCCTTAAAGTAACTGCTGTTCATTTCAGAAAAGGTTTATGTATGCGACAATAGATGGAGATCACATGATGCTCCCGCATTAGTCGCGGATAGCCATATCAGGTATCTCATCGCCTTCATAAAGCCCTTTCTTGAGCTTGTCCACTACTTCAGCGAACGTCTTGAGAGTGTATTCCACGTCTTCCATGGAATGCGCCGCAGTCGGGATAATGCGGAAGATGATCATTCCCTTAGGTATGACAGGATATACGACAATCGAACAGAAGATGCCGTAGTTTTCACGCAGGTCCTTTGCGATATTAGTCGCCTCGACTACGCCTCCCTTGACAGCCACCGGAGTCACACAGGCCTCTGCCGGGCCTATGTCAAGACCCATATCGCGGAACCCTTTCTGAAGTGCGCGGGTCACCGTAAAGAGCTTCTTGCGGAGCTCATCGCCTTCCGCACTCCTTATGATCTCAAGCCTCTTGAGACCGCCCTCGACAAAAGCCATAGGGAGAGACTTCGCATAGATCTGGGAGCGGAGGTTGTAGCGCAGATAATCGATAATCACTTTAGGTCCGGCAACGAAACCGCCTATCGAAGCCATGGACTTGGCATATGCACCGATATAAAGGTCAACCTCATCCATCACACCGAAATGCTCTGAAGTCCCGCGTCCGTGAGGACCCATCACGCCGAAGCCATGGGCATCGTCGATGAGTATCCTGAAGTTGTACTTCTTCTTGAGGGCGACTATCTGGTCGAGGATACCGAGGGCTCCGGTCATTCCGTATACGCCTTCCGTGATAAGGAGTATGCCTCCTCCTGTCTCCTCGCAGAGCTTCGAGGCACGCTTCAGGGTCGTCTCGCAGCTTTCGATATCGTTATGTCGGTATGCCATTCTCTTTCCCATATGGAGACGGGCACCGTCAATCAGACATGCATGAGCCTCTGAATCGTATACTATGACATCGTGACGGTCCATGAGGGCATCTATCGTCGAGATGATTCCCTGATAGCCGAAATTGAACAGGAACGCATCCTCTTTCTTCTCGAAGTCCGCAAGCTCCCTTTCAAACTTCTCATGAAGGGAAGTATGTCCTGACATCATACGGCTGCCCATAGGATATGCAAGTCCCCATTTTGCGGCTGCCTCTGCATCTGTCTTCCTCACTTCCGGATGGTTTGCAAGCCCGAGATAGTTGTTAAGGCTCCAGCAAAGCACCTTCTTGCCGTTGAAAACCATATGCGGGCCGAGTTCTCCCTCAAGCTTCGGATACATGTAATACCCGAACGCCCTCTGCCTGTACTGCCCAAGCGGACCGCCTGAGTCTCTCGCTATTCTGTCAAAAATATCCATAATGTTGAATTTTAATTATTTCCGTTTAACAAAGCTATGCATCGATATTGGCATAATGTGCATTCTCCTCAATGAAAGCCCTTCTCGGCGGCACATCATCCCCCATCAGCATGGAGAATGTCCTTTCCGCCTCGGCAGCGCTCTCGATGGTAATCTGCCTGAGCAGTCTCTTCGACGGGTCCATGGTCGTATCCCACAGCTGGGTGTCGCTCATCTCTCCGAGACCCTTGTACCGCTGCACTGTCACACCCTTGTCAGACCCCTTGCCAAGACGGGCGGTTGCCTCCTTGCGCTGCTCCTCCGTCCAGCAGTATATCTCCTCCTTGCCTTTCTTCACGAGATAAAGCGGAGGTGTGGCAAGATATACATAGCCGTTGCTGATAAGGTCGAACATGTAGCGGAAGAAGAATGTAAGTATGAGTGTTGCAATGTGGCTTCCGTCCACATCGGCATCCGTCATTATGATGACCTTGTGGTAACGCAGCCTGGACAGGTTGAGAGCCTTGCTGTCCTCTTCAGTCCCGACTGTCACTCCGAGAGCCGTATATATGTTCCTTATCTGCTCGCTCTCGAACACCCTGTGGTCCATTGCCTTCTCCACATTGAGAATCTTTCCCCTGAGAGGCAGGATTGCCTGTGTGGCCCTGTCCCTGCCCTGCTTTGCGGTACCGCCTGCGGAATCTCCCTCGACCAGGAAAATCTCGCATTTCTCCGGGTCGCGCTCCGAGCAGTCCGCGAGCTTGCCGGGCATCCCGGCTCCGGACATCACTGTCTTGCGCTGCACCATCTCACGGGCCTTTCTTGCAGCCTGCCTTGCCGTCGCAGCAAGTATTACCTTGTCGATAATCGATTTCGCCTCGCGCGGATTCTCCTCGAGATATGTCTCAAGGGCAGCGGCAGTCGCCTGGGACACTGCAGACACCACTTCCTGGTTGCCGAGCTTGGTCTTGGTCTGCCCCTCGAACTGAGGCTCAGCCACCTTGACGGAAATGACAGCGGTAAGCCCCTCGCGATAATCCTCCGGAGCAAGCTGTTCAGCCTTAATCTTATTGAAAAGGCCGTTCGCTTCGGCATAGTTCTTCAGTGTCCTGGACAGACCCATCTTGAATCCCTGAAGATGGGTACCGCCCTCTATGGTGTTTATATTGTTTACGTATGACTGGATCTTCTCCCTGTACCCCGTATTGTACTGCAGGGCTATCTCTATCGGGATGACCTTGTCTGTCTCCAGGCATATCGGCTCGGGAATCAGCTTCTCGACGGTAGAGTCGGCATCAAGATACTGCACGAACTCCTTGAGTCCTTCCCTGGAATAGAATACGTCGGACTTCCACTGCTCGGTCTCAGTCCCGTCTTCAGCAGCGACAGTGACCTTCTCCCTCCTGTCGGTAAGCGTCAAGCGGACGCCCTTGTTCAGGAAAGCGAGCTCCCTGAGACGGTCAGCAAGCACATTGTACTCATATACGGTAGTAACGGTAAAAATCTCAGGGTCCGGATGGAAAGTGATGATTGTACCTGTATCGGTGGCTTCGCCGTCAATCCGCACATCCGCATATGGCTTGCCCTTGGAATACTCCTGCACGAAAATCTTGCCTTCCCTGTGCACCTCGGCCTTGAGGTAGTCCGAGAGGGCGTTGACGCAGGACACTCCGACACCGTGAAGACCTCCCGAGACCTTGTAGCTGTCCTTGCTGAATTTTCCTCCGGCATGGAGGACTGTCAGGACGACCTCGAGCGCCGAGCGGTGCTCCTTCTCATGCATCCCGGTAGGGATACCGCGGCCGTCATCCTTGACCGTTATTGAATTATCCTCGTTGATAAATACTTCGATATGACTGCAGTATCCTGCGAGCGCCTCATCTATACTGTTGTCAACGACTTCATAGACAAGATGATGCAGACCGCGCTTCCCTATGTCCCCGATATACATCGAAGGCCTTTTCCTCACAGCCTCAAGTCCTTCAAGCACCTGGATACTGTTCGCGGAATACTGGTTCTCCGCACTGTTGTTCGCTTCGTTCACGTCCATTTCTACCCGTTAAAATATTAAACGGACAAATTTAGTAATTTTATTGCAAATTCAAGCAAATCCCACCCGTAAAATTGATGCCGGACTCCGCATGGAGAGGCACGGTCTGAACTGCCATATCCAGCAGGTTCCCTCCGTGAAGCCAGACCGAAAAGCTCCGGCTGAACCTGTATTCCAGGCTTATGCCAAGGTCCGCATATCCTGGAATGCAAATGGTCCGGTCATCCGGTTCCATACGTATCGTTGCATATCTGGCTGAAGAAAAGCCGCAGTCTATCCCGGCGTATATACGCTTTTTCCAGTTATAGACCACCTTGCCCCCGCCAGATACGGCAGCCGGCGCAAAAAGGCCCGATGAAGAAACCCCTATATCCGTAACGCGCCCGGACACGTTCGCCTCGGCATATACATCCTCTGATTTCCACATCAGTGAAAGGTCCGCCCGCAGCATCTGATAACTGTCGAATCCCGGCATATATACCGGCTGCATGCCCTCAATGGAAATCCCGTCAAGGAATGCATTGCCGTAATTGACATAGCCTGCCCTCAACCCGTAGCTCAGCCTCGACGCCACATTACCCTCAATACCGGCAAAGGCAGATATGCGTTCAAGCGTATTGCCGAGAGGATATGACCGGTCCTGTCCCAGGAAAGGATTGTAATAATGGTTGCCGTCCAGATATTCCGACCAGGATGACACGGTATTGCCTCCATCGGCGGAAACATAGATTTCAAGATGCTCCCTTATCGCCTCGAACCCTATCCTCACATCAGGATATACGAACTGGCCTTCCGACACCGTACCGTAGATGCCTTCCTGCGGCCCGGGACTGTTATGCATCGTGACAGCGAACCTGATACCGAGATCCAGCGCCCACCTTCCCTTGCGATAGACATATCTCGGCACGATGGAGAAATCGCCTGCATACTCCCCGTTGAAGCGGCTGTAGTCGGCAAAATTGAGTCCCACGTCAACCAATGCCCTTGAAGTCCCGGAAAATACGGGGCCAAGCGAGGCGGACAGATTGAAAAGATGTTCCGGCAGTGTTGTTCTCGAGGTGCCTGAAACATACGGGGTCATGACATCCTCCCCATATCTGTAACGGACGGATGCATCATAGACAAAACGCCTGTCAGAGCACTCATCGGACACGACACCCGCCCTGACATCCACAGCATCGTAATTCCTGGAAAGATACCTGTCCTTCATGGCAATGCCCCTGTACGAGGCATCGAAATAAAAGCGGCCCCCTTCCCAGTAAACGCTTCCCGCCATGCCGGCACATGTGGACATGTCATGTCCGGAATATGGCCCTGATACCGGAGAAAGAGCATTGGGGCCTGCGTCAGCAAGGTCCCCGACAACGGTCTGGCCACCGTTCCCCGAAACCAGCCCGATATCCCTGTACCTGCCTATATACGACCTGTGCGAGCCATAGACGCTCATCCTGAACCTCCCTTCAAGGAGCGGAGACCATACAACGTCGAGTACTGGCTGCAATGCGTACCCCGCACCGGCCCTCAACAGCAGACGCCTCCCCCTGTCCGGTACCGTGACCGGGTCTATCCCCATCCTGAGCGGACTGAATTCAAGGCTTCCCTTATAAGGGGAATCATATATCGAATAGTCGAACTGCAGGTCAAAACGCTGCAGACTGTCCGGGACAGGCATTGTCTGAAGAGGCTTATGGACCTCTATCAGCTTGCCGACATAATCTCTTGTAACCTCGACAGTAGGGTCTATCGTCTGACAATATGCATCAGAAGAGCATATGGCAGCAACCGCCGAAACAACGGCGAAAACAGTCATTCTCTTGTCCATCATCATTCTTCCAATCAGTTATCGCCGGCAGGTGCCTGCTGCATTATTTCCTCCAGCCTGTTTATGCGCATGCCGACATTATCCTGGACATCATCATCCTGTGAAGCAGGGATATAACCGTCAGCAACGCTTCTGAATGTCGCCATGGCCTGTTCATACTCCCCTCTCTCGACAAATGAGTCCCCGAGGACTATGAATGCCTTTGCAAGCCAGTAGTCCTGGCCTGAAGAAAGGTCGGAGAATGAATATACGCGCGTCTCCACATCCTCGAAGTCCCCCCTGTCGTAGCTGTCAAGGATAAGCAGATAGACCGCCTCCGCACCCTCAGGTGTAGCAGGCCATTCAGAAAGTTTCCTGAATATGTCATAAGCCTCATCCCTGCGGCTCATCGCAAGATAAGACTTCGCCAGCACATATTCTGCCTCGCGGACCATATCCCTGTCAGAACGGCTGTCGTCCTTAACCTCCACGGCAGCTTCCGCCGCCTCAGGATACATCTTCGCCCGGTATGCAGACCGCATCATGCCCACCTTCGACACATGTATGTTATTGTCAACGGCAGCCATATCTGCCAGGGACACATATGCCTGATATGCAGCCTCATACCTCTGGAGAGAAAACGAAAGCGACGCGAAATTAAGACATGCTATCTCGGCGATATCTCCCTCTCCCGAAGACGCGGCCTCGGCATAGCAGTCGCATGCCTGGTCAGGCTTGCCGAGGTTCCTGTAGCATTCCCCCATGTAGAAGTATGCCTTCTGGACCTCCGTACCCTGGGGCCATCCGTCTATATAGGACTGCAGCGACAGCAGCGCCTTCTGATAGTTCTCGGTAAGGAATATCTGCTCCGCCGCACTGAATATCATCATCTCCCGCTCATCCTCGGTCTTGATCGAGGCCTTGCCGATTCTCCCGATATAGTCCAGGTATTTCTGCGGCTCGTTCAGCGACCTGTAAATGGATTCAATCGCCAGCAGGGCATCATCTGCATAGCCGGAATAAGGCATCTGCTCCACAACGGTGCTGTAGTAGCCTACCGCCTCCTCATATCTCGACATGTTCCGGGCAATCATTCCGAGCTCGATGAGTGACCTTGCCACGAATGTGCTGTCCTTCACGTTCCTGATGACATTCTTGTAGCATACCACGGCCTGGGCCTCATTCCCTGTGACGACATATGACCTGCCGAGCTCGAACAGGGCCTCCGCATAGAACGGGGATGACGGCTCAGCCTTCTCCGCATGCTTGAGCAGCGCGGTCTTCCTTGCCATATCGCCGGCAAGCCCGGATGAAATCGCCGCCTGATAGTACGGATATATGTCATTGACATCGAAATAGTCAGTCAGGACATCACGGTATGCCTCTGCAGCCTCCGGATATTCCTTCTGCATGAAAAGGCAGTCGGCATACCTGAGCATGGCGTCCTTCCTGTAGCCCGACGTATCCCCTCCTGTAAGATATCTCATGAACCAGTCCGAAGCCGAAGCATAATCCTCCAGCTTGAAATGACAGTAAGCTATGTCATACGGAATCAGCCATGACTCCTTCAACCCGTACAGGGCGGATATGTTATACAGTCCCATATATGAAGACAGGGCCTCCGGGAACCTGTCATCCCTGTAATATGACTCCGCAAGCCAATATCTCGACATCTGGTTGAACATGCCCCGCCTGTCAGAATAGTATGCCGCGGCCTTGAGGCACGGCACAGCCGCCCGATATGAACCGCTCGACACCAGCTCCGATGCACGCAGATAGTTGGCTTTCATATAATTGAGCTTCATATCCCCGTCAAGCTCATCGATATTGTCATATGCTTCAATCGCCCCGGCGTAGTCATGGTCCTGAAGTGCAGCCACAGCGATATAGCTGTATATCATCTCCTTCTTTCCGGTGTCGGGATATTTCTCAAGATATGACCGGAAGACAGAGCCGTCATTGTTCAGGTCGAATGAAAGCTTGGCGAAATTAAAAAAGGCGTCCTCTGAAATGTCAGGATTGAAATCCATCGAGGCGGCAGACCTGAATGCATCGAGCGCCGCCACCTTGTTCCTGGTCCTGATATGGCTGTATGCAAGCTTATATGCCGCAACCTGGCCGATCGAGTCCTGCAGGTCTCCCATCCTGGAGAAATTGTCTATGGCCCCCCTGAAATCCTCGACAGCATACAATACAGACCCTGCATAGAAATAGTCTGCCCTTGTGGAAGGGGCCGAGGTCTCTGCATTGACCTCATAATATTGCCTTGCCTTCCCGGCATTTCCAAGTACAAGGAAAGACTCGGATATCATCCTGTTAAGCCTCGGGCGGTGCTCCGCGGGGACAGATTCGAGGAGGCCGGGGCCTTCCTCGGCAAGATAGCCGTAGTCCTTCATCATGAAATGGCACTCTGCGATATAGTATGCGGACATTGCCGAGAAACGTCCGTCCTTGACCGACCTGGCAAATTCAGGCAGCGCCTCGGAGAACTCCCCGTCAAGATAGCAGATATAGCCAGTCATGTAGCATGCCGGTGCAGTATAGTCGGATTCCGGAAGTTTCTTCAGCTCGCTGAAGCGGAGCCTGGCCCTGTCGTGGTTCCCGGTCTCATAGTCGCAATACCCGCGCATGAAAAGGAATTCCGGACGCATGGCTTTTCCTACCGACCTCCATGATACCGGCTCCAGCCAGGACGAAGCCCCGGCATAATCCCCGGCATCAAACAGATTCTTCGCATATGCAATCCTGATCAGACCTCCGACAGCGGCAGCCGGATGTTTCTCCAGGAATGCCTCGGCATAATACCTGCAGCCTGGCACCTTCATCTTTACCATGCACAGGACGGAATATCCCTCGGCTTCAATGTTCCCCGTACCGTCTGCGACTGTACTGAACATCCTTCCGGCCTTATCGTACATCCCTCTGTCATACATGTCCCGGGCCATGTCAAGCAGGCCTCTCATCCCGGTACGGTCCGGACCGGAAAGGCTCCTGTCCGACCTGCCGGTCACAATTGCCCTGTCATCCGCTTCCTGTCCGCTCATGTCCGCCATGCAGAAGGCCGCACAGAGCAGGACTGCAGCCGCAGTTGAAAACAGTTTAGCCATATCACGAAAATTTTCACAAAATTAGGCATTTTTCAGTATATTTGCAGAATGTACGCGATTTTTCTCGACTGCCGGACAATGACCAGGACAATGGCGGGGAATATCGTCCCAACAATCATTTCGACAGATGGAAAACATGGAACCGGTCATCTCTTTTGAAAAGGCGGACATAGCCGGAGGTGACAGCACAGTGATATACGGGCTGGATATGAAGGTGTATCCGGGGGACTTCATCTATATTGTAGGCAAGGTCGGTACCGGAAAGACATCCATAATAAGGACAATGATTGCCGAGAACAGGCTTGCCGGAGGCTGCGGGGCAGTATGCGGCTATGACCTCGGGAAAATCAGGGAGAAAGAGATACCGTTCCTGCGGAGGAAGCTGGGGGTGGTGTTCCAGGATTTCCAGCTGCTTATGGACCGCAACGTGGAGGAGAACCTCTCTTTCGTCCTGCGGGCGACAGGTTGGAAGGACAGCAGCGAATCCGCCGGCAGGATCAGGGATGTCCTGGATGCTGTCGGGATGAGGCATAAGGCACACAAGATGCCGCATCAGCTGTCTGGCGGAGAACAGCAGAGGGTAGCCATAGCAAGGGCATTGCTCAACCGGCCTGAAGTAATCATAGCCGATGAGCCTACCGGCAATCTGGACCCGGAAACAGCTGACGGCATAATGAATCTGCTGACACGCATCAACAGGGAAAGAGGCACCGCAATAGTAATGGTAACCCATAACATTTCGCTTGTGGAAAGATATCCGGGAAGAGTCATGGTATGCGGGGACGAGCAGTGCACGGAACGCACATTATCTGATAACGGACAGGGAAAAGATGACAGTACGGGAGAGATATGACAGGATCATCGGCTGGTTCAGGGACAATGTCCCTGTTGCGGAGACCGAGCTTCACTATGACACCCCCTTCCATCTGCTGATAGCGGTAATACTCTCCGCACAATGCACGGACAGGAGGGTCAACATGTACACCCCTGAAATCTTCAGGAGGTTCCCGGATCCCTGGACTCTTGCAGATGCATCATTCGAAGAAGTCCTGGACCTCATCAGGTCCATTTCCTTCCCGAACAACAAGGCCAGGCATCTGATAGGCATGGCCCGGATGCTGACTGAAGATTTCGGCGGGGAAGTGCCGGCTGATCCGGACGAGCTCGTGAAGCTGCCGGGAGTAGGACGTAAGACCGCGAATGTGATTGCATCCGTAATCTACGGGAAGCCGGTCATCGCAGTCGACACCCATGTCTTCCGCGTCTCGCACAGGACGGGGCTTTCCGACGGGAAAACCGTCGAGGCTGTGGAGAAGGATCTGACTGACAATATCATCCCCGAGCTGCGTCCCATAGCGCATCACTGGCTGATTCTGCTCGGGAGATACATATGCACGGCACGGAAGCCCCACTGCGAGGAATGCGGCATCAGGGAATGGTGCAGGGAATACGCTTCAAGGCAACAGGATAATCCGGGGCAGCCGGATAAGAAGTAAAACCGCCCGTAACAGAGACAAGGGCACATAATTTTTTCAAGAATGACATTCTCTTCTGAAAACATACTGCTGATAATGTCGATACTGATATTCTGCGGCATCCTTATCAGCAAGGTAGGCTACCGTTTCGGACTGCCTTCCCTCCTGCTTTTCCTTATTGCCGGCATGATTTTCGGCTCCGACGGCCTGGGACTGCAGTTCGACAATGTCGGACAGGCCCAGTTCATAGGCATGGTGGCGCTGTGTATCATCCTGTTTACCGGAGGTCTCGAAACCCGGTTCAAGGAAATCAGACCGGTCCTCGGGCCAGGGCTGGCATTGTCGACGGCCGGAGTGGTCCTGACCACTGCATTCACGGGACTGTTCATATTTCTGCTGTCTGAATGGCAGTCATTCCCGCTGTCCCTGCATGCCATCACATGCTTCCTGCTCGCAGCCACAATGTCCTCCACGGACTCCGCCTCGGTATTCAACATCCTCGGACAGAAAAAGCAGGGCCTCAAGAACAATCTGCGGCCTTTGCTCGAGCTTGAGAGCGGAAGCAACGACCCTATGGCCTATATACTGACAATCCTGCTCATCCAGGTCGCAGGAAGCCTGAACGGCACAGGAGCCGAAGCGGTCAGCACGGGAGGGATAATACTTGAGGCACTCAAGACCCTTGTGCTCCAGTTCGGGATAGGTACAGCTGCAGGCGTCCTCATGGGCTATGCCTCGATATGGGTGCTTAACCGCATAAACCTCAAGAACACCCCTCTGTATGCAATAATGCTGATGAGCGTGGTATTCTTTACATTCACGACCACCACCAAGCTATACGGGAACGGATATCTGGCCGTATACCTTGCCGGAATCATAATCGGGAACCACAGGCTTGTCAACAGGAAGGACATATTCGCATTCTTCGACGGTATGACATGGATGATGCAGGTGGTAATGTTCATTACGCTCGGACTGCTGGTCAATCCTCATGAAATGATGAAGGCAGCGCCTGCCGCCCTGCTCATCGGCCTGTTCATGATGCTTGTTGCAAGACCTGCCAGCGTATTCCTTACCCTCCTCCCCTTCAGGAAAATCACATTTGCATCCAGGACATTCATCTCATGGGTCGGACTCAGGGGGGCAGTGCCGATCATATTCGCCACATATCCTGTCGTTGAAGGCATCGAAGGCTCCGACATCATCTTCAATGTGGTGTTCTTCATTACCATATTGTCGCTTGTACTTCAAGGGAGCACAATCTCCTATGCCTCCAGGCTCCTGAAGCTCGACATGCCGGTCCCTGAATCGGAGACTGAACTCGGGTTCGAGGTCCCGGAAGAGGCCGGGAAGCTCGTCGAGATGACCCTGACGGAAGAGTCCCTCGCCCACGGCAGGACACTTAAGGAACTCAGGATGCCGGAAGGGATGCTGGTAATGATGATAAAGAGGGACGGGAAATTCATTGTCCCCAACGGGAGCCGCATACTGAAGGCAGGGGACAAGCTGCTGATTGTGTATGACAATGACAC
Organism: uncultured Bacteroidales bacterium; assembly: GCA_944323805.1. Lineage (GTDB taxonomy): Bacteria > Bacteroidota > Bacteroidia > Bacteroidales > UBA932 > Cryptobacteroides. The sequence continues at coordinate 52,192 of CALUTW010000003.1, read as the reverse complement.
TCCGGAGTGATGGAAGAGATTCTCCATGCACTGGAATGCGGAGACAATGATGTCCCGCAGAAATTCCCTGACCCGTTCAGGTATGCTCCATGTCCGGCCGTCATCATGGCTGCCGGAAAAGTGATATCCCATATAGATTCCGACAGAAGCCTTCACGATGCCATGTCCGAGGGAAAGATGCTCGGCGTGCTCGTGGTCAGGACAGATGGGGGCTACGGATTCCTTGCGGCATTCTCCGGCAATGCCGGTGGACGGAATTCCCTGCCCTATTTTGTCCCTCCGATTTTTGACCTCCTTGACCCGGACGGACATTTCAGAAAAGAGGAAAGCATCATATCCGGCATCAGCAGGAGGATAGACTCCATTGTCAGCTCGCAGGAATACAAGAGTGCAGAAGCCGGAATATCATTGCTGTCTGAAAAGAAGACGGAAGCGGAAAACAGTTGGAAATGCCGTATGGCGGAATCACGGCAGCGCAGGGAGAGGCTGAGGAAAGCCATCGCCTCGGGAGAAAAGCCGTCAGGGGACGACCTGCATTTCTATGAGGGGCCTGACCTCAATGCCGGAATGATAAAGGAAAGCCAGTTTGAAAAAGCCGAGCTGAAACGTATCAGTGCGCGGCATGAGGCCATGATCCGGGAAGCCATCGGCAGGGCAGCCCCAATGAGGGACGAGGTCAGAAGCCTGACTGAGAGGAGAAAGATCATGTCGGACAATCTCCAGAAATGGATATCCGATAATTTCAGGGTCAGGAATGCGCGCGGGGAGACAGAAAGCATAACCGGGATTTTCAGCCGCCGGGGGCTTGTCCCTCCCGGAGGCACGGGGGAATGCGCAGCGCCGAAACTGCTTCAATATGCTTATCTCAACGGGCTCGAACCTGTTGCAATGGGGGAATTCTGGTACGGGGCAAGCAGCGGGAAAGAGCTCCGGACACACGGGCGCTTTTACCCGTCATGCACATCCAAATGCGGGCCTCTTCTGGGGTTCATGCTCGAAGGGCTTGAAACTGTTTCAGCCGGTACCGTCTCAGACGTGCCTGAAATAATCTACGAGGACGCAGCCATTATTGTCGCAGACAAGCCTTCCGGACTCCCGAGTGTCCCGGGGCTGAACGGGATGAAGTCATTGCAGGAAATGCTGGAGGACAGCGGCAGGAAGATATACTCCGTGCACAGGCTCGACATGGATACGTCGGGACTCATCGTCTTCGCCATGACGCCATCTGTACAGGCAGCCCTGCAGAAAGCCTTCGCGAGCCGCTGCGTAAACAAGACATATGCTGCCTCAGTAGACATAGGAAGCGGGGACAAGGCTGCGGAATGGAGAATGAAGCACCATGCCGGAGAGGAAGGGCATATCTCATTGCCTCTTGCCCCCGACATCGTGCACCGGCCCCGGCAATGCGTTGACAGTGCCGGCAAGGCTGCATATTCGACATACAGGATACTGAGTGTCGGGGAAGATACTGCAAGTGTGGAATTCCATCCCCTGACAGGAAGGACCCACCAGCTGCGGGTGCATGCAGCCCATCCGGACGGTCTCGATGCCCCTGTGACAGGAGACCTGCTGTACGGAGGAGCAGGCTCCGCATCAAGGCTGCACCTGCACGCCTCAGGGCTGGAATTCACACATCCCGTGACCGGCAAGCACATGATTTTCAGTTCAAAGCCCCCATGGGAAAAGGTCACGCCTTAAATTTTGCATTGCAAGACAAATGAATTATTTTTGCAGGATACGGTTATATCTAATCAGAAACTGCAATGGACTCCTTGACCAGGAACAGGCTTATCAGCTGGGCTGAAAAATACAACGACCCGCAATATTTCCGGGAAGACCCGATCATTTTCCCGACCATGATGGCCGGGAAATTCCGGCAGGGACAATGTTCTCTTGCCGATGTCGAGATTTCCGCCGTAATCGCCGCGCATCTCGCGTGGGGCAGGAGATCGATGATTGTCAGGGACTGCGGCAGGGCAATGGACGAAATGGGATGGAAGCCGTACGACTATGTGATGCGGGGAAGATACAGGGATGACGATGTCAGTCTCCACCGGACCGTGAAATGGAGCGAGTTCGCGGCCATCTGCTCAAGGCTCAGGGACATCTACTCGGAGACCGGCAGCATCGAGGGCATGTCCACCGGGGAGATCAGATGCAGGATTTACGGCAGGAAAGAGGATCCGAAGGCACCGGACAAGAAGATAAACATGATGCGCAGATGGATGGTAAGGGATGACGGGAAAGTCGACCTCGGGCTATGGACCGCAACCGGAAAGGACAGCCTGCTCATACCGCTTGACGTGCATGTATATGAAGAGGCTGCCGCACTCGGACTGACCGCAAGGAAACAGAAGGACATAGTGACCGTACGCGAGATTACTGACGTCTTCAGGGATATTTTCCCCGGAGACCCATGCAAGGGGGACTTCGCCCTGTTCGGATACGGGGTCGATACAGGTAAATGACAGGAAATTCCAGCTATATGCCAAAACTTTATATCATATCCGGATGCAACGGAGCCGGCAAGACGACCGCATCCTACACTCTGCTGCCCGAAATGCTTGAATGCAGCCAGTTCGTGAATTCCGACGAATTCGCCAAAGGCCTTGCACCGTTTTCCCCGGAAAAGGCCTCAATCCAGGCCAGCAGACTGATGCTTCTGAAAATCAGATACCTGTTCCGGAAGAAGGAGGACTTCGGCATCGAGACCACTCTTGCCACAAGGACACTCCTGAAGACTATCAGCCAGGCCCAGGATGAAGGCTATACCGTAACCCTCATGTATTTCTGGCTCAACTCCCCTGACCTCGCTGTCGCAAGGGTCAAGGCGAGGGTAGAGGCCGGAGGGCACAATATACCGGAAGAGACAGTCCGCAGGAGATACGGCATGGGGCTGAAATACTTTTTCAGGGACTATGCACCTGTCTGCGACAGATGGATTCTGGCGGATAATTCCAGGATACCTTTCAGGGTAATTGCAGAAGGCAGCCGGGACGAGCTTATAAACATAAAAGACAGGGAGACATACGAGCACATAAGAAGATATGCCCTTGAGATGAATCAGGATGAGGCGTAACAGGAGTAAGGAACATATGGACAACGGACATTTCACAGAGACATTCAATATCACGGTACCGCAGATGGAGCAGCTCGTCAGGACAGCCCTGTCCCATGGAGGAGACTATGCGGACCTGTATCTCGAATATACGACATATAATGACCTCCTTCTGCGCGACGGGGAAGTCACTTCCGGAGGATTCCACATAGACTATGGTGCCGGAATAAGGGTACTTAAAGGGGAAAAGACCGGATATGCATATGCAGAAAACACAGACATGCAGGATCTTACGGCTGCCGCAAAGGCTGCTGCCATGATAGCGGGAGGGACATCGTCCTGTGCCGGTCCATTCGCTGTCACAGGCACGGCACAGGCGCCCCGGGGCTCTTTCTATCCGATGAGGATATCATGGAGGGACACTTCCGCCGGCATATTCCTCCCGTTTCTGAAAGACCTTGAGAAAAGAATCTTCTCAAAGGACAGCAGGGTGGCCAAGGTTACCGCCAGGCTGTCCAGCTCCGTAAGCGACATCATGATGTACAATTCCTGCGGAGAACTGGCCTGCGATACCAGGCCTCTCGCCAGCATTACGGCATCCGTGATTTTCTCCGACGGCACGAGGAACGAAAGCAAGTCGGTCTCCAGAAGCTTCCGCATGGGGGCGGAAATAGTCACTGACAGCATTGCCGAGGAAATGGCGGAGGATGCTGTAGCCGGGATAGACCTCAGGTTCGAGGCAAGACGGCCCAAAGGCGGGAAGATGCCTGTAGTCATGGGGGCCGGAGCCTCGGGCATACTCCTGCACGAAGCGATGGGACATTCCTTTGAAGCGGACTTCAACAGGAAGGGGCAATCCATATTCTCCGGACGGATCGGCAAAAGAATCTGCGCACCCGGGATCAATATTGTAGATGACGGCACAATAATGTACAACAGAGGTGCCTGCACATATGATGATGAGGGCATCCCCGGACAGAAGACTTACATGGTAAGGGACGGGATATTGAACTCATACCTCCATGACAGGATAAGCGCAAGATGGTATGGAGTCGCCCCCACCGGCAACGGACGCAGGGAATCATTCAGGTTCAATCCGATACCGAGGATGAGAGCCACATATATGGAAAACGGAGCCACTTCCCCTGAAGATATCATCGCATCGGTAAAAAAGGGAATCTATGTGGATGAATTCGCCAACGGACAGGTCAAGATCGGGGAAGGAGACTTTACTTTCTATGTCAAGAGCGGCAGACTGATAGAGAACGGCACGCTTACAATGCCTGTAAAGGACATCAATATAATAGGAAACGGACCGCAGGCGCTTGCGGACATCACGGCCGTCGGCAATGACCTGAAGATAGACAACGGGACATGGACATGCGGCAAGGACCAGAGTGCAGCGGTCAGCTGCGGGATACCGACAGTACTTGTCAGGTCCCTTACCGTAGGAGGAGAATAACGGGAAAAGCACGGAAGACAAATTCACGACAGACAATGCAGAAGCCAGAAATCATAGACAGAGGGGAAATATCAGGAGCCGGACTTATTACGGAGGAAGAAAAGAAAGCCGCCCGCCATTGCATAGGCAAGGCACTTGAACTCGGGGCCGGACAGGCCAGGGTATCGCTCAGCAAAAGCGTCATGGATTCATATTCGCTGCTGAACGGCGAACTGGACAAAGTGATGCATTCGGCCGACAGGTCGATATTCATCTACCTGTTTGCCGAAGGGAAATACGGGACATTCTCAACGAACATGCTGGATACCCGGAGCCTCGACGGTTTCATATCGAAGGCATTGGAGACAGTCAGGATGCTTGCACCCGACAGATTCCGGCAGCTCCCCTCCCCGGAAAGGACAGCATGCGATGCTGTGACCGGGAAGGAGACAGGGCTTTATGACCCGGCCTATCCGGAAATCACGGCCGAAAGGAAACTGTCGGCAGCCATGTCCGGCTCCATGCTGTACAATGACAAGGCAGGCGGCATCGCCGGATCCTGCCGGGAGACGGACAGATACAGCATCATTTCAGAAGAATGCGAATATTCGGATTCCGTGGACGACAATTATACGGCAGATTCGCAGGGATTCGAGGGACGGCACATGGAGACTTCTTTCGCTTTCTGCTCTGAATTGACAATCCAGGACAATGCCGGGAACAGATACAGCGGCTACTGGTGGGAATCATCCCCGTTCCTTGCATCGCTGGACGTGAAAGACTGCTCGAAGACTGCCCTGGAACGGGCAATAAGACAGATAGGCCCTAAACGGCACAGAAGCGGGAAGTTCCGCATGGTCGTTGACAGGACTGTAAGCTCAAGGCTGGTATCTCCGCTGTTTAACGCCCTGAACGCAATGTCGATCCAGCAGAAGAACTCGTTCCTTGAAGACAGCCTGGACAGGAAGGTGTTTTCCTCCGGACTTACAATCATGGACCTTGCGCGCACTCCCGGAAAGCCGGGAAGCAGGCTGTACGACACGGAAGGTGTGGCGACCTCGGACAGCCCTGTCATACAGGAAGGAACTGTAAAAGAATATTTTACCAATACCTACATGGCGGGAAAGACAGGACTGGCGCCTACTGTCGAAGGTGTATCACGGCCTGTACTGATGCCATATTCATCTTGGGATTCAAAAGAAAAAGAGATATCTTTGCAGGCCGTCCTAGAATCGTGCGGAAACGGCATTTATGTCTGCGGATTCAACGGCGGCAACTGCAATCCCGTGACCGGGGATTTCTCATACGGCATCGAAGGCTTCGCTTTCCGTAACGGGAAAATCTCCCATCCTGTCCGGGAAATGCTTGTTACCGGCAATATGATAACGCTCTGGAACAGCCTGCTTGCCGCGGGATCTGATGCACGGGGATGCTCAAGATGGCAGATACCTACCCTGGCTTTTGACGGGGTTGACTTCAGTGCGTGAGACCTGATGCATCCGGAGCCATAACTGGAAATTTAATATTTAAAAAGCTATAACGATGAAAATCGACACGAACAAAGTGGTTGAACTGTGCTATGAACTTGAAGTCGACGGAGAAATCGTTGACAGGACAACCAGAGAGAAACCTCTCGACTATATCCACGGGACCAGAAGCCTGCTCGACAAGTTCGAACAGAACATCGCAGGGCTCGAACCGGGAAGCAGATTCAGATTCACGCTTACGCCTGAAGAAGGATACGGGGAAACAGACCCGAACAGGATAGTCGACCTGCCGAAAGAGGCATTTGAAGTGAACGGGGTCATACAGGAGAATCTCCTTGTCCCTGGCACTACCATCCCGATGCTCAATGGCCGTGGAGAGGTTGTTCCAGGCAAAGTACTGGAAGTGAGCGAGAAAACCGTTAAAATGGACCTCAACTCCCCTATGGCCGGCAAGACCCTCAATTTTTCAGGGGAAATACTTACAGTCAGGGATGCCACCGAGAAAGAACTGAAAGAAGGCCTTCACGGAGAATACGTGCACAGCTGTTGCTGCGGCGGGCATGAAGGCGGGCACGGCTGCCACGGTCATGGCGAAGGACACGGAGAGGGCCATGAATGCCACGGACACGGAGACGGCTGCTGCGGAGGACATGGCGAAGGACACGAATGCCACGGACACGGAGACGGCGGATGCTGCGGAGAACATGGCGAAGGACATGAATGCCACGGACACGGGAACGGCGGCTGCTGCAAAGACAAGAAATAGCTGAACGATGTGGCTGGCGCTGGCATTCGTGTCGGCAGCCCTTCTCGGACTGTATGACACCTCCAAGAAATCGGCACTGAAGGACAACGCTGTCCTTCCGGTGCTGTTTTTCAATACCCTGTTCGCATCCCTGATATTCTCCCCGTTCATAATCGACTCCGCTGCAGGCACGGGATGGTTTGCCGGCGGCGCCTTCGACAGTGCACCGTATGCCGGGCATCCGGAAACATCCGGGACCGGGGAAGGCACACTGTTCCACGCACATCTGCTGGTAATCATAAAATCCTTCATAGTACTGGCATCATGGATATTCGGCTATTTCGGGATAAAGCATCTCCCGATTACGATAGTCGGTCCCATCAATGCTACAAGACCCGTACTTGTGCTCATCGGAGCAATGCTCATTTTCGGAGAAAGGCTCAATGCATACCAATGGACAGGTGTCATACTGTCAATGATATCCCTGTACATGCTGAGCATATCCAGTAAAAAGGAACAGGTCGATTTCGTCCACAACAAATGGATATGGTTTGTCGCAATCGCCGCCGTCATAGGGGCGGTCAGCGGCCTGTACGACAAATATATCATGCGGGAGCTGAGCCCGATGTTCGTCCAGAGCTGGTACAATCTCTACCAGATGTTCATCATGGCGGCTGTCTGTGCCATAATATGGTATCCAAACAGGAAAAACACGACCAGATTCCACTGGAGCTGGGCAATCCCGCTCATATCGATATTCATTTCCGCTGCCGACTTCGCATACTTCACGGCACTCAACCAGCCGGATTCCATGATTTCCGTGGTATCGCTCATCAGAAGAGGCTCGGTACTGGTATCGTTCGCATGCGGAGTCATACTGTTCAGGGAACGGAACCTGAAAGCGAAAGCCCTGGACCTGGCTCTTATACTCATCGGTATGGTATTCATTTATTTCGGTTCAAGATAATTCCCGGACGGCATGGACAACACTGTCATTACAGTCAAAGGCACTGCGATAGTCATCCTCAACTGGAACGGAAGGCATTTCCTGGAAAGCTTCCTTCCTGCCCTGCTTATGTCGGCCGACTACTTCAACTCCAGGCACAGGAATGACGACCTGCAGGCGGAAGTCATTGTTGCAGACAATGCTTCCACGGACGGCTCCATGGAGATGATGCACAGGATGTTCCCGACGGTCAGGACAATTGTCTTCGACAGGAACCATGGTTTCACGGGCGGGTACAACAAGGCATTCGAGCGCATCAGGTGCAAATATTTCCTGCTTATAAATTCAGATATAGAAGTCCCTGAAAACTGGCTGGAGCCACTTGTGGAATGGATGGAGACATCGCCGGCATGCGGAATCTGCGCCCCGAAGCTGCATTCCTGGCAGGACCGTGAAATGTTCGAATATGCCGGGGCCGCAGGAGGCTATATGGACAGTCTCGGATTCCCGTTCTGCAGAGGACGTGTCATGAACAGGCTGGAAAAGGACGAAGGGCAGTACGATGAGCCCGCAGCCGTATTCTGGGCAACAGGGGCATGCCTGATGATAAGGTCTTCCGTATACAGGGAGCTCGGCGGTCTGGACGAGAGATTCTTCGCCCATATGGAAGAGATCGACCTGTGCTGGAGGGCACAGCTTGCAGGATGGAATATCATGGTGGTCCCTGAATCCGTAGTATACCACATCGGCGGCGGTACGCTTCCCCAGGATTCGCCATGGAAACTGTACCTCAATTTCAGGAACAACCTTATGATGCTGGACAATAACCTGGCAAAGACATATGCACTTGAAATCCTTTCCGGAAAGCATGGCTGGACTCCTGGAATGATTCAGGAGGATGCCGCCAGATCAGGAAGATATATCAGACAGATATCCGACAGGGCCGTAAGAAAGGCAGGAATGACTATTTTCCAGAGAATGCTGATAGACGGATGCGCTGCCGCTGCATATCTTGTGACATTCAGATTCAGCCGTTTCAAGGCTGTAGCCAAGGCCCACAGGGATTTCCGGAGACTGAGGAAAGTCCCTGGCAGCACCGAGGTCGCAGGCTATCTGACAGATGTGGCCGCCTCAGGGAATATCCCCCGGATACACGGACTCTTCAGGGGATGGATGATTCCACGGGCCCTGCTCGGCATAAGGCCATGGACCGGGGCCTGACCGGGATATTTCACACGACATTTAAAGACAGACATTATGGCAAGCTACCTGCAGATAGAGAACATATCCAAGTCCTACGGACCGAAAGTGCTTTTTGAGAACATAGGCTTCAATATAAATGAAGGGGATAAGATAGCTCTCATTGCACCGAACGGCACAGGGAAGACTTCCCTGCTCAGGATACTTGCCGGGGACGACAAGTCCGATTCCGGAGGAAAGATCATCTTCCTGAAAGACATACGGATCGCCTTCCTCCGCCAGGATTATGACTATGACCCTGAAAAGGGCATCTTCGACCAGATAATGTGCCACAGCACAGCCTTCACGGAACATCTGGACCAGGAGCACCTGTGGGAATACGAACGGAGGGTCAGGCAGTATCTGACAAGCTTCAGGCTTGCCGACCCCGACCAGAGGATGAAAGAACTCTCAGGCGGGGAAATCAAGAGGGTTGCCCTCACTGAAATGCTTGCAACGGAGGCCGATTTCTACATAATGGACGAGCCGACCAACCATCTCGACATAGATGCAATAGAATTCCTTGAAGGGTTCCTTTCCCGGTCAAGATGCACATTGCTGATGGTTACCCATGACAGATATTTCCTGGACAAGGTCTGCAACACCGTCATGGAGCTGGACCACGGGGCCGTCTACATCTACAGGGGCGACTATCAGAACTACCTTGAAAAGCGGTCTGAACGTATCGCCAGCTACAATGCCGAGACCGACAAGGTCCGCAATATCCTCAGACGGGAGCTGGAATGGATGAGGAGCACCCCTCAGGCACGTACCGGCAAGGCAAGGTACCGCATCAACGCCTTCCACGACCTCAAGGAGCGTGCAGGACAGACCTACACACAGAAACAGATATCCATGTCGGAAGTCCAGGGAAGCACACGGCTCGGGACAAAGGTCATCGACTGCAAGGATATCTCATTCTATTACGGGGATACATGCTATCTTGACCATTTCTCATACAATTTCCAGAGGTACGAGAAAGTCGGCATCGTCGGCCGGAACGGTGCAGGGAAGAGCACATTTATCAATCTGCTTACCGGGAACTATACTCCCGGCATGGTATCGACCGACCCGGAGCAGTACTACAGCGACCGGACTGACGCTCCGTGGACACATGGCCAGGGTCTGCTCACAGGCGTGATAGAACGTGGGGAATCCCTGAAGACAGGATATTACCGCCAGGAAGGCATCTCATTCAACCCTGATGACACTGTACTCGACATTGTAAATGACACCCGGCTGCTGAACCGCTTCCTGTTTCCTCACGACATGCTCAACAACAGGATAGCTACGCTGAGCGGAGGAGAGAAGCGCAGGCTCTATCTGCTGACCATACTGATGCAGCAGCCCAATCTGCTGGTCCTCGACGAACCTACGAACGACCTTGACATTGTTACCCTGAACATACTTGAAGAGTATCTGAAGGAATTCCAGGGGACACTGGTCATAATCTCCCACGACAGGCATTTCCTTGACAGGCTCGTCGACCACCTGTTCGTGTTCTGCGGAGACGGGATAGTAAAGGATTTCATCGGGAGCTACAGCGAGTACAGGGAATTCATCAAGGAATACGAATCCCTGAAAAAGACAAAGGAAAGGGAGACAGGAAAGGCGGCAAAGACCTCCGGGAACAATACCCGGGAACGGAAGGACGGCGATGCCGACCATAAGAATATCCGGAAGAAACTCAGCTACAAGGAACAGAGGGAACTGGAGCAGATCGAGAAGGACCTCGATGCCCTCAACAAAGAGAAATCCGAGTTAGAGTCCGCACTGGGCACCGGGGCACTCCAGTTCGAAGAGCTCAGGAAAGCATCCGAGCGGATAAGCGAAATAATGAAGGCCCTTGACGAAAAAGAAACCCGCTGGCTCGAACTTTCATGCTGAGCCGGCGGGTAAATCCATAGTCCTCAGGAACAGGTCTTACCAGCGGATCTGGAGAAATGCCCTGAAACCGGAACTGCTGATCTTTCCTCCCGAGAAATCCACAGGCCCGTAGACGTTCTTGTATTCGCAGCTTCCGAGACGTGCCTCGATTCCGACACCCATCTTACCGAATGCAACAGAAGCTCCTGTAACAAACATGGATGCATAGTTGCACGAGAAAGACTTCTCAAGCAGAAGTCCTGAAAATGTCGGTGCATATCTGAAGTAAGCCGCAACCGTAAGCTGCTGGCCCGGAGTAATTGTCACGGATGGTCCGACCTGAAGGCTGTATTCAATCCTGTGCATATCCCTTTCGCCGGAAATAAGGGTCATGTTACCGTCTTCATCCGTCATATGCGCTCCCAGCACAGACGGATACAGGGTATAGTTGGAGTACGCAACGTCAAAGAAGACTGCATCAAGACCGATTGTCACAAGACGCGCGATAGGCTTCTGATGGAATGCATATGTCCTTCCCCTTGTAAGGGAGAAACCATAATTGTTCCTTATGCCGGCTACCTGGTCGTTGGCAATCGCCTCGGTCTCGTCGACCACAGCCCCGAGGTCGCTGAGGCTGAACTCCTTGTCCGACAGGCTTATCTTGTCATACAGATAGCTGAAATTGAAGAATTTCTTCCTTACGACCTTGTCCGGTCTCTCCGCTTTTTCAGACTTTTCATCATCCTTGTCTTCGCGGCATGATGCAAGATCAGCAGCATAGGCACTTGACACCGCAAGCAACATCATGGCTGCTACGAATAATTTTTTCGAAATCATACTGACTGTAATGTTAAATTATTGTGAATTTTCTTGATAACTAAATCTTTGCAAAGATAACAAAAAAATCCGGAAAACATCATTTTCCGGACATTTTCCTGAACCTCGCCCACGGCATGACCCCTGCAGGAGCCTGCCGGTTCATCAGCAATTCCTTCATCTTCTCCATATAGGGCTCCACATGCGAATAGAACATGTAATACCCTTCACACAGGGCATTCAGTCCGGTCTCCCCTGACTCCGTCCTGTTGAAGCGATGCTTGGGGCACTCCCCGTTGCATGCAAACCGGTACCTGCATCTTACGCATTTGTTCGGGAGCGAATTCCTTTTCCCTATGCCGAACCGGATCTGGTCCTGCGACGACATCATTTCACGCAGGTCATTATCCATTATATTGCCGAGGCGGTACTTCTGATATACAAAATGGTCGCACGGATACAGGTCCCCGTTATGCTCAATCACGGAATTTCCCCCGCAGGTCTCTGCATATGAGCATGTTCCCGGCATCTCCCCGCACCATCCGGCAAGAGTGGCGTCGAAAAGATTGACGAAATACCGGCCGACATCATTCAGGACCCAGTAATCGAAAATATCGCACATGAATTTCCCGAATGCGAGGGCGCTTACCGACCACGGGGAAATCACCGCTCCTTCTTCAGAGGGGTCAACGATATGTGGCCTCGCTCCTTTCATCGGCTTGCCGTTCCTGCCTGCGGGATATTTCACATGCTCTACGACCGGCATGAACTGCATATAATGAGACCCGAGGGATTTAAGGAAGCTGTAGACCTCCAGTCCCCTGCCCTCGCTGACCCTGTTGACGGTGGACATGGTATTGTACTGAACCCCTGTCCGGTATAGTATCCCGAGCCCGTGCATTACACGGTCGAATGTCGGGGCCCCGCCCTTGTCCTTGCGGTATCTGTCATGGATGTCCTGCGGGCCGTCAACCGATATGCCGACAAGGAATCCGTTATCCTTGAAGAAACTGGCCCACTCCTGGGTAATGAGTGTCCCGTTTGTCTGGATTGTATTGCGGATTATCTTGTCGCCTGCATATTTCCGCTCAAGCTCGACCGCTTTCCTGTAGAAATCCAGGCCCATTACGAGCGGCTCCCCGCCATGCCAGTTGAATGTGACTTCAGGGACATCATTGGCGGCGATATATTCCCTGATACAGGTCTCGAGCATCGCAAGACTCATCCTGGGCTCTTTTCCCCCGTATATATCCGCCTTATCGAGATAGTAGCAATAATGGCAGTCCAGATTGCACAGCGACCCGGCCGGCTTGATCATTATATTGAAAGCCATCGGACCCGAAATCCTTGCGGCATCCGACAAAGTCATCGTCTCTGAAAATCTGTTCGCCATAATGCTCAGGTTGTGGAGATGGGCGGACTCGAACCGCCGTCCAAACGCCGCACCAGGCAGCTTTCTACACGCTTATCCTCTCTTTGGTTGTCGGCCCTCGGCTGCCGGGAGGCAGGCTATCCGGGGACTTATCCTTTGATTCTTGGCAGGCATTAAAGGAGTCTGCCTGTGCATCCGGTCTGGATGATACCCCATATTCCGGACATGACCGGCCTGAAGCCCGGAGGGATACCCGTCGCAGCCGCAGCCTTGGCGGCCGGCGATTAAGCTAAACTACTTGGTAGATTAGGCAGCGAGTGCGTAGTTGTTGTTGCCAACTAATTCTTTGGAAGCTGAGATTAACGGGCAAACCTCCGACGCCCGGCGTGCTTACCGTCCAATGTCATGCGCTGTCAAAACCAGAACATCCCCATTGTCGATTTGTCTATTTATATTATACATGATTTTTCCGAAAAAGTTTCATTTTTATCTCCATTCCTGTAAATCCCGTACCGGCGGCAGGGAAATGCAATCTGTAAAAGAGTTAAAGATATCCGTGGTATGTATTGCGGGAGGAGTCCGTATGAAGATTACCTTTGCATTTGGAAGATTTTTCTGAAAAGAAATGTATTTTTGCATCCGGATCCCGTTGACCCGGGGCTAATTCAGCAGATATGGAACTTATTAAAGACAAGGAATTCGGAGGGGAGAGACCTCTGTTCGGGACACACGACCTGCATCTGGACAATGTGACTATCCGTGAGGGAGAGTCCGCAATCAAGAAATGCAGCAATATCATGGCGACCGGATGCCGGTTCGAGGGCAACTATCCGTTCTGGCATGTGCATGGTTTCACAATACGCAACTGCTACTTTGCAGTCGGAGGCCGTTCTGCGCTCTGGTACTCGGACCATCTCAAGATGTCCGATACAGTCATCGATGCACCGAAGATGTTCCGCGAGATGCATGATATCGACATCGAAAATGTAGTCATGAACGATGCTGATGAAATCTTCTGGAGATGCAACGGGATAAGCATCCGCAACCTGAAACTGCATGGCGGCACATATCCGTTCATGTTCAGCAGCGACATCAAGGTCGACGGGCTTGAAAGCGACAGCAAATACGTCTTCCAGTATGTGAAGAACGCTGAAATCCGCAATGCCCGGATCACTACAAAGGATGCCTTCTGGGAAGTTGAGAACGTGACAATCTACGACTCCGAGCTCAACGGGGAATATCTGGGATGGCATTCCCGCAATCTGCGGCTTGTCAACTGCCATATTTCAGGAGAACAGCCGCTGTGCCACGCACATGACCTTGTCATCGAGAACTGCACGTTCGACCAGGGATGCGACCGCGCATTCGAATACTCTACACTGCAGGCCGACATCAGGGGAGCAATCACAAACATCAAGAACCCGACATCAGGGCACATTATTGCCGACTCCATAGGTTCCGTGACGATAGACAGCAATATCGAGGCCCCGGCGGACTGCATCATAGAGACAAGATAATTGCCGGCGGCTAAGTCGAAAGCACGATTGCCCTTACCCTGTCGAACCTCGAGGCGGCAAGGTCTTCCGGAGAGATGAGGAAATCCAGGACACCGCAATCCATGAAATTGAGATTGAAGTCCTCCCCGCTGAATGAGTCCACCTGAAGCAATATCTCCCAGTCTTCAAATGGAGGGTCCCATGTCTCCCATTCCCTGTAGTACGGAGGGGCAAGAAGCGCATGGTCATCATAGCAGTCCTCAGGCTTATCGGCGGCAAAGTCTATCCGCAGCTCTTCAGGATTGACCTGGACATCATCTTCATCCACAAGGACAAGCTCTATGAAGCCGCTATCCTCCCCCGGAAGTCCTGCCTCGGGGAAATACAGGACCTTGACATCCTCAGGGTCGCTGATATATCCCGATATGCCGTTAAGGGCTTCGAAATCCCCGAAATACCGGTCTATTCTGGCGAAGAACGACAGAAGCCCCTTATGCGGCAGAAGACGGTCCAGGTCAAGGCCGGCTATCTCAGCCAGGTTTATCTGGCAGATGAACCTGTATTCGCATATATCGCCGTCCTCGTCAACATATTCCGGATAACCATATCCCGGCGGAAGGTCGGGATTCCCCCAGAAACGGCTGGCACACTGGCCTGTCTTTTCTGCCGGTCTTGAAAGGATAAGTCTTATCTGCTTCATATCAGTCTGTCTGCAATCTGATCGGCGGTCTCCCGAAACAACGGCGTCAATCGAACATTGTCCCCGGATTCATGACGGCCGGGCTTCTCCACTCTATTCCATAATCTTCCCTCAACACGGCGGCCTTGGCATACCAGAACGCATGGCAGAACCCCATTCCGCGGGGATGGCCCTTCAGCCGGGCCGACACCTTCTTCAGCACCTCGTCAATGACACTCTCATACTCTGAAGTCCATTCTACCGGGTCAGACTTCAGATGGCCCGTCTGCCGGATATTCCCGAAGTCGCCATTGTCCGCACACTCGATATTATGCCGGTATGTCCCGATATCGCTCTCAAGATATTCGCTTAATGATGTCTCATGTCCGCACATGCTCTCGATCCGGTTGAGCACCCGGAGCCGGAACTCAAGCAGTCTCAGCTTCAGGGACGGATGGTCGGAAATGGCATCCGTCATTCTTGACGCTGCAGCATCGAGCCGGTCAAGCATCACATCATAGCTCTCGAGATAATCCGCAATATCGAGGAATTCCCTGGCAAGGGAGGCATTTTCCCATTCACGGTCCCGGTCTCGCAGGTTCTCCTCCGCCACAAGGACATCCCCGCAGCAGATCTCCCAGTACGCATCAAGTGCGCTGCCGTCCCGTACCAGACCTTCGGCAGCCTTCCTGGCCTTATCAAGCGCCTTCCTGAGATTTACTTTCTTCATAGATATGATTTTATGCATCACTGTCATCCAGCGCCAGCAGACACAGGCCCAGCGATGCCCGACAGTCAGCCGTTCCTATAGTGAAAACCATTTCCGGAGTATTGCCGATATCAAGTATTGCCGTACTGCCCAGATCCTCCTCCCCGGAATAGAAAATGTCGAATTCCAGTTCCTTGTTCTCCCATAGGAAAATTCCCTATATTTCAATCTCTGTAAATATAGGGAATTTTTTATATTCGGGCAAAGCCGGAACGTCATTCAGCCCTGACATTCCACACCGTCAGTGTACATATCACAGACAGGACGGCTGCACCTATCCAGAACCATGATACGACGGAAAAATCATACGAAAGAACACCATCCGCAACTGACTTTCCGCCCTGGATTGCAAATCCGCTGATAAGATCCTGAAGTGCCGCCCCGACATAGCTGGCTATGCCTACAATACCGAGGGCGGCACCGGATGCCTTTTTCGATACTATGTCAACAGCCATAAGCCCTCCGAGAAAGCATATCAGGGCGCCTATGGCCAGACCGAATATGACCATGCTGACAGCATCCAGCCAGAAACAGTCCGCCGGGCCAAAAATGAAAAGGGCAAGTCCGAGGATATTCATAAGGCCGAATATCAGTGCCGGCACATTCCTCCTGCCACCGAAAAACCGGTCGGAGACAAATCCCGATGCCACTGTACCTATGATTCCGCATACCGAACTGATAGAAATGACAGAGCTTGCCTCCAGATTGGAATAGCCTTTATTCGCCTCCAGAAAGAAAATCCCCCAGCTGTTAACAGCATATCTGGATATGTACATAAAGGCACTTGCAAGAGCCAGCATCCATACCGCCGGATTCTTCAGCACCTCTTTCTGATATTCCCCTACGGTCCTGGTATCCGTTTCCTCCCCTGCGGTTTGCACCGGGGAATCCCCCTTATATACCGAAACAGGAGGGAGGCCGCAGCTCTGCGGGGTATCACGCATGAATAGTGCAACCGCCAGAAATCCGGCAAAGCCGAGGACCGCTGCACCCCTGAATCCCCACTGCCATCCGAGAGATGCGACAATGGCAGCCGTAACAATAAATGTAAGTGCCTCGCCGATATTGTGGCTCGACGACCAGAGCCCATAGAATGTCCCTCTTTCCTTATTGCCGAACCACCTTGAAAGGCCGACGACACAGGGTGCGGCTCCCATGGACTGGGCCCAGCCGTTGATTGCCCACAATACCATGAACACTGCGAACGATGTGGAAAATCCGAGAATAAGATTTATAAGAGCAGTGACAAGAAGTCCTGCCGCCATAAAACGGCGGATATTGCTCCTGTCTGCGAGAAAACCGTTCGAAAGCTTTCCTACCGCATAGGTAATGAAGAGACCCGAGCCTATCATGCCAAGTTCCGCCTCGGAAAGCACTCCGGCATCGACCACAGGCTTCTTGATGACGTTCAGGCTCAGACGGCACACATAGTACAGTCCGTATCCGAATGTAGCTGAAAGAAAGAATGACCAGCGGAGCCGTGCATAACGGGACTTGATCCTATCCGGGTCGGACAACGGTTCCGAAGCCGGAGATATGGAAAAGAATTTCAATGGATTCATGTCACGGATTTTATTCATGCAACCCTCTGGCCCGCAAATACCCCAACAGATATTCCGCCCTGTCGGTCTGGATTATCCTTGCACCCAGCGTATCAATAAGATAGCCATAAGCCGCATCTGGATTGTCCAGAGCCATATCATCGTCATGGCCGCCGCACAGGGTATCCCATAGGGTATTATACCATATAAGTGCTTTCCCCTTAAGAAGAGTCCGCATCAGGAGAGGCTGTTCAGTCATATTCCCGTCAGCGTAGACAAGCTCATATGCTAAGGGGTCAAGATTGCGGATATAGTCCGCCATCATTTCCGGGGCATCTTTCCTGTCAAGATTGACTACCGGCATGTAGATGACATCATCGAGATATTCCCCGTAAAGTGAAACGACCTCTTCCGCAGGCCTGCTTCCTTTCATTATTACCTGCGGAACTGTACCTGTCTTTTCAAGTACCTGCATTACCAGATCGAAATATCTGTCAGCCTTGTCAAGATTGACCAGCACCCGTCCTTTTGCAGCCAGCATGGCTTCCTCCAATGTAGGGACTCCGTGCCTTGTCCGGATTCCGCAACCGTTCTTAAGCTTCAGCGTCCGGATAGAATCGAGTGTCCAGTCCTGCACGCGGCCTTTTCCTGTGGTGGTTCTGTCAAGCCTGCCATCGTGCATTACTATCAGGACACTGTCCTTTGTCAGCTGCAGGTCAAGTTCAACAATATCGACACCGGCTTCTATCGAATGTTCTATGGCCGCTATGGAATTTTCCGGCGCATATCGCCAGTCTCCCCTGTGGGCGACCACCAATACGGCAGAAGTGTCTCCGGAAAAGAGGCGGTTCCGAAGAATTTCGGCCCTCGTCCCCTGCTCTATGCCTTGAGTATTGCCTGTGCATCCGGCAAAGGCCAGAAGCACAGACATTATAATAATGATCCTTTTCATCTCTACTGAAGTTTTCCGTCTTTCCAGACAAGCTTTTCTCCCCAGAAAGGCATATATGTATTATCACAGTCCAGCAATGAAGCCCTTGTCAGCCCCTGTTCCAGAGTCCACCGTGATGAATCCGGATCGGAATGGGACAATTCCAGGATGTGGGACAACAGTACATAGTCAGGCGTGAATACCTGGCCGATGACATTGTTCTCCGTCAATTCATTCGGAGCATATCGCGGTATGTAGATATCGATCTTATCATCTTTTACACTCGCGTACTGCCCGGGAAGGAAATTCGAGTCCCCGGAATGCATCAGGACAAGATTTCCGGCATCAGCGCCGCAGTCTATCCTGAATACGGTAACCGGGACATTCGACTCCCCGTTATTGTGGTTTGTAATGAAAGAATGGATGGAGAAGTTCCCTATCGAATAATCCTTCGCCTCTCCGGATGTGTACTCATAACCGGCGATGTCCAGATAATTTGTCAGCACAGGCTTCCCTGCTGCCAGCATGGCATCGGCAAGGGCATCGCACCTGTGATCCTGATGGACATGCGTTGATGCATAGAAATCAAGATAAGGGGCGAGTTCCGCACCTCTGCGATGATAGATATCTATCCCGAAAGACCCGGAAGCGGTCCTGACCACATATCCCATATTATACAGCATCCATATATGGACTTCCCCGTCAGCCGGAGCTTCATCTGCAAGAGCGTCAAGGACACGGTCGAATGCCGCATTATAGCACGCCAGGATATCATTGTATCTTACAAGGGAACTGGCCAGCCAGTCCTCCCCTTCCAGGAACCTGGAGAATGTCATGCTTGCACAAGTATCGGCATAGGACTGGATTATCGAGAACAGTCCACGCCTGACATCGTCCACGTCCAGAGGGGAAGTCTTCCACAATGATTCCATTGTCTCAGGAGCCCTGCTCGGCTCTTGCTGAGAGACAACCCAGTCCGCATCATTCCTGCTGCAGGCCAAAAGCCCCGCGACAACGGCTGCCGCTGACAGTAATTTCAAATATAGTTTCATATGATTGTCATTTTAACTTTTTATACTCTTCTCTCATTTTTCCGAAACTTCCGGCAACATCTTTCACGGTAGCCTTCGAGCCGTCCGCCCGTTTCTTGACTTCATACATGAATACTCCGTCATAACCGGCTTTGGAGACAATGTCCAGAAGGAAATCCCCCCATTTTATATTACCGTCATACGGGAGCCAGTGGCACTCATTCTCATAATCGAAGTCCGAGATATGCACCGTCTTTATCCTGTTGCCGGCCACCTCGATGAAATGCCCTGTCGTACCTTTGACATAATGATTGGTGTCAAAGCATATATACACTCCCGGAACGGCATCGACAATCCTTACAAGCTCTTCAGGTGTATTGCCGAGGCATGTCCTGGGAAGATTCTCTATGCACAGCGGGACTCCGGCATCATCTGCCGCAGCTTTCAGCTCCCTGATCGAAGCTATGGCACAGGCTATACGGTGCTCCCGCTCCTCCGGACTTATCGGTTCCGAGCTCGGATGAAGGACAAAGCGCTCGGGAGAATACAGTTCCTTGCACAAGCGTATCATCTCAGACAGGAACCGGACATTCTCTGCACGAAGGGAATCGTTCACTACGGAAATATCCAGCTTCCTGGAAAAAGGCAGATGCACAGACCAGACTTTGACTCCTGATCCGGCAATTATTTCCGCACAGGCACGCATTCTCGGAATGACCTCATCCTGAGGGACTCCGCGATAGCTCTGATTGACAGCCACCTCGATATAATTTATCCCGGCGGACCTGGCCTCATTCAGTTCTTCTGCGGCATATGCCTTGCCCCACAGCGCTGTCGATGTCCCTGCCTCAAGCCGCCGGGCAGAGGCAGGATGCATCAGACAGAATGCAAGGATTGCCGTTATGACAAATTTAGCCTGCATCACTTCAAAGAATTTGTTCCCTGGCGGTCATATCCTCTCACAGGCCAGCCTTCCGAAGCCAGGTCAGACTTGATATCATATGCCGCGACAGAACCGTTAAGCCCATAATATATGCGCCTGTCAGGACCTATCGAAACCGGGCTCATGGTCTGGGCCCCGATTACCGTCACCACGGAACGTGTCCCGTCCTTTTCAAAGGAAAGAAGATAGAAAGGCGATGCATACTGGGAAATATACGCCTTGCCGTCTGCACCGAGTGCAAAACCGGAGTATATGTAATTCTTGTCCGTAGCATCTTTCCAGACCTCATTTCCGGTCTTGTCGACCGCAAAGAGATAACCGCTCTTTTCGCAGAAGTATACTGTCCCGTCGGCATCCACTACCGGATGATAGCAGTCGTTTTCCGTTGTCTTGTACTGCCATAGCTGCTTGCCGTCCGAAGTACTGAGCGCAACACAGCCGCCTTTGCCTTTCAGCACGGCATAAAGGACATCTCCTGCCACTGCCAGAGAACCTCCTCTCTCCGTCACACTGTAGGCAGTCTCGCTTTTCCATATCAATCCGCCTGTCCCGTCAAATGCCCAGATGCCTTTGGATGTACCGGCATATACAGTCCCGTCGGCATCCACGATGACGCCTCCGGCATTGCCATCAAGTGTCTCAGACCATTTTGCGGTTCCGGATGCTGCATCAAGGGCGGCAAGATTCCCTTTGTCAGCCAGCACATATACTGTCCCGTCAGATGTGACAGCAGGACTTGCCTTGACTGCCGCCCCCATTGTAACTTTCCATTTCAGGGCTCCTGAAGGCAATACGGCATAGAAAGATCCGTCCCCGTCCTCAGTCCCGAAATAAATCGTGCCGTCCGGTCCCACAGCCGGACCTGCACCGTATGTTGCGGCAGAAGTAGCGTATTCCCAGAGCTTTTCTCCCGTGATTGCGCTGATTGCAAGAAGTTTCTTATCAGTCTGGGCCAGCGTATAGAATGTCTGTCCATCATGGGAAAAGACGATATTCGAAGATTTCTGATAGCCTGTTCCGGATGCGGTTGTCCACGCAAACGGTTCTACAGTGACCGACACTTTCGCCTGCTCTGTCTTTTCATTGTCATATGTTACCGTCAAAGACACCTCATATTGTCCGGTTTCAGTAAACAGATGTGTTGCCGTCATATCCTCAGATGTCATCCCGTCATCGAAATCCCACTTGACTGCAGCAATTTCTCCCTGGACAAAATATGCAGGATTAAATTCAAATGTGCCGAGCTGGAACTGACGCAGCACGGCCGGAGTGACAACAATCGGATCTATCTCTCCCGGTGTTGCCGTTGCAGTCACGGTATCGGAATCCCCGTGAGCATAGACCGCCGTCAGGGCAAAGGTATATTCAGTGCCGTTGACAAGACCCTCGACGAGGCAGCTTGTCTCGGAGGACGGCACTTCAATTGTATTTATCTCCGAGTCTCCGGCAGATACCGACACACGGCAGACATATTCAAGCTCCGTTGCGGGTGCTGTCCATGACAGGAACACCCTTTCGTCTCCGGCCATTGCCTTGAAATCAGAGACTGCAACCCTTGTGGACTTCGGAGTGCACACGGCAGTCACTTTCATTGACAGCCCGTTTTCATACCTTGCCTGTACGGCAAAAGTGTATGCACAGTCATTCACAAGGTCCTCCACCAGCAATTCATGCACGGAAGCCTCGGTTGTCTGCGATCCGCCCGGGATTTCAGGATTGTCGGCAGTCCATGTTATAAGATATTCCAATGGTAACGGCTTCTCTTCCTGGGCTGTCCAGGCGACTGTCGCACAGCCGTCACCTCCGACAGCCGTCACTTCCGCCACCTGATACAGATCAAATGAAGCCTCCTTGAGCTCTTCAGAACATCCGGCCATTGCAAAAGTACAGGCCAAAGCAACAAAAAACAGTATTTTTCTCATAATAATCATCATCATTTATCAATATCCGGGATTTTGCCAAAGTAATGAAGGATTGTTTATGCGTTCCAATTCTGTAGTCGGAATCGGATACAGCATCTGCCAGTTCTGGATTGCATGGCCCTCGGCAGCAACAGCCTCTGCCGCATACCCCATACGTACAAGGTCAAACCAGCGATGCCCCTCGTACGGGAATTCCTTCTGCCTTTCAATGCAGACGGCCCTGCGGAAAGCGTCCTGGTCCGGAAGTTCCGTTATATTCAGTGGATCAAGCCCTGCACGGACATGGACCTGGTTCAATGCAGCCAATGCAGGGGAATCCTGGCTGCCGTTATAGGCGACTTCATTCAATGCTTCAGCATACATAAGCAGCACATCGGCATAGCGGAGAAGAATCTGGTCATTACCATACTGATTTGTGGTAGCATCAGGCGTATCCATGAATTTGCGCATCAGACACAGATTTACCCCGGATACCTGGACATATTCTATGAGCTGTCTGCGTGCATCCGGACCGTCATATAACCCCTTGAGGACCGGTGTCTGACCGGAATTGTCTGTCAGATTGGTAATTGAGAACCATGCTCCGTGTCCTTCTCCTACAACCTCCTTGTTGAATCTGACAGCGAATATGATCTCGGGATTCATCTTATTAGATACATTGAACACATCTGCGACATCCTTCAGGAGGGAATACTGGCCGATAAGGTCATCCAATATGTCCGCAGCCTTCTGCGGCTGCCCGAATGTCAGATATACTTTCCCAAGCAGGGCCTTCGCCGCCCCCATTGTCGCCCGGCCGGCATCTGCATCATTGTACGAGACCGGAAGCATGCCTTCCCCGACAATTGTTTCAAGATCCCCGGCGATAAGATCATACATCTCCTGCTCCGTACTTCTTCCTATCTTCAGGGCCTCGGCCACAGAAACGACCTTTCTGGTTACCGGAACACCGCCCCATAGCCGATACATGTTGAAATATGTCAATGCCCGGACAAACAGGGCCTCGCCCTTATACTGGGACTTCAGGGTCCCGTCTATCTGTGCCGCATCTATGCGGTCAAGTACCATGTTGCACCGGTAAACCCCGTTATTGAAATTGGCCCAGGCATCTTCTATTATGCCGTTTGACGGAGTCTCCCTGAACTGGTCGATGTCGTACCTGTCCTGCGTCCCGGCCGTAGGGGCACTGAGATACAGATTGTCACTCCTGTATTCGCATAATTCAAGATAATAGTTTACCTGGCCCTGAAGCTTTGCATAGCAGCCTTTTACCGCCACATCAAAGTCTTCGGCCGTCTTGAAGGTATTGTCCACGGCCACCTCATAATTCGGGCTCAGATCAAAGAAGTCCTTGCCGCATGACACCAGTGAAAAAGCCACCAGCACCGGAAATATCAATTTTATTTTTTTCATTGCCTGTCCGTTTTAGAATGTGATGTTCAAGCCCACCATAAATGTCCTGGCAAGAGGATAAGTACCGTAATCCTCTCCTGGAGTCAGTGCACTCGTACTGCCGCTGACCTCAGGATTGTATCCTGAATATTCCGTCCATGTGAAAAGGTTCTGGGCCGAAAGATAGATGCGGAGTCTCTGTATATATGCCTTACTTGTCCACTTCTGGGGCAGGGTATAGCCCACAGCGATGTTCTGGAGCCTCAGATACGAGCCGTCCTCGATATGCCATGTGGAAGTACGGGAATTATTGCCCGTCTGCTTGCGGTTTGCCCTGTTGGTATTGCCGTCGCCTATATCCGATGGGCTCTTCCAGCGCCAGTAGGCAGCTACCGTCCCGTTCGTATTGCCTTCCATATTGTCAAGATAGCGGCGGTTGAGATTCAGTATCTCATTTCCGTAGACGCCTTGAAACGCTATTGCAAAGTCAAGCCCCTTATATGCGAAAGTACCTCCGAACCCATATGTAAAGTCCGGCATGTAATTGCCCACAATAGTACGGTCCTTCTCCAGATCGATCTCCCCGTCTCCATCGATGTCGACAAACCTGAAATCCCCCGGACGGGCATTGGATACATGTGGATATGACATAAGGTCCTCTTCGTTACGGAAGATACCGTCCTGGACAAGCAGGTAATATGAACCGATCGGCTCCCCTACCTGGGTAATATAATAGGCATGGTCTACACTCCCCGATTTGATGATAGGGGCATCATTTGCGCCTAACGCCTTCACTTCATTGGTATTCTTTGCCCAGTTGGCATTGAAGGAATAGCTTATCCCGTTGGCGAATGAGTGCGCGGATGTCGCGGATAATTCCCACCCGCGGTTATTTACCTTTCCGATATTCATCAGCGTAGTGCTGTAGCCGGTCAGATGAGGGATAGGCACTTCAAGCAACATGTCCGTAGTATTTGCATAGTAATACTCGGCTGTCAAACCGAAATACCCGTTCAGCACACTCAGGTCAAGGCCGGCATTGAACATGGATGTCTTTTCCCACGTAAGATCGGGATTGGCGACATCCGTAGGCCTGTAACCGTTAACAAGCGAACCGTTGCCTGTACCGAGGATATAGTCATCAGTCCCCATCGTTGCAAGATGGCGGTAATTGCCTATCTGGAAATTACCTGTCTGGCCATAGCTTGCCCTGAGCTTCAGGTCGCTGACCCATGACAGGGCGGGAGTCTCCCTGAAGAACGGCTCCCCGGAAATGCGCCATGCGGCGGAGGCAGACGGGAAATATCCCCAGCGGTTGTTCTCCCCGAAACGGGAGGAGCCGTCGGCACGTATTGCAGCCGAGAACATGTACTTGCCTTTGTAGCTGTACTGCGCCCTCATAAGATAGGATGCGAGTGTCCATTGCTCTGTCCTGGAGTCACCGTCACTTACAATGCCGCCCCCGATAGTCTGATTGTGGTCGTTCGGATAGTCCGTGGCCGTCACATTCAAAGTCTTGTATGTCTCTTTCTGGGCAGACTGGACAAGCACTATATTGAGCTTGTGGTCCCCGAAAGTCCTGTCATATGTGAACTGGTTCTCAACTATCCAGTTGAAATAGAATCCGGCCGAAGCATATCCTTCCGGGTTCGACTTTGCATCATAATAGTCTTTGCCGAGGAGAGGCAGCTCCGATGAACGGTACTTATTGTCGATAGCCCCGTAGAATGAGCCTCCGACCGATGTCTGGAACGAAAGTCCCTTGACTATGTCCAGGCCGATGAATGCACGGCCGGTCATTGCCATGCGGTCAATCACTTCAGACTGCAGGGTAGCCAATGCGACCGGATTGAGGACTTCATTGTGCTGATAGTCATTACCTATCCTCCAATATCCGTTACCCTGGAAATTGAATGAACCGTCAGAATTGTATACAGGCCATATCGGACATGATGTCAGGGCAGACTGCACTATTCCGCCCGAGCCGTATGAACCGGAGGCATTGACTTTATTGGATTTGGAATATGAAGGGGAGAAATTGACCCCGTACCTGAACCGTTTCCACTTGCCGTCAAGATTGAGACGGAACGAGTACTTCTCGAAATCGGAATTGATAATGATTCCTTCCTTATAATAGTAATTTCCCGATATGAAGAAATTGACATTCTCCCCGCTGCGGGAAATCGAGATATTGTGGCTTGTTGTGGATGCAGTACGGAAAATGGCATCCTGCCAGTCAGTATCAGTCAATCCTGGCTCTCCGTTGAGATATGGTATAAGTTCCACAGGATAGTTCATGAAAGATTCCGGCCTGTCTCCGTTCGGTGCGGTACCGCCTGGATTAAGGTCATAATATGCAGCATCATGAGCCTCTTTCGATACCTGTGCATACTGATACGCATTCATCAGGTCTATTTTCTTAGAGACCTGCTCTATGCCATAGTAACCGTCATATGACACTTGCAGATTCTCTGAGATCCCTTTCTTGGTCGTTATCAGGATGACACCGTTCGATCCCCTTGAGCCGTAGATTGCGGCAGATGATGCGTCCTTGAGAACCTCCATTGACTCGATATCGTTGGAGTTCAGGTTATTGAGACCATTTTCCATAGGGACTCCATCCACAATATAAAGAGGATCATTGCCTGCTGTCGCGGAACTGATACCCCTGATCCTGACCATTACGCTTCCTTCCGGATCCCCGCTTGTCTGCATTACCTGGACACCAGGCATCTTTCCTGCCATCGACTGCCTGAAATCGGAAATCGGCTGGTTGGCAATGTCATCAGCCTTTATCGAAGATATTGCAGTGGATAAGTCCCTTTTGTTTACGACACCATAGCCGATTGCTACAGCACTCTCAAGCATAATGGAATCATCTTTCAATGTAATGTCAAAAGTCGCCCTGTTCCCTACCGGGACTTCAACGGTCTCATACCCTATACTTGAAAATATCAGGACATTATCCGGAGTGGCACTGATATTGAAATTGCCGTCCAGATCCGTAATGGTACCGGCTGTCGTTCCTTTTACCAGCACGGCGGCCCCAGGCACCGGCATTCCGGAGCCGTCCAGGACGGTACCTGTAATAACCGACTTCTCCGGGCCGTTTTCAATGATGATTGTCGAGCCTTCAATCGTAAAGCGGATATTCAACGGGACGAACAGAAGTTCGCAGACTTCCCTGACAGTCTTGTCCGATGCCTTGATACTTACTGTTCTTGATACATCCACTCCCTTATTGACAAACAGGCACTGGGACTGGTCCTTGATTGTCTCCATAACCTGCGAAAGGGGGGCATTCTCAAATTCCAGAGAAACAGAACCTTCCCGTTGCGTGGCAGCATTCATCTGGTGTACACTCAACACTGATACGGCAACCAGAATAAGCAATCTACAGAAAAATTGCAGAATACCTTGTTTTTTATTCATACATTTGTAAAATTAATTAGTAATAAGTCGAATTGTGTCTTGCGCTTCGGCTGTTACCCGCCTGCAGATGCCGTCAACATCTGCAGGCTTTTCAATTGCCGGCAATAATCTGTCTTCCTATGTCATAAATCCCTGTCTTTTAAAGTTCAACATCTGTATATTACCTTATATACACCTTCTTGGCCGACGGACTTTTCACATACTCGAATTCCGCCACATGCTGCAGTACCCGCAATGCATTGTCGAGTCCTTCCGACACCCTTATCTCCCCGCTTGTACAATCTATTTCCGGAATATCGGACCTCTCGACGACTATCTCTACACCGAAAGCCGTCTCAAGCCTTGACATCAGACTGAGGAAATCGGTATCGGCGATGTTGATCAGACCTTCCGGCCAGTAAAGCGCCTGCGAATCCAGCCTGTTTTCAATAATGAAATCCCCCTCCTTCAGGATTATCGTCTGATCTGGGGTCAGGATATAATCCTTGCCTGAGCCGGAAGCATCCGACACCTGTACCTTCCCTTCCAGCAACGATGTCGAGAATATATTCCCTTCCCTGTCCGCATGCACATTGAACTCTGTCCCGAGAACGGTTATGTCAGCCGCGAAAGTATTCACGACAAAAGGATGTTCCTGATTATGTGCCACATTAAATCTGGCCTCACCGTCAATTTCCACATGGCGCGTCCTGCCGTAGAACACGGGAGGATAAACCAGCCTGGAGCCGGAATTCAGGCTTATTTCAGTCCCGTCCCCGAGAGTAAACGTCATCATCTTGCCCGCAGGCACTTCAACCACGAGCATTTCTTCAGACATCGCCTTGAAGCTGTAATGACCGGTAATAAAAACAGTGATAGCCAGGACTGCGGCTGCGGCCATCACTGCCGCCGTATATTTCCATACTCTCCCGGTTCGCATCCTGTCTTTCCGGATTACCGGCGATGCGAGAATTTTCGGGTCAGCGGTCATCAGGATGCTTTCGAAAATAAAATGCGCATCCCTGAATGCCTTCCGGTTTTCATCTGACTCTTCGAGCCAACGGCTTATCTCATCTATTTCCTTGTCGGTGCACAGGCCCCTCATGTATTTCATCAATAGCGTATCATCAATTATCATAACCGCACTATTTTTCCGTTTTCAATTATATAAGACAATCGTGAAGACGTGTTTTACAAAAATTTCATAGTTTTTTTGACAATCCACAGATAAAATCGGTTATTTTTGCCATTGAAATAACTTTTGGAATGACGGAAAATCGGGAAACACATTTCTGGGAAACGATAGAGACCCTGTACAGGCAACGTAACTGGCTTGTATTGCTGGCAAATTCATATGTCCAGAATATCGAAGCATCCGAAGATATCGTCAACGACAGTTTCATCTCACTGATAGAGAATGCAGAAAGACTGGATTCCTCTGTATTGAAATCATATCTGGCAAGTACGGTCAAGAACAAATGCCTCAACTGGCTCAAACGCCGCAACTGCGAGCAGATTATCTTCAGCAATCTGAGAATCAAGGCAATCGATGCACAGAACATTAGCATCCTCGAAAATGACAAGATGGACTTCAGCCTGTTCAGCAGAGAAGTCATGGACATCTGCAACGACAGTCTGAAAAAATCAGGCTACATTTCCTCCCGGATTTTTCTCGACAGACTGAAAGGCCTGAGTTACAAGGAAATCGCACAGAAATACAATATGACGGGCAGACAGGTTACCTATGAAATCTCCAAAGTGCTGTCTATCCTGAAAGATGCCCTCAAGGATTATCTCCCGGCATTTATAATCCTCATGTCCTCGTCTTACTCTTCCCTAAGATTCAATTGACTGAAAGCATCGGCAACAAATCTTCATTTCCAGGATCGGGAACGGATTACCGCTGCTGTCATATTCGTTATACCTGAATGTCCGGAAGCCCATGCGCGTGTAAAACTTCACAGCATCATAATTCTGCTCGTTTACATCCACATATTCCACATTCAGGTCCCGGAACGCATGTTCCACGAACATTTTGCCCAGCCCTTTACGGAAATAGTCAGGATGGAGAAAGAGCATTTCTATCTTACGTTCCTGCACGCCCATAAAACCCATGCAGCGCCGGTTATCCTGCATTATACACAATGTATCGACATGCCTCAACGCCTCTTCGGCCTGCGGGGACAGCATTTGGTTTGATGGCAAAGGTATTAATTTTCTTTAATCATACCAATAATTATAGACTAAATAATCTATAATCACAAAATATAGGTAAATAAACCTATAATATGGATTTATATATAATAAAGTCTATAATAAAATCTACTCCATTTCAATAGACAATCGATGCAGATTATAGAGCGAGACAAACATTATTTCTTATTTTATTACCTTGCCCTACTGCTCCCCTATTTCGCTATCTATTTGCAATCCCGGCCATAAACAAAAAAAATCCCGAAGTCGCAGGACTTCAGGATTTTGCTTTGATTTACCCTTTCGGGTGGTGGGAGCTGAGGGAGTCGAACCCCCGACCCTCTGCTTGTAAGGCAGACGCTCTGAACCAACTGAGCTAAGCTCCCTATTGGGATTTAATATGTTTGACAAGAACGTTATTGTATCCTCTTTGATTAAGGGATTGCAAATGTAGAAAAGAATTTCGTTCCTGCAAAATTTTTTTACAGCATCTTTTACTCTGCAATGCAGAAATGCGAGAAATCCATGCCGGTGTCCCCTTCGCGGGGACACCTGGACCAGAAATGTCCGGAAACCGTGGCAGGTGTACCATCACGGAGAGACACCTGGACGCAGAAATGCAGCAGATGTCCCCCCTGCCGAGATGTCACACCAGCATCATTTCACGAGACGCAGGGCAATGCGGGAGCGGTCAAAATCGACACCGATGACCTCAACCTGTACATGCTGGTGCAGCTTCAGGACTTTTGACGGGTCGGTAAGGTGCCTTACACCCATCTTTGACACATGGATAAGGCCGTTCTGCTTGATACCGATGTCCACGAACGCCCCGAATGCCGTGATATTTGTGACAATCCCGGGAAGCACCATTCCCTCCACAAGGTCATCAATGGAATGTATGTCCTCAGAGAATTCGAATTCGGATGCCGATTCGCGCGGGTCCCTGCCGGGCTTCTTCAGTTCATTGATAATGTCATTGACAGTCGGCAACCCGAAATCCCCTTCGACATACCTTTCCGGGGAAATCCTTGAGCACAAGGACTCATTCCCGACAAGCTCCTGTGTAGAGACATCAAGGTCTGCAGCCATTTTCTCCACGATATGATAACATTCCGGATGTACTGCCGAATTGTCAAGAGGATTGTCAGCACCCGGTATGCGCAGGAACCCTGCACACTGCTCGAAAGCCTTTTCCCCCAGGCGCTTTACCTTCGACAGGTCATTACGCGACCTGTATGGTCCATGCCCGGACCTGTACTCCACGATATTCGATGCCAGAGAAGGCCCTATTCCTGCCACATAGCTCAAGAGATACGGGCTTGCGGTATTGACATTGACACCGACACTGTTGACACAGCTTTCAACCGTATTGTCGAGCGTCTCCCGCAGCAGGCCCTGGTCGACATCATGCTGATACTGCCCTACCCCGAGGGATTTCGGATCTATCTTGACCAGCTCTGCGAGAGGGTCCATCAGTCTTCTCCCTATGGAGACCGCACCCCTTACTGTCACATCCTGGTCAGGGAACTCCTCTCGCGCAACATCGGATGCAGAATATATTGATGCGCCATCCTCGCTTACGGAATAGACCTTGACCCCGGCCGGAAGCGGAATCCTCTTGATGAAGGCCTCGGTCTCCCGCCCCGCCGTACCGTTTCCGATTGCAATGACCTCTATGTCATACTTTGCAATCATTTCCGACACCGCCTTTATCGACCGGACCTTGTCATTGGCCGGAGGATGCGGGAAAATCGTCTCATAATGCAGCAGGTTGCCCTGGGCGTCAAGACAAACCACCTTGCAGCCGGTACGCAGCCCCGGGTCTATGGCCAGCACGCGTTTCTGTCCGACAGGAGGGGCGAGAAGAAGTTGCCTCAGATTCTCTCCGAAGACCCGTACGGACTCCCTGTCAGCCCTTTCCTTAGCATCCTTGATGACCTCGTTTGTAATCGAAGGCTCGAGAAGCCGCTTATAGGCATCGTCCACAGCCGCCCGGATATGGACGGCAAGAGCCTGCGACGGATATCTGCGCTCCTGACAGAAGTCATAATATATCTTGTTCCCGCATTTCTCGGCATCTGCATCTATCCTGACTGACACATAGCCCTCCGCTTCCGCCCTCAATACTGCAAGCACCCTGTGCGGTGCCATCCTTGACAGCGGCTCCGAATAGTCGAAATAGCCCTTATACTTCCGGGCCTCCGGCTCGTTTGCCTTCCTGGTAGCCTTGGAGACAAGCCTTCTGGTATTGAATATTGACCGCAACGTCTCCCTTACAGATGCCGTCTCGCTCAGACGCTCAGCAATAATATCCCTGGCCCCTGCA
Source organism: uncultured Bacteroidales bacterium (assembly GCA_944323805.1). Classification (GTDB taxonomy): domain Bacteria; phylum Bacteroidota; class Bacteroidia; order Bacteroidales; family UBA932; genus Cryptobacteroides. The sequence continues at coordinate 20,588 of CALUTW010000003.1, read as the reverse complement.
AGGGCATCTTCAACTGAAGCCACCTTATCATTGAGATATGCGGCAGCCTCGGCCTCGGGATTCTGAACAGACACATTGAACATCCTGTCAGCAAGAGGTTCAAGCCCTGCCTCCTTTGCCACAGTAGCCCTTGTCCGCCGTTTCGGCTTGAAAGGAAGATAGAGGTCCTCCAGCTCCCTTGCATCCGTACATCCCTCAATCCTGGCCCTGAGGTCATCTGTCAGTCCTCCGGCAGCCGAGATAGTCCCGAGCACCGACTCCTTGCGCTTTTCCATCTCGTCGAACACGTCTTTCCAGTGGCGTATTTCCGCTACTGCGACATCGTCGAGTCCCCCGGTCTTCTCCTTCCTGTACCGGCTGATGAACGGTATGGTCGAGCCTGAATCAAACAGATCGGCACAATTCTCTACCTGCCATTCCTTTACACCCAGCCTTGCGGCTATTTCCCTTATATAGATTTCCTTCATAAACAATGGTTATCAGTCATGCGATACCTGTTTCAGCCTGTCCCGGTAGGCCGAAAAAATCTTGGACTTTGAGACGAACCCGAGATAAGTCCTGTCCTCGTCCACGACGGGAAGATTCCAGGCATCGGTCTTCTCGAACTTTCTCATCACACTGTCCATCTTCTCCCCCGACAGCACATAGGCCGGGGACGATTTCATATAATTGTAGACATGCATCCTGTCATAGAGCTCCTTCTTGAACATATCCTTCCTGACATCCTCAAGAGAGACATAGCCCTGGAAATGATACTTTGAATCCACCACAGGGAAGATGTTCCTCGATGAATCCGAAATGACATCGACAAGCTCCCCCAGTGTGGCGTCTATCTTCACTGTAGTGAAGTCGTTCTCTATGAGGTCTGTCGTCTTCAGAAGTGTCAGCACTGCCTGGTCGCTGTCATGCGTAAGCAACTCGCCTTTCTTCGCTATTCGTTTGGTATAGATTGAATAAGGCTCGATTGCCCTTGTCGCCCCGAACGATATGGTGGAAGTCAGTATCAGCGGTACGAGAAGCTCATACCCGCCTGATATCTCCGCAATAAGGAAGATTGCCGTCATCGGCGCCTGCATCACGCCTGCCATGAGACCTGCCATGCCCACAAGCACGAAATTCTGTTCCGGCACCGATACAGACGTCCCTGCAAACAGGAGATTGACAGTCCTCGACAGCACAAAACCTGCCACAGCCCCCACGAATAGAGTCGGTCCGAATGTACCTCCGACACCTCCCCCGGCATTGGTAAACGACATCGAGAACACCTTCAGAAGCAATATGAGCATGAAGAATATGGGAATCGACCACTTCCTGTCCATAAAGAAAGCAAGCAGCGTCTCCCCCTCAAAATCAATGGTACCACCGTTCAGCAATATGCTCAGGTCCTCATAGCCCTCGCCATAAAGAGGAGGGAAAAGGAAAATAAGAAGACCGAGGCACGCGGCCGATATGCCCCAGCGGCTGAACGGATCCTCAATCGATTTTATCTTATCCTCGAGCCACAGTGTCGTCCGGGTAAAGTATATCGAACATCCTGCGCAGAACAGCCCGAGAAGTACATAGAAAGGGATATTGCGCATCTCGAAAGGAGACAGCGTACATTCGAACGGGAGGGAATCCCCGAGAAAGACATATGAAATGACCGTTGCGGAGACAGTCGACATCAGCAGAGGAAGGATTGAAGACATGGAGATATTGAACAGAAGTATCTCCAGCGTGAACAGCACCCCCGCCAAAGGCGCCTTGAAGATACCTGCAACAGCTCCGGCCGCCCCGCAACCAAGAAGAATGGTCATGTTCTTATAGGAAAGCCCCATCTTCCTGGCTATGTTCGAGCCTATGGCAGCACCCGTGTACACGATAGGGGCCTCTGCACCGACAGAACCTCCGAACCCGATTGTAACTGAACTGGCAACCAGCGATGACCACATGTTGTGGGGTCGTATCCTGGACTCGTTCTTTGAGACAGCCAGCAGCACCTTCGTCACGCCATGGCCGATATTGTCCTTGATGACATAACGGACAAAAAGCATGGCCAGCAGCATTCCGAATCCCGGATATATCAGGTAGAGATAGTTGTATGCCTCCCCGTCAAACCATGATGTGATGCTGCCATGTATAAACTCTATGGCAAGCTTCAATATTACAGCTGCCAGTCCGCACGCAATGCCTACAATTATCGAGAGCAGGAGCATCAGCTCCTTCTCCGACATCATAGCCCTGACCTGCCTTAGGATATTCCTGAATTTACTGTCCGACCCCATGTCCATTCCGCGCATGACCGGGATACTCCCGTCAGCTCATGCAAAAATATGCAAAAAGCCGCCATTTCGCAAAGTGATGACACGAAAAAGGGGCTTGACCTTTACATTTCAGTCAGCCCCCTTCCATTTATCTTTCGGCATCCGGATCCGAAGGTTCGTCATCTCCGGTAGCATACTGGGAGATATTGTCGTCCGGCAGCTCCTCTCCGTCCCCGTCATCTCCGGAATCATCATCCTCGCCATCCAGCCATCTCTCTATGTCCTCGGCATCATCCGTCTGGACCTTGATCTTTACCAGATATATCGCATCCGGTATCTCCAGTGTCACGGCATAGAAACTTGTACCGTCAGGCTTGTCATATTTCTGTAGATCCGGGAAATAATCGCTGAAACCCTTCGGATACTTCTCCGCAAATGCAGCAGCAAGCTCTTCAGACATGTTCTCATAGCTTACCACAGCTCTTTTCTTCTGATTATTAGGCCTATCCATCATATTGTCGTTCTTTTTTCCATTTAAGTTCAAATCACGCTGCAATAATAGGACATTTTTCCGAATCAGTATAATTTTTTTTTGAAAAAAAACGATTTCTGAGACCTTTTCCTCTCTATGTCCCGCTCGACGAATACCTTTTCCATCGTCCTCGGGTCAAGCCCCGTATAATACATCACGGAAGATGTCGTCATCGGCGTCGGGGTAAAATCCTGTACCTGATCCATATACAGGCCTTTCAGTGCCGGATTGCGGGAAAGTCTCTCCATATCCCTCATCGTGCATCCCGGATGTCCCGAAATGAAATACGGGACGAGCGAGCAATGGCGTCCTCCGGCAGCGGTTATCCTGTCGAACTCCTTCCGCAGACGGATGAAAAGCCTGAATGACGGCTTTGCCATGTATTTGAGGACATGCTCTTCAGTATGCTCCGGAGCCACTTTCAGTCGGCCGGAAGTATGCTCGAGTATCAGCTCCTTCAGATATGGGCACGAGGAACTGTCGACAAATCCGTTTTCATCCAGAAAAAGGTCATAACGTATCCCGCTGCCGATATACGCATGCCTGATACCCTTGATTGAAGCTATCCTCGCATAAAGCCTGAGCAGCCTGTCATGAGACCTGTCAAGATTCCTGCATGGCGACGGGAACAGGCAAGACTTTCTCCTGCACACCGCGCAAAGCTTCTCATCCCGTCCTTTCATACCGTACATATTCGCAGTAGGCGCACCCAGATCGGATATGTTTCCGGCGAACCCTGGAAGACTGCGCATCTCTTCGGCCTCCCTGACGATGGAATCCTCCGACCTGGACTGGATGAACTTGCCCTGATGTGCCGCTATCGTACAGAAGTTGCATCCTCCGAAACAGCCGCGGTGCGTATTTATGGAAAACTTAATCATTTCATACGCAGGAATATGCTTCCCCTTATACCGTGGATGCGGCTGCTTTGTAAACGGCAGGTCCCAGAACGAATCCATCTCTTCCTGGCTTGCAGGCGGGTATGGAGGATTGACCCTGACATAGCCGTCCGCCACAGGCTCTATGATCACGGACGGATGGAGCATGTTGGCATGGGTCTCGATAAGATGGAAATTCTCAGCAAAGGCTTTCCTGTCTTCCCTGCACTCCTCATATGAATGAAGCACAAGGGCATCCTTGTCGCGGCATTTCCCTGTCATGAAAAAGGCCAGCTGCGGAATCTTCCTCATGTCGGACAGGTTCCTCCCGGCCTCTATGGCTCTTGTCAGTTCCAGCATAGGACGCTCCCCCATGCCATAGCACAGCCAGTCAGCCCCGCTGGCAACAAGTACGGAAGGCATCAGGTCGTCTTTCCAGTAGTCGTAGTGTGTCAGTCTCCTGAGCGACGCCTCAATGCCGCCTATCACGACAGGAATCTCGGGATAAAGCCGTTTAAGTATACCGGTGTAGACTGTCACGGCATAATCCGGACGCTGGCCGGCCTTTCCTCCCGGAGTATATGCATCGTCACTCCTCAGGCGTTTCGAGGCGGTGTAGTGGTTTACCATTGAATCCATGGCACCGGCATTCACGCCGAAATACAGCCTCGGGGCCCCCAGTTTCCTGAAATCGCGCAGGTCATCCCTCCAGTTGGGCTGAGGCACGACAGCAACCCTGTAGCCTGCCTTCTGCAGGTATCTTGCAATCACTGCCGTACCGAAAGACGGGTGGTCGACGAATGCATCACCGGTAAAAATGATGATGTCGATCCATTCCCACCCTAATGCTTTCACTTCCTTAACGGAAGTGGGTATCATATATGCCGTTTCCGGCTGATGGATATCCGCCGACATTGCAGCCTACATCCTTTCAGGAAGTGTGATTCCGAGTATCGACATCGCCTTTACAAGGACCTTGGCGATATTCTCCACCAGGACAAGCCTGTACCTGAGCAACGCCCCGTTCTCTTCCCTTAGAATAGGTGTATCGTGATAATACTGGTTGAATTCCTTGGCCAGGTCATATGCATAGTTTGCAATTACCGCAGGGGAATGCGCCGCACCTCCCTCGGCAATCTTGTCCGGGAACTGATTGAGAATCTTGATAATACGTATTTCCTTGGAGGAAAGTCCGGTATCAGGGGCGATTTCCGTTGCGCCGGCATGGCTGATTCCAGTTGCATCCGCCTTACGCAGAATCGATTTTATCCTCGCGTGCGTATACTGGATGAATGGTCCCGTATTGCCGTTGAAATCAATGGACTCCTTAGGGTCGAAGAGCATCGTCTTCTTCGGGTCAACTTTGATGATGAAATACTTCAGGGCACCGAGACCTATCATTCTGAAAAGCGCGTCCTGCTCCTTTTCGTCCATGTCATCAAGCTTGCCGAGCTCCAGGGATGTTTCCCTGGCCGTATTGTACATCTTCTCGATGAGGTCATCGGCATCGACCACGGTCCCTTCCCTTGACTTCATCTTTCCCTGCGGGAGCTCCACCATCCCATATGACAGATGATATATGCTGTCCGCCCAGTCGAACCCGAGCTTCTTGAGGATCAGCTTCAACACCTGGAAATGATAATTCTGCTCATTTCCCACCACATAGATATGCTCGTCAAGACTGTATTCCTTGAAACGCTGCTCTGCCGTCCCGAGATCCTGGGTCATATATACCGAGGTCCCGTCTCCTCTCAGCAGCAGCTTCCTGTCGAGCCCGTCGGATGTAAGGTCGCACCATACGGAACCGTCGGCCTCTTTCTCGAATATGCCCATTTCAAGTCCTTTCTGGACGAGAGCCTTCCCGAGAAGATAGGTCTGGGACTCATAGTAGGTCCTGTCGAAAGAAATCCCGAGGTCGCTGTAAGTCTTGTCAAAACCGGCATATACCCAGCCGTTCATCTTTTTCCACAGGGCGATGACCTCCTCGTCCCCATGCTCCCACTTGTAGAGCATCTCCTGGGCCTCTTTCAATGACGGGGCGTTCTTTTCCGCCTCCTCTTTGGACATGCCTCCCGCTACGAGCTCATCAACCTCTGCCTTGTATATGTTATTGAATGCCACATAGCAGTCCCCGACAAGATGGTCTCCTTTCTTTCCTGAAGTCTCCGGCGTCTCTCCGTTACCCTGCCTGAGCCATGCGAGCATGGATTTGCATATGTGTATTCCCCTGTCGTTCACAAGATTGACCTTCAAGACCCTGTGGCCGTTAGCCTCGAGAAGCTTCGACACGGACCAGCCGAGAAGGTTGTTTCTGATATGCCCGAGATGAAGAGGCTTGTTGGTGTTAGGGGACGAGAACTCCACCATTATCGTCTTGCCTGTCGGTGCGTGCTGTCCGAAATCGGCATCGGAGGCAATCGACGCGAAGACCCCGTTCCAGAATGACGTGGAGAAGGATATGTTCAGGAAGCCCTTGACTACATTGTATCCCGACACCTCAGGACAGTTGGACACCAGCCATTCCCCTATCGACTTACCTGTATTCTCAGGGGTGGAACGTGATACTTTCAGCAACGGGAACACCACAAGCGTGTAATCCCCCTCAAACTCTTTCCTTGTTACCTGCACCTGGAGCGCCGAAGCGTCGGCATCGGCATTGTACAATGATTTTACCGCCTCTGCGGCCTTTGCTGCTATGAAATTCTCTGGATTGGTCATGATATAATAAAATAAAGACGCTCCGCCTGCCCCTGTTGGACAGACGGAACGCCAATGTTCCCGTTATTTTAACTGTGTCTCAGCCAAGATAGCTCTTCAATAATTTGCTTCTCGAATTGTTTCTCAATTTCCTGATGGCCTTCTCCTTTATCTGGCGCACCCTTTCTCGCGTAAGCCCGAATCTCTCCCCGATTTCCTCCAGCGTCATCTCCTGGCATCCTATCCCGAAGAAGGACTTGACTATCTCCCTCTCACGTGGTGCAAGGGTAGAAAGCGAACGCTCGATCTCCTTGTTCAGCGACTCGTTGACGAGCCCCCTGTCAGCATTCGGGGAATCATTGTTCACAAGCACGTCCAGCAGGCTGTTGTCCTCGCCTTCAACAAAAGGGGCATCCACAGAGACATGGCGTCCTGACACCCTGAGTGTATCGGCAATCTTGTCCTTCGGGACATCTATCATCTCCGACAGCTCCTCTGTCGACGGCATCCTTTCGTTCTCCTGCTCGAACTTCTGGAGAGCCTTGTTTATCTTGTTGAGCGAACCTACCTGATTGAGAGGAAGCCTTACAATCCTCGACTGCTCTGCAAGAGCCTGGAGTATCGACTGGCGGATCCACCATACTGCATATGATATGAACTTGAATCCCCTTGTCTCATCGAACTTTTCGGCAGCCTTTATAAGACCGAGGTTGCCCTCGTTGATAAGGTCCGGAAGACTCAGTCCCTGGTTCTGGTACTGCTTTGCGACAGACACCACGAATCTCAGGTTTGCCCTTGTCAGTTTCTCCAGAGCCGCCTGGTCTCCTTTCCGGATACGCTGGGCAAGCTCCACCTCATCCTCTACCGTTATCAGTTCCTCCCTTCCTATCTCCTGAAGATACTTGTCAAGAGATGCACTCTCGCGGTTGGTAATCGATTTTGTAATTTTCAGCTGTCTCATATATATACTTGTCTCCTATATGCCGAAGCCGAAATAGGAAACTTTGCCGTAAGGTGTCATGCCTTCCACAAATACAGCCCTCTTCGACTTCTTGATAATGTCAATCACATCTTGAGGCTTGCTTACAGGCTGGTCGTTGACATACATGATGATAAAGCCTTCCGACACTCCGGCATCCATTACCTTTCCAGGCCCGACAGAGACAATCTCCACTCCATGCTCGATACCGAGTCTTTCGAGAACATCCTCCGGAGCCTCCTTGATCCGCGAGCCGTAGAACGCCACTGCACCGTCATCATCGACAGATCCGTTCTCGGCGGCAGTCCCCTTGAATGTAACCTCCAGGACCTTCTCCTTGCCGTCGCGGATGACAGTCATCTTTGTCTTGTCTCCAGGATGGAACCCGTTGACGCGCTCCTGTACATCGGAAGGGTTCCTGACAACCGTAGAATCTATCGCAACAAGTACATCCTTGTCTTTCATCCCCGCTTCATCAGCAGCGCTTCCTTTCAAAACCTCAACAATATATACGCCGTTCGGAGAAGAAAGTTTCATTTCTTTCGCCAATTTATCATCTACCGGAGTCATCGTCACGCCCAGGACAGCCCTCTTCACACTTCCGTAGTCGATGAGGTCATAGACTATCTTCTTGACGATATTGGATGGTATGGCAAAGGAATAGCCGGTATAAGACCCTGTCTGCGAAACGATTGCAGTATTGATACCTACGAGGTTGCCCGCCTTGTCCACCAGGGCTCCTCCGCTGTTTCCCGGATTGACGGCAGCGTCTGTCTGGATGAATGACTCGATCTTGAATTCCCCGTTATAATTCGGCATCGAACGACCCTTGGCGCTGACAATCCCGGCTGTAATCGTCGAGCGCAGGTCATACGGGCTTCCGATTGCGATTACCCATTCCCCGAGCCTGAGATTGTCCGAATCCCCGAACGGGACAGTCGGAAGTCCCTGTGCATCAATCTTTACCAGGGCGACATCAGTGGCCGGATCCGTTCCGATGAGGGTAGCCTCGTATGTCTTGTTGTTATTGAGGGTTACCTCTATCTTGGAGGCGCCTTCAACGACATGGTTGTTTGTCACGATATATCCGTCAGGCCTTATGATGACACCTGAACCGCTTCCCACGCGTTCTCTCTCCTGCGGAGTCCCCTCATATCCGAAAAAGAAGTCGAATATGGAGCTCGGGGCTGTCCTCATCACATCCTTTACAGTAACCTTTACATACACAACCGCATCCACGGCGGACTCAGCCGCATATGTAAAATCCGGATATTCCGTCTCTGACAGATTGACAGTACGGTATTGTCCGCCGTTCCCTGATACGAACACCTGCTGTCCTGCACTGCTGACATCTGCAGTCCTTACAACGGCAAATGCCACAACCCCTCCTGCAATTGCAGAAAGGAGTACTGTTAAAATGCCTTTTTTCATATTTGTCATAATTTAATTATCAGACCTGTTGTTTTTTCCATACCGGCGGCCTGAAAAATCAAATTATATGCCAAAACATAACTATTTTTTCCTATATTTGGCTTTGCCATTTATACGGTTCACGCCTCGGCAATTGCAAAATAAAGTTTGCATTGCTCTCGGCTTCTGCGTATATTTGTCATCGCCTATGCGCCCTCGGGAGACCGGGGACGGATGCGGTCGGCATGACGACGGATATTGATTGAAAATTAAAACATACCATACATGAAACTTATCATTTCAAGCGCCGAGCTGCTGAAAGGGATACTTTCAGTTTCAAAGGCCATACCGGCCAAACCGGCTCTTCCAATCCTGGAGAACTTCCTTTTCGTCCTGAAAGGCAATACGCTGGAAATCACAGCATCAGATACTGAACTTACTTTGAGGACCCTCATAGAGGTCGACAACGCCATAGAGGAGGGCCAGATTGCCATACCGGCAAAGCATATCACAGACCTGCTGAAGGAGCTTCCTGACCAGCCCCTGACCATAAGCACGGTCAGCGACAGCTCTTTCGAATGCAGCTGGACCAGCGGCTCCTCCACCCTGCCGTTCTTCCCGGCAGAGGACTATCCGGAGATTGCCACAACAGACGATACGGCCGTCCGGATAGAATTCCCGGCGGAAAGCCTTGTCGAAGGCATAGCGAGCACCATATATGCGACATCCGATGATGAAATCAGGCCTGCGATGAGCGGTATCTTCTTCGATATCGAGCCTGAATCCACTACCCTCGTAGCATCTGATGCCCACAAGCTCGTCTGCTATACCGCCTCCGGCATCAAGGCCACGGAAAAGGCATCGTTCATCCTGCACAAGAGGCCGGCTGCCGTACTGCGGTCCATCATAGGGAAAAACACGGAGAAGGTCGATATATCGTTCGACAGCAAGAACGCCGTGTTCACATTCGACCAGACCACTGTCGTATGCCGCCTTATCATCGGCAAATATCCTAAATACAGGGATGTCATCCCTCAGAACAACTCAAACGTCCTCAGGATTGACAGGGCAATGTTCCTGAACACCGTCCGCAGGGTGTCTGTCTGCGCCAACAAGGCATCGAACCACATCAAGTTCGACCTGAAGGAAAACAGCCTTGTAATCTCCGCACAGGACCTCGGGTTCTCCATTGCAGCATACGAGAACGTACCTTGCCAGTACTCTGGAGATGAACTTTCGATAGGATTCAAGTCCACATTCATCATAGAGATACTCAGCAACATGACATGCAACGGCATCGTAATGAAGTTTGCCGACAGCAAGCGCGCCGCACTGATTGTCCCTGCAGAGGACGAGGCAGAAAGCGAAAAGGTCTGCGGAATCATAATGCCTATAATGATTTAATTTTCCGGCAAAGGAATAAAACTACAACAGAAAAATGGAATTGCACCTTGAAAGGCCGCTCGTTTTCTTCGACATAGAAAGCACCGGCCTCAATATCGCGTCTGACGCAATCATAGAACTCAGTTTCGTCATAATCAGGCCTGGGACAGGACAGGATGACAAGCCGGAAATCAGGACATGGAGAGTCAAGCCATGGGACTACCAGAACAACTGCCAGAAAAGGATATCCCCGAGCGCATCTTCCGTACACGGGATCAAGGATGAGGACCTGACTGGATGCAGGACCTTTGCAGAAATCGTCGATGATGTCGTCAGGGAACTGAGAGGCAGCGACCTTGCAGGATTCAATTCGGCAAAGTTCGACCTGCCGATGCTTGCCGAGGAAATCGAGCGTGTCAGGAAATACCTTCACAAGGACATCGATATCAATCTCCATGAAATGAAGATGGTCGATGTGCAGAACATCTTCCATATGATGGAGCCGCGCAACCTCAAGGCAGCATACAGGTTCTACTGCGGGAAAGAACTGGAGAACGCACATGAGGCCCAGGCAGATACGGAAGCGACATATGAAGTGCTCAAGGCCCAGTTGGACCGCTACCCCGACACCCTGAAAAACAACGTGGACTTCCTGGCCAACTTCTCTGAAAGACAGAAAAGCGTGGACTATGCAGGAAGGCTTGCCCTCAACGACAGGAAAGAGCCCGTCATCAGTTTCGGCAAGCACAAAGGCAAGACTGCCCGCGAAGTATACATGTCCGAACCTTCGTATTTCAGCTGGATTGAAAACGGAGAGTTCACACTGGATACAAAACGGCAGTTCGAGCTTCTGAAGCAAATGTTCGAGGAGGAGAAACGCGAGGCAAGGAAAGCGGCAAGGAACAACGAGCCGCCGGCAAAGGCTGCCACCGAAGAGGACCTGCAGAAACTGATGTCGCTGAATACAGACCCGCGGAAGGCCAGGGACACAGCCAGAAAAGCAAAAGCCGGCACCGAATATTCCGGCAACCTGTTCGATACCCAGGCCACGGCTCAGGAATAGAAGCCTTTCTTCACAGGAAATGAATATTATAGTAAGACCATACGGAAGCGGATACTGCCTCTGCCGGCCTGACACAAGCTGGGAAAGGGAAAACAAGGATATATATCCGCCAGACTACGTATCCGGCTATATGTGGGCACCCGTGCTGTTTGCGCGCATATCAAAGGCCGGGAAATGCATAGGGCAACGATTTGCCGGGAGATATTACGATGCTGTCGGCTACGGTATTCTCCTGTACCCGTCGGACCTGCTTGACGGCAGTCCTGAAGGGTACGCATGCGCCTCATGCATTGACCACACATCCGTACTTCCGTTTCCCATGTATGACAGGGTCACACTGGAAAGCGGCACGAACATGTTTGAAGTCTACCGGGACGGTGAAGAGATATATTCGACTTCTGAAGGCTCGGAAGCAATGATTGAAGATGCCCTGACAAGGATATCCGCAATGGTATCTCTGCGTATCGGCGACATTGCCGCCATTGAGCTGGCTCCTGCGGCTGAACTTGCCGAAAAACCGGGAAAGACTGAAGTGGCCGGAAAATTCTGCGGGAACGAACTGTTCCGCTTCAATATAATATTCTGAAGAATGGAGCCACTCATGGGATTCGAACCCACGACCTACGCGTTACGAATGCGTTGCTCTACCGACTGAGCTAAAGTGGCCTTGAAACACCTCGGAGACACCATGGTATCCCATGCTTCCCAAAGGGACTGCAAATTTAGTAAAATATTTCGATATTATGCAATTTTTTAAGCCGAAGGAACTGCCGGTCGGCACATACATATTCTAAAGACATATCCTGATGGCAATTAACGACATTATTATCATTGGAGGAGGGGCTGCCGGACTGATGGCAGCGGCAGGTGCAGCCGGGATATTTGCGGCAGGCGGCCAGGACAGGACAGTCACCGTACTTGAAAAGATGCCGAGACCTGGCAGGAAGATAATGATAACAGGCAAAGGCAGGTGCAACATCACAAATACAAGACAGTGGAACGAGTTCTCGGAGCACATCCATCCGAAAGCCGGCCCGCTGAAACATGCATTCTACAATCTCAGCACCGCTGCAACCATAGAATTCTTCAACAGCCATGGGCTTGAGACTGTCACAGAACGCGGAGAACGGGTCTTCCCTGCATCGCATAACGCCGCCGATGTAACCGATACTCTTGTCAAGGCCGCAACAGATGCAGGGGCACACATCGAGACCGGATGCGAAGTCTCCGGGATTTCCCTCATTGACCCGGACGGCAACGCCACCGGGGACATTGCGGACGCCGGAGATCCGGATGCTGTCCGGTTCCGCATAACATGCCGCAACGGAAAGGAATTCCTGTGCAGGAGACTGGTCATCGCTACAGGCGGACTCTCATATCCCGGGACTGGCTCTACAGGAGACGGATACGGATGGGCAAGGCAGTTCAGGCACAATGTCAGGACCTGTTTCCCGTCATTGACCGCAATAGTCCCGGAAGGCTACAAGGACATGTCAGGAGCCGGACAGGCAGACAGCGGCTCCGGACTGAAAGGACATATCGACAGGTCCGTACCCCTTTCCGAGACAGGGTCGCTGCTGAACGGGAACCAGCTCAAGAACGTATCTCTTGCCCTCTATATTGACGGGGCATGCGTGCAGGAAGAATTCGGAGACATGGACTTTACGGACGGAGGCATAGAAGGGTCCATAGGCTTCAAGGTCAGCAGGAGATGCGTCAATGCCGTAATGAACGGAAGCAAGGCATCAATCTCGATTGACCTGAAACCTGCGGTATCGGCAGATGCCCTGGACAAAAGGATAAGGTCGCTCTGGCAGGAGATAGCTGAGGACAGGAGAAGCATCGGGAAAACCTACAATGACAGGTTCCGGGTCCTGCTCGGGAAGCTGCTCCCGGCATCAATTGTCCAGGGATTCAGAAGATGCAACCAGGGCATCGACCACAAGACCCTTGCTGCAAGGCTCAAGAACTGGAAAATGAATATCCGCGGCTTCGTAGGCTACGAACGATGCGTCATAACAGCCGGAGGCATATCGACAGACGAAATCAATGCCAGGAAAATGGAGTCAAAGCTCTGCCCAGGACTGTATTTTGCAGGCGAAATCATTGACCTTGACGGAGATACCGGAGGATACAATCTTCAGACAGCATTCTCTACCGGAATGCTTGCAGGCCAGTCCGCAGCACGGAGCCTCATATTACCTTGATATTACACCTGAGCCGACCATTTCGTCATTGTCGTACCATACGGCAAACTGCCCGGGTGTAATCCCTCTCTGCGGGGAATCAAACAGGATGAACAGCCCGTTCCCTCTCATTATAAGCGTAGCATCCTGCAATGGCTGCCGATAGCGGATCCTTACTCTGTACCTGCGGATATCCCCCGGAGACATCGGGATATCCTCCCTTATCCAGTGGACATCCTCCGGGGTAATTCTCAGGCAACTGCGGGACAGGCCCTTATGCCGGTGTCCTTCTCCCACATAGACCGTATTTGAGGCAATGTCCGTCCCTATGACAAACAATGAATCCTTATGGCCTCCCACATTCAGGCCCTTCCTCTGTCCTATCGTATAGAATTGTGCCCCGTCATGCTTTCCTACTATTTTCCCGTACGGGTTGTCCTTATACCGGGTCTTTTTGATGTGCTTCTTGCCGGACCTGTATGTCTCCGTCTCAAATCCTATATCGTAGACGACCGGAGCGGAAAGCAGAAGCAGCTCATCGTCCGTCAGCCCGGCAATCTTTTCGCGGGAAAATCCGGACTCCCCGGAGCATCCGCCTTCATTCTCCGGATTTCCTTTTACAGACCGTTCATTCAAGTCATTGACCTTCCCTTCCGCCTGTTGTGGGGTCTGATTTCCTGAAAATGACCTTGTCTCCGATATATAATCGGTAACGAGAGGCACATTACCCTCAAAATCATCCCGCTTCAATGACTCCAGTATCGAGACGACTTGCCTGTAATGCCTGTCATCGTCAAAATATGCATCATATACTTCAACGATATCCCCTTCCGACGGCTTGAGTTTCTGCTGCAGGAAAACGGGGAGGTCCACCTTGCCGACAAAACATATCCCCTGTGAATCCTTCTTGTCGGCAGACGGCAGGTCGGCCTCCCGGGCAATCCTCCTGACGTCCGGCTTCCCGATATCGCCTATGGGAAAAAGAGCCCTTGCAAGCTGGTCCTGTGTCAGCTGGCAGAGGAAATAGCTCTGGTCCTTGTTGGGGTCGGTCCCGGCAAATATCCGGTATACCGGCTTCCCGTCCGGACCGGCAATCTCATCCTTTCTGCAATAATGTCCTGTAGCGACATAGTCAGCGCCCATCTTCATTGCGCATTTCATGAATGCGTCAAACTTTATCTCCCTGTTGCACAGGACATCAGGATTGGGCGTCCTGCCCTTGGAGTATTCATCGAACATGTAGTCGACCACGCGCCTGCGGTATTCCCCGCTCAAGTCTACAAAATAGAATGGTATCCCTATCTTCCTTGCCACCATTTCTGCGACAAAACGGTCTTCCTCCCACTCGCAGTCGCCATGCAGTGTGCCGGCCGTATCATGCCAGTTCTGCATGAAAAGCGCAAACACATCATATCCGGCCCTCTTCAGAAGAAGAGCAGCGACACTGGAATCGACTCCACCTGACAGTCCGATACACACTTTCATATGCATGACATTCTCTCTGCTGACAAGCCGGCAGCAAGCTATTTTTACCCTTTTCAGGTCAAAATCAGACTTGAAAGACAGAAAATTCTTATATTTGTTACTGATGCTGCAATAATCCGATGCAAATATAGCATTTAGCGCGGAATATATTGACACTAAAACGGAATTGCCATGACCGACAAGAAGATTTCCATCAGCTATATCGAATACGACTGCCCAGAGCAGATGAGCGGGCCGGACAGGAAACTGGCGGAAGCAGCTGTCAAGGCTGCCGGCAACGCATATACCCCGTACTCCCATTTCAACGTAGGAGCAGCTGTCAGGCTATCCAACGGGGAAATTGTCACAGGGGCAAACCAGGAGAACATGGCCTTTCCATCCGGACTTTGCGCGGAAAGAACCGCAATGTTTTATGCCGCCGCCCATTACCCTGATGCAGCAATGGAAGCCATAGCAATAGCGGCCATCCAGAACGGGAAGCTATGCCCCATACCTGCCACACCATGCGGTGCATGCCGTCAGGTAATGGCTGAATACCAGAGCCGCAGCGGCAGACCGATGGAGATAATCATGGCAGGTGCTGAAAAGATATGGAAATTCAGCAAGGTGGACGATATCCTCCCTCTCATCTTCGACAGCCTGAAATAAGGACGTGCATGTCAGTGCCCGCCATCAACTGTTGACCGCGACCGTCGGAAGCCGATTATTTTTTGTAATCAAGAAAATTTGGCTATCTTTGCATCGGGTAAGTCTTACACGACCAGCTCCCTCTGAATTCCCCCAGGGCCGGAAGGCAGCAAGGGTAGGAGGTTGTAGCGGTGCGATGTAATAAGCTTACCCTTTTTTCGTATATATCCCCTACCCTGTCCCGGTCCGGCTGCACATGGTCATAGCAGAGGCACTGTCATATATTCTGCATCCGGGAAGTGTGCGGCCAGACAATCCTTGAGATATTGCTCGGTATCATATGAGATTGTCATATCATCTTCATGGGGAAACATATTGAACATAAGCATTTTCAGTCTGAGTCCATGCCGTTTTGCAGCCTCCAGGCTAAGCAGTGTGTGATTGATGCTGCCAAGCTTGCCGGAAGTTACCAGTATGAGAGGATAGCCTTTTGACGCGACATAGTCCAAGGTCAGCAAAGTCCTTGTCAGAGGCACCATCAGCCCCCCTGCACCTTCAAGAAGCACGGCATCGAACCTTTCGCTGAGTTCGGCGGTACAGTACTCTATCCCTGCAAAGTCTATAGGCCTGCCGTCAATTTCGGCGGCAAGGTGCGGGGAGCACGGATATGAATAGATTTCCGGCATTGTCAGTCTTGCATCATCCTCAGGCAAGAAACCGCACCCCATTATCCTTCTGTGAACCTCGATATCTTCCGACACGCCGGTATTCCCCGTCTGGACCAGTTTCTGAGTGACTGTCCTGCGTCCCGACTCATTCCATAGCCTTGCAAGATACCCTGTAGCATAACTTTTCCCCACCCCGGTATCCGTACCGCTTACAAAAAACACATTATTTTCCATATAATTTCTTCGCTATACGTTTTTCATAGTCAGATACGCGATGCCTCGCGAGTGATTTTCAGCAGCGCCGATGTCAGCCTGGAAAGTTCTTCAGGAGTTATGACAAATGGAGGCATGATGTATACGAGTCTTCCGAAAGGACGTACCCATACCCCCTCCTCAATAAACCTGCGCTGTATCCACGCCATGTCCACAGGCTCTTTCATCTCTATTACACCTATTGCCCCGAGTACTCTTACATCCGAGACAGCCGGGAATGATGCAGCCGGGGCAAGCTCCCTTTTCATCTGGCTTTCAATAGCAGAGACCTTTCCTTTCCAGTCCATTTCAAGAAGAAGTTCAATGCTTGCACGCGCCACGGAACACGCGAGAGGATTGGCCATGAATGTAGGCCCATGCATGAATGCATATGGATAATTCCCGGATATCGTCCCGGCAACGTCATCATTTGTAAGGACTGCCGACAGGGTCATATACCCTCCGGTAAGCGACTTCCCGATGCACATGATATCCGGAAGCACACCTGCATGTTCCCATGCAAAAAGCTTCCCTGTACGGCCGAAACCTGTGGCGATTTCGTCAAAGATGACCAGTACGTCATATCTGCGGCACATGGACACAGCCTGCCTGATATATTCCGGATTGTAGAACCACATCCCGCCTGCGCCTTGTACGACAGGCTCAAGAATCAATGCCGCAATATCGGCATGATGCTCCTCGAGCACTTTCTCCAGTGGAAAGGTATCATCCTGCCGCCATTCCTCTCCGAACCGGCTGCGCGGGGACGGAACAAAATAACGGACAGGAAGCGATGAGCCGAATATGCTGTGCATCCCTGTGACAGGATCGCATACAGACATGGCATTCCATGTATCTCCATGATAGCCAGACCTTATGGTAACAAAATTTGATTTGCGGGGATTCCCTTTTGCATAATGGTACTGTACAGCCATTTTCATCGCGACTTCAACTGCAACTGAGCCGCTGTCAGCGTAGAATATGTGGCTGAATTCATCCGGCAATATCTTCATCAATGCCTTTCCAAGCGAGATTGCCGGCTCATGGGTCAGTCCTCCGAACATAATGTGCGACATCTTCTCCGTCTGGCGCCTTATCGCCTCATTCAGCACAGGGTGGTTATAGCCATGTATTGCACACCACCACGAAGACATCCCGTCAGTGAGTTCCGTCCCATCCTCAAGAACGATTGTACATCCGTGTGCCTCCCGGACCTTATATGAGGGCAGAGGCTCCGTAGCCGATGCATACGGATGCCACAGATGCTCCCTGTCAAACCTGTCTGTAATTTTCCCGATATCCATATCCTTTGATTCCATATATCATATTGTCTGCTTAATTGTAACATGTCCGTTACTGCCGGTCATGGCATTTCATATCCTGCAAGCCTGATCCTGTCCATGTCAGCAGAGACATCCGCCCCGACTGTAGTCAACATATCCCCTATAATCGCCGCATTGATTCCTGTCTTCAATGCCGTCATAATCGTTTCTTCGGAAAGTCTGGCACGTCCACCGGCAAACCGCAGATAGGCACGAGGCATCATAAGGCGGAAAACCGCAACAGTCCGGAGTATCTCTTCCTCTGAAATGAGCGGCTGGGACTCAAGTGCAGACCCCTTGATAGGGGAAAGTATGTTAACCGGTACCGATTCTACACCCAGAGACCTCAGTAATGCAGCCATTTCAATCCTCTGTGCCATAGTCTCGCCCATACCGATTATCCCCCCGCTGCATATTTCCATCCCGGCTTTCTCTGCAGCACGCAGTGTTTCTATTTTCTGATGCTGCGAATGTGTTGTGCAGAGCCGGCCGAAATACGACGGTGCCGTCTCGAGATTACAATGGTATCTCATGATTCCCGAGTCTTTCAATCTCCTCATGTCGGCCTCGTCAAGAAGTCCCCCCGACAGGCACAGGTATATTCCACATTCCCTGCCTATAAGTTCCGCCGCCCGGCAGATACCGTCAATCTCGCTCCTATTCAAGCGCTTTCCGCTCGTCACGATTGAAAATCTCCCTATCCCCTTTGATTTGCATGCCTGCGCCGCTTCAAGTAGCTTCTCCGGAGCGAGCAATGGATATTCATGTACACCTGTCCGGAAACGGGCCGACTGTGCACACCATTTGCAGTCCTCGGAACATCTTCCTGATTTCGCATTGACAATCGAACAGGTGTCGAATTTCAGCGGACAGCATCTGTCCTTGACCTGCCTTGCCATCTCCAGCAATTCATCAAGAGGTATATTTTCCGCATAATCGAGCGCTTTTCCGGTGTCAAGGCCGGAAGACTCGATAATCATGTCTACAGTTTCTGTTATTTTCATATGTCTGTATATTTTCTGCCGCATGGCATCATCCTGTCAAATAAAAAAGTGATCCGGGGACACTCCTGTCTCCAGACCACTTTACACAACAACAGCGCTGCAAGGACGCAAGTCTCCTGCAGACTGTATATCTGATTGTCCGGCAAAAGCCGGCAAAGTACATATTTCACATAATACAAGCCCTGGAGGTGCATCATCATCCGGCTCTGCTCCTGTCCGACAGACTGAGGAAAGTAAAAATGCGGCTTTCGGGGCTGTATGCACAGACTTCTCTTTCCGCAAGGAGGCATCCGCTATGCCTGCCGCCAGATGACCGATGGTCACATGTCTCCCGATCGAGCAGAATGCTGCATATGCATGCCTGCTCCACCGCCTGAAGCGGAGAGATGACATCCGATATCTGTTGCGAAACATGTTCATCGGTAATTCCTCATGTGCATTGGTTTTTCTTCGGCCCGGCCAGACGGGTACCATTTTCCTTCCTGGCTATTCAAAGATGCAGATTTCCTCAAGAGGTTTCCTCTGGGGACGGGACGGCGCCGAAGTCCGGTATCCGAGAGCTATGACCGAAAGCACGTCCTGATTGTCAGGGATATCAAAAGCCTTACGGATGGCCTCGGCATCACGGATTCCCATAATGAGAGAATCTACTCCGAGTTCAGCGGATTTAAGCACTACATATGCATTGCTGATACCTGAATCATAGATTCCCCATCCGTTGCCCAATTCATTGTCAGGATTGCCTTCCCTGCTGTACCCTGCCACATCCTTAACATAGGCCGTCACTACAAGTGCCGATGCCCCGGATGCATTGGAGGCGTTCCTTGGGGGGAATGCGGCCAGAATCTCATTTATCTTCTCCTGTGATTCAGCTACATAATATCTCGCTGTCTGGCTGTTTTTCCATGAAGGAGCAAGAGATGTCGCAGAAATAATCTCTACCAGTGTTTCATGCGGAATACGCTTCGAAGCGTCAAACGTTCTGATACTTACCCTTCTCTCGAAAATCTCGTTTAAAGTCATATGTTTCCGATAAAAATCTTGCGGTAAATTTAAGAAAATTTCTCCAGAATATGCACCGCATTACCGCCGGATTCATATTCACAGACTCACATTCACAGACTCACATTCACAGATTCACATTCTCCCAGGCCCGCCCCGCACCTCCTCTTCCCCGGCTTCCCTTGTCTCCTGGTCCTGCTAAGCTCCGTCGCATTGACTGGGCTTGTCTGGTGGACTACTCCTGCGTGACATCTGCCACAAAAACGCACGAAAATGCGATAGGTGGGCCATTCTGGAGCGACACCTGCCACGAAAATGCGGCAGAACCATGCAAAGTGTACCCGCCGATGCCACTCCTGGGACAGAAATCCACGGAAAGCGTGGCAGGTGGACCATCCGGGAGCGACACCTGGCACGGAAACGCGGCAGAACCATGACAGGTGTACCTGGGCGAGTCGTACTAGGAGGGTAGATGGGAGGGAAGGATAGATGCAGTCATGCCAATCATATCCCGGGAAGGATGCGAGGGTCAGGATGGCAGGATAGAATGGATGCGGGCATAGGATGAGGATGATGCGATAGATGGGATAGATGGGACAGATGCGATACAGGATAGATAGTTCGGGTACTGGATAGTGACCAGAAGAGGATGGGGGCGGCCGGGAGGGACAGGGAGAGGATAGGGAAAAAGAGGACAGGATAAGAAGAGGGGGACACTGGATAAAAGCAGAGGGGGCGGGATAAAAAGAGAGGAGGCTGAAGACACGGAATCCCGTGCAGTCAGCCTCCTCTTGCAAAAAGCGGCAGCGGCCTACTCTCCCACCTGGTGGGGCAGTACCATCGGCGCGGCCGGGCTT